>CAZUBW010000096.1:0-14241 GCA_964618645.1 uncultured Bacteroidales bacterium | reverse complement strand
TTGGTCTCCCGGCAATTGGTATGGTTTCCGGATGGATAATAGGCACAGGAAATGCATACATACAAGGAGCAATGGGAAGCGATGTCATGGAGGCCGGAGTACAAGGAGCGCTTTGGGGCGGTGTAAGTGGTTTTGCCATGATGGGATTGGCGCCATTGCTCGATGAGCTAATGAATATTAATTGGACTTCTCATAAAAATTATGCAGGTTATCCTGCTCACAATTATCCACAAATGACACTTGGTGAAGCCATTTCGCGATTTACTGGGAGAAGCGTTAGTGACTACATTGCTGAACAAGGTATATTGAATTCTCAAATAATACTTACCACAGGCGCATATAAGACTAATGGGGACCTTTATGATCCTTATTGGAAATACACAAACATGTTAACAAAATATGAGGGTGAGTTTTATGGTGTTAGAGTTTATTCTAATGAAATTTATAATGGTGGTGGAGGATTATGCACTGGACGTGCTATTTATATTGGGACTGATAATGTTTGGAATAATCCTGAGAAACTTTATCTTTTGCAACATGAATATGGTCACCATCTTCAATATCTTGATATGGGAAGATTGAAATATTTCTTTAAAATTGCGATGCCAAGCTTTAAGAGTGCTTTAAGGAACAGCCCGTATATTCATAATAGAATGCCTTTTGAAATAGATGCTAATATTAGAGCGTATCAATTCTTTTGTGAACCTGAAAATTGGAAGTTTTATGAAAACCCATTGCAACCATAATAAATTAGTTCTTCTTTACATTTTGGTTTTCATAGTAATATCCTGTGATCCTGGAGACAGTAGGTTAAAAGTGAAAAACCTATCAGATGAACCTATTTTCGTGATGTATTATCATGATACTTTATTACCGCCAGAAAAATTATGTCCTAAGGTTTCCTATATAAAAGGAATGGACACAATTACCTATAATAATTGCAGTTCAAGAATTGTCTCTGATACAACCATTCCGCTTTACATCAGAACTTTTCGTGCTTGGGAAAAGTATATAAATGATCAATGTACGGATCAAAAAGTCAGAATTTTTATTTTTTCAGATTCCGTTATGAATTATGTTCCTTGGGATACGATTAAAAAGAGGAACTTATTTTTAAAAAGGTATGATTTAAGTCTGGATAGTATAAAGCGTATGGATTGGGTAATCACTTATCCACCTTATTAAATTAGACTGTTTTCCATGATGGTTGGTACTGAATATGCTAAAATTAGGAAAGGAATTTTTAGTTCCAATTTCCACCCAGTTAGTTCCAGACTGTGCCCGAGTTGGAAAAATGTCATCAGGATTTTCGAGATGTTTTTATTATGAAAAGCATTACAATTGGTTAAAATTGTTAACATAAGAAAATTTCTGTTCACATGGGTCTCAATGCTTCTTTTGTGCTCTTTTGAGGTATGCCCTCAAGATGGATGTTATCATGAAAGAATTATCATGAGCTTTCTTCATAAGATATCATCAGACAAATATGTGCCTACTTTGCATGACTATAATGTTTATTTTAACAGCCATTCAGAAATAGAAGCAGGCTTGCGTGATAAATATATCCGTAATAGTTACGGTCAAAATCTAACCGATGATGAAAACAGTAAGAGTTTTACGCTGGAACTCCTTTTAACACATTGTACAGTGAAACAACTAGTGGGCCAAGCAACCACTAAAGGCTGTAACTGGCTTATAATTGATCAATATGCAAAGGTTAGTGCCACTATTGTTTATGAGGTCAGCGTTGAAGGTTCACAAGATTTGATAAAAATTCAAATGATAAATTGGTCAAATAAAAACAGATGTGGTATAGTCGATATTCTTGATGCCAACGATCAATCAATCCTGATTCATGCAAACTAAATATCTCCAGGGGAAGAAGTTTCTCTTTAAAGAGATACGGACACTTTTTTCTGCCTTATTAATCAGCATTCCGATGCTTACCTGCAAGGAAGATTACCGAAATTTGTCGACCAATGAGGGAATAGCAATTCACATACAAAACAATGGCTTTTATAAGACAACCCATCCAACCGGGACCACCGGCTTAATGTTGACTGATGTGACGATTTCAAATGAAAGCGACTCCCTTGTTGCTTTCTGGCTATTTACATGTGACTACCATAGCAATTTTGTACTTAGTGACACAAACTATTCGATTCTTCATCCGGATTGTGATGCCAATTATCCGGAATTGATAGTTCTGGGTGCAAAGGAGAATCTGAAATTGCCGCTGTTAATCAAAAAGGAAAGCTCAACAAAAAAGTGGAAGGAGTTAAAAATTGGCTTTGTTATGATTCGTGAATCACAATTTCACCTTCCATCAGATTTTCTCCAAACATTAGAAGATCTTAAAATGGAAGGTAAACAGGTTATCTGGAGTGACAGTTTGTCCTTGGTCCCGACATTAAACAGTTCCTTGCAAGAAGTTTTTTGCGATAAAAAGAATTAGCTTTTTTTATATAGCATAAGCCTGCCTTGCGTTAAAATCCCGGATCAGGACCTTAATGACTTTAAGGATTGATTCTTTTTCATCTTAGCCGGATAATCCACGACGATTTCCAACAGTAGATTCGATATTTTACAGGAACTTCGGAATTCATAAATCGGTACCAGACTCTATCAAACCCTATCAAACATCCTACACCGACTCTGTCAGGTCTATCGACTCTGACAGGTCTTTATCCCCTCCAGTTCGCCGTAGACTTCAATCGGAGCTGCTCGGCGAATGTCTGTGACTTCGCCGTTTTTAAAGGGCAATTTGCAATTGCCTTTTGAATGATACCACGAATAAATAAATCAATATTTTGCTAAATTTATCCGTAACAAAATAGACTACTTGCACAATAATCCGGTACGTGCAGGTTTGGTTGAAAAGCCGGAAGATTAATTATATTCAGGTGCCAGATGGTATGCTGATATGGTTTGTGTTTTGGAGGTAATTGATATTAGTTTGCCATGGAGAACAGTGTGAAACGTAGTCGCAGACTACAGTTTAGAAAAGCGAAGTCACAGACTTCGCTTAGCAGGGGGGTCGGACCAAGCTAAAATATTAATATCCAGAATAATGAGCCTTATTTTCTGCTGGTTTTTAAGCTTAGAGCATCATTTTTAAGCCTATTTTTAACCCTCTTAGGAAATTTTTTTTTATACCCCAGCGCAAATAGTTGCTCTTTAAATGGCTTGTTTTGCAATCGTGGGTATATATTAAATTGTACAATGATATAGAAATATCGGATAGGGTCGTTTTTGAGCCCAAAAATCAGGCTTTAAGGCCAATAAAAGATTGTTTTTGATGATTAAATATTTAATTAACAATTATTTAGTCTGGTCCGACCCCGAAATACAACATCCGTGACTGAAACAATCCAACAGCAGATACGATGTTTTCATGGAACTTCGGAATTCATAAATCGGTATCTAATGCTATCAAACACTATCAAACACTATCAAACACTATCAAACCCTATCAAACCATATTAAACCACAAAAAACACCGAACACCTAGCACCCTTCAAGGGTTTTCAACCACTTGAAGGGAATCCTGCACCCAGCACCTAGCACCCAGCCCCCATTCCCCAACCATGAGTTATGGCATTATTTAATTGCTACAAATGTGTTAATTTGGTGGTATTAAAACAACCAAACACATTTTTGCATGAGTCCCAATAAGGCTGCGCAGGCAGGCACATTCGAATCGAGCGATGTGTTATTCCTGATTGAACCGTTACCTGAAAAATCGGGCCGGAATATTGAATTGTATTCCACTGTTTTGCATCAGTATGGCGCAAGTTTCAGCAGAATCGTCAATGCCATGCTCGATGAATACAATCTTACCGACATTCATGTGATTGCCCGCGATAAAGGAGCGCTTGAACCTACCATTATGGCGCGGCTCGAAACGGCCATCCGGCGATCGCTCGACATGCAACAGGGTACACAATTATAAGGCCCCCGACCATGACACGAACCATGAAGAAACGCAGGAGCATGCTGTATATCCCGGGCAATAACCCGGCCATGATACAGCAGGGTGGGGTATACGGTGCCGACAGTATATTGCTCGACCTGGAGGATTCTGTAGCACTTAACCAGAAAGACGCGGCACGCACACTGGTCCGGAATATGATCCGCTCGGTTGATTTTTACGGCACTGAAGTATGTGTGCGGGTTAACCATTTAAGCACTCCTTTTGGCATACATGATCTCGAAGAAATTGTGCCTTTGCAGCCCTCGGCTATCCGCTACCCGAAAACCGAATCGGCCGAAGAGGTAAGCCATTTGCTGGAACTGATCGAAAAAATCGAAGACAAACATCACCTACCGCATACCCAAATGACTATCCATGCCATGATTGAAACGGCCATGGGGGTACAGCAGGTTTTTGACATTGCCAGCAAATTTCAGCGAATAGATGCCATTACCGTGGGCGGACAGGATCTGACCGCGGATATGAACATAATTTACACCCCCGATGGTGCGGGTATTGACTTCGCGCGCAAACGCATTGTTATGGCTGCCAAAGCAAGCCATATTGACATTATTGATACCGTATTCCCCGATGTAAACGACGAGGAAGGGTTGCGCAGGGAAACCGAATATGCCAAAAAGATTGGGTTTACCGGCAAGGCGGTTATCAACCCCAGGCAAATAGACATTATTCACCAGGTATACACACCAACCGACGAGGAAATACGCAAGGCCTACCGCATTGTCAAGGAGTTCAGGTCCAATGCCTCATCAGGCCTGGGCGTTTTTGCCATCGACGGAAAAATGATTGATGCACCTGTGGTGCGTAGGGCCGAATATATACTGCAACTGGCAAATGTTGCACTTCCCGGAGAGGAAGCGGAAAACAATACGATTAACGGAAAATAACAACACCATGTTGAACAGCCTGGGACGCAATGTGCCTGCTTTTATTGAAGGATTGGGCCGACTGGAACCTTTTGAAGGCGCCTATGCCAAAATTAAAAAAGGATGGATGGATGAACCTACCATTCCCCCTCCCAACAAAGCCTATCTCCCCCATCAGCGTAAATTGTGCGGCACCCTCGAAGAAGCCATAATGCGCAGTAATCCGCACGACGGCATGACGGTTTCGTTTCACCACCACCTGCGCAATGGCGATGTACTGCTGGTGCAAACGCTGACCATTCTGCATAACATGGGAATTCGTGAAATTACACTGGCATCGTCATCTTTGCTCGAATGTCACGATCCTATTTTGCCCTATCTTCAGGATGGTACCATTACCCGGATTTTTTCATCGGGAATCCGCAGTGAACTTGGCCGGGCTATCGCACATGGCGTTTTGGAAACCCCTGTGGTGATTCAATCGCATGGCGGACGGGTGCGCGGTATCCATACCGGCAAGGTGCAAATTGACCTGGCCGTAATTGCCGCGTCAGCGGCCGACTGCGAAGGGAATGCCACCGGCGCCCATGGAAAATCGGCATTTGGTTCCATCGGCTATGCCGTAATTGATGCCCGGTATGCCAAACAGGTAGCCGTGGTAACCGATAACCTGGTCGATTATCCCTGTATACCCTTATCGATTACCCAGAACTTTGTCGATTACGTGGTGGTGGTGGATTCAATCGGCGATCCGTCGAAAATTGCCACCGGTACCACACGTATTACCAATTCGCCGATGGATTTACGCATTGCCAAACTGGCGGCTGAAGTTATTGAACACTCGGGTTTCTTTGAGCCCGGTTTCTCCTTCCAGGTAGGGGCAGGTGGTGCTTCGCTGGCAGTGGCCAAGTTCATCCGCGAAAAAATGAAGGCGAAGGGCATAAAAGGCAGTTTTCTGCTGGGCGGTATTACATCGTACTGCGTGGATATGCTAAACGACGGACTGTTTGAAACCATATTTGATGTACAATCATTCGACGCTGCTGTAAGCCATTCGTTGTTCACCAACCGACGACACATTGAGGTTCCGGCTGCGCTGTATGCCAACCCGTTTAACTGCGGTAGCATTACCAACAAGCTCGATGTGGTTGTGCTGGGGGCACTGGAGATTGATGTGAATTTTAACGTGAATGTGATCACCGGCTCCGAAGGCTATGTCAGGGGCGCTTCAGGCGGACACTCCGATACGGCATCGGGTGCCACGCTCACGGTGGTCGTTTGCCCCTCGTTCCGTGGCAGAATTCCCATTGTTAAAAAACGTGTACATACAGTGGTTACACCGGGTGAAACGGTTCACGTGCTGGTTACCGAACGGGGCATTTGTGTCAATCCTGCTTTTCAGGCACTGGAACAATCGCTTCGGAAGGCGGGCATGAATATCAAGGATATTCACGACCTGGAGGAGGAAGTGGACAGGATTACCGGCGTTCCCAGCCCGCTCGAGTATACCGACCGTATTATCGGTGTGGTTGAGTACCGCGACGGAACCATTATTGATGTGATTCACCAGATACAGGAAAAACAATATAAATTGCCTGTTTAACAGCGCTGCGCCATCGAACCTTTACAACACATACTCATGGCCAGGGAACAAAGGGCCTTACTACGGAAGAAAATAGCGCTTTCGCACAGACCCTCCGTAAGCCTTACCCTTAACGTGCCCGGGTATCCCAAAAGCAACACTGCTTCGGGAGCCTTTTTCCGGTATTGTTTACACGATTTGTTGCAATGGCTTGAAAAAAATGCCATCCCTGTTTTTGATGATGAAGCAATATGCTCGGTTGATGCAGCAGGCGATTTCTACCTGGTTCCGTTTACAACGCTGGTTGAAGTGAATCGTGTGAAGATGCTTGCCGAAAAGTTCGAAAAAAGCCATCCGCACGGACGGTTTCTCGATGTAGATATAACCAGTAAGGAAGGCAATCCGGTTTCGTCGGGCGAATCAAAGCTTTGCTTTTTCTGCGGTGAAAGACCGGCCATCGAATGTCGCCGTCAGAACCGGCACAACATCGACGAATTGCGATCGTTCATGTTCAGCCGTATGAAAAATTACTGTGCTGACAGGAGAGAAAAGCGCATTATCAAACAGGTTTCGGCATTGGCGGCCAGGGCGGTTATGGCAGAAATATCGCTAACCCCTAAACCGGGGTTGGTCGACCGCCACAGCAGTGGTAGTCACCGCGACATGAATTACCAGACCTTTCAGAAATCAACCGAAGCCATAGTTCCCTGGTTTGCGCGGCTTGTGGAGGAGGGTTTTCGGTATAAGGCAGATGATCTGTCGAAAGCCCTGCCTTTGATACGTTCCATTGGACTAAAGATGGAAGAGGACATGTTTGCTGCAACCAACGGGGTGAATACCCAGAAGGGCCTTATTTTTCTGCTGGGAATTGGCCTTTTTGCCTGCGGGAATTTGTTGGCCGGCAGCGACTCTTTCAACAGCAACAGGTTCCGCGATATAGTGAAGCAGATCTGTGCCGGCATTACAGCCAGGGAACTTGAAAACAGTTCACGGGCAGCGCGCACCCATGGCGAAAAGGTATACCGTGCATATGGGTTTACCGGTGCCAGGGGTGAAGCCGAGATGGGATACCCGGTTGTTTTTGCCTATGGACTGCCTGTGTTACAAGCCGGGGGCGAAGTTAGTGATGAAGCGCTGATTAAGACGCTGCTTTCCATTGCCGCGCATAACAACGACACCAACATTCTTCACAGGGGTGGCAGCGAAGCGCTGAATACCTTTAAGCAGCTGGCGGCAGCTGCATATGAGAATTTCTCACCTGGCAACTATAACCAAATAATTACCTGGTGCCATGAACAGCAAATATCGCCCGGGGGCACCGCCGATCTGCTGGTGATGAGTATTTTTATCCATTCGCTGACAAAGTCGGTGTTTGATAGTAACATGCTGCCAGCATCTGTTAACGAAAGTGAGTTATACAAAACCGAAGCATGAATTTTGAAGATACTGATTTCAGACAGGAAACCATTGATTTGGGCAATCCTTTTGACGTTAAACTGGTAAAGGATTTTCTTGCCACGGTGGATTTGATTTTTGATCCGGCTGAAGTGGAAAGCACCATGATCGTTTACAACCTGAAGGGCGACCTGGTGGGAACGGGCTCGCACCAGGGCAGGATTCTCAAATATATTGCAGTGGCCCCGGCATTCAGAGATACTACAGCATTCGCGCTTATTGTCACCAACCTAACCGAAAAGTTACTGAAAATCCACAAGCATACTTTTGTGTTTACACGACCCGAGAATGCTGTGCGTTTTGCGGGGCTGGGATATACACAGATAGCAACGGCTGCGCCTTTATTTACCGTGTTGGAATTTGGTTTTGAGTCGATCCGGACTTACCAGGAATACCTGAAAACATTGGTGGTTCCAACCCGAACCAACGCCGTGGCGGCCATTGTAGTCAACTGCAATCCTTTTACAAACGGCCACAAGTACCTGATCGAAAGCGCTGCTGCGGAAAACGAAATGGTTTACCTTTTTGTAGTCGAAGAAGACCGTTCAGCCTTTCCATTTCCCGTGCGATGGAAGTTGATTGAAGCAGGAACACGGCATCTGAAAAATGTAGTTATGGTAAAAGGCGGTATGTACGTGGTTTCGGGTGCAACTTTTCCATCGTACTTTTTGAAATGCGAGGAAGTGAGCACGGTAATGCAGAAACAGGCGGAACTGGATGTAAATGTATTTGCACATTACATAGTGCCTGTATTGGGCATTACCCGGCGATATATCGGAACCGAGGTGTATTGTAATACCACCAGGGAATATAACGAGGCCATGAAAAGGATTCTTCCGCCAAAGGGTGTCGAAGTTATTGAACTCGAGCGCAAAACAGTTGGAACAAACACGGGTCCGAACCCCGATTATATAAGTGCATCTAAAGTCAGGCAGGCCATCCGGGAAGACAGGCTGGGCGATGTCCTCGATTTTCTGCCGGATGCAACACGCGACTTCCTGTTGTCGGGCGAATCAGCGGCCATCAGGGCAAAAATAAAGCAGGGTACATCGCGACACTGAAGCCGGGAAGGCATGTATTTCAAAAATATTTGGTTAAATTGCCATCATCGGCATGTAAAAAGATTAGATGTTCAGCATAAAACCATTATAACATGAAACATAAAATTCTCCTTTTTTTGGGATTGACATTGTTCATTTCGTGCAAACATCAACCCGAAGAAACCAGGCAGGTACTCGATTTGACGGGTACCTGGCAGTTTGCGCCTGATCCCGAAAACACCGGAATGCAAATGGCCTGGTATAACACTGACCTGGCTGATTCCATTACATTACCCGGAACCACCGACCTGGGCCGGAAAGGATACCGCAATACCGATACCACTACCATGCACCTGAACCGGTTATACCGGTATGAAGGAGTTGCCTGGTATCGGAAAAAAATCCGTATTCCCGAAAGTTTTAAAGATAAGCACATAACACTGATGCTGGAAAGAACAAAGTCGTCGATGGTATGGGTTGACGATCAGCTGGTGGGTGATTCGAAATTACTGCAGACCCCGCAGTGTTTTGACGTATCGCCATACCTGCAGCCCGGAGAGCATACCCTGACCATCCGGATTGATAACAGTCTTAGGAATACCCCTTACGGAAATGTGCACATTTATTCCGATGACACCCAAACCAACTGGAACGGAATAATCGGAAAGCTGCAGCTCGAAGCTGCTTCCAAAACACATATTACCGATATTCAGGTTTTTCCCGATACGGAAAAGAAGAGAATCAGCGTCAGGCTGAATGTGCAAAAAGCACCCGATGTAAAAGAAGTGGACATTGAGCTTTATGTTCAGCAACAATACGGCAAAAAGACAAAGAACCTGAAGCGACGGCGATACACGGTGCCTGTAACCGATTCGGCTGTGCATCTCGAATACGAACTGGGTAGCCAGATGCAATGGTGGGATGATTACCGGCAACCCTTGTACAAGCTGACCGCGGTAATCAGCAGTGGTCAGTTGAAAGACAGCAAAACAGTGCCCTTTGGAATGCGAACCTTCGGAGTCCGGGGAACGCAGTTTACCATTAACGGCAGGGTGGTTTTCCTACGGGGCAAGAACGATGCCTGCGTATTTCCGCTCACCGGTCATCCACCCATGGATACGGAAGGCTGGACCAGGATATTTAAAATAGCCAGGTCATACGGCATCAACCATTACCGGTTTCACTCGTGGTGTCCGCCCGAAGCAGCCTTTGATGCAGCAGACAGCGTGGGGATTTACCTGCAGGTTGAAACCCCTTTCTGGGGCGGTCTCGATACCGATTCGGTGGCAGACATGTTAAAAGCAGAGGGCCTGGCCATGCTGAAATGGTATGCCAACCATCCTTCGTTTGTGATGTTTTCGCATGGCAATGAAATCTGGGGTGGTCACGATTTAGTAGAGCGCAATGTAAAGGCTTTTAAGGATTATGATAACCGGCCGTTATACACCATGGGTTCAAACAACAATATCGGGTATGTGCCTCCCCGGGCCTGTTCGGATTATTTTGTAGCCGCCCGCACCCCCTATGCACATGACACCATACTTACGCATACCCGGCTAACCCATGCCTATGCCGATTCACGCGACGGGGGTATCCTTAATTCCACAACACCCAATACCCAGGTTACCTTTGCGCATGCCGTATCGCAAATCGATATGCCCGTTGTAAGTCACGAAATAGGCCAGTACCAGGTATTTCCCGATTACCGCGAAATTGAAAAATATACCGGTGTATTAAGGGCCTGGAACCTGGAGGTATTCCGCAACCGGCTAAACAAAGCAGGCATGATGGATCAGCACAGCGATTTTCAAAAGGCGTCCGGGGCCTGGTCGGCTTTATGCTATAAAGCTGAGATGGAAGCTGCCTTCCGGACAAAGGGTTTTGCCGGGTTCCAGTTGCTCGACCTGCAGGATTTCCCTGGTCAGGGAACAGCACTGGTGGGTATTTTGGATGCCTTTATGGACGATAAGGGCGTGATTAGCCGCGATGCCTGGTTGCAATCGTGTAACGATGTGGTAGTGCTGGCACAATTTTCCCGCTATTGCTATACTGCTGATGAGGAATTCAGGGCCGGCATAACGGTAGCCAATTATAGCCCTGAAGTGATTGCCAGTGCGGTAAACTGGGAACTCAAAAACCCGGGAGGTGAGGTTATACAATCCGGGAAGACAGATGTGAAACAGATCCTGCAGGGGCAGTTGACAAACGCAGGTGATATAGCCGTTTCATTAAGCGCTCACAAAGACGCCGGTAAGCTTACTTTAAGGGTGTGGCTCGGGGAGGGTGGTTATGCCAATGAGTACCCGTTGTGGGTGTTCCCCGTTCCCGGAACAATAGAAACAGGAGATGTTGTTATTACTGATAAGCCAGGCGAAGATGTACTGGCGGCGCTTCAGGCAGGTAAAAAGGTATTGCTTTTTCCGTTACCCGGAATGGTGAAGGAAAACAGTGTTGGCGGTTTATTTCCCCCGGAATTCTGGAATTACGGTATGTTTAGGAATATCAGTGTTTCCAATAATAAACCTGTTTCGCCGGGAACGCTGGGTATATTAACCAACCCCGGACATCCGCTGTTTGGCTCATTCCCGACCGATTTTCATACCAACTGGCAATGGTTTTCGATTATCCGGTCGGCCCGCCCGTTGATACTCGACAAAACTCCTGCAGGTTACCGGCCGCTTGTGCAGGTCATTGACAACCTGGAGCGGAATCATAAATTGGGACTGATCTTTGAATTCAGGGCAGGCGAGGGGAAACTGCTGGTTTGCATGGCGCCGTTGCATGAGATGAGTGACAAGCCCGAGGCAGTTCAGTTGTACCGTTCAATAATCGGGTATATGCAATCGGATGCCTTCAGTCCAGCTTTCACAGTAGATAAGGAGTTGATGAAGCAGCTTTTTCACTAATTAGTGTCTGTCCATAAAGTCCCATTTGCTGCGTTACGCTTGTCCGAAAATTGCTCATTTACGAATAGTAAACTGCGCATTTTCGGACTGCGCAAGCCTTGCAAATGGAACTCTCTGAACAGACACATATCCTGTTAAGCATTTTTCTAACTTTATTGACGGACGCTAATTAATGGGTGCCTGTTGCAGAATGGTCTGCGCTGCGTAATTTCCCATGGCGAAGCAGCCCTGCAGTAGAAATCCCCCGGTAGGCGCATCCCAATCCACCATTTCGCCAACGGTGAATATCCAGGGGTATTTCTTCAGGGAGAAATTGCTATTCAGGGCATCGCGCGGGACCCCGCCAACTGTGGAAATAGCTTCGGCAACGGGCCGCAATGCATCTACCGGTAGCGTAAGGCACTTGATTTGCTTCATAAAATCAGCAACTGAAAGGAACTGCTCTTTTGAGGTGAAGGCCTTGATAACTGCCATTTGCACTGTGTTCAGCCTGAAAAATTTGTCGTATTCTTTGGTAGGAATGGTTTTTCCGGCTGTTTTATGGATAAGTTCTTCCAGGGAATTTGCCGGTTTAAGGTCGAGGTGAATGGTTGCAGGTATGCCCCGGGTGAGCGAAAGGCGAAGTGATGGGACCAGCGGATAAATGGCATTGCCTTCCAGGCCATAGTCTGTGATAATGGCTTCTCCCTTTACTGTTGTATCAGAAGTGGAAATACTAAGATTTTTCAGGGGTTTCCCGGCATGCGGCACAACAATGGATTTGGGCCAGCGGATATTTACACCGCAATTGGAAGCTTCAAAAGGTTTAGTGGCAATTCCCATGGATTCAAACCATGGCAGCCATTTTCCGTCTGAACCGGTGGCAGGCCACGATGCTCCCCCCAAAGCGAAGATGATGTACCGGCCCTTGTGCACCACCGTTTGTCCCTGGTTATCAAAAATCACCCCGTGATGGGCATCAAATCCGGTACACCGGAAGCCGGGGTAAAACCTGACGCCTTGTTTCACCAGCCTGGTTTTGATGCGGTCAAGCACATCGGCGGCTTTTATTTCTTTCACGGGAAATACCCTGCCACTGGTGCCGACAAATGTAGGAATTTCCATGTCAGCAAGCCATTGCCGCAAAGCGTTGTTGTTGAATGAATGAAGGGCTTCCTGCATGAATGCGGCAGGTGTGTATTTACGGATGAATGCCGCTTCGGGCAGGTTGTTGGTTATGTTAAAGCTTCCCTTTCCGGCTACCAATAGCTTTTTTCCAATGGTGTTTTCTTTTTCAAAGAGGCTCACTGTAAAGGCTTTGCTAAGCCTGTCTGCGGCCATTAAACCTGCCGGTCCTCCCCCCACAATGATGATCTGATCGCTGGTCATGGTTGTAATAATCCGATTAAATTAACTATTTTGTAAGCACAATGAGCATATATTCTATTTTTGTGCATCATTTTCGCTTATGACACCTGGTAAGAGAAACCTTTCTGTGTATTACGCTGCAACATTAGCGGGCATTCTGGCTGTTTTGCTGTGGGCCAGTAATATTGCATTTTCCAAAAGCGTGTTCGAGTCGCAGGGGTATATGAATGGTGCCTTTCTGATTTACTTTTACAGTGGACTATTCACAGCCGTGCTTTTTTTGCTTTTTAACCGCAAAACCAACTTTATTAAGTCGTTCAACAGCCTGCCCATTAAATATTATTTGAAAACCGGCTTGCTCTTTGTGATCAACAACGTGTTGCTTTTTGTGGCTATTGGCATGGCCGGAAAAAATGAGGAGCTGATTATTGTGACCCTGCTGAATTATACATGGCCTGTATTGATTTACATACTGCGGATCCCCATGTTCAGGGCCCGTGTATCCATGCTGGTATTTCTCCCGGGTCTGTTGCTGTCGCTTGCAGGTATTGCCCTGGCCGTTTTACAGGGAAACAACCATAACGATATTGCAGCCCTGTTGAAAGCCGGTGATGACAATATTATAGCTTATTTGCTGGTGTTTATGGCGGCACTTTCGTGGGCATTGTATTCGAATCTCACCGTAAAACATGTCAGTAGCAATGATATGGCAGGCATCCCGGTGGTGTTTTTAATCAGCAGTTTTGTTTTCCTGGTTATTCAGGCTGCGGGTGGGAACCTGGCTTCGGTTCAGCTGGATGCTATTGTAACATCACCCGATTTGCTTTATACGGTTGCAGGACCCACCACACTGGGGTATTTTACCTGGTATATAGCCATGAAGTGGGGCAATAAAACCCTCGTTACTTCGGTTTCTTTTTTTATTCCGCTCTTTTCGCTGGTTTTCTTATGGATGAAATTTCATCTCGATATCAGGCTTATGTTTTGGGTTGCAGCGGTATTGCTTATATCCGGATCGGCCATGTGCTATAAGGCTTTTCGTAATTCGGCT
>CAZUBW010000095.1:0-14337 GCA_964618645.1 uncultured Bacteroidales bacterium | reverse complement strand
ATCAACCCAGATTAACAAGAGGTACCCTTCAAGGGTTTCCAACCGCTTGAAGGGAATTCGTGATGTGAGATTCCTTAAACTATCCGCCCCCTACCCCTCCAAAGGGGGATACGCAAAGCACAAAGCTCAAACAAACACCGAACACCGAACACCGAACACCGAACATCGAATTTCGAAGATCACCAGCACCCTATTTCTTCATTCCTTCATTCCTTCATTCTTCCCAGAACATACCGGCACAATAAAGCCCTTGCGATATTACACTTGTTCGCTTATAGTATCTCGTGAAGGCGCCAGGCCTGGATATGACGAATGCCTTTATTTGAAGGCAAAGCGATATCATCAAGCGAAATAACTGTTTTTTCATAATTGTCTGGTATTGCCTCCAGCATGGCATATTCCCGCCTTGTGGTTTGTTCATCCATTAAAAGATAAGCGCATTGAAAATACATTATTCTGTCCCCTTTCATTACCACAAAGTCAACCTCCTTATCGCGCATAGCTCCAATATATACTTTGTACCCGGCCCTGCGTAGTTCCAGGTAAACAAGATTTTCAAGTTTATAACCCATCCCATAACCGAATCCGGAATACAGGTAGTTTTTGTATGATAAATCGTTGATATAATACTTGCAGTTGCCCGATATAGTTTCCTTTCCTCTTATGTCATAACGCTCAGCCTTGTGAATCATAAAGGTTTCCTCGATATATCCAATATATGCGGCAATAGTGTCATACGTGGTTTTTCTTCCATTACTCCTGAAAAAGTTAACAATATTAACTATGGAAACCATATTGGAAGCATTGTTGACTAAATAAACAAAAACATCCTCCAATAGCCTGGGTTCTTTAATACTGTACCGTTGAATGATATCACGCAGTAATACTGTATCTTTTACGGCAGAAATATAATTTCGCCTGGTTTCATCATTGGGCAAAACAAACAATTCAGGTAATGCCCCGCTTTCCATATACTCAATGTAACTTTGCTTAGTTTCCTTCTTTTGTGTTATCCCAATATACTCAGCAAAACTAAAAGGGAATACCTCAAAGACAACATAGCGGCCAGAGAGTAATGTTGATAATTCCGATGAAAGCATTTTTGAATTGGAACCGCTGATAAATATCTGATAGCTTTCTGTATAATCCTGAGCGCAGGAGTTTACAAATTGTTCCCAGCCAATTATGTTCTGTATTTCGTCAATGAAAAGCCATATTTTACCTTTTGGCTTAAGTCTCTCGCGGTAAAACCTCACAAGACTTTCAAGGTCGCGATAATTGCGAACAAAATCGAAATCAGTAAATTCCTTGTTGATATATAGTATGTTCTGTGGTCTTATGCCATCTGTAATCAACTTGTGAGCAATTTGACGAAGAATATAGCTTTTTCCCGTTCGACGCTGACCCACCAACACTTTAATAAGCTTACTGCCAACATATTCAGAGATTTTATTCGTATATGTTTTTCGAATATACCCTGTTTCCGGAACCTTACCGCTCCAGAAATTGTATTTTTCCAATAGCGCATAATATTCTTCCATATTCGAATTTATTTACGTAAATATACGTATTTTATTTCATACTCGAATAATTTACACGTTAATCTGCTTGGCTGTGCTTTGTCTTGCGACCATAGTAGATGTCTCCAGGTAACGGATGTCAGGTCCATGCCAGAACGACGCTGTCAGGCCTGCCTGCTGTAAAACGGCCTGGAAGAGGCAGGCAGGTCTTATAATCAAAAAAAAAGACAAGGTCTTTGCCTTGTCTTTTTTTTAACGATTAAAAAACCCTTAAAACTTATAAGCGTTATCCTCGATAAGCTTATCGGCAATTCTTCTGCGGGCCATTTTAACATTAACACCGGCAACAGCTGACAGGGTTTCAATAGCCTTTACAAGGGCAGTTGCCTCACCGTCAGGCGCAAAGGTATAAATAGCATCGGTAGCTTCTTTTCTAACAATTTCAGCTACGTCATACACATATACATCCAGCATATCGCGGTAAACGCCAATGGCTGAAGCGCCTTTCAGGCCTTCGAGTTTCTGAACACGCAGGGCAAGTGACTCTGCCACATACGTTTCCATCATAATTTCCGCAATATTATTTAATACTTCCTGTTCGTCAACCAGCTTCTTCTGGAAAGCTTTGTTGGCGCCATGGATAAGCAACATGACAGCCTTCTTAAAATTGCTGATATACCTGATCTTTTCAGCATAATAGTCTTCGCCGGCAACTTTACCGTCGGTAATTGCAGCCAGTGAGTAATATAATTCCTCTGCTTTGGTGAACAGCGCAAAGTCGCCTTTCATGGCTCTTTTCATGGCCGTGTCAACCACAAGTAAACGATTAATTTCATTGGTACCTTCGAAAATACGATTGATCCTCGAATCGCGATAACCCCTTTCGATATTCATTTCAGCAGAGTAACCCATACCACCATGTACCTGAAGCGCTTCATCCACTACAAAATCGAGCACCTCGGAACCATAAACCTTAAGAATGGCTGCCTCAACAGCGTAATGACTGATACCGTCGATCGAAGCACGTCCCTTGTCGCAGCCTTCGGATTTGTATTTATCAATTAAGTCGTCGATATCCTTGCTTACACGGTAGGTTGCTGATTCAGCAGCATAGGTGCGAATAGCCTGCTCAGCCAGCTTGTACTTTATAGCACCGAATGTGGATATGAGCACGCCAAATTGTTTACGCTCGTTGGCATATTTAACCGAGTCGGTAATAGCCTTTTTAGCAGCGCCAAGTACGTTACCGCCCAGTTTGATGCGGCCCATATGCAGAATGCTCAGCGCAATTCTGAAACCTTCGCCACGTTTACCCAGCAGGTTCTCTACCGGTACTTTCACATCGTTGTAAAAAATCTGGCAGGTGGAGGAACCTTTGATACCCATTTTGTGTTCATCGGGACTGATCACAACACCCGGGTAGGCCGATTCAACAATGAAGGCACTTAATACGCGATCGTTGTCGATTTTGGCAAATACAGTCTGGATATCGGCAAAACCCGCATTGGTGATCCACATTTTCTGACCGTTCAGGATATAATGCTTACCATCTTCCGAAAGTTTTGCATTGGTCTTTCCTGCATTGGCATCGCTACCTGCGCCGGGTTCTGTAAGACAGTAGGCACCAATCAGTTCGCCTGTAGCCAATTTTGTAACATAACGCTGACGCTGATCCTCATTTCCGTAATACAGTATGGGCAAGGTACCGATTCCGCAATGGGCCATAAAAGCTACTGAGAAAGAGTAACCGGCGCCAATGGTTTCTGCAGCCAGCATCTGGGTTACAAACGATTGTCCGAATCCGTTATATTCTTCAGGCACCGAAATCCCCATCAGTCCAAGCTCGCCTGATTTCTTGAGCATGCTTTTCATGAGTTCGCGATCCTGTTTATCAACCTTATCGACATTCGGGTATACTTCGGTATTAAGAAAGTCCTGACATGTTTGGGCAATCATGCGTTGTTCCTCATTGAATTCCTCGGGAATGAAAATGTCATTCGAGGTAATGTTCTCAACGAGAAATTCACCGCTTTTCAGAATTTTTCTATCCATTTTAATTGTTTTGAGTTATTAATTGTAAAACGTAGAGACGCAAAATTTTGCGTCTCTACTATAAATCGAGATTCATGGCTATCAATTCGGCTAAATCGTAGTTTTTTATTTCTTCTTCTTTGTTTTTGTATTTGAGCCCGTCCGTCATCATGGTCATGCAAAACGGACAGGCAGTGGCAATAACCGAAGCTCCGGTTTCAAGGGCATCTTCGATTCGTTCGATGAATACTTCCTTATGGCCCTTCTCTGCTTCTTTAAACATCTGTGCTCCACCTGCCCCACAGCACAAGGCAAAACTCCGGTTACGTTTCATTTCCACCAGGCTATTTCCCATGGCATTCAGCACATTCCGTGGCTCGTCATAAATATTATTGGCCCTGCCCAGGTAACAAGGATCGTGGTATGTGACCCTGTCATGCTGGTTGCTGCTGTTAAGTTTAAGCTTACCTTCGCGGACGAGGGTATCCAGGAACTGTGTATAATGGATTACCTCGTACTGGCCTCCCAGGTCGGGGTACTCGTTTTTAAAGATATTAAAGCAGTGCGGACAAATGGTGAGGATTTTCTTTACCTCATACCCGTTAAGTACTTCAATATTCTGCAATGCCTGCATCTGGTAGAGCATTTCATTGCCAGCCCTGCGGGCAGGATCGCCGGTACACGATTCTTCTTTCCCCAGCACGGCATAGCTCACGTTCAGGCTGGTAAGGATTTTTGCAAAAGCCCTTGCTACTTTCTTGTAGCGATCGTCAAATGCGCCTGCACAGCCAACCCAAAACAGGTACTCGGGTTTTTCACCCCGGGCAAAAAGGTCGGCCATAACGGGAATTTCAATTTTTCGGGTCTCCATGGTATATTGTCTTCTGATTACAGGTTACTGGGTGCTGGTTACTGGGTGCCGGTTCAATTCTTAATTTTCATTTCCAAATCTTTTGTCCAAAGTAACCTGTCTTCGGGGGAAAACTGCCAGGGGGCGCCGTTGTTTTCGATGTTATTGAAAACAGCTTTAAGTTCCCCGGGGGCAGATGCTTCCTCCATCACCAGGTACCTGCGCATTTCCACAATCAGGGTAGGATGATTGATATTGATAGGACATTCCATGGCACAGGCATTACAGGTTGTGCAAGCCCACAATTCCTCCTCTGTAATATAATCGCGCAACAGCGATTTGTTATCGGTGTATTCACGCCCATTTTTCACCATACCCGGCCCTTTCTCCTTCATGCGCGCCCTCACATCCATAATCACTTTGCGAGGCGACAGCAATTTGCCTGTAATGTTAGCGGGGCAAACCGAAGCACACCTGCCGCATTGGGTGCAGGATAAGGAATCGAAGTAATTCTTCCACGAAACATCTTCGACATCCTTTACACCAAAACGCTCAACGGGAGCATCGACAGGAGCAGCTGCAAAGGCTGTGTCGGGGTTCATCATCAGCTTTACCTCACGGGTCACGTTGTCCATGTTGGTAAGCTTGCCCAGGGGTTCGAGGCGTGACAGAAACACGTTCGGAACCGACAGGAATACGTGAAAGTGCTTCGAATAAGGAAGCATATTCGCGAAAATGAATATCAGTAAGATATGCGCCCACCAGCATACTTCGTGCAAAACATGCAGCGTTCCCACGCTAATGCCTGCAAAAAGGGGCGCCAGGGCATTGCTTACCGGGAAAACCCCTTTAATGGCCTCTCCGGCAGCCTGCTGATATGCAACGTAAAAAATATTCATGCCCTGTAACGATACCATTAATAACAGTATCATGGTAAGGGCAATGTTGGCATCAATATGGGTGGAACGACCCATTTCGATCCCTTCGAAACGTTTGATGTGGAAAAACAATCTGCGGCTTAGGAAAATAATAATGGATATTCCTACCACCAGGGCAAAAACATCGCCGGTTGCTATTATAATATTGTAGAAAACACCCAGCAAAGCCAGCACCCGTTCTGTACCGGTAAGACCGTCGATGACCATTTCAATACTGCCAATAAGGATCACACAAAACCCCCAGAAAACCAGTGCATGCATGAGACCAATTACGGGCCTGCGAAAGATTTTGGTTTGTCCGAAGGCAACCCTCATCATTACCCCGAATCTTTTTCCCAGGTCTTTTACAGGAAAGGTTCTGCGGGTAAATTTAAAGAAGCTGATAATACGGTTCACCGTATAGGCAAAGGCGCCCAGGGTCAGCAGCAGGGCAGCGGCAAAGACCACTTGTTTTAACATCATCAGGTTTATTATAGTTGGTTAATGAGGCCAGGAGCAGCAGTTTACCTGCCCTTTAATTCCTTAACAGCGTCAACCAGTTTGGGCAGCACTTTTTGTGCATCGCCGACAATACCATACTGGGCTGCTTCAAAAATAGGAGCATCTTTATCGGTATTGATGGCAACAATGTATTTTGATGAACTGACACCAGCCAGGTGCTGGGTAGCGCCGGAAATACCAATGGCAAAATACAGATTGGGGGCAATAATTTTGCCAGTTTGCCCGGTATGCTCTTCGTGGCCACGCCAACCCTCGTCGGATACAGGTCGTGAGCAAGCAGTTGCAGCGCCAAGCAGGTCGGCCAGTTCCACCAGCGGGCCCCAGTTGTCGGGCGATTTCATACCGCGGCCTCCGGAAACCACAATTTCGGCATCGGTAAGCAGAATTTTTCCGCCCTGCTTCTGAACTTCCCGCACCTGTGTTTTAACAGCTGATGCATCAACCGGAATATTCACATTCTCAACAGATGCACCTGTGTTTTTCTCGATAAGCTCGAAGGAATTCTGCGAAAGTGTAATGATGCGCACAGGGGTATTAATCTGAAGGTGGGCAAAGGCATTGCCTGAATAGGCCCTTTTGTGCACAACAAACGGGTCGGTGCTGACAGGCAGTTTGTTAACGCCGGCGCCAATGCCTGCTTTCAGTCGAACCGACAGCCTGGGAGCAAGGGCTTTACCAACGTTGTTATTGGAAAGTACAACCACGGTGGCGTTTTCCTTCACCGCGAAATCGGCAATTACTTTTGCATAAAGCTGGTTGTCAAGGACATTTAATCCCTCGCCTGTGGCGCTGATAATTTTGCTGGCACCATAATTGCCTAGTTTTTCGGCTTCTCCGCTTTCGAGTTTACCTAGTGAGAGGGCTATGGCTGTTGTATTAAGCATTTCAGCCACGCGGGAGGCATAGGAAACCAATTCAAATGAAAGCTTCTTAAATTTTCCATCCCAGTTCTCGGTATATACTAATACTGACATAATTTCTAAGGTATTACAGATTGAACAATGATTAGAGCACTTTGGCCTCGTTTTGAAGCAGATCGATCAGCTGTTTCGGATTTTCGGCATCAACAAACTTACAGGCTGCACGGGACTCCGGCATCTCATAGCTTATTATTCCGGTAAGTGCTTCAACAGCAACAGGTTCCACTACTTTGACAGGCTTGGTACGTGCCATCATAATTCCACGCATGGCGGCAATACGAGGCTCTTTTGCTATTCCTTTCTGGACAATGGCAACAACAGGTGCAGGTACGGTAACGGTTTCCTTTCCACCATCTATCTCGCGGTTGATAACAATGGTTCCGTTCTCAATTTTCAGGCCCGATACTGCTGATACCGAGGGAAAACCCAGAAACTCTGATAACATACCGCCAACGGTTGAGCCATTGTGATCACTTGATTCAATACCGCAAAGCACTAAATCAAATGATTCGGTTTTTACCACCTCTGCCAGTTGTGCTGCAACATAGTATGCATCGTGCGGCTCGGCATTGATCCTGATGGCATCATCAGCGCCAATGGCAAGTGCCTTTCTGATAGTTGGCTCTGCACCGGCTAACCCCACATGGGCCACGGTAACAGATTTTATGCCGGTTGAAGCATCATCTTTGAGCTCAAGGGCACGGGTTAATGACAGTTCGTCCCATGGATTGATCACCCATTGAATACCACTGGTATCAAGTTTTTTGAAATCATCCGTAAATTTAACCTTGGTTGTGGTGTCGGGGACATTGCTGATACAAACGAGAACTTTCATCAAAATCAGGTTTAAGTTTTTACCACTTTGTATAATTTATCCTGTTCACATTTAAATAATTACATCGGAAACAAGATAAGCCCTCACTTTTTTCAGGCGTACAAATATAAAATAAAATAAAAATATACAACCCCCGCCAATCTTATTTGGAATGGGTGACAATTTTAACATAAGGATGAAAGTCGTCCCTGTCATGGATATACTGACAGCTTTCAGGATTTGTTTTGTCAAAAAAACGTTCACGGCATATAAATTATCCTTAATTTTGGCTTTGCGATTATGATTTATGAAGGAACTGATTCAACAAACCATTGATCTGCTCAAGAAGAAGGTAAGGGAAAACCTGGAGATGATCAATAAAAACCAGCAGCGGCTGAATGAAATGCTCAACAAGCCTTTCTCGGCCGAACGCACTTACCAGATTGAAAAAAACTATGCTGCCAATAAAACACTGCTTGCCGAAAACAACGACCTGATCAGCCTTCAACTGTCGCTGGTTAATTTCCTGGAAAAACACAAAGACGCATTGAATCGTTGGGAAGAAGAGGATGAATCAGTTGGTTTACCGGATATGGCAGGGTATCTCGACGATGAAGAACTTTTCGAAATGACCATAAAGGGTAAACTGGGTTTTGAATCGGGCCACCCGCGATTTAACGACGAAGCCTTTTTCAACAAGCTTTTGAGTTATTATGCATCCATTGAAGCCTACGAAAAGTGCAATGCCATGTTGGGACTCCGGAAGCGAGGTTCCATCAGCGGCAATCAGATGTAAGCCACCACAACCTTTTTCAGCAGTTTTTCTTCGAGCAACTGTGCAATACGGTTCACCACCGTGCGGCGTATTTCGAGTTCCACGGGCAGATGCGGATCCTGATGAGCGATGTTGATGCGTGTTCCGATGATAATTTTTATGGCATCGCTTTCGAGGATCAGCTTTACAATTTCGTCGGCAGGGCCCCTGCCCAGTTTGGTGGTAACCGGGTTATAGCCCTTCAGTATCTTTTCTACCTTGTTAAGGGTAAGAATCCCCTCGGTATAAAGGTCAATTCCTTCCATAACATTGATTGGCGGCAGATCGGGGTCTTCAAACTTAAATACATCTTCGATTTTCAGGTTGAGCTCCCGCGAAACGATGTCGCCCGTAGTGGCACCCATTACAATCTTCTTCCCCTTAAAGTTATTAACCTCAGCAGCCAGCAATACATCATCCTCTTTATTGTAGGGTGGACCGGTACATATCAGCAATTCCCTGGGTTCGCGGAAATAGATAATACCGCAGGTGGAATCGTCTTTCGACTGAAAGCCGTCGTTTCTGAAAGCCATATTGAGAATCTTGGCGGCGAGGTTTCGGGCAGAAATTTGCGGAAACTGTTTTATCATGTCAATGGTAAACCTGCCCAGATTGTCGTTCCCCCAACCGAACGGAAAACGTGGTGTTCCCAGCCCTGACTGTGTGACTCCGTCGGTACAGAAAACAATCCGGTCGCCTTTAACAGGCTCAAAGGAACAAACCCTTATTTTTTTGTTGCAGGGTCCGCTGTCGCCCAGTACAATAATCTGTTGGTCAGCAGGCTTAAAAATCTTCCGGTCGCGGATAATTATGCACTCGGGATTATCATACTCCAGCACAGTAACCTTCCTGGATTGTTCAATATCAATAATGGTAAAGGTAGAGTAGTTCATCTTTCGCTCACTGCATTCCGGCAGTGTTTTCATGATGATCTCCGCTGTTTTCTGGGGCTCTTTATGTTCCTTGGTGAAGTTCAACGCCATGGTTGCCGTAAGGGTAGCCAGGACGCTGGCCTTGACACCATGACCCATACCATCGGAAAGCACCACCACTATACGGTTTTCCTCCTTAACTTTGCTCGAAAGAAAAATATCGCCACAAATACGCTGTCCTTCGTAGCTTTTTTGCTGGTAATCGACCTCTACAAAGAAATCTTCTCCCATGGTATTATCTTATAGTCTGCTAAGTCTGTTGAAAGCTTTGAGCTTTGAGCTTTGAGCTTTGAGCTTTGAGCTTTGAGCTTTGAGCTTTGAGTCGTGAGCTGTGTGCTGTGAGTTGACTGCAGCTGCCACTGCCACTGCAACTTGTCTACTGGTCTGCTGGTCTTCTTCCGACTTAGAAGACTATGAAGACTTAGAAGACCTACTTTTTATTATGGTTCTCCCCTTTATAAAACTCAATAATGGAGTTGAGCATATGTTCTATATCGGTAGCGCCTTCGCCCAGCAAAAAGCCAATTTTCTGAACCATTTCGAGATTCCGGTCTATTACCTCCGTAATGCGCTGAATGACCTCAGCCCGTTGCACCTCGGGAGCTCTCATATCGCGGATAATACCTCCGGCGATCTTTGCTTTTTCAATGGGGAATATCGATACATTGAAAAGATTCTCACCCACCCTGATATCCCGGTTTTCGATACTTTCATTGTCGGTTAACACATACGAGAACAGGTTGACCAGGTTTTCAGGGATCAGCTTATTGAGGTCGGCACCCACCAGGCCCGGGATAACCTCATTTATTTGTTCGGCTTCCTCCCCCAGAATAGCCGTAAAGGTGGCATTGGCTTTCACAATTTTAAGCATATTGTCGACAATTACCACACCCGACCTGAGTTTTTCAAGCATAGCATTGGTAAGTTCCGAGGCCTGCGACGCACTTTCCATCTCCTTCCGGGTATTCTCCTCTGATTCTTTAAGCGATCGTCTGGCCTGTGCAAGCTTTTCGTTCATTTCATGCAATGATTCCTCATACAACATGCTGTTTTTACGGGCATATGACAGGCACATTTCGGGGATCGTAAATCCGTTGGCAATATCGGTGGCAAAATCAATACAGTTATCATATCCGCATTCCAGGCAGGCCATGGTTTCATTTTCCGATTTACCCAGACCGGCAAGCACTTCTTTGATTCTTTCGGGCGAAGGCACTGGCGGACGCCGGTCATCGGCGGTATAACCGGCGGATAAATTCAATCTCATGTATTTCTGCAGGTCATCGTACCATTCTACCCTGAAGAAATTTTGTATCCGTTTATTGGCATACCTGATCACCTGGTACTCCTTGTACCTCCTGTTTCCGCGTTTTGTCATACCCGGCCCGTCGAGACTATTGCCATATGTAATGCTGAAATGCCGCTGAATGGTGCTGATGTGTTTTTCAAATTCATCAACCGCGCTGATCATTTCTTGTTTTCCTTCGAGTGAAAAAAGACTGGCCGTCAGCAGGTTTTCATCCATGTCAGCGGCCTGGGCAAAACCATTCCGCAAGGGATACAACGATCCCTTGTAGCTAAGCGGTCCGTCAATGGATGAAAATTCGAACTTCGACTCATCAATGTCAAAATCGTCAAATAACCTGCGAAGTTCCTCAAATGTAAGCGCCACGTCAATTTTCCCGTCGTCGTTATAGCGTATAATTTCATCTTTTGAGGCAATCTCCGGCCCAAGGTAAAGCACCTTAATATCGGATCCATAGATATTGTGCACAACTTTGGACATGGCAATCATGGGCGAAACCAGTGGCGCCAGGTTGCTAACCAGGCTGGGGTGGTATTTCCGCACATAATTGACCACAACGGGGTCAAGCGAAGTAATATAGTACCTCCCCTTGAAATCGTTCAGCAGGTTAAGATATTTATAAGCCAGTAAATCAACGGCAAACGACACTTCATGTACATATTGCACGCCCAGTGCCTTGATCATGGTAACAAATTTCCGGTGATCCGAAATGTCGTCAAACTCGGCAGAGATGCTTGGTGAAAGCAGCGCGGCTATACTGGCTCCGGAACCCAAAAGCGCTTTGGCATCATCAATGGAACTGCGGTAAGTCAGGGCTTTCGGAACACATATGAGGGTGCAATCGCCACAGCCAATGCACCGATCATTGTCCACTTCGGGAAAGCTGCCATCCGCGTGAACGTGAATGGCTTTGACAGGGCATGTTCTGACGCAGGAATAACATTTCTTGCACAACCTGGTATCCAGATTTATCAGTGGTTCCAAAGGCTTTACCTCCATTATTTGATTAAATCGTGCAGCGCTTCTGCTAATATATGATGTATGTTTTCTTCGCTGATCTGGTTATATTCCTTGCCTCCAATCTTCAGGTTCGGGCCGATGCTGCAGTTCCCAAAGCAATGTTCCCCCCTGAACAGCACCTTATCCGAAAGCCCGTGCTGCGTAATATAACGTTGGATAATCTTAAGCAGGCTCTTATTGCCCCTGGCAAAGCACGAACTCCCCAGACAGATAACAATTTCACGGCGTTGATTCATCCCTTCATGGTATAGTGTTGTAAAGATAACAAAGATTAGAAACCGTTCAACATGAAGTATGAATATGCAATTGGTAATTTTTTGTATTTTAGCATTTACATCAATCGCATTACCATGAAGCGCCTTCCCGAAAAAACCATTGAACGCCTGAGTGAATACCGCCGAACCTTATACCGTTGCCTCGATGAAGGTAAAACCCATATCTTTTCGCACGAACTGGCCGGAATGCATAACATAACTGCCGTACAGGTGCGCCGTGATATTATGTTTATCGGTTACGCCAGCCAGGGCCGGAAAGGATACGATATCAGGGAGCTGATCAATGTTATAGCCGACATTATCGACCCGGGCGATGTAATGAATATTGCCATAGTCGGGTATGGCAACCTGGGCAGGGCTATTTCGGCCTATCTGCTTCAAAAACGCCCAAAGCTCAAAATTGTCGCTGCTTTTGACATCGATCCTAAAAAAATTGGTTCCGGTTCATCGGTAGTGGATTGTTTTTCGGTTGAACGGCTGAGGGAGATCATTTCTTCACGTGATATTACACTTGCCCTGCTAACGGTACCGGCCGATGCTGCACAACAAATGGCCAAAGCGCTTGTGGCTTCAGGTATTAAAGGCATTCTCAATTTCACGACTGTTAACCTCAGCGTACCAGGCTCCATTTACCTTGAGGAATATGACATGGTAACCTCAGTGGAAAAGGTGGCTTACTTTATCAAGATAGCACAGCGCGATGCAGAACTTTCGTAAGCGGCCCTGATAATTTTAATGCCATTCAGGGATTCCTGTGGTTTCACTGCCAGTTCCCTGCCATGTACCAGTGTTTCGTAAAGGGTATTATAGAATTCGGGGTAACATCCGGGCAGGGTTTCAACAGGACCACGGAAATGGAGCCCGTTAATGTCAGTATTCAGTATGCCCCAGTTTGCCTTGTCTTCTTTTCCCCAATCCGGTTCATCCGGATAATGTCCGTTGGTTAGTGCTTCCTCCTGTGGATCGATGCCATATTTAACATATGACCCTTCGGTACCATGCAGCATATAGCGGGGACCTTCCTCGCGCACCAGGTAACTGCTTTTAAGGGTTACCTTCAGGCCGGGGTAATACAGGTTCAGATCAAAAAGGTCATCCACCAGCGAATTTGTACGCTGTTTGCGGATATCGGCATATACGGCTTCGGGCATTCCAAATAATAAAAGGGCCTGGTCAACCAGGTGCGAACCCAGGTTATACAACGTACTCGCCTTATACTCGGGCTTTTCTTTCCACGAATCGCGGATAAAATTCCTGAAACGGTCGAAATGCGCTTCATACTCAACCAGTCGTCCCAGGCATCCACTTTTGATGATTTGCTGAATGGTCAGAAAATCGCCTTCCCACCGCCTGCTCTGAAAAACAGTGAGCACCCTGCCCTCTGATGCGGCCAGGTCAATAAGTTCCTGCCCTTCGGAAATTTCATGGACAAATGGTTTCTCCACCACCACATGTTTGCCTGCCTTTAGTGCTTCCCGGGTATACTCCACATGCGTGTGATCGGGGGTGTTAACCAGTACCAGGTCTATATCGGGATCGTGGAGTACTTCCTCCGCTTTTTTTACAACCTGCACATACGGATAGCGTTCGACCGCATCGGAAGCCGACCGCTGCATTATCTTCACCATTTTATAGCGTGGGTTGACATGCAACAGGGGAGCATGGAAAACCTTGCCCGACATACCATACGAAAGCATTCCAACGCGGATGATCTTGTTCATGTTTGGTGTATTTTTGTTCAAAGTTTTTGAATTTAAGCTGCGAGCTGTGAGCTGCGAGCTGCGAGCTGCGAGCTGCGAGCTGTGAGCTGCGAGCTGTGAGCTGCGAGCTGCTTATTATTGTAATAATTAGAACAAAGATAATGCTCTCCCAATGTAAAAATTAAAGATGTTTATACTTTACTTCAGTAATTTCTTTAAAAAACTCATTATCATCTTTTGTTCCTCATCAATCAATTGAAAAATGCTGTCAGGGATTTTCTGATCAATGAGACCGATTTCTTTAATTATGATTAAATGGGTTTCCAATTCAAAAGCTGATCCCAAAGCAATTTCAAGGAACCGGCAATAGTCCTTGTTACTGCTTCTGCTACTTCCTTCTGCAATATTTGATGGTATAGAACTGGCTGCCCGGGTCATCTGACTTGTAATTCCGAATTTTTCCGATGATGGCAATTCCTTGGCTAACAAGTATGTTTCCTTAACAATGTCGATCCCTTTCTGCCAAATCAATAGTTGCTTAAAATTTTTCATAACTGCTTTTTATTGGTTAATATATAAATGTCCTTTAACTCCCGGTTATCACCTTTAATAAAGATACCTGTTGTACTGTTTTTGCTCGTGACTCGTGGCTCATGGCTCATGGCTCGTAGCTCATGGCTCGCAGCTCGTGGCTCATGGCTCGTGGCTCGTGGCTC
>CAZUBW010000094.1:5186-14466 GCA_964618645.1 uncultured Bacteroidales bacterium | reverse complement strand
AGCACCTAGCACCTAGCACCTAGCACCCAGTAAAGAACAATCAATACAAATTCAAACAATAACAATATGACAACAATCTCTCAACAAATTGGCAAGTACCGGTGGACCATCTGCGCGCTGGTGTTTTTTGCCACAACCATCAACTACTTCGACCGGAATGTACTGGGGCTGCTCAGGCCTATCCTGGATGAAGCCGGCATCTTTGGTGAAAATGTGGCGGATCGCGAACTCTATTACTCGTGGGTGGTAATGAGTTTCCAGATCTTTTATGCCGTGGGCATGATTCTGGCCGGAAGGTTTATCGACTGGATCGGCACCAAGCGGGGTTACCTGTTCTCGCTGTTGGGATGGAGCATTGCCGCTATCGGTCATGCTTTGGCCCACAACACGTTTACTTTTGGTGTGTGGCGTGCTGCATTAGGGCTGACGGAAGCCGGTAATTTCCCCGCTGCCAACAAAACCATGGCCGAATGGTTCCCTAAAAAGGAAAGGGCGTTGGCCACAGGTATTTATAATTCAGGGGCCAATGTGGGGGCTATTGTTACGCCGCTGTTTGTCCCACAAATGGCAGAAGCATGGGGCTGGCAATGGGCCTTTATTGTTGTGGGGGTTGTGGGGCTCATCTGGCTCTTTTTCTGGTACCGCATTTATGCTTCGCCCGCTCAGAAACTGAAAGATGGTGTGCTTAGCCAGGAAGAATACGATTATATTCACAGCGACCTGGATGAACAGGCCGAGGAACAGAAAGATGTTAATAAGGAACGGGTTCCCTGGTTGAAATTATTACGGTTTCGCCAAACCTGGTCATTTTTCTTCGGCAAATTTCTTACCGACGGCGTATGGTGGTTTTACCTGTTTTGGTTACCTGCCTTTTTGCATGGCGAAAACGAAAGAAAAGCGGCGGCATTTAAAAGCCTGAATCCCGATTTTGGCGGTGATATGGGAGATATTCCGGGTGTGATTTCATGGACCTTTGCTGTTGCCGTGGTTTACACCATTTCCACCATTGGATCGATATATGGCGGCTGGCTTCCCAAAAGGTTTATCGAAGGAGGCATGCCTTCATACAAGGCCCGTAAAACCTCGATGTTCATTTATGCATTGTTCCCCCTTTCGGTGTTACTGTCATCGTGGCTGGGGCAGTTCAATACCTGGTATGCCGTGTTGGTAATCGGGTTGGCCTGTGCTGCACACCAGGCCTGGTCGGCTAACATTTTTACCACAGTAACCGATATGTTTCCCAAAAAAGCAGTGGCTTCCGTAACCGGTATTGGTGGCTTTGCAGGCGCCATTGGCGGGTTACTGATATCGCAAACGGCCGGTCTCTTACTTCAGCATTTTGCTGCCCTGGGAAAGATTGAGATTGGCTATGGCTTTCTTTTTATTTTCTGTGGTATTGCTTATATTGCAGCTTGGATTATTATGCATTTTCTGGTTCCCAAGTTAAAACGTGTTGAAAATCTTTAAAACATGAAGCCTTTTTTAGATGAATATTTTCTGCTGCAAACCGAAACTGCCGTCAGGCTTTATCACGAGCATGCGGTCAGGATGCCCATAATCGATTACCATTGTCATTTACCTCCGGCGCAAATTGCTGAGAACAAGCATTTCGACAACATCACCCAACCCTGGTTATATGGCGATCATTACAAATGGCGGGCTATGCGCACCAACGGCGTTGATGAACGGTTTTGCTCGGGAAGTGCTTCGGACCGTGAAAAGTTTGACAAATGGGCTGAAACAGTTCCCTATACCGTCAGGAATCCCTTGTATCATTGGACACACCTCGAACTGCAGCGCTACTTCGGCATAACCGAGCTGCTAAGCCCCAAAACAGCAGACACTATTTACCATAAAACTGCTGAACTGCTGAAGGGCGACGATTTCACCCCCGTAGGCATGATCCGCAGGATGAATGTTGAGGTGGTTTGCACTACCGACGACCCGGTTGATACCCTGGAATACCACCGGATTATCAAACAGCAGCATCCTTCGGTAAAGATTATCCCTGCCTGGCGCCCCGATAAATTGCTGGGCATTGACGACCCGGTAAAATTCAACGCTTATATCGATACGCTCGCCAAGGTATCGGACCTTGATATCAATAGCTACGATCGCCTGAACGAAGCGCTTGACAAACGTCACCAGTTTTTTCACAACGAGGGTTGCCGGCTCTCGGATCACGGCCTGGAGGCCTTTTATGCCGAACCTTATACACCTGGCGAAATCAATGCCATTTTCAACAAAGCCCGCAGTGGCTCAGCGCCTTCAGCTGTTGAGGTGTTGAAGTTCAGATCGGCCTTTTTGCACGATCAGGCTGTGATGGATCACAAACGAAACTGGACGCAGCAGTATCATGTGGGGGCGTTGCGCAACAACAATTCACGCATGCTCAGGACTTATGGTCCCGATGGGGGATTCGATTCCATTGGTGATTTTACCATGGCTGCAGCCATGTCGCGGTTTCTCGACCGCCTCGATAACGATGGTAAACTTACCCGGACCATCCTGTACAACCTTAACCCGGCCGACAATGAGTTGATGGCCACCATGATCGGCAATTTCCAGGATGGCACTTATCCGGGAAAAATACAATGGGGCTCGGGCTGGTGGTTCCTCGACCAGAAAGACGGTATGGAAAAGCAACTTAACGCTTTATCAAACCTGGGTTTGCTGAGCCGTTTTGTGGGGATGCTCACCGATTCGCGCAGCCTGTTGTCATATCCCCGCCACGAGTATTTCAGGCGGGTGCTCTGTAATTTGTTGGGGAACGATGTTGAACGCGGAGAACTTCCCCATGATATGAAATGGCTGGGCAAGATTGTCGAGGATGTGTGCTATAACAATGCCAGGAATTATTTTGGATTTGTATAAAATGCAGGCTGAAGGTGGCTGTGTAAAAAGTAATCATATGTGGGAGCGTAGTCAGGAGACTACGCTCAGCATTCAGGAGAGTCGTCATTGCGAACGGAGTGAAGCAATCCCCTGCTAAATATGACAATCGCTTGACTGTTTACCGTCAGGCTAAGTATAGTCGAAGCCTTTACAAGCTTTATACGCAGCCTCCAGCGAGCTTTAGTTTTCGCTCATTGTTTTGGCCAGTAATATAGTATTGATAATAAAATTTGTTAAGAAGACTTTTTGCTATGCTTTTTTAGTGTCCTTAATTTAATCATCAGGTATATGGAAACAACCGGCAACAACTCACGACGTGATTTTATCAGGAAAACAACCCTGGGTACTGCGGCCATTGCCCTTGGCGGCCTGGGTTTCTCAGCTTCATCTTATGCGCGGATAAGGGGTGCAAACGACAGGCTGAACATTGCCATGATTGGCTGCTACCGTAGGTTCAACGCGCTTATGGAGTCGCTCCCCAAGCTGGCTTCAGACCTGAGTATCGTATATGTCTGCGATGTTGACCAAAAAAGGTTAAGTGATGCGCAGGCCCTGGTAAAAGAACGTACTGGCATATTACCTGGTGCGGAAGTTGATTTGCGGAAGATACTTGAAAGCAAAGGTGTGGATGCCATTATCAATGCCACGCCCGACCATTGGCATGCGCCTGCAACGTTTATGGCGCTGCAGTCGGGAAAACATGTGTACCTCGAAAAACCTTGCAGCCACAATCCCCGCGAAGGAGAACTGCTGGTTGATTTTCAGCAGAAGTACAACAAGGTGATCCAGATGGGATCGCAGCAGCGGTCGGCCATTGAGACACGCGAAATCATAGCAGAAATCCACAAAGGGCTGATTGGCGATGTTTACCTGGGCATAGCTTTTTATTCCAATGGTCGGGGTCGCGTGCCCAATCCGCAGCAGGTACCGCCACCTGCCACGCTTAACTGGGAACTATTCCAGGGGCCTGCACCGCGGGCGCCTTATATGGACATATATTTCGATTATAACTGGCATTGGTTCTGGCCTTATGGAACAGCCGAAACCGGTAACAATGCCGTTCATGAGCTCGATATCTGCCGGTGGGCCATGCAGCTCGATTTTCCGCAACAGGTGCTGGTGAATGCATCCAAACAACATTTCCGCGACGATGGCTGGCAGATGTACGATACCATGGATGCTTCCTTTGTATTTGCCAATGGTAAAACCATCAAGTGGGACGGCAAAAGCCGTACCAACTACCAGACTTATGGAATGGACAGGGGCAGCATCCTGTATGGTTCAACCGGAACGGTGATCATGAACCGGAACGGTTACCGGGTATTTGATTTACAGGGTAAGCTTGTTCGTGAACGAAAATCGGATGAGGTGGCCCAAACCACACAACCCGGAGGAGCTGGCGGCATGGATGGCCTGCACATTATGAACTTTGTCAATACCATTCGTGGAACAGCGCCGCTGCAGCATCAGCCTATCGACGAAGGAGCCAAAAGCACATTGCTGGGTCACCTGGCCAATATTTCGTACCGAGTGAAAGCGCCATTGGAAATCGATCCGGCCAACGGTCATATCCGCAACAATGCCGAAGCAGCCAAATTATGGAGCCGCGAATACGAAAAAGGTTGGGAACCAAAACTATAAAATCAACTGGTTATGAACACATCACGCAGAAAATTCATCAGGAATGCTTCTTTATTGGCAGCCGGAACAGCTCTTCCATGGAATGCATTCTCCTCATCGAAGCCCTGGATAAGTGCCGGCGATAAAATAAGGGTGGCGCTCATTGGTGCAAACGGAATGGGTTTCAGTAACCTGACATCGTTTGTTAAACACCCCGAAGTGGAGTGCATTGCCCTTTGCGATGTGGACGAGAGTGTGCTTACCAAAAGGGTGGCCGATCTGCAAAAGCTGGGGGCCGCGGCTCCCAAACTGTATGGCGATTACCGCAAAATGCTTGAGAACAAAGATATCGACGTGGTGATTGTTGGCACGCCCGATCACTGGCACTGTTTGCAGCTTGTTGATTCACTCTCGGCAGGCAAACACGTGTATGTCGAGAAGCCGCTTGGCAATACCATTGCCGAAATCAATATCATGCAAAAAGCAGTGGCCCGTTCGGGCAAAATGGTACAGGTAGGCCAGTGGCAGCGCAGTCAGCCTCACTTTGTGGATGCGGTGAACTATCTGAAAACCGGTGCACTGGGGCGTATCCGTACCTGCAAGGCTTGGTCGTACGTCGACTGGAAAGGCTCTGTTCCCAAGGTTCCGGATACACCAACACCACAGGGAGTGGATTATGATATGTGGCTTGGCCCTGCACCCAAACGGGCTTTCAACAAAAACAGGTTTCATTTTACCTGGCGGTGGTATTGGGAATATGCCGGCGGGTTGATGACCGACTGGGGCGTACATTTAATCGACTATATTTTATATGGCATGGGCAAGGCTGTTCCGCAGTCGGTTATGGCTACCGGAGGCAAATATGCATTTCCCGACGACGATATGGTTACCCCGGATACCATGACAGCGGTATATGATTTTACCGATTTCACCATGATATGGGAACACACCATTGGCATTGGGCTGGGTAACTGGCGCCGGCCGCATGGCATGGCTTATATCGGCGAGAAAGGAACCCTGGTGCTCGACCGCGGCGGATGGGAAGTGGTTCCCGAAAAGGACAAAATAGAAGCGGTACCAGTGCAGAAAAATGTGGGCAATGGACTCGACCTGCATGTAACCAATTTCCTGGATTGTTTGAAGAACAATACCCCGGAAATGCTGCATGCCGGTATAGATGTAGGCCGGAATGTTGCATTGGTGGCACAAATGGGCAACATTGCCTATCGTACAGGGGAAAAAGTATACTGGGATAACGAAAAACAGTTGTTCACCACCGGTAAGGCCAATGCCCTGATTACCCCTGAATATCAAAACGGATGGAAATTACCTCAAATTTAACATTATGCATATCGAAAAGTATTCTTTTGGAACCGGCGACCGGTTTGGCAAGGAAGGGAAGGCCCAATTGGCGGCCCTTCAGGAAATAAACCGGATGGGCATTCCTGTGGTTCCTGTCTGGAACAAATCGAACCGTGAACACAAAATCATTGGTTCAACACCCGACGATGTGAAAGCCGAAGCTGCAGCCGCTGTGGCCGAAGGTCACTATACCGGCAATTATTACATAGATGCCGATCATATCAACATCGAAAATGTGGATGGCTTTATAAAAAGCAGTAATTTTTTCACCATTGATGTTGCCCATTTTATTGGCAAGAAAGCTGATGCTGCCGAAATTGAAGATTTTGTCGGCCGCTACCGAAAATACCAGGGCGAAATGTCTATACCGGGCATCGATCGTAAGCTCGAAGTGACAGGCACATTTCTCGCCGGTGTGGCAGAAAATTACCTGGCCGCTTCGTTCGAGGTGAAGAAAATATACGATCATATTTGCGCGGCGAAAGGCAAGGATAACCTGGTTGCCGAAGTATCGGTGGATGAAGCCGAAATAGTACAGGGGCCGCTCGAGCTTTTCTTTATTTTGGCTATGCTCAGGGATCAGGGTGTAGACTTGCAGACCATTGCGCCCAAGTTCTCGGGACTTTTTGCCAAGGGTGTTGACTATATCGGCAATGTGAAAGGGTTTACCGAGGAGTTTGAACAAGATGTGGCTGTGGTGAAATATGCTATTCACGAACTGGGATTACCCGAATCGCTTAAGTTGAGCGTACATAGCGGAAGCGACAAATTTTCCATTTATCCGGCCATTCGAAATGCCATACGGAAGTTTGATGCCGGGATTCATATTAAAACAGCCGGAACAACCTGGCTCGAAGAAGTCATTGGTTTATCCGAAGCAGGTTCGGAAGGGCTTGATATTGCCAAAGAGGTTTATGCCAAGGCCATCGACAGGTTTGCCGAGCTTACGGGTCCCTATGCCACGGTGCTTGACATTAACAAACAGCTTTTGCCAGCGGTAAAGGATGTGATGTCCTGGAACGGACAACGTTTCAGCGAAGCGCTTACACACGATCAGGGTTGTAAACATTACAATCCCCATTTCCGGCAACTCATTCATGTGGGTTATAAAATTGCCGCAGAAATGGGACAGCCTTTCCTGGATGCGCTTGACAGGCATCGCGAAATAGTGGCCGGCAAAGTCAAACACAACCTGCTGGACCGTCACCTGATACCGCTATTTGCCTAAATAAAACGGGGTGCTGATTTCTCAGGCATAAATAAAATCACGAGGGATATCGCGCAGTCGTGCTATATCCCTGATTTTTTCCTTTACATTAAAGCCGTTCCGGCACTGAACGCTGCATGTTTCACAATTGGTGCAGACTTCCGCAGGAAGCCCGGCCATTCCCAACGTTTGCTGCGCATGATGAAGGTTTCGGTAACCATACGCATACATATAACTGCGCATGATGGTGGGAATATCCAATCCGCCCGGGCATTGGCCCAAACATTCCCTGCACTGCAGGCAGAATAAGCTTTCACCTGAACCAGTATGGGCAAGCTTTAATGCCTTACGGTCGTCATCAGTGAAATCGGGCTGTTGCATCAGGGTAATATTACGTTGCAGTTCCTCAAAGGTGGTCATCCCTGACATGACGGTATGTATATGCTGATTTTGCAGAACCCATTTGAGTGCTGCATCGGAATTAATCGGCTCTTTCCGGTCCTTGTCCCAATATCCCCCGGCCATGGATTTCATAGCAATCATTCCCAAACCAGCTTTCGCGCCATATTCAACAGCATCTGTTACTTCCTGCAGTTTTTGAAGCCTGAAATTGTATGCTGCCATAACCACGTCGTATATACCGGTATCGGCTGCAGCCCTTATGGCTTCGTCGACGTACGAATGGGTGGCAATGCCAATAAACCTGGCTTTGCCCGATTTTTTGAAGTTTTCCATAACCCTTAGCAAAGGCTCGAAAAACACCGATTCACGTTTAGCCGCAAAGGGGAGAAAAAGAATGTCAAGATATTCCACATTAAGACGTTTCATACTTGCTTCTATGTCAGTCTGGAATGATGTGGCTGCTGTGGCATCTGTATACAGTCCGTTCTGATGATCAGTACCTTTGGGCATAGTACTTGTGGCTACCATATAAGAATCGCGCGGAAAGGTTTTCAGTACTCCACCAAGCATGGTTTCATTATTACCGTTTCCGTAATAAGTGGAGGTGCCGAAAAGTGCAATTCCGGCATCAATAGCTGCCTTTATCAGGGCAGGATTGCTGGTATCACCGGTCCCCATGCTGAATAAGGGAATTTTAACGCCGGTTTTACCCAGCGTTCTTACAGGCAACTCCTTTTGGGAAGGTTGTTCAATGACACCTGCTTTTATGGCAGCGGGCAAAACAGCCGCCCCGGTTAATCCGGCCAGGGCTTTTTTAACAAATTCGCGACGATGATTGGTTTTCATGCAGATAAGTATTAACAATTAAGAGCAGTAGGATTTTGTTTAAACAACCATGAAAGGTAATAAACAAAACCAGAAACCAATAGTGTATTGCCAGGCCTTTTTGTTAAAAGCGAGTTAAAATCACTTCGTCTTGTAAAGTTTTACCAATGCCAGGGCAAATTTACAGGTATCGGTAATCTGCAGGAAGTCGCATTTTTCGATCAGCGATTTCTTCAGTAATTGCGATCCCATGCCAACACAGGCAACACCTGCTTTAAACCAGGCCTGGAGACTTTCTTCCGAAGGTTCAACACCGCCGGTAGGCATTATGCTGGTCCAGGGCATCGGCCCCCGCACAGCTTCAACAAAGCCGGGTCCGCCAACCTGGCTTCCCGGGAAGATCTTAATGATTTCGGCACCCAACTCTTCGGCCCGTGATATTTCGGATACCGAGCCACAACCGGGCGACCACAGAATTTTGCGGCGGTTACAGGTTTTCCCGATATCTTCGTTCAGCATGGGCGATACAACGAAGTTGGCGCCAAGTTGAATATAGAGCGAGGCGGTGCCGACATCCATAACCGATCCGACGCCCAGTATCATTTCGGGTAATTCCTGTATGGCGTATTTGTTCAGATCGCGGAATACCTCATGGGCAAAATCGCCCCTGTTGGTGAATTCAAAAACCCTTATGCCTCCGTCGTAACAGGCTTTTAGAACCTGCTGGCAAACTGTAAGGTCCTTGTTATAATATACCGGTACAATGCCGGTTTCGAGCATGGTGGTTGCTACTTGTATTCGGGTAAATCGTGCCATGGTGTTTTGTTTTTCTGGTTATTGGTTGCTGGTGATGGGTGCTGGGTGCTGGGTGCTGGGTACTGGTTGCTGGTTGCTGGGTACTGGGTGCTGGGTGCTGGGTGCTGGGTGCTGGGTGCTGGGTACTGGTTGCTGGTTGCTGGGTACTGGGTG
>CAZUBW010000094.1:0-5086 GCA_964618645.1 uncultured Bacteroidales bacterium | reverse complement strand
CCCTCACCTCGAAACCCTTCCCGAAGCATCACCGTCCATGAGCTTTTCAACTTCATCAACCGTTACCAGGTTAAAATCGCCGGGGATGGTATGTTTGAGGCATGATGCCGCAACGGCAAAGTTCAATGCCTGCTGGTCGCTACCCGCGTAAGTCAACAATCCATATATCAACCCGCCCATGAAAGAATCGCCTCCGCCGACGCGGTCGACAATATGGGTGATGTTATACTCGGGGGCCTGAAGCAATTGCTTTCCGTTCCAAAGCACACCACTCCAGGTATTGTGACTGGCGCTGACAGAGCCGCGCAACGTAATGATTATTTTCTTTGCCCGGGGGAATTGCTTCATTAATTGACGACACACCGACTCGTAGGCAGCCGCTTCAACATGACCGCTGGTTACGTCGCCCGATTCGGGTTTTATGCCAAATACCTTTTCGGCATCTTCTTCGTTCCCCAGAATAACATCGCATCCGGCAACCAGCTCGGGCATTACCTCCGATGCTTTTTTCCCATATTTCCACAGGTTTTTCCGGTAATTCAGGTCGGTTGATACGGTAATGCCTTTTTTGTTGGCAGCCTGAATGCCTTCGAGACATACACGTGCTGTTCCTTCGGCAATGGCTGGTGTAATGCCGGTCCAGTGAAACCAGTTGGCTCCTTCCAAAACCTTGTCCCAGTCGATCATGCCGGGTTGAATGGTTGAGATGGATGAAAAGGCCCGGTCGTAAATAACCTTACTTGCCCTGGCCACTGCGCCGGTTTCCAGAAAATAAATGCCTATCCGGTCGCCTCCCTTTACAATTTTTCCGGTGCCAACGCCATAACGTTTCAGTTCCATTACGCAGGCCGCTGCTATGTCGTTTTCGGGCAGGCGCGTTACAAAATCTACCGGTATGCCATAATTGGCAAGCGAAACAGCAACATTGGCCTCGCCACCGCCAAACTGAATGTCAAATTGCCTTGCCTGGGAAAAACGCTGAAAGCCTGGCGTGGAAAGCCTTAGCATTATCTCACCAAAGGTCACTACTTTGTTCATGTAAAGTCAAAATGTTAGTTAGGAATAAAGGCTAAATATAGCATACTTCTTTGGCTACAGCAAGCAGTTTGGGGTGAAATTCCTGATAGGGTTAACCAAATTGAAAATAAGAAAAGTTAATTCGCTGTATTATTTGCTGAAATCAATTATATTTAAACATTAAAACCCAACACTATGATCTGTTTATCCGAAACCTGGTGGGCCGCGTTGAGCGTGTCCGAAAAAGTTTACTGGCTGATTGCGCTTCCGGCAACTGCTGTCTTCCTGTTTCAACTGGTGCTTACCTTTTTTGGCGGTGATGCCGATCACATGGATGTTTCGGCCGATCACGACGTGGCATTCGACAGCGATCAAGGTATTGGTTTTCAATTCCTCAGCATCAAAAACCTGGTAGGTTTCTTCGCCATTTTCGGGTGGACAGGCATTGCCATGTTAAGCGGAGGAAAGGGACTGGGTGCAACCGTTGTTGTCTCAACGCTTGCGGGTCTAGCCATGATGGTGATTATGGCAGCCCTGGTATATTACCTGGGCAAGCTAACCGAACACAATGTACTCGATTTAACCAATGCCAAAGGAAAAATAGGCACCGTGTACCTGCGCATTCCGGCAGAGCGGAAGGGTATGGGTAAGGTTCAGCTCAATGTCCAGGGTTTTCAAACCCTGGATGCCATCACCGATGCCAGGGAAGAAATTAAAACAGGCGCCGTGGTAGAAGTGCTTGACTCAATTAATAACGAAGTATTGCTTGTAAAACCTCAATAAACTTTTTTTATCATGGGACAATATATTGCAGTAGTGGTGGTGCTGGCCATCCTGTTCGTGTTTATTCTTATTGTAACCTTTTTACGCCGTTACAAACGCTGTCCTTCCGACCGTATCCTGGTTATTTATGGAAAAATAGGTCAAGGCGCTGAAGCCGAGTCGCGCTCATCGCGTTGTATTCATGGAGGAGCTGCATTCATATGGCCCGTGATACAGGATTATGAATTTCTGGACCTGACACCCATATCCATCGAGATAAACCTGAAAAGCGCGCTGAGTAAGCAAAATATTAGGGTGGACGTGCCTTCTATTTTTACGGTGGGTATTTCCACAGAGGTAGGTGTGATGAGCAATGCCGCTGAAAGGTTGCTCGGTCTGAAGCAGCAGGATATCAGCAACCTGGCCAAGGATATTATTTTCGGTCAGTTGCGTCTGGTGGTAGCTACCATGGATATTGAAGAAATCAACAGCAACCGCGACCTGTTCCTGGATGCCGTATCGCGCAATGTGGAGGCAGAACTGAAGAAAGTGGGTCTGAAGCTGATCAACGTGAACGTAACAGACATCAACGATGAGTCGGGTTACATTGAAGCACTGGGTAAGGAAGCTGCTGCCAAGGCCATTAACGATGCCAAACGCAGCGTGGCCGAAAAGAACCGCGATGGATCCATTGGTGAGGCTAACGCCATGCAGGATCAGCGTATTAAAGTGGCATCGGCCAACGCCAATGCCGTTGAGGGCGAAAATACAGCCAAAATACAAATTGCCAATTCAAATGCCACACGCCGTGAGAAAGAGGCAGAGGCAGAACGCAAAGCCGTTGCTGCTGAAAAGGTTGCAGAAGCCAAAGCACTGGAAGAGGCCTATGCTGCTGAGCGTGCAGCTGAAACGGTGAGGTCTGAAAGGGAAAAGGCCACCCAGATTGCCGATATCATTATTCCTACGCAAATAGATAAGCAAAAAATTGAAATTGCCGCGGAAGCCATTGCCGAGCAAACCCGCCGTCATGCCAAGGGAGATGCCGATGCCATATACATGAAAATGGAAGCCCAGGCAAAAGGTATTTTTGAAATACTGAGCAAACAAGCCAGCGGTTTCGAAATGCTGGTTGGAGCTGCCAATAACGATGCCCAAAAAGCAGCCATGATGATGATTGTTGACAAGCTGCCCGAACTGGTGAAAACCCAGGTGGAAGCTGTTAAGAACCTTAAAATCGACAAGGTTACTGTTTGGGATACCCTGTCGTCGGGTAAGGACGGTAAGGGTTCCTCCACAGCCAATTACTTTGCCAGCATGCTGGCTGCAATACCGCCCCTGAAGGACCTGTTTAACCAGGCCGGGCTGGAACTGCCCGATTTTCTGAGCGGTGCCGCTAAGAAAGCAGAAAATGCCGGCAAGGAAATACAAACTATACAGGCTGAACCTGCACCGGCTAAGAAAGAGAAGCCTGACGCAGGTAAGGATAAAAAGTGATGTTGTTTTGTGATAACACTTTTTAGACAGCCTCTTCTCATTTTATCGAACCGGTTCACCTATTCTTCGCCCGGTTAATAATTGTTGTATCAGCCTATTGTAATTTGTTGTATTTTTATGATGGACAATAATTACAATACCATGAAAAAACTTTTACTGTTGTTTGCTATTGCCATGTTTGCCATACCCATGTATTCACAGGCAGGTGACACCATTAAAATCACACAATACCAGTGCCTTACCATATCCAATATCATGGAAAACAAAATTGCGGAGGTTTGGCTCGATGATGGTATCAAAAAGCGCTCCGTTGGCGTGAGAAAGGACGACGGCACGTTGTTCAGCAGCAATATCGAAGTATTAAATTACGTATGTGACAAATACAAGCTCGAACTTATTACCGTTACCGAAGCCAAAAATGTGTACCGGTTCTATCTGCGGAAGAAATAATGACATCCATACAACATAGCCGGCAGGCCTGTTAAGTTAATGGTATGCAAAAATTTTCAAACCGGTCATCGGTACTACATTTACTGGTTTTCCCGGTTGCTTTCCTGGTTATCCAGGTATTGCTGAAAATCGATTTTCGATGGTATTTTCTCTCGAATCACGATCCGGCCTATGGCTTTCTGTTTAACGGGCTAAACATAGCGCAGGGCAACCTGCAACTGGGACTTTCGGGGTTTCCCGGCACTACGCTGCAATGCCTGGTTGCACTGAATATACGGATCATCCATCTTTTTGCCGGAGGTGGCCCCCTGGCCACCGCAGTGCTGGCGAATCCCGAATTGTACCTCAATATCGTCAGCATTGAAATGGTTACGGGCATTGCCCTTACGTTATATTTTACAGGAAGATATGTTTTCAGGCAAACCCAAAACCTGCCCCTTGCCCTTGCCCTGCAACTCACCCCCTTTATTTCCCAGAAAGCTTTCAGCATGAATGCGGTGGTAATGCTTGAACCGCTTATGCTGATTTTTGAACTTCTGCTGATGGCCATTTTGGCAAGGTATGTCTGGGGAACCGAAAAGGTACTGCGCCAAAAAACGGTGGTGTGGATGGCATTACTGGTGGCGCTTGGCATGGCAACCAAGACTGTTTTTCTGCCAGTTGTCATACTACCCTTTTTTATCATCAGCGGGGCGCGGCAGAAAATAATTTACAGCACCGCGATTATTATTGCCTGTGCGATATTGCTGATTCCCATTTATCCAACTTTTTCCTCTTTCATCGCCTGGTATAAGCTTATTGGTACCCACACAGGAATATATGGCTCAGGCGAATATGCACTCTTCGATCTGCAGGTTTACCTGCAGAACCTTGTTTTGATATTCCAAACGTCGGCATTGTTTTCCATTACCTTTTTGCTGGTTATGGTTACCCTGCCGTTGTACTGGCTTTTCCCTTCAAACGACGATAACACAAGCAAAAAGCGTAAGGTGCTTACCGGTATGGCCGTTGTTTTTGTGCTGAATGTGCTTATGGTTGCCCGGCATTTTGCCATGCATTACCTGGTGATTTCGTACAATTTTACCGTTTTAGGATTTGTCCTGTGGCTGACGGTGTTCCCTTTTAAGCAGCTTCAGCAAGGTATTCGAAACCTGAAACCATGGTTAAAAATAGCAGGTATTTACGTGGCCGGAACCCTTTTGCTGGTGGTGCTGGTGCAGAAAATACAGTTTTCACCTTCGCTCATCAACCCCAGGCTGAATTCGTATGCATTTGTCAGGGACACGGTAAAGCGCCACCCCAGGATTATAATACTGGAGCATCCCGGACCATTCATTGAGACGGCCCTTTATCATGGCATGGC
>CAZUBW010000093.1:9480-14800 GCA_964618645.1 uncultured Bacteroidales bacterium | reverse complement strand
TTTTCGGACAAGCGTAACGCAGCAAATGGGACTTTATGGACAGACACTAATTAATTGTTGATAACCAGGAACAGTTCCCCCGCTATTTTTTCTTTTCAAAGCCCTATTTTTGCCCCTGTATGTATGCCATTATTGACATCGAAACGACAGGTGGCAATCCCCGGCGCGACAAAATAACAGAAATTGCCGTCATCCTGCACGATGGTAAGTGTATTACCCGTGAATTCACCACGCTGATCGATCCGGAATGCCGGATACCTTATCATATAAGCGCCTTAACAGGTATTACCAACGAAATGGTAGCCGGTTCTCCAAAGTTTTTCGAGATAGCCAGGGAGCTTGTTGAACTAACCCATGACCGTATTTTTGTTGCCCATAATTCGGCTTTCGATTATGGTTTTATCCGGAGTGAGTTCCAGCGACTGGGGTATGAGTATAAACGCGAACAACTATGCACGGTGCGACTGAGCCGGAAGATTATTCCCGGACACCGTTCCTATAGTCTCGGAAAATTGTGCAGTGAATTGGGTATTGTCATTAATGGGAGTCACAGGGCCCTGGGGGATGCAACCGCCACAGCCATTTTATTCAGTAAACTGCTTGAAAACGATGCCCTTAACAATACCCGGTTCATTCACAATGCCACCCATTACGGAGGTCTTTCCAACCTGGCAATTAACCCCGAAAAAATAAGGGCTTTACCCGAAGAGCCTGGCGTTTATTACATGTACGACCGCGAAGGGCAACTGGTTTATATTGGAAAGAGCAGGAACATCAAAACCCGTGTCATATCGCATTTTTCGGGAAGTGAGACCTCCAAATCACTGAAAATGAAAGCACAGGTAGCCGACATAGGGTGTGAGACAACCGGAAGCGAACTGGTAGCGCTGCTCAAAGAATCGTATGAAATAAAAAAGCACCAGCCACTTTTTAACCGCAGGCAACGACGGTCGTTGTTCCGTTACGAGCTAAGCACCTATGTAAATGATAAAGGATACATCTGTTTTGCACTTGAAAAATCAACACAGTGCGACAGTTCTCCCCTGGCTTGTTTTACTACACGGGCCGAAGCCCGTAATTTTCTTGAGCAGGTTATCGAAAAATATAACCTGTGTCAGAAACTCTGTGGGCTTTACCCTTCCGAAGGCCACTGCTTTCATTACGAAATAGGCGCCTGCAAGGGGGCCTGTATTGGCAGGGAGCCTGCTGACTTTTACAACCTCAGGGCACAGAAAGTGATTGACAACTATAATTTTGGCATACAGAATATGCTGATAGTAGATACCGGAAGAAATACCGGGGAAAAGTCGGTGGTAAAGATCGAAAATGGAAAATTCATCGGGTACGGCTATTTCACCCCGGCGTTCTTACCTGAAAACCCTTCCGCTATACACGAGTGTATTGTCAGGTACCCCGATAACCGGGAGGTACAGCAAATCATCAGGCATTATCTCCGCAATAATAAAGTGGAGAAGGTTATGGTGTACTGATGGGTTTTACTAACTTTGCAGCACAGTAAACTACGTTTTAACATGATAACATTTTTCAGGGCCGGAGACGGCGTCGTATATGCTGTTCAATCGACACAGCAGGCAGATCAGCAAACCATCAGCAAACTTGCCTGGTTGTTCGGAGAGGCTGAACCTGTTGCCGGCAATGATCCCGAAGGCAGCTTTATTGGCCCGCGTAAGGAAATGATCACCCCCTGGAGTACCAATGCCGTTGAAATATGCCAGAACATGGGTATCCCCCATATTGTAAGGATTGAAATGTTCTTCAGTGCCCGTACAGATGATCACTACGACAATATGCTGCAGGCCTTTTATCCTAAACTCGACCAGCAAATATTCACCATCATTCATACCCCCGACCCCATTGTTTATATAGATGATATAAGCGCATATAACGAAAAGGAAGGACTGGCATTAAGTGAGGAAGAGGTTTCCTACCTCGAGAAACTAACAGTAAAAATTGGCAGGAAGCTTACCGACAGCGAAATCTTTGGCTTTTCGCAGGTTAACTCCGAACACTGCCGTCACAAGATCTTTAATGGTATCTTTGTTATAGATGGAACACAACAAAGCGACTCGCTTTTCCAACTGATCAAACGTACCACGGCTGAGCATCCCAACCGCGTTGTTTCGGCCTATAAAGACAATTGTGCTTTTTTTCAGGGTCCGCGAGTGATGCAGTTTGCACCGGAAGCACACGATAAACCTGCCTATTTTGGGTTGAATCCCATTGAAACGGTAATATCGCTAAAAGCTGAAACGCACAATTTCCCTACCACGGTGGAACCTTTTAACGGAGCTGCCACAGGCACAGGAGGCGAAATACGCGATCGTATTGCCGGGGGTAAAGGTGCACTGCCATTATCGGGAACTGCTGTATATATGACAGCCTATCCCAGGACCAATGGTGAAAGGCCGTGGGAGAGATCATTACCGGAACGAAAATGGTTATACCAAACGCCACGCCAGATTTTAATCAAGGCCTCGAACGGCGCCAGCGATTTCGGCAACAAGTTTGGACAGCCGCTCATTTGCGGCAGCGTGCTTACCTTTGAACACGCCGAAACAGGACGTGCCTGGGCCTTTGATAAAGTAATTATGCTGGCCGGCGGCGTTGGGTATGCCAATAAACAGCACAGCCTTAAGGAAAGCCCCGGAAAAGGAGACAAAATAGTATTGCTGGGTGGCGATAATTACCGGATCGGAATGGGAGGCGGCGCCGTTTCATCGGTTGCCACAGGCGAATACGGCAATGCAATTGAATTGAATGCAGTGCAGCGTTCCAACCCCGAAATGCAGAAGCGTGTTTACAATGCCATCAGGGCGCTTGCCGAATCCAATGTCAATCCGGTAGTTTCGATACACGACCACGGGGCTGGCGGACACCTCAACTGCTTCTCGGAGCTGGTTGAAAACACAGGTGGCACCATCGACATCGGGAGTCTTCCCATTGGCGATCCCACCCTTTCAGCCCGTGAAATCATCGGGAATGAATCGCAGGAACGTATAGGCTTGGTAATGAAGGAAAAAGACACTGCTTTGCTGGCCAAAATTGCCGACCGTGAAAGATCGCCTCATTATGTGGTTGGTGAAGCAACAGGCGATCACCAGTTTACTTTTACTGCGCCCCGAGGGGAAAAACCCATTGATCTTCAGCTCGAGGATTTCTTCGGCAACCCACCCAAAACCATCATGCAGGACGAAACCCTGCAGACATCCTTCGGCAACCTGGCTTATACGCAGGACGCTATTCAGGAATATCTTATCAATGTATTGCAGCTCGAAGCCGTAGCCTGCAAGGACTGGCTGACCAACAAAGTCGACCGTTCAGTTACCGGCCTGATTGCCAAGCAGCAAACCTGCGGACAGTTACAACTGCCCCTGAACAACCTGGCCATCACAGCGCTGGATTATGTGGGATATAAAGGCATTGCCTCTTCCATTGGTCATGCACCTGCAGCCGGTCTCCTTGATGCTGCCAGCGGATCGGTGCTGTCGATTGCCGAAGCCCTTACAAACATAATATGGACACCTATCGAAGGCGGCTTAAGCGGAATATCACTGAGCGCCAACTGGATGTGGCCCTGCCGTCAGAAAGGAGAAGATGCCAGGCTTTATGCAGCCGTCAGTGCTGCCAGCAACTTCGCGCTGGCCCTGGGTATTAATATTCCAACGGGCAAAGACTCTTTGTCGATGACCCAGAAATACCCCGACGGATCGGTAGTGCTTTCTCCCGGTACCGTCATCATCTCTGCTGCTGCAGAATCTGCGGATTTCAGAAAAACCGTGGAACCGGTAATCCATCCCGACACCGGTGCCCGTTTACTCTATATCGACCTTTCGTCAGATGAATTTAGCTTAGGCGGCAGCAGTTTTGCCCAATCGCTTAACGCGTTGGGAAACCAGGCGCCCACTGTTAAAGATCCCGGATACTTTGCCAGGGTTTTTGCCGTTGTGCAACAACTCATTGCCGGTGAATACCTGCTGGCAGGACACGATATCTCCACCGGAGGTATGCTGGTAACCCTGCTGGAAATGTGTTTTGCAACTCCTGAAGCCGGTATGCAAATCAACCTCGACACACTTCCGGAAACCGACCTGGTAAAAGTATTGTTCAGTGAAAACCCCGGCCTCATTGTGCAGGTTATAGATACTGAAGCTGAAAACATACTGAAAAACAATAAGATCAACTACCATTACCTGGGCAGTTATACCCCCACCAGCCAGGTTTCGATTGTTAAGGACGGCAAAACGCTAACCCTAAGCGTTCCCGAAATGCGGGATACCTGGTATAAGACCTCGTATTTGCTCGACAGGGACCAATGCGGACCCGACCTGGCCAAAAGCCGTTTTGAACATTACAGCCGTCAGCCCCTTTCTTTCAGATTTCCTTCGGGATTTACCGGAACAACCTCACAATATGGCATTAACAAAGTGCGAAGGGGGTCATCGGGAGTACGAGCAGCTATCATTCGCGAGAAAGGTGTCAATGGCGACCGTGAAATGGCATACATGATGTACCTGGCAGGTTTTGACGTGAAAGATGTGCACATGACCGATCTTATCACGGGCAGGGAGAACCTCAGCGATGTTAACCTCATCGTTTTTGTGGGTGGCTTCTCGAATTCCGATGTATTGGGCAGTGCCCGGGGATGGGCAGGAGCCTTTTTATACAACCAGGAGGCAAGAAATTCACTCCATGCTTTCTACGCCCGGAAAGACACCTTAAGTCTGGGTGTTTGCAACGGTTGCCAGCTAATGGCTGCACTCGACCTGATCAATCCCGAACATGAGCAAAAGCCTAGGCTCCTGCACAATTCGTCGCATAAATTCGAGTCCGCTTTCCTGAATGTCAGTATTCCCGAAAACAAATCGGTTATGTTGGAAAGCCTTGCAGGAAGTCGCCTGGGTATTTGGGTGGCACATGGTGAAGGACATTTTTCACTGCCTTATGCCGAAAACCGCTACCATGTTGCCATGAAATACAGCTATGCTGAATACCCCGGCAATCCCAACGGATCTGACTACAATATTGCAGGCATATGTTCGGCCGATGGAAGACACCTGGCCATAATGCCCCACTTCGAACGGGCCATATTTCCCTGGAACTGGGCATGCTACCCGGCTGACCGTAAAAACGACGAGGTTTCGCCCTGGATCGAAGCTTTTGTAAATGCAAGGGAATGGATTGGGAAGCAGCAGGAGTAGCAAAATAGCTATGAGCTTTGAGCTATGAGCTTTGAGCTTTGAGCTATGAGCTGTGAGCTTTGAGCTGTGAGCTTTGAGCTGTGAGCTTTGAGCTGTGAGCT
>CAZUBW010000093.1:6658-9380 GCA_964618645.1 uncultured Bacteroidales bacterium | reverse complement strand
TGAGCTGTGAGCTTTGAGCTGTGAGCTTTGAGCTGTGAGCTTTGAGCTGTGAGCTGAAAAAAAATCTGCGGGAAATAATGTGAGCATGTCTTATAGAGAAGACAACAGCAATGGTAAATGAAGCTTATGAGAAACTGGTTCAAAAAAGCTGTTGTATACCATATATTGGTTGATCGGTTTGCCGGGTACCGGACAGACAGGAATCCCAACAAACCTATCTTTCTGGGTGGAAATCTGCAGGGCGTTGCCGACAAAATCCCCTACCTGGTTGATTTGGGAATCAATGCCATATGGCTTTCACCGGTTTTTAAAACCACAGCCTATCATGGTTATCACATCACAGATTTTTTCGCCACCGACAAACGTTTTGGTGCTGAAAAAGAGCTGAAAAGTCTGGTTGACATGTGCCATCAGCACAACATCAGGATACTGCTCGATTTTGTTCCCAACCATTGTTCAAACCGGCATCCGTACTTCAAACAGGCTTTAAACGACAAAAACAGCAAATATCGTAAGTGGTTTTATTTTAACCGGTTGAATAACCGCTACCGGTGTTTCCTCCATTTCCCTGAACTACCCAAACTAAACCTCGATAATCCGCAAGCCCGGGCGCATATTGTTGGTTCCGCAAAGCATTGGCTGGGAATGGGGGTCGACGGATTCAGACTCGACCATGCCATTGGTCCTTCGCACGATTTCTGGAAAGCATTCAGGAAGGAAGTAAAGGCATCCAATCCCGAAGCTGTGCTGATTGGTGAAGCCTGGCTCGAAGGAATCAGCTTTGGTTTACTCAATACCATTAACATACGCAAAAAATACCGGCGATGGCTGGGGCACTTTAAACCCTGGGACGTTGAACTTGAATATGCCGGAGAGCTCGATGGCGTACTCGACTTCGTTTTCCGGCACCGTATAACCGAATTCATTGCCTGGAAGGAAAATCCGGCTGAGTATGAGAACCGCCTGAAACAAGCCATGATCGGTCATTATCAAAAATTTCCGGAAGATTACTATTTGCCTTCGTTTATCGACAATCACGACATGAACCGGTTTATGTTCGATGCCGGACAGGACCGCGAAAAACTTAAAGCCGCACTGAAATTCCAGTTCTCACTCCCCCAGCCCCCCATTTTGTATTACGGCACCGAAACCGGTTTATCACACACCGGTAATGTACAGTGGAACGTTCCGTTTTCCGATCTGCAGGTACGTCAGCCAATGCCATGGGACAGGCTTGATTACGAATTAATCGATTACTGCAGGGAGTTGATCCGGAAACGTTATAGACACCAATTTTAGATATTTACGTTAAATAGTAATATTTTTTCACGCATAGGTTCAAGTTTCTAAAGTCATTTTCAGATTCAATTTATACCAATATGCCCTGAACCGACGTAAGGAGCTCACCGAAGGTAAAGGGCCTTAGCATTAGGATAGGGGAACGCCCTATTAATGGTTAAGGCCACATGTATGTAAGCCCTGTATGGGCGAAAGCACAAAACAACTCTGCTTACGCCCCTTCAGGGCTCGGGTAATTATCGTTCAGTAAAATAGGGCGTTGCCCTATCCTGTTGCTTATGCCCCTTTGGGGCTTTATCATTAATTTGGACAAAATCACATGATATTCTATACAATATCGTTGATATTATAAGGTGTCAGCTGGTAAACATAATAATTCAGCCAGTTGTAATACAGCAGGTTGGCATGGGCTTTCCACCGGGCAAGCGGTGGTTTTGAAGGATCGTTGTCCGGAAAGTAATTCACCGGTATTTCAATAGGGAGTCCCTTTCTTACATCCCTTTCGTATTCTTCTTTCAGCGTTTCCGGGTCATACTCGGAATGGCCGGTCACAAAAATCTGCCTTCCGCCCTTGTTTTTAACAATATATACACCAGCCAATACCGACTCGGATACAATTTCGAGTTCCGGAATTTTCTCAATATCCGATCTTCTGACTTCGGTATGTCGCGAATGCGGTGCCATAAAATCTTCGTCGAACCCCCTTACCAGCGGAATTTTTGGGTTATTCACCTGGTGGGGAAAAACACCAAACATCTTTTTGGGCAACGGATACTTGGGAATACCATAGTAATGGTACAAACCTGCCTGTGCACCCCAGCAGATAAACATGGTGGAAGTAACATGGTGCACTGCCCAGTCCATGATCTCTTTTAATTCGTTCCAGTAATCCACTTCCTCAAAGGCGAGATGTTCGATGGGCGCACCGGTAATGATCATGCCATCGAATTTTTCCATACGTATCTGCCTGAAGGTTTTGTAAAACGACTTCAGGTGCTCAATGGAAGTATTTTTCGAAACATGCTCAATGGTGTGCAGCAGGGTTACTTCAATCTGCAGGGGAGAATTCGACAATAACCTGAGGATGTGCGTTTCAGTGGTAGTTTTAATGGGCATCAGGTTCAGGATAACAATCCTGAGCGGGCGTATGTCCTGGTGAATAGCAGCGGTCTCGCCCATCACAAAAATATTCTCTTCCTGAAGAATATCAAAGGCTGGCAAACGATCGGAAATATTTAGAGGCATATGGCTTTTCGTATAAACGATGCAAAAATACAAAACTTCATCGTTTTACAAATTGGTGGGCGGTATTACTTACACCCCTGACAGGGTTTAAATACCCCTGACAGGGGTTAAATACCCCTGACAGGGTTTAAATACCCCTGACAGGGTTTGAAACCCTGTCAGGGGTTGTCAGGGGTCA
>CAZUBW010000093.1:0-6558 GCA_964618645.1 uncultured Bacteroidales bacterium | reverse complement strand
TTCAACAATATTAAGTACCTTTGCCGCGATATTGAGTTTTGCTTAAATCAATTAATCGTACTGATTACTTTCTCCCCCGATCATTCCATTCATTGACTTCTATTCTAAAACTCAGCTTCGTATTTATTTAATTATACAGTAACATGACAAACATTTTTATTTCCAATTTGAGTTTTAGAATTAACGACGAGGACCTCCGTCAGCTTTTTGAAGATTATGGTGAAATTAATTCTGCCAAGGTAATCACCGACCGTTATACCGGAAAATCACGCGGATTCGGATTTGTTGAAATGGCCAATGACGAACTGGCAAAGAAAGCCATCGAGGAACTCGACAGGGCTGAATACGACGGTAAGGTTATCACGGTTTCCGTGGCCAAGCCCAAAGCCGAAAGAAGCAATAGTGGCAGTTTTGGCGACAGGAGCCAAAGCAGAGGCTATAGCAATAACAACCGTTATTAATACTATCAGGAGGCTTTCTCAAAAGTCCTATAATCAGAGCCGTCATTGCGAGCGAAGCGAAGCAATCTGCTAATATACAGACAGATTGCTTCAGTCGTACCTCCTTCGCAATGACGGTTTCGGACTTTTTGGACAGTCTCTTCACATTTACGGTCTAATGCTCACCTTCCAATCCCTTCTCAATGCTTTTCCAAAGCAAGTCCGCTGTTTTTTCCCAACTGAATTTCTGACGTTGGATCCGGGCATTTAATATCAGGCTATTTCTTAATTCAGGGCTTTTGTACACCGCAATCATTGCATCGCTAATGGATGCTGTACTTTGTGGATTCACATACATGGCTGCATTACCGCCAACCTCGGGTAATGAAGTGGTAGATGAACAGATGACCGGAACATCGCACGACATAGCTTCAATAACCGGAATGCCAAAACCTTCGAAGTGCGATACATAAACCAGGGCCAGCGCTGCAGCTGTTATATTTCCCAGTTCATCATCCTGCTTGCGCCCGGTAAAAACAATGTCGTCCTGAAATCCGCACTGATCATATGCCTGCTGCATATCAGCGGTCCACCATTTCCGTTCGCCCACCACCAACAGTTTCACCCGGTCGTTTACTGCATTCCTAAACTGTGTGTATGCATTTATAAGACCTGCCAGGTTTTTGCGGGGATGAATAAGCCCCACAAACAAAAAATAGGGACATCCACCGGTATAATTTTCCCTGACATGTTGTTTTGCGGATTCGCTTAACGGCACAAAAGCCTTGCTGGCGCCATTATACACCACATCAATGTCACCCTTGTAATCAAAGCGATTGAGGATATCGGTCCGGGTATAGTCCGAAACCGTTGCAATACGACTTGCCTTTTGAATGAAGCGGGGAAAAAAGTAATAGTAATACCTGCGTATGTGCCATGGGATGAATTCCGGGTAGTGGAAGAAATTCAGGTCATGAATCACCGGAACCGATTTCACCGGCGTCCTGAGTGAAAGCCACCCGTCGGGCGAAAAAAACAGGTTGGCCTTGTACTTTTCCAGCAGTGGCGGAATGCCCCAGTCGAAAAACAAGTACCAAAGCAAAGGATGGCGTGCCTGGGGGAAGGCAATTATGGGTGTAATGTTGGCTGAAAAAACAAATTCTTCGGCATATTTTCTGTCGAAAATAAAATAAAACCGGTGCTCGGGGTGCCGTGTGGTAATGATCCTGAGCGTTTCAAGAGCAAACCTGCCAATACCTTCAATTTTTCCCGGCAGCAATAGCCGGGTGTTCACGGCAATATTCATGCTTTTTCCTGGTGTTCCGGGCGTAACAGGTCATATACCGTTTTAACCGGTGTAAACGTAGATACCGGAACCTCAACAAAAACCGTGTTCCACCTCGACATGGAGCCATTCCACAATCCCGGCAATTCCAGTGCTTTTAGCGGTTTCCCGTTCTTAAACTTCCTGCTGATAAACCCGGTATCGGGATCACGGAAGGACATCAGGTCGAATTTCTTACCCTTGTAATCACGCACACTGCATACGATATCCACCGGATTAAAATGGGTGGAACTGTTGAGCGTTGCCGCCTGTTCGGGATCGTGCATATCCACCTGTGATGTTTCAACAATCTGCAGCGACATTGCACCATCTTTCTCAAGTGTCCAGAAGGGTCCCCCACCAGGTTCACCCGTGTTTACCACCATGCCGCATACTCTCAAAGGCCGGTTCAGCTTTCCTTTAAAATAGGCAATAGCCTCAGCCGGGTTGCTAACTATTTTTTGCGAAACCGAAGTTCCCAGCTCGTCGCCCAGAAACATCCAGATTTCTTTTAACAATGCTGTTGTCACAGCTTTTGCATCATCCAGTTGTTTCAGGTAGCCATATATCCTGTCGCGGTAATGAATAAGCATACCACCAAGGGCTTTCTTGTAAGCCAGGGTATCCGCTTTATTGCGGTCGTGCGTAACATTGTCGATGTTTTTTATAAAAATAATATCGGCATCTATATCGTTCAGGTTTTCGAGGAGTGCACCATGCCCACCGGGTCTGAAATGCAACGATCCGTCGGCTTCACGAAAGGGCTGCTGCTTATCGTCAATAGCCAGCGTATCGGTTGAAGGCTTTTGCACTGAAAAGGATATGTTGTAATGCACCTGGTATTTATCCTCGTATTGTTGCTGCAATTTCCTCAACAGGCTATCGAACGAACTTTTATGTTCGGGTGAAACGGTCAGGTGTATATTTACCTGGTTTTTACTGCCGGAAGCGTAGCCGCTTCCTTCCACCAGGTGCTCTTCAACCGCTGTGCGCGTATGATTATTATACCGGTGAAAGGTCAGCAATCCTTTTGGCAAATTGCCGTAATTCAACCCCTCACTACCCAGCAACGATGAGAGGATGACATGGTAATTGCCGCTTTTCAGGGCATTTTCAACCGTGGATCCATTTTTGGCAACAGCCTGCTGCAGTTCTGTGTAAAAAGCAAAGTCCCCTATCCTGTCGAAACACTCTTTGACATGTTTATAAGCTTCTTTCGACAGTACCTTGGGATCGTAATTCGATTGCCTGAAAAGCTCATCAAATTCAAACAATGCTTTGAACATGCGGGTTGCAGCCCCCGAGGCAGGGACAAATTTCACCCGGGTAAGATTATCTGCCGCTTCGTAACGCGTAATATGGTTCTTCAGCTGATCGTTAGTAAGTTTGCAAATGCCGTGCTGTAAACTGGCAGCCTTGGCCAGTTTCATGAAAGGGAACCCCTTTTTCAGGTATCCAATCTGTTGCTCAGCTTCGGAGAGGCTGATGCCCCTCATCTTCAGTTGTTTTTTGTCGTTCTCCTTGAACATAATGGATAGGATTAGGTGTGTCATCTTCTTTATAAAATTAGCTATTTTTTTTTATTTTATGTATTTTTGAAGCCATTGCAACCGGTCAAAGCGTTGCAATTCTTTATAAACAATGCATGAAGCCTTATATATTAGTGGTATTTGTTCTTTTCACGGGACTGCAATTTTCAAATGCCCAGGAAAAGAAGCTCATTCAGCTTACCGGCACTGTCAGGGATGAATATCTGAGGCCCATGCCTTTTGCCCACATTCTGGTGCTCAACAATTACCGTGGCGCCATCACCAACAATTATGGACATTTTTCTGTTGTGGTTGAGGAAAAGGATTCCGTGCTTATTTCTTCGGTTGGCTATAAGCGCAGGTACCTGGAAATTCCCGGAAACCACCCCTCAAAATTCATGGAAATCGATGTTATTCTCCAGGTTGACACCCTGGCCATTCAGGAGGCACAGATATACCCCTGGAAAAACTACGAGGAGTTCAAAGAGGCGTTTGTCAACCTCAAACTGCCCACCGACGACATGGAAAGAGCACGCAAGAACATAGCCCTTATCCGTACGCAAATTATCATGGACCACGAGCCCAGTGCCCGCGCTAACTTCAGGCATGTTATGGAGCAACAGTACCAGCAAACCTTTACCCAGGGACAATTACCCTCGTATCAACTGTTGAATCCCTTTGCCTGGGCCAAATTTTTCAAAGCCCTGAAACGAGGGGATTTTAAGCAGAAGGACTGAGTATAGAGACAAGGGACGAGGGACGAGGGACAAGGGACAAGGGACGAGGAAGAAAGACCTGGCAGCGTCTGCACAAAAGAATAGAATATATTAAAACAACATCCACAAGCAATGAAGCGGTTACTGATTGGCACAATTTTTATTTGCTGGAGCGCTTCATTGTTGATTGCACAGCAAAATGCCACAATAAAAGGACTTGTTACCGACGAAGCCGGTGAAGCCCTTGCCGGAACCACCATCATGATTATCGGTTCAGGCAGAGGCATTATGGCCGATGCCGATGGCCGCTTCGCCCTTGAAATCCCCCCCGGAAAACCAACTGCCATTGAATTTGCCTACATCGGGTTCCGGAAAGATACCATTATTATAACAGCACTTCGTGGCGAAACCAAAACAGTAAACATTACATTGAAAACCTTGCCCGAAAATGTCGGTGAGGTATATGTCGAAAGCTGGTACGACCGGGCCGAAGCCCTCCGGCAGATCAATATCCGGTCGGCAGACCAGATCCCGCTTCCTTCGGGCAGTGTTGAATCGATTCTCACCACCATGGGTGCATCCATCCGTAACGAAATGAGCGCCCAGTATTCGGTGCGGGGCGGTAATTTCGACGAAAACCTGATTTACGTCAATGGCATTGAAATATACCGTCCCATGCTGGTGAAAGCCGGGCAACAGGAAGGTCTTGGCTTCGTTAACTCCACGCTGGTTTCGTCCATTCAATTTGCGGCTGGCGGTTTCGATGCCAGGTATGGCGACAAAATGTCGTCGGTACTTGATATCCGGTATAAAAGGCCAAGGGCTTTCGCAGCCAGCGCTTCTGCCAGCCTGCTGGGAGGTTCGGCCCACCTGGAAGGTTCCGCCCTGAAAGGAAAATTAACACACATTACAGGAGTACGTTACAAAGCCAACCGTTACCTGCTAAACACCCTGCAGACCGATGGCGATTATAAGCCCAGGTTTTTCGACCTGCAAACCTACCTGACTTACCAGGTCAACAACAGGTTCGAAATCAGCCTGCTTGGAAACATGGCCAGGAATACCTATATCGTTATTCCGCAAACGCGTAAAACAGCTTTCGGCACCTACCAGCAGACATTCGGGCTCACCATGTATTACGAGGGACAGGAAATGGACCGGTTTACCACATTGCTGGGGGCCATTTCTTTCGATTACCGGCCATCGGAAAAACTATCCCTCAGGTTAACAGGTTCGGGGTTTAACACGGCCGAAGCGGTAACAGCCGACATTCTTGGCGAGTATAACATCGACCTGCTCGACAATACACCGGGATCAGAAACATCAGGCGACAGTATACTGAATATTGGTGCCGGTGGCAATATGCTTCATGCGCGCAATTACCTGAACGCCAATATATATAACGTTTCACACACCGGCACCTACCGCTTTTCCCGCAATAACCTGAGCTGGGGGCTAAATTTCCAGGCAGAAAATTTCGAAGGCACCATCCGGGAGTGGGAAATGATTGATTCAGCCGGCTATACCATTCCCTATAACGACTACCGTATTGAAATGTATCATTTCGCCTATGCACAAAATAACCTGCAGGCATACCGTTATGCCGGTTATGTGCAGGATGTGTCGGGTTTCACGGCTGGCTCCGCTGAAATATTGCTAAATCTTGGCGCCAGGTTTAACTACCTGAGCACCAATAACCAGTTTTTGGTCAGTCCTCGTTTCAGGGTATTGCTTATCCCGGCCTGGAAAAGAAAAGTGTCTTTTCATGCGGCTGTTGGCTGGTATCACCAACCACCCTTTTACAAAGAAATGATCGACCCCGAAGGGCGTATTTACCGCTCGGTTAAAGCCCAGCAATCCGTTCACTTTGTTACCGGCACCACCTGGGACTTTCCTGTATGGGAAAGACCTTTCCGTTTCACGGCAGAGGCCTATTACAAGAAACTCGATCATCTTATCCCCTATGTGGTGGATGATGTAGACATTCAATACCTGCCGCAATACACGGCCAAAGGTTATGCCGCCGGGATCGAGTTCAAAATAAACGGTGAATTTGTTAAAGATGCCGAGTCGTGGGCCACCCTGTCGTTTTTACAAACCCGGGAAGACCGTTCCGGCGATGCATACGGCAGCTATCCCAGGCCCACCGATCAGCTGGTAAGCTTTGGCCTCTTTTTCCAGGATTACCTGCCCAGCAATCCTTCGTTCAGGGTATTGTTAAACATGTTCTACGGCAGCAGGCTTCCTTACAACTCCACGGAATATGATCAACCCCTTGAATACTATCATTTAAAAGCCTACAGGCGCATTGACGTCGGACTCACCAAATCGCTCCTCACCAACCGGCATGGTGTCAAACGCGGTGCAGGGAAAATATTGGATGACATTTCCGTTGGTGCAGAGATCTTTAACCTATTTGGATTCAACAATATGGCCTCGTATAAATGGGTAAGAACGGTGAGTAACCAGCAGGGGTTTCCCAATATGTTTGCCGTGCCGAACTACCTTACCGGAAGGTTGTTCAACATAAGGTTAACCGCCAGGTTTTA
>CAZUBW010000092.1:0-14872 GCA_964618645.1 uncultured Bacteroidales bacterium | reverse complement strand
TATGGAAGAATCATACTAACCATTGAATATCTATACTTTATAATTATTAGCTTGACGGCTATGCCCTCTGGAGGGGGCGGGGGGAGGATTTTAGTGCACTACCAATTACTCAATATAAACAAGTCTTTAGGATTTAATATGAATAAAAAGTATGAATTCATGGAGGTCCACCCCCTGACCCCCGCCAGCGGGGGATATCGCCATGTTCAGCGTTAATTGCTATGATATTGATGTTGCCATATGCAAATGAAAGAATTTCAACAATGTGCATCCATAGCTTGACGGCAATGGGCATCCTGCATCTATCAAAGCCACCCGGTTATTTCTTTATCTTCATTATATTTTGTAAATTTAGCTGCATTTGAACCATCCCTCATGAATAAGCCAATTGATTTGAGCAACTGGGATGATGTACTTCAATGGTCCTACAGCCTGGCCCGGAAATATGCCATCGATTGCCTTGTCCCTCTTGGCGTAACTTCCGCACGGAAGTTCGATGCCTACAAACGAGCCCAAAAAAAACTGCCCCGGAAATTCCCCAGAATTCCCGACGAATACTTTAAAAGAAAAGGTACCTGGAAAGGCTGGCCTGACTTCCTGGGTTACCCCGAGCATAAAAAATCGCGCTATTACCTCAGCTACTTCGATGCTTCAAGAGTAACAAGAAGTAATGGTATTCATAATTCAAAAGACTACATCCGGTGGAAAGACCGCCCCGGCACCCTTCCATCGCGCCCGGAATACTTTTATAAGGAATGGAAGAGCTGGAAAGAATTCCTGGGATCAGGCTATCAGTCACCCGATCCGCGCCACTATACCAAACTCAGTATTGCCGACGTGCGGATCATTAAACACCAGTTAAACATGGGTGTGCCGGGAGCCATTCTGGCACGTACCTTTAAGGTTTCCGAAATGCAAATAAGCCGTATCAAACGTGGAGAAAACTGGAACGACATTTGAAATCAATTACCTCCTGATCAACAAATCATTAGCAAAATTTTGATTTCCTGATTATTTGTCGTAAATTAGGTTATCATTACCTAAATTCCATCATTTTATGACTATTTACGTAGGTAACATCAGTTACACACTTGGAGAAGATGAAATCAGGAGCATCTTCGAGGTTATCGGCAGTGTCGAAAGCATCAAACTTATCCGGGACAAAAGAACCGGAAAGTCTAAAGGCTATTGTTTCATTGAAATGCCGGACAAAAAAGAAGCCATGGAAGCCATCAGTACCCTGGATGGCAAAGAAGTCTCCGGTAGAAATTTCAGGGTCATTAAGGCACATTCCACCAAAAAAGTAAGAGAAGAGGTTTAGGAGTTCTTCAAGGACTGTCTCCGGGGCTTCGGAGGCAGCCTTTTTTGCGGTTAGGGAAACTTTACAGCCAAACCGGCACTTAACCACCTGCCTGGCTGTACAGCAGATCCGGCATCAATATACCGGATATTGAGCATGTTGGTGAGTTCTGTAAAGAGTTCCACGTATTTGCTTTTCCAGCGAAGGGTGGCATTTATTAACCAAAATGGCTTATACGGCAAGGTATAATAGGTGTTTTCTGCTGTATTGTATGTTATTGCCTCACCGTAACGATCCTGAAAACTGATATTCCACGACAGGCTAAGCCTGGCCGGTAAAGGTTGAATAATCAAAACCGAAAGCTTCTGCTTAAGGCTGGTGTACTTCGAAACCGAATCCGCCACTGACTTTTGTATGTCCAGGTAAAGATAATTCAGGGCCACAAAGGATAGAAATGTGGACAACGAACGCTCACCGGGTATGCGCGATGAGAAACTGAATGAGATGCCGCGGGAGGTCCACTTTGAAATGTTAACCGGACTAAACCGCTTGTGTTCATAGGACCATAACCAGTCGATAATATGGCTGCCCTTGTTGTAAAAACCGCTTAACCTTATGCTTGCGTATACCGGAAGAAATTTCAGGCCGCCTTCCGTTGCAATCATGCTATTGGGATCCAGGTCAATCTTTCCTTTATTTACAGGATCTTCATAAAACATGTCTGTAAAAGTCGGGAGATGCAGCGCCTTGTTTACATTGGCAAAAAAAACAAGATTGCGGGGCCCGGTATAGCTCAGCTCGAGTCCCGGAAAAACCGATGGTTTCCCGGCAAATCCTGTATTCCAGTTTACCATGGTACCCGCTGTAATACCAACATTTCCTTTTTTATATACCTGTTCAAAGAACAACCCTGTATTGGTACGGCCATATTGCCGGGTATAATAAACGCTGTCATATCCCTTCACCAACATGGGAACAGTCTGCTCGTACCCCAATACATTACTCCGGATGTTCTCCGACCGGAGATCAATTCCCAATGTTGTCCGCATTTGCCTGTTGCCAACGCTCAGGTTAAACTGTCCTCCATAAACTCCGGTAAGGTGATGGTTCTCATAAAAACCGGGAATATCCCGGTCGAGCATAAAATGATCCCTCTTCCCCCGCCAATAAAGGCGTGTATCGGTTCTAACCCTGGCTTCGGTAACCGTTTTCAGACTGGCAAAACCAGTTTGCATTTCTTCGTACTGGTTGGGAAATCGTGGCGAGTAAAACCAGGCTGCTCCAAAAGCTTTTGACTGATAACCAACCTGGCATTCGATCGTGGTATTTTCGGCCCGGTAAGTGCTCTGCCCATAGACATTATAATACCGGTAATCGGTATTTCGGGCATAACCATCGGAACGGCCATAGCTGCCCGAAATGAAATTACCGGTAGCGCCCTTTTTAAAACCGGCATGCACATGACCGCGCAGATATCCATACCCACCTGCACCAAATGTGGCTTCACCATAATTTTCCTGACCCTTTCGGGTGATAATGTTTATCGCACCCATAAACGCACCCGGTCCCAGCACCCGGGCTGCCGGTCCTTCAAGAATTTCAATGCGCTCAATGGCTTCCTTGTCAATTGCCAGGTCGGAATTCAAATGTCCTGTCTGCGGGTCGCTTAGGTTAATACCATTCAACAATACCATTACATGGTCAAACGAGCTTCCCCTTATGCTGATATCAGATTGTATGCCCATGGCGCCCCGCTGGCGGACATCCAGATTCGAAACAAATTCGAGCAAATCCCAGGCACTGCCAATGGTGGCCTGCTCAATCTCATCGCGCTGTATAACCGTTACCATGCGCGATATTCCGGAATTAACCACATTACTGCCCCGACCAACCACGGCAATTTCCTCGATTTCATATACCCTGGTGTGAATGCCGGAAGTATCGGATTGCGCTTTCAATTCCGGTAAGGTATTCACCAGCGAATAGGCCAGCGATAATACGCCAATTTTAACCACCATCGAAAGACTGAGCAGCACCGCGTAACGCTTACGCGTCCAGCGGGTAAAACAAATTACAACCGAACCATTGGACAATTTTCTCAAGGTTACAGGAATGTGATCCGGCGGCTAAAATACCACAGAAAAATCAATTCACTGCCATTTACCCATTAAAGGAATTTATGAACATGTCAGGCAACATGCAAAAATTTTATATATTACTGAATATCTGTTCATTAAATTTCAACAAACGGCTAACCCGACTCCCTTTTTGACTGATTTTTGTTCATTTTTACCGGAGGTTGGTTTAATTTCATGAAAAAAAATAATGACCAATTTAATTAATTTACTATTTTTGTGACGTTTAGTTAAACCATATCATTCACATCAAATTTTTAACAAAATGAAAAAAATAGCTTATTTGTTTGTTGCTTTTGCTTTCTTTGGTGCTATCGCTCTGAGTTCATGCAAATCCAAAACTACTGAACCGGCTGCTACCGAAGAAACTGTAGTTGAAGAAGTTGTTGAAGCTGCTGTTGACACTGTTGAAGCAGTTGTTGACTCTGTTGCTGCTGAAATAGCTGAGTAATTCAATTACCGTTTTCTTAGGGGAAGAAAATTAAGAAAAGCAAATACCCTTCATGTGGGCAACCACTGAAGGGTATTTTTTTTTACTGTGGGTACGAAATCCTTACATGGTATATATTCTGCAGGCGCTTTTTGAATACTTCCCTTACCCTGGTGATATCCTTAAAGGTAATCTGTGCATCATTATACTGCCCGTCCGTCATTTGCGCAGCTATTATGCCATCAACCAGTTTTTCAATGGTGTCTGCGGTTATATCCTTCAGACTTCGTGAGGCAGCTTCCACCGAATCGGCCATCATTACAATAGCGGTTTCTTTCGACATAGGTTTGGGTCCCGGATAGGAAAACCGTTTTACATCCACTTCTGCCTTGGGGTACTTGCTCAGGAACGACCGGTAAAAATACTGAACCGTGGTGGTGCCATGATGGGTACGTATGAAATTCACTATTGCTTCAGGGAGTTTATACTTGCGGGCCATTTCAACACCTTTCTGTACATGGCCAATGATTATTGCAGCGCTTTGTTCGAACGAAAGGTTGTCGTGCGGATTTATGGTATTGGACTGATTTTCGATATAGTACATGGGGTCATCCATCTTGCCAATATCGTGATATAAGGCGCCTGCACGCACCAGCAATGGATTACCTCCGATATGGAATACAGCATCTTCGGCCAGGTTGGCTACCTGCAGTGAGTGCTGAAAGGTACCGGGTGCCAGTTCGGCAAGCTTTCTTAATAAGGGTTGATTGGTGTCAGACAGTTCCAGCAACGTGGCATCTGAGGTGAAACCAAAAGTCTTCTCAAATATGTATATCAGGGGGTACGATATCAACAACAATAATCCGTTTACCCCAAACCAGCCAAAATAACTGTAATTGATCTGCGAAAGCCTGCCCTCCTGCACCAGCGCAATACCAAAGTAAATGACCGAATAGGTGACAATAACCGAGATAGCAGTAAGTACAATATTTGACCTCCGGTAAACATCTGTCAGGCTTATGATGGCTATCATACCAACCACCACATTCAAAAACACGAATTCGAATCCGTTGGGCACAAAAAAACCCACCAGCAGTACCATGATAATATGGACATATAGCGCCAGCCGTGAATCAAAAAATGTCTTGAGAATTATCGGCAACAGGGCAAACGGAACGATGTAAACGGTGATAAGGTTTAATTTTATGGCTGTTCCGGCTATCAATATCATCAACACAAGCGTGAGTAAAATAAACAATACGCGCTTGAAACTTCCCAGCACTTCTTTTCTGAAGCTATACAGAAACAGGTATATTACCAGCATGGATGTCAGCACCAGTAAAAATTTCCCGAAAACCACCAGTTGTCGCTCAAAAAAGCCCAGGTTTCGTTCGTATTCCCTCCGGAGCGACTCCAATACCTGGTATTTGGTATCACTTATGAATTCCCCGCGTGAAATAATGCCCTGCCCTTCCTGAATAACATTCCGGGTAAGCGATATGCTGTTGACCAGACTTTTGCGAAGATTCTTCGACTTTACCTCATCGTGGGTGACATTGATGGATAAATACTTGTTGATTTCGAAGTCGCCGGCAAAATCGTCGTATTTTTTGAACGGCAGGTTGTTTTTTTTAGGAACACTGTCGCGCCATTTTTCTATAACCTGCTCATAGGCTGTTTTGGGTGTATAAAAATCACCAATTTGAACAATATCGGCCAGGTTTCCCCTTACCACCGTTATTTCCGGATAGGCTACTTTGCCGTTTTCTTCCAACGGCGACAAGTCAATGATCCCCTCCCGGTAAATGTCCCTTAACAGCGAAACCAGGTAATGCCGGTACTCACTCTCGAGCTGCCTGTTTAACTCATAACGCCTATCTTTCAGGTACATATCATGCGAGGGGACCTTTAACCTTGCAATGGAATAATTAACCCAGCCTGTACTGAAGTCCTTACTTAATTCCTGTATGCGCTGCTCGGCAATTTCCTGATCATAGTTGAATACCGGTCTGAAATTATGCAACACCGAATCATGCTCCCGATCCAGTTCAGCGTTAGATTTGTAAACCGGAAAATTGAAAGGAGCCGTCAGGTCCTCGTGTTTCCAAAAGCCACCCTTCTGATACTCAAACATGAACTTCCCTTCGCGGGGCAAAAAATAAACAATAAGCAAGGCCGTCAGCACAAAACTGCTTACAACAACTATGGTGTGGAAATGCTGACGGATAAATGGTAAAACCCTTTTCATGCTTGAGATATTGACGGTAATTTGTATCTTTAGCGGTGAACCACAACGATTCAACAGAATAAAAATAGTGTATTCCTGATCATTAAACAACTATTCCCCGGGGATGTTCACCCGGACTGCCGGGGATAGGTAACACTTATAATAAAGATATGAATTACGGCATCGCGCTGCACTCCATCATACCTGTCAGGAAAGAACCCCGTGAACAGGCCGAAATGACAAGTCAGCTGCTTTTTGGCGAATGTTATACCATTACCGGAAGCCATGGTAGCTGGATCGAAATCCTCGCCGCCTACGACCAATACAGGGGATGGATTGATCATAAATTACACCATCCCATTAACGGGGAGCCATATAAAACATGGCAGCACCAACCGCCGATGGTTTCTAAAGCCCTTATTACTACCCTAAATAGCCCGGGAGAAGCGCCCATTCATATTCCGGCCGGGAGCTCGTTAACCGGACTGCTGCCTGGAGAAAACCGACTGCAGATTGGCCAGTATAACTATGATATCATCAGGACGTATGAGCCCGCAGGTAATAAGGACGTCTGTACAATTGATGATGCCATAGGTCTCTTTGTCAATGCACCCTATTTATGGGGTGGACGCACAACGTTCGGCTGCGACTGTTCGGGGTTTGTCCAAACGGTATATAAAATGCTGGGAATTCCCGTTGCGCGCGATGCATGGCAGCAGGCCCTGCAGGGCCGCCCTGTCGAAAGCCTTTCGTTGGCCGAAGCCGGCGACCTTGCCTTTTTCAGCAATAATGAAAAAAAAATTACCCATGTAGGTATCCTGCTTTCCCCGGATATCATTGTGCACTGCTCGGGATATGTGCATAAAAGCCCTGTCGACGATAAAGGCATATACAATCCCCACACACAGGAATACACGCACCATTTGTCGAATATCCGGCGTAATATCTCGTGAGAAGCTCAATAAACCTGGTACATTAAAATGCGAGATGTGTTTTTTAACACGAAGAGAAAGCTTCACTAAGCGCACTAAGTTTAAGAACACGAAAGGTTCCGCCGATGGCGGAACTTACTTTATCCATTTAAGATATAAACACCTTTTGACTTTTTACAGGTCTCTATACGATCATTCCGGCACATATGGTTTCGTTGGTGCCCTCATCGATTAGGACAAGCGACCCGGTGATCCGGTTTTTGCGGTAAGAATCATAAAACAAAGGCGTTGTCACGCGCAGGGTAACTTCAGCAATTTCATTCAGGGCAATCTGCTTATCGGTGGTATCCTTTTCGAGGTTGTTGATATTTACCTTGTAATTCACCTCCTTAATGATGCATCGTGCCTCCCTGGTGGTATGACGAATGAAATATTTGGCATTGGGGCGCATGGGTTTCTCGTTCAGCCAGCAAATCATGGCCGTTATATCCTGCCCTATCTGCGGCTGGTTGTTTTCCATAACAATCATATCGCCCCTGCTGATATCTATATCATCTTCGAGGTTAATGGTAACCGATTGCGGCGGAAAGGCCAGCTCAAGGCTTTGGCCCATGGAGTCAATCGACCGGATTGTTGAGGTAAAGCCCGATGGAAGTATCATAACCTTGTCTCCCGGCCTGAAAACACCTCCGGCAACCCTGCCGGCATAACCCCGGTAGTCGTGATATTCATCGGAATTTGGCCTTACCACATACTGAACAGGAAAACGCGGATCGGTGAAATTATTGTCATTGCTGATATGCAGGTGCTCGAGGTAGTACATCAGTGTAGGGCCATCGTACCAGGGCATGTTTTCCGAACGGTCCACAACATTGTCCCCTTTCAGCGCGCTGATTGGGATAAAGAACAAATCACTTATATCGAACTTATCTGAAAACCGGTTAAAATCCTGCTGAATTTTTTCAAATACCTTCTCATCGTAATCAACCAGGTCCATTTTATTAATACATACCACCACATGGGGAATCTGTAACAACGAAGCTATATAACAGTGCCGGATGGTTTGCTCTACCACACCGTTACGTGCATCAATCAGTATAAGAGCCGCATTGGCGGTAGAAGCGCCGGTAACCATGTTGCGGGTGTACTGAATATGACCGGGAGTATCGGCAATGATAAACTTGCGCTTTGGGGTGGCAAAGTAGCGGTATGCTACATCTATGGTAATACCCTGCTCGCGTTCGGCCCGCAAACCGTCGGTTAACAGCGACAGGTTAATCTGCTCCTCGCCGCGGTTAATACTTGCCAACTCAAGCGCTTCGAGCTGGTCTTCAAATATGGCTTTGCTGTCGTATAGCAATCTTCCGATAAGTGTGCTCTTCCCGTCGTCAACACTGCCGGCAGTGGTGAACCGCAGCAACTCCATGTCGAGGTAACCGTTGTGTTTGTCGTTTTGCTCAGTCATTTTACAATAAGCATTATTCGGTGATCATTCCATTTTGCTGTAAAAGCCTAAAAGTATCCTTCCTTTTTCCGGTCTTCCATGGCCGACTCGGAACGTTTGTCGTCGTACCTGCCGCCTCGCTCGGTAACCCGTGTGGCAGCCACCTCCAGGATAATATCCTCGAGGGTGTTGGCCATGGAAAGTGTAAGTCCGGTACAGGTAATATCGCCAATGGTGCGGCATCTGACGTCAATGGTTTCCACCTTTTCGTTGGGTTTAAGACTCATGAAAGGTGCGTAGGCAAGCCAAACCCCGTCGCGGTTAAAGACCTCGCGTTTATGCGTGAAATACAGTTTGGGGATCTCCACGTTTTCCATATAAATGTACTGCCAAACGTCCATCTCGGTCCAGTTGCTGAGCGGGAAAACGCGGAAGTGTTCGCCCATTCTCTTCTTTCCGTTAAAAAGGTTCCAGAGCTCCGGCCGTTGATTTTTAGGGTCCCATTGGCCAAATTCATCGCGGTGTGAAAAAAAGCGCTCTTTGGCGCGGGCCTTTTCTTCATCCCTGCGCCCGCCACCCAATGCAGCATCGAACTTGAATTCCGCAATGGCATCGAGCAGGGTTACGGTTTGCAGCATATTGCGACTGGCATTGAACCCGGTTTCCTCCACTGCCCTGCCCTGGTCGATCGAATCCTGTACTAACCGGGCAATGCAACGGCCACCGGTTTTTTCCATAAGCTGATCTCTGAATTCCAGGGTTTCAGGAAAGTTGTGTCCTGTATCGATGTGGAGTAATGGAAAGGGCACCTTCATGGGCCAGAATGCTTTCCGCGCCAGGTAATACATCACAATGGAATCCTTCCCGCCCGAAAACAACATGGTGGGCCGGTCGAACTGGGCAGCTACTTCACGGATGACGAATATCGATTCTGCCTCGAGTTCCTTTAAGTGGTTGATGTTATAACTATTCATGGTATGTGAATTCAACTGTTCTGTGTTCTGGTTACTGGGTGCTGGGTGCTGGGTGCTAGGTGCTAAGTGCTGGGTGCTGGTTACTGGTTACTGGTCACTTGTCTCTTGTCTCTTGTCTCTTGTCTCTTGTCTCTTGTCTCTTGTCACTTGTCACTTGTCTCTCGTCTCTTGTCTCTCGTCCCTTCTCAATCCCAACCCTCGGCAATACGAATTCGAGCAGTTGCCGGCTGCTCTCTTCCACGGAGTGCCTGGCGGTGTCGATTACCAGGTCGGCCCGGGCAGGTGGTTCAAAGGGGGAATCAATACCCGTGAAATCCTTAAGTTTTCCTTCCCTGGCCTGTTTGTACAGGCCCTTGGTATCCCGCTGCTCGCACACTGCAAGGGGGGCATCGACAAATACCTGCACGAAATCATTTTCGCCTACAATATCGCGCGCCAGGTTACGGATATAGATAGTGGGACTGATAAACGAAACAATGGTAATGACCCCGCAACCGGCGAAAAGTTTAGCTACTTCGGCCACCCTTCGCAAGTTTTCGTGACGGTCGTCAACCGAATAGCCAAGGCCTTTGTTGAGGCCTATGCGGACCACATCGCCGTCTATAACGCGCGACAGGTATCCGCGTCGGGTAAGTTCATCGTCAAGTAGTCCGGCCAGTGTGCTTTTACCGGCGCCTGACAATCCGCACATCCATATCACCTTCGCACGCTGCTGTAATAGGGCTTCTTTGGCAACACGCACCGTATCATTGTGATTAGTTATACCGCTATGTGAGCTTTCGGTTTTCATGTAAAAAACAACGCTGGCAAAGATACAGAAACCAGCTTAACAAACAAACCGATAAATAAGTGTACCGGGTAAGGGAAGTTTTCTTGTGCATGACGTTCTATCCAGCCAACTTTCATCCGGGGTTTTGCCCAGGTTCGGGTCAGACTCCCGCAAGAATGCGGGACAAGTCGTACCCATAACCGTCAAGCAAAGACAGCTTAAATAATTATATAATAATTAGTTATAATATTATTTGGCTTTAGTTTAAATAAGCGTTGTAATGTGTATGTACTGTAAGTCAATGATAGCATGGATTCTGGAAATATTTTTTGAAAAATATACTAACAATCATAACTCTCAAGGAATTATACTAACAAATGATTCACTTTTAAACGCATAATTAAACTAAAGCCTATTATTTTGTCTTTATTTTTTTTGACATTTATTAGCTGCCGTGCACACGTACACGGCAGATTTTTAAACACAAAGTACTCAAAGTGAAATCGTCGCTAAGAACACTAAGAACTAAGCACACGAAGGAAAGTCCCGCCGATGGCGGGACTCCTTGGTGTTCTTAAACTTAGTGGTCTTAGTGAAGCTTTCTCTTCGTGTACTTCGTGTTAAAAAAAGGCTGCCAAGCACAGCGCAGGCAGAGTACGATTAGAATCATACTGACCATTGAATATCTATACTTTATTATTGTTAGCTTGACGGCTATGGGCTGTGCCTGAGTCGGACCTATGTTTTCAGGCTTCGCCTGACTATGATATTGTATTCCATATATAATCAATCTTCATTACATCAAGCAAGTTATCCGAATCAGCATTATTTCTTATAGCCTGTTGACATTTCCAATACGTTTTCACTGTAACAAATATAATGTATATCAGGCAAAAAGCCTGATGAAATATAACCGACTCAGGCAAGAGCCTGAGCCGAACTGGGGGTAGTTATAAAGCATTAAAAAAGCCCCGGATTCCGAGGCTTTTTTAATTTATAAGAAGTAATATATAAACAGGTATAAATACAAACAAGCTCCGAGTAGTTGAATAATAATATTTGCTATCTTATTCTTACTAACAACCTTTAATAACACTAGAGCAAGTAAAACAATAGAATACCATCCATTCAGCTCAATCTCCTTATTTAGGGGATTAACAACATATAAAAGAACTAACCCTATTATTAAAAATGCCAATACTATATTTATGATTAGTTTCCTCATTTACGTGGCAAATAATTCTGATTAAATGTTCCATAATTTCTGCCATTTACAGCATCTATAAGAGTCATGCTTCTAGCAATATGTAAATAGCCATTCATATCCTGAATAGATTCTCTATAATTCATAAACATGCCTTGTCCACCTCCATTTGCATTGTAATCCCTGAGTATTGCATTTCTCGTCCAATCTTCTATTTGAAGAGTTATCTGAATTGCTAATATTGGAGCTGAAGCACCATTTGGAATTTTAGACGCAGAACCAGCTATTAGTTCATAAATTGCAACACCCCAAATTGAAACAGTTCCTGCAACTGGTTGAACTGACTGGCTAAAAACGTCAATTACATCCTTATTTGAAACATATACATCACCTTTGTTTGCATCACGAGAATACAACGTATTAGGGAAATACCCCTCGTTACCCCTTTGTCCTGAGGGAAATTGCGCATTATAAACATAAGATGCAGTTCCGTTGTTTTGAATTCCAATAGACATATTAGAATAACTGTTTTGGGCTAAGGCCAACCATACATTATCAGTTTGTATTATGTAACCATTACAATCAGAGGCAGAATAATCAATTATGTTAAATCCTTCTAAACTTCTAAGAGTTTCTATATTCCATTGTCCATCATGCATAAGATTTACCAAATCACCATTTGCAATCCACTCATTAATAGTACTATTTTTCACCCAATGTCCACCTCCACTTCCATTTGAAACGTAGGTACGTCCAGATCGAAACGCCGCTCCCAGGCTTGCTCTTGGATTACTGGCACCAAAGGGTTGCATACGCGCCATCAAATCCTGAGCAAAACGCCTAATATCCATTGGCCATGCATTAACAATTACCACTGGCTCCAGGTATCGATTGGTTTTCTGATACCCACTCGGATCCACATATTTTAAAGGATTGTAATTGCAATAGGCATACCGGTTATACGACATGGTTGAGCCAGCTTCAGTAACAAAAGGATCAGGGCTCAGGAACTGTGCCAGTACCGGATCGTAAACCCGGCCGTTCATGTTGATAAGCTTAAACTGATCCATATGCTCATGCATGGTAAAACCCCTGTTTGTAACAATAGGTTCGCTAAAATACTGATAATTACCATCGGTTGGATTTCTCCTGCGGCCCCCCGCTCGGCGAAGTTTTCTTAACTTCGCCGCTTCTGTTTTGTAGTCTCCGACTACGATCTAAATTGTTTTCCATGGCAATCCAATGTCAACTATAGGTATAAGACAATCCAATCCTGCATAAAACCTTGCACTCGAATATAAAAAATCTTCGGGTTTCTCTACTAATCCTGCGCGCACGGGGTTATCATGCAGGTAGTCAATCTTATCACGGATAAATTCAGAACCATAAAGATATATGGCATGATTTTCATGTGTCCATACCTGAAATATTTGATTTCGTGTGTGTTGTCGCGCATTACAACTAAATCTATTGATCATCCATTCCCTGCGACTTTCCGGCGTTGATTGAATTGTTTCAATAATCCTTTTGCTGGTGAACTTCTTAATATCCCGGATCGTATTACTTAATTCGCCGGTACTGCTTTGCATAATCGTATGCATATGATTGGACATTATCACAAATGCAAAAACATTCAGGTTTTTATTTTCAATGGCAAATCGAAGACTTTCAATAACAATATCGCGATATACCTGGCGTGTGAAAATATCAACCCAATCAACAATTTGAAAAGTTAAATAGTATAAGCCTTCCTGATCATTTATTTGATAGCCTGTTGACATAACGGTATCAATCAATTACCATTAACAAAATAAAAGTAAAAAGAAAATAGCGATTTCAATGCAATATATTAAAAAAAATGTCAGCCGAAATAAGCAAATGGTAGTCGCAGACTACGTTTCAAAGAAGGCGAAGTTAAGAAAACTTCGCCTAGCGGGGGGGCAAGAGCCTGAGCCGAACTGGGATTTAGGTTTAATTGTCTTATTTTCTCTTGTCTAATTCATTGTCTAAAGTGTAAACAAATTCCTCTAATTCAGGCCCTTTGTAGAATGATAGACAATTAACAAAAATACCTCTTTTTCCACTGAAATCTGAGAGAGGAACTTTGGCTACAACAATTTTAGCTAAACTATCAATCTTGTCAAAAGCTATGGGCAAATAGTTAGATTGCTCAACCAAAACGCTCATAGAGTGATCCTTTTTCAAAAATAAGCTATCACTACTAAAACCATAATTGATACAAGAACATAGAAAATAGTCTTTTATTAAATTTCTATTGTAACTTGCAATGCTATCAATTGTTTTGTTGCTTACTAGCTGAAGTTCTTGTCCCTGAGAATAGAAAATTAAAACACTAGTTAAAAGAACTATAAATAATACTTTCATAACACTATTATTTTAGTTTTAATATGGTGGCAAAATCCATAAACCAATTTTATATACCCCGCCGGTAGGATTAAAATAGCAATCACCAATGCAACTGGAACCATCGTACAAGGTTGCATGACCTAATGCACCAAAATCAGCAGGATTATTGACTTGCATTATATATATCCCAATATTATCCGGCATCTTGGAAATATCAGTTATATCAGGTGGTCCGAAGTAAGATTCTAACCAACTAAATAACTTTCCTGAGCTTAAAAAATAGAATTTTCCATCTTCACCAGTATATGTTCCTTCTACATTTGGAATGTTTACTCCTGAATGATTTAAGGCAAAAGAAACTCTTAACGCACATGCATTTTGATATCGAGATGGATTAGCTTTATACATTTGTAGTATCTTCCCTCCGACCCTTTCATAGACTTTAGGTCCAGGCAAAGTACCTCCACTATTATTTTTAGGGAAATATAAATACATATCAGCAAATGTTGGTCTTTTATTATTCGTTTTCCCACCTCCTGCGGGCTCACTATTACCCCAGTCCATATAACCGTATGTGTCCGTAAACTGGCTTTCAGTCATTGGTGTATAAGCAGGGCTTCCGGAACCATCACTGCGGAATAAATTAGCAATCCAGCCTGGAATACGAATCATTGATAAATGAGCTCTTCCGGTAGAGCGGTGATTGTTACGTCCTGCCGGAGTTCCCAAAAGGCCTATAGTTCTCGGTAAATATATAACATAGGAACCCGAATAATTCCCTCCATTCCCATAATTATATGAACTATAACCTGAATACCCTCCTCCGACAGATCCTGATGCCTCATCATAAGATGCATAGAAATGGGTGCCGGTAGATGCATTCCAATGGCCCCCAAATGGTGAATTCCAAAGTCTTCGTATTTCATCAAGCATGGAGTTTTCTGTCGCAACATACCCACTCGGATCCACATATTTCAGAGGATTGTAATTGCAATAGGCATACCGGTTATACGACATGGTTGAAGCGGCGTTAGCAACAAAAGGATCAGGGCTCAGGAACTGTGCCAGTACCGGATCGTAAACCCGGCCG
>CAZUBW010000091.1:0-15683 GCA_964618645.1 uncultured Bacteroidales bacterium | reverse complement strand
AGCAATTTTCGGACAAGCGTAACGCAGCAAATGGGACTTTATGGACAGACACTAACTTAGTAGGCATAAACGTACAAGTATTACAGCTTATCTGAAAAATAAAATCGGTAAGCAGTAATATTTAACGGTCGAATGGTAATAAATAGCAGGTGAAATAATAATGGCAGTCAGGCTGTCACTTGGCCCGGTCTGAACGGCGATGTCTCGGCTTTTTGTTAAAAGGCCTGCGTTTTTCAGGGATTTTTCTTTTTTCTTCCCAGGGGGGGGGAGGGCCTGCTGCTACAGGCGGCGGTATGCGGGGGATTTCGTATTCGATAAGTTTCTCTATTTTGGCAAATTTGCCTATTTCCATGGGTGTCAGCAGGGTTATGGCTTCACCTTTTGCATTGACTCGGGCGGTTCGTCCAACCCGGTGAACATAATCCTCGGCGTCGTAAGGCAGGTCGTAATTGACAACCAGGTTGATTTCCTTAACGTCGATCCCTCTGCTCATCACATTGGTAGCCACCATAATACGGATACGTTTCGCGCGGAACTTGCCCAACACTTCCTCACGTTTATCCTGCTCGAGGTCAGATGAAATGCCACGGGCGGGGTGACCTGCCTTATTCAGGGCATTGGTTATTTCAAATACCTTGCGCCGGGTGGCGGTAAATATGAGAATGCTGTCGTAATCCTTTCGCTCATCCAGCAACAGGTTCAGTACATCAGCTTTTTGACCTTCGTGGACAAGGCACACTTTCTGATCAATGCTTTCGGCCGGTTTGGAAACCGAAAGTGAAATTTCGAATGGACTGTGGAGTATTTTATGGGCAAGCTGACGTATGCTTTTGGGCATGGTAGCGCTGAACATCAGGGTCTGCCGCTTTTTAGGAAGGTGCGAAATGATGGCCTGTATGTCGTCGATAAAACCCATGTCGAGCATACGGTCAGCTTCGTCGAGTATGAGGTGTTTCAGGCTTTTGAAATGTACATCACCTGTTTTAAGGTACGAAAGCAACTTTCCGGGTGTGGCAATAACAATGTCCGTTCCGTTAATCAGTGCATCTTTCTGCAAGATCCAGTCGCCACCGTCGCCACCGCCATAAATGGCAATGGAGCCAACGGATAAAAAATAGGAAAAGCCCTGTACCTGCTGCTCAATTTGCACGGCCAGCTCGCGTGTGGGGACAATGATCAGTGTGTCAACCCCTTTATCAGTTTTTTGTGCGAGTTTATTCAGCACAGGCAAAACATAGGCACCGGTTTTACCGGTTCCGGTTTGTGCGCAGGCAATGAGGTCCCTGTTTTCGTGAATTACAGGTATTACTTGTTCCTGTATAGGGGTGGCTTCTTCAAAGCCCATATAAGAAATGGCTTCCAGCAGCCGGTCGTCGAGGTCAAATTCGGTAAACTTCATAAGGGTACAAAGGTAGTTATTTTTAAGGGTTATGAAATTATTACCCATGACATAAAATGGTTGGATGAAAATCGAAAGGACAACCAGGGGATAGCTTTCCGGTTTAATCTCATTTGAATAAGGTCTGATAAAACAATTAATGTTTATTGTGTGTTAATTGGTTGGTCATTTATCAGCTTCATGATTGTATACGGGAAGTTGTAACCCTAAGCGTAAAAATGACGTTAAACTCTTTTACTAACTTAATCATCGGGCAAGCACTATTTGTTAAGGAGTAATAAGCATGAGGCGGGTTGTAATACTGTTATGCATATGCTGTTTGCCTGGTCACGAAGCTTTTTCGCAAGCGCTTTCCACCAGGGACAATTATACTGGTAGCTGGTATGATGCTGATAGTTGGGAGCCGGCATGGAACGAACCCAATGATACTGTTTTTGGTGGTAATGTTTATATTAACGGGTATATTACCTCCGGTACTTCACTTTGCCTGACAGGAAGTTCAGGTACTCTTATTGTTAATGATACACTGGTAATTAATGGCGATTTGGCACTGGGGAACTTAAGTACCCTGTATATTAATGAAAGAGGAATACTGATAATCAAGGGGAATCTCATTATCACCAACAAAACCGTTATCACAACAAGTGGTTATCTGGTTATTACAGGCGATTTTTCCAATGTCAGTGCAACTTATGGAGGCTCTTTTATAAGCAACAGCAATCCCACTAAAGTGTTTATTGCAGGAGATGTACCGTTAATAAATCTATTCTGGTATCCGGCCATCAGTTGTTCAAATCCGCTTATTATCCCTTACCAAAAATCAGGCTGCAGTTATGGGAATATGGCTGACCTGGTGAACGATCCTGTTTATTCTTTTTTTCAATCCACCCAGGTTACAGCGGCAGCAAACAGCAACAGTCCGGTTTGTGAAGGAAGTACCATTTACCTGAATGCTTCAGGCGGCGACAGCTATACCTGGAGCGGACCGGATGGCTTTTCCAGCAACGAGCAGAATCCCGCAATTGACGGGGCTACCCTTTCTATGTCGGGTGTATACAGTGTTACGGTTACAACATCAAATGGCTACTCAGATGAGGCCTCACTGGAAATTGAAGTAAAGGAAAACCCCATTGTAGATGCGGGGAGTGATCAATCATTAAAGCATATTTTTGAAACCCGGCTGGAAGCAGTTTTGAATTCGGGAGAAACAGGTGAATGGTCACTGGTTTCGGGAACAGGCATTATTCAAAACCCTGCTTCGCCAACTACTTTGGTAAGCGACTTGTCAGAGGGCGAAAACATTTTTCGCTGGACTGTGTCAAAAGGAGAATGTGTGGCCAGTGAGTCAGTGGTTATCACGGTCGGGTATGCTGATATCCCTTCGGTGATCACACCCAATGGCGACAACAGGAACGATTTTTTTATGATACCGTTGGAAAGCGGTCCGGTTAAACTTACTGTTTTCAATCAATGGGGGATAGTGGAATATTCCAGTGATGATTACCTGAATGATTGGACGGGTCAGAAAAAAAATGGTGTCAGGCTTCCTGATGACACCTATTTCTATGTTATCCAATACAAAAACGGGAATATTAAAAAAGGTACGGTACTGATTAAAACCAGATGATAAAACGTCTTATAGGCATATTGGTAGTGTTATTGCCGTCGGGAGTTTTCGCACAATTGTTTCCCTTGTCGGATCAGTATCAATTAAATCCATTGTTGATTAATCCTGCTTTCTCAGGTTGTCACGATGCAGCCAGTATCTCAGCTCAATACCGCAACCAGTGGGTTGGTTTTCAGGATGCGCCCAAAAGGCTTACGGTTTCAGCACATTCCCCCATAAGTTTCGACAGAATGGGTTTGGGATTGATCATAAACCGGAACACTATAGGTATTTACCGGAAAACAGATTTCATGGGTAACTATGCCTACCGGCATGAATTGCACAACGGCAAATTAGCCCTGGGTTTGGGGGCCGGATTTACGCTTTACCATATCAGATGGGATGAACTAAATGCTGTTGACGGTGATGATGTCCTGTTGCCGACTGGACAGGAATCAGCCTTCCTACCTGATTTCAGTATAGGAGTTTATTATTATACCAGGAAGTATTTTGTTGGAATTTCCATACCCGGGTTCCTGAGTCATGTAAATAACGAAAATTCGGGCAAATATGAGGTGAAAAACGATTTTTCGGCATACAACTATTATTTCTCCGGAGGCTACGAAATAGACATCACCTCCACCATGAACATGCTTCCCTCGTTATTGGTAAAAGTGGATCCCGATCAGGCTACCCAGGTTGATATTAACCTGCAAATCGGGTTAAAAGAAAAAATCTGGTTGGGAATGGGATACAGGGCCAGTCAGATGATTATTGGGACGTTGCAATGCCAGGTGAACGACCAGCTTAGCATTGCTTATTCCTATGATTTTAATTTCGGAAACATGGGGAATTACCAGAAAGGCTCGCATGAAGTCTTATTGGGTTATGTATTCAGCTATAAGCGATTGGTTCCAAGTCCAAGGCAGTTTTAAGAGCAGCAGAAATGGGTGATACAATATGCAAAATAAGGTTTGGTTTTCGCGCTGTTTTCTGCAGGGCATGCCTGCCGTTCTTTTTTGTCTGCATAAGTTTAAATGCCCAGGTTCAGCGTTATGAAGTGAAACGGACTTCCTTCAGTACAAATATAAACGATGAATTTTCACCGGTGTTTTATGATGAAGGAATTGTGTTTTGTTCGAACATGCGGGATAATTCACTTGTCGGACATCAGGCTGATCAAAACAGGCTTTTGAAGATGTTTTACGTAAGTAAGGGCATTGATGCACGATGGAATTTCCCGAAGTTGCTGGCGAAGGAACTGACTTCCGGATTTAACGACGGTCCTGCCACTTTCACAGCTAATGGTTGTACAGTGTATTATTCCAGAAACCATTCCATCGAAAAGGGGTTAAAGAATATTTTGGATCCTTCCAATAAGCTGGGTATTTTCTCAGCAAATCTTACCGATGGTAAATGGATAGAAATAAAACCATTTACCTATAATGATCCGTCGTTTACCTTGACAACGCCAGCCCTGACTACTGACGGCCATCGGTTGTATTTTTCATCGGATAAGCCTGGCGGTATGGGAAGATTGGATCTATACTATTGCGACTGGCAAAACAATACCTGGAGTGCACCTGCTAATTTGGGTGCGGTTATTAATACTCCCGGCGATGAATCTTTTCCGTTTGTTGACAAAACTGGCAGATTGTTTTTTTCATCAGACGGATTACCCGGCTATGGCGGTAAAGATGTTTTTTATACCATGGAGCATAACGGGGAATGGATACCCCCCATACATCTTGATTCGGCTATAAACTCAGTGGCTGACGATTTCGGGCTGATGATGGATTCAACTTTGCGAAGCGGATATTTTTCATCAAACCGGATACATACAGATGATATTTATAGTTTCAGCCTGAAAAATGAAACATTTACGAATTGTGACACAGTAAATGAAATCAGTTATTGTTATACCTTTTATGATGAAAGAAGTCAGTTTGTTGACACATTGCATTTGCTTTACAAATGGGACTTTGGCAATGGGGTAATACGCGAAGGTCGCGAAGTAAAGCATTGCTTCCCCGGCCCTGGTGAATATAACGTAATACTTGAAATTATTGATGAAATTACCGGTGATACCATTGCTGAAAAAGTGGAATACCCTGTAAACCTGGAATCCCCGGAGCAGTTATCTGTCCATTCAAATTACGTGGGTATGGCTGGTCAGTCCATATTTTTCCGTGCACAAAACCCGCTGGTTGATTTATTCAATGATTCACAGTATTGGTGGGATTTCGGAGACGGTTATGAACCCGGCGGTCCCGAAAAACGTTATACCTTTTTAAAGAAGGGCATTTATTCAGTGAAAGTGGGACTCATTTCAACAGATAAAGCTACTGGTATCGTAAGCAAATCTTGCGTAGCCAAAGACATCCGTATTTGCGAAAAGCTTGAAGAATTTGCTATTCATACACCCGAATTTGATCAGGTAAATAGCAATAACCTGCAAATCTGTTTATATTTAATGGAGGATTTGTCTGATAAGCAAAAACAAAAAATCAAGGTTGCTTTTGGCAAATCAAAATGTGTTGTTGGTTTCGACAAGTACGGACTTGCACCAGGTGCACAAATGCTGATGGATAGTGCGGCCGCTGTCCTTCAAGAGGATCATGAAACCATTCTTGATATCGTAGTACATATGAATGTCGATGACACCAAGGAAGCCAGCCTGAATATATCGGAACATTATGCACAGGTATTGGCCTTTTATCTAAAGAATAAGGATGTTGACACAACTTCTTACCGTTGCATGGGAGCCGGTATGACCGGTACTTATATTAAAGAGCCTGCAAAAAAAAGCAACATACGGGAAGGTGTTGTTGAATTTGTTTTTATGAAAAGGGAGTTGCCATGAAGCTCAACCATATACTTATAATTATTTGGCTCGCGATGATGATGCCTGTTTCTTTGTTCGCGCAGCCTGTACCAGCTGTTGAAGAAAACATTCCCTACCTGGTCACATTTGGGGCAGATGGCAGTAGTTCATGGGGTGACGATGATTTCTGCCAGGTTTTCTTTTGCCTGGTGCCCTTGTCGCAAACTGCACCCATTTATATCAATGTTTATGACCCCGATACCGGGGGAAATCATGATGAAATCAAGGGTACGGCAAATTCTGTTACAACTTTTTCGGTATATGGTGGAAAAGGTTGCTGGTCGGATACTTCTGCGCAAAGCATTCATGCCGGTAAGGGATGCAAAAGTGGTTACTTACTGACATCCAAATCTTTTGGAGCGGATATGAAATACGACAGGAAGTGGTACAGCTTTGGACCTTTCAACCCAACTGAAGGAGAGCTCTCGGAAAAGCTTGGGGGGCGTGTCTTCAAAATAGTCGCACAAGGCAAATCAGGCGATGACGGAAACCTGTATAGATATTTTTTAAGTACAAGTCCTGCTGAAAACAGGCCTGTGGAAGGTGGCAATCTTTTCACCTACAAGTATCATTTCAGGTTACCCGATAATCAGCATCACGTTTGTCAGATTTATCCATATGTGGATGATAAGACAATATCTGTTGAGATACTCAATTTTGACTGGGATAACGATGGTATGATAAGGGTTTTTTCAGTTGCTAAAAATGGTGTTTCCTGTCCGGTGTCAGGGGAAGATAACTGGGTCAGGAGAAAATTTCCTGTTGTAAATGAAGAAAAGAATTCGACCTTTGAAGTACAATTCATTAAGAATAAGAGTGCCCAGGTAAGAAACAACAACGTGGTGATTGCCATCCGGAATCAGTATGGGGTTTCTTTGCCTTTTTTTACGGTTCCCATTGGTGGTATTCCGGTTTATTCACCCAAGATTGGTATGAAACAATAAATCATTGGAAATTTATTCAGAAAGGCGGGAAGTAAATGTTCAGCTATTTAACCAGGAAAGGATCGGGGGTTGCTGTTTTATTGGTTTTATGTTTTTGTGCTTTTTCACAGGAGTATAATTTTCGTCATTTAGGTGAAACGGATGGACTGGCTCAGTCGTATGTATACTCAATCGCACAGGACCAGCAGGGGTGTTTGTGGATAGGTACCGGGAATGGACTTTCAAAGTATAACGGGCTTTATTTTGAAAACTATACCACTGCGGATTCGCTTGCTGATAATTTTATTGCCAGTTCCATCGCAGATGGCCAGGAGATTTGGCTGGGTCATATGAACGGTGCCATCACATTATTCAATGGCAGGAATTTCCGCGCCATTCAAATACCGGTTGCAGAACCGGGTCCGCTTATTCATTTTGCTGAAAACGCCGATGGACAAATTTGGGGCATTTCGGCTTCAGGGCTTTTGTATCAATTGAGTAAACACGAGGGAATCGTTCAGAAATTTTCCTTTTCAGATCTGGAGGAATCTGTGATTACATTTGAATTCACCGGTAGCAGGGAATTACTTATAGGCACCAGTAATGGATTGATGCATTGCCGGTTAAAGGATCCGGGCACTATCGAAGTGGTGCGCACTGTTCAGGAAATTCCGGAATCAAAGGTCGTTGGCATTGTTAAGGAAAGAAACGGGAGTGGCTTTTATATTGCCACGGAAAACGAAGGGATTTACAAACTGCAATTAACTGAGCATACTTTTGTGGTGTCGTTGATGGTGTTCGATAGTGAATTTGATTTTTCCGGTATACAATGTATATATGAAGACACCCGTTCAGCTATCTGGTTGGGAACATTTGGAAACGGATTGGTCAGGGTTAACAATCCGGCATTGGAAGGATCCGCTAAAATTAGTGTTTATAATAAGGCAAACGGATTTGTCTCTGACAATGTCAAAGTCATTTTCGAAGATATCTCGGGTAATATCTGGAGCGGCAACTATGGCGAAGGATTGTCGCTGATAACAGATAGGGTGTATTCATTTGTCACCTTTGATCGTGAAAAATATGGCAGCGCTGTATATTCCATTTATGCCAATGGTCATCATCGGTGGATCGGAACGGAAAAGGGCCTGTTAAAGTTTTCGCAGGGAACAGGTGAAATGACCGGATTTTATGGCAAAGGACTACCCGAAGATATCATCACAGCAATATATACTGCAGATGGCAGAGATATCTGGATTGGCACCGATAAAAACGGGGTTTACAGGATGAATGCCGAACGGGGTATTGTTAAACCATACCCTATCAGCCCCGGGGTACTGGAGAACTCGATTACCAGCATTACAGGCCAGCCTGATCAGGTATGGATAGGTACCAAAAAAGGGTTGTGTAATATTAATCTCAAAACCGGCAGTCATAAGTGGTATACAATCAGCCAGGGAGGCTTGCCCCACAACTATATCCATGCTTTGTTTGCCGATCATTCGGGCCGGTTGTGGGTAAGCAGTCAATGCAATATTCTGGCGTATATCCAAAATGAAAAGATTTATACCTTACCCGTGAGTTCACTTAGTATTCTCACCTTTGGCCCAATTACACAGGCTATAGATTCGGCTATCTGGGTTGGTTCAAACGGGAATGGCATTTACCGGATTGAGAATGATTCGGTATTAAATCTGACCACCAAGGAAGGTCTATTGTCCGATTACTGTTATTCCATTGTGTCTGACGACAGGGGTTATATCTGGGTCAGTCATAAAAACGGACTCAGTAAAATAAGAATTGCCGATTTTTTTGTGAAGTCCATACAACAATTTGAAGACGCAAACAGGGAGTGCCAGTTTCATTCAAATGCAGCCTTCAGGGATAATTCAGGAAAAATTTGGTTTGGTGCGGAGAATGGATTGATCGTATATGATCCGGAACGGGATCATGCTATAATGCATCCTCCTGTTCCTGGTATTACTGCTATCACCATTAACAATGAAATCAGGGAATACAGCTCCAAAGTGGTTTTGAATCCCGGGAAATACAAAGTGCGTTTCGATTTCATTGCGATTAATCTGAAAGATCCTTCGGTGATTACCTATCGTTACAAGCTGGAGGGTTTTGATCAGGAATATGAGTATACCAAAGGAACCAGCGTTACCTACAATAACCTTACCGAAGGAAATTATGTTTTTATTTTAGATGCGTTAAGCGGAGATGGTGTAGCGTCGGATTTACCCATTAACATTGAGGTTGTTATTAAAAAACCTATACGGAAGCGTTTGTGGTTTTTACCGACGCAGGTTTTGGTTTTGATTGGTTTGTTGTTTTTTTATTTGAAGAGGCGGGAATACCGCTTCAAAGAGGAAAAGAGAATACTCGAGGAAAAGGTTCGTGAAAGAACCTTTGAAATTCAGTCTCAGAAAGACGAAATTGAGCGGAACAACAAGGTTATACAAAACAAGAACAATGAGATCACCTCAAGTATCAAATATGCAAGCCACATTCAACAGGCAGTTCTTCCCTCCATGGATTTGTTGGAGGAGATATTTCCGGATAACTTTATCCTAATGATACCAAGAGACATTGTCAGTGGAGATTTCTATTGGTTTACTGAAAGAGATGGCAAAATCATTTTTACAGTGGCTGACTGCACAGGCCACGGTATTCCGGGTGCTTTTATGAGTATTATGAGTATTACGTTGCTGAACGAGATTGTCAATATTAAAGGCATTACTGATTCGGCTGAAATAGTTAATCAGTTACATAGTATGATCAATCAGTCGTTAAGGAAAAGTAAGATGGACGGACTTGACCTGGCCTTGTGTGTTCTTGATCAGCAGAAAGGTGAAATTCAGTTTACCGGAGCGATGAATCACTTGGTACACATACACCAGGGGAAACTGAATTTGATTAAGGCCGACCATTTCTCAGTCAACAGTTTACGCGATGATTTCAGTCCGTTTTCACAAAAAGTTGTTAATCTGAAGAAAGGGGATGTCATCTATCTTTTCTCAGATGGATATGTGGATCAGTTTGGTGGCGAAAAAGATAAGAAATATTCAGGAAGACGATTTCATTCAACGCTGTTGGAAATACACCAATTACCCATGGGCAAGCAATTAAAACTGCTAAAAAAGAAACACCTGGAATGGAAAGGCAACGGCGATCAAACCGATGATATCATGGTTATGGGCATCAGGTATTGATACAACCATCCGCAGCAAAAATAGTATTCGACATTTTATGCTGATAAACTGTAAGGGTTATTTATTCTTTTTCCTAATTTTATAAAAAACCCCGACAAATGAATGCTTCAAGACGCACATTTTTAAAACGTTCTGCATTGGCCACGGCTGCAGCAGGAATGGGATTCACCTCCCTCAAGGCTTTTAACACACCACCTGCCATTCAGGGCAAAAGCACAGGCCCTGTTCGCCTGAACCGTATTGGCGTATCAACTTATTCGTTCTGGCAATTCAACGGCCCCAAAGAAAACTGTCCCATCGAAAAATGCATAGACCATGCAGCTGCCATGGGTTTTGACGGAATCGAATTCCTGCTGATGCAGATGCAGTCGGAAGAAACCGGCTATCTTCAGCAATTAAAGCGCCGGGCGTTTTACGCCGGACTGGATATCATGGGTTTCTCCACCCACCAGGGTTTTGTGTATCCCGAAAAAGAGAAACGCGAAGAGGAAGTAGCCAAAACCATCCGGCAGATTGAACTGGCCTATCAGTTGGGTATTCCTACCATGCGACTGAATACCGGGCGGTGGAATACCATCAAATCGTTCGACGACCTGATGGCCAATAAGGGAATTGAACCCATACTCGAAGGATACACCCTTGATGAAGGTTTTAAATGGGTAATTGATACCATTGGCCAGTGCCTGCCCACTGCAGAGAAGTGCGGGGTGGTATTGGGACTTGAAAACCACTGGGGACTTGGTCGCACTGCCGAAGGCGTACTTCGGATTGTGAATGCAATAAACTCTCCCTGGCTGCAGGTAACTGCCGATACTGGCAATTTCCTGGAAAACCAGTATGAGCAACTGGAAATGCTGGCGCCTAAAACATGCCTTATCCAGGCGAAAACCTATTTTGGCGGTGGTAAATGGTATACCCTCGATATCGATTATGATCGCGTAGCTGAAATATTCAGTCGGTCGGGCTATAACGGCTATATCTCAATTGAATTTGAAGGAAACGAAGATCCCCTGACGGCCATTCCCAAAAGTCTCGGACAGTTAAGGGAAGCATTTAACCGGCAGGAGCATTAGCCGGTATTGTAAAGGTAAACCGGCATCCCTTACCAGAGGTGTTGTTTTCGGCCCGGATCTTCCCACCGTGCTTCTCGACAAATTCCTTGCAAAGGATTAAGCCCAGCCCGCTGCCTTTTTCCTTTTCAGTGCCCTGGGTGGTATTCTTCCGGTCGATCCGGAACAATTCATCGAGGGTTTCGGGAGATATGCCTACGCCGTTATCATGGACAAAAACTTCAGCAAAACCGTTAATATTTTCTTCATTCACGCCAATGGTCACTTCGCCATTGCGATGGGTGAATTTGATGGCATTGGATATCAGGCTGCGCAATATGGTTTCGAGCATGAATTTATCGGCATAAACAAAGCACTTTTTGGTGAGCATGTTGATCAGCCTGATGTTTTTGCTGTCTGCTGAAGCCTGGTAAAGGTTTGCTGTATTTGCCAGCATATTGCTTAGGGATATCCGGGCCGGTTTATAGACGATGCCCCCCGATTGCGACAGCGACCATGCCAGCAGGTTTTCAAGCAGTTCGTAGGTTAACCGGGCGCTTTCATGCATCATTTCGAGCTTTTTGCGCCGGTCTTCTTCCGTAATGCTGTTGTATTTAGCCAACACCAATTCCGAAAGTCCCAGTAAAGCGACAAAGGGATTGCGCAGGTCATGCGCGATAATGGAAAAAAACTTGTCCTTGGTAGCGTTGAGCGCTTTCAGTTCCGTTTCATATTCTTTTTGTTTGGTGATATTCTGGTAGTATAACAGAATCCTTTCCTTGTCGCTCCTGATGTTTTTTGGAAATGGTGTGGCGATGACATGTATCCAGATCACCTTTCCGGTTTCTTTATGCATAATCCTGAACTCACCATCAAAGTATTGGACTTCCCCTGTAACAATTTTTTCAATGATTTGAGAACCCAGCATTTGATCTTCGGGATAGGTAAAAACATAAAAATGTTTTCCGATAACATCTTCGACATGATACCCATGGATTTCCTTGCTCGACTCATTGGTCCAGGTGAGATACCCATCGCGGTCAAATATGGCAAAACCCGAAAGGGTTGTATTTACTATGGTACTTAACCAGGCTTCGCTAAGTTCAATTTTCCGGATAGCTTCCCTGTTTTGCTGGCGTAAACGAAGCAGGTGACTGAACAGGAAAAACAGCAGTATTATGATCAGTATGCCGGCGCCTTCAATGTTCCTGATGATGGCCAATTCAGGGCTGTGTTTTGCACGTTTGATAACATATTCCCATTTTCCGCTCGGAACATCAGCATCGAGCAGGATGATGTTGTCTGATTCAAACAACGAACCGTCTCCGAATAATACATTTCCTTTATTGGATAAATCAGGACGCTTAAGCCGGATGGCAAAAGTCCAGTTTCTACTGGCGAATTCGGCGAATGCCGCATCAAAAAGGGCATCTACATTAATGACGGATGAAATCATTCCCCAGTATTCATCATTGATAAATATGGGTAAACGGTATATTAAAGCTTGTCCTCCCTGAATGAGTTCAACCGGACCATTCAGAATCCCTTTTTTTTGGGTTATCGCTTTTTCCACACTTGGCCACTGTTCAGGGACAAGCCGATAATCCACACCCACGGCTTTCTCATTTCCCTCCATGGGTTCCATGTAACGGAGCACAGTGCCTTTAGCCACACCAATGTTACGTATCAGCATGGTATTGCCCCTGATTTCTTTTAGAAAGAGCAAAAGCTTACCAGCGTCGGGTTTGCCTTCGCTAACCCTGATATAAGTGGCTGGGCCTGAAGACAGGTTGATGAGTGTGCCCAATTCTTTGTCAAAGGACCCAATGAGTTCTTTCCCAAAGGCTGTAGCCCTTAAACGGTCAGTTTCATAAATGCTTTGAATTTTGGCATTAAGGAAAAGTAACATAATGGCCAGTAACAAAAGCGTAATTATCCCGCTTCCAAGCCAGGGAAGCAATTTATGCCGGAAGATTTTTTTTTCTTCAGCGTGACCAGGTGATTGCGTTGCCATTTGTTTGTTGAGAGAATATTCAACGCTCAATGTTGAACGAAATTACACAAAAAGCAATGATTTTTGCCAAGGTAGTCAGGATTTCTACCCCTGTGATACAAATAGGCAAGGAATTTTGCTGACAAGCAGGTAAAAAAAATTCCAAATTTGTTTTGCATTACCAATTTTAGTGCTGTAGTTAATTAAAGTGTATTGAAATGCTGCTATTTGTCTGCATGTTTTTATTAATTTGGTCTTATTGTTAATAAGCTGAAAAATGGAAGTAAAGTCCAATGCTGAACAACGGCAGCGAATTGTCTCCATCGATATCCTCAGGGCGCTGACCATGGTGCTGATGATCTTTGTCAACGACCTGTGGTCGTTGCAGCAGATTCCTGATTGGCTGGGGCACGTCGACAGCGGTGTTGATGGCATGGGCCTTTCCGATGTGGTTTTCCCGGCCTTTCTGTTTATTGTTGGTCTTTCACTTCCTTACGCGGTGGACAACCGTCGGAAAAAGGGTGACACAACATGGCAACTTGTACAACATGTATTACTCCGGTCGCTGGCCTTGGTAATTATGGGCGTATTCCTGGTGAACGGCGAAAGATTTAATGCGTCCGCTACCGGCATGCCCAAAATTCTCTGGTACCCGTTTTGCTGCATTGCCTTTATCCTCATCTGGAACAGTTATCCTCCCCATATGAATAAAAAGTTGACATTGATCCTGCGGGGAACCGGAATCATTGCGCTGCTGCTACTGGGGGTCATCTACAGGGGAGGCGACGATGGGGACATCACCCGTTTATCACCTCACTGGTGGGGCATCCTGGGACTTATCGGGTGGGCCTACCTGGCAAGCGGACTGGTTACGGTACTGTCAAAAAACAATTTGCTGATTATCCTGGGAGGTTGGCTGTTTTTTTGTGTACTCAGCATGGTTGATCATATGGGATTGGTTCCCCATCACGGGCTGATTGGTCTCATTCCCGATCCTATCCGGGGCGGAACCTTAACAGGTCTTACCCTGGGAGGGGTGTTGACTTCGCTGATATTCAGGCGTTACTCCGAACAGCATAATCACAAAAAGCTGACCATGGTATTGACTCTTTTTGCAGCCATGCTAATGGTTATGTATGCCATTACCCGTCCCTACTGGGGATTGTCGAAACTCGATGCCACCCCGGCCTGGCTTTTTGTGTGCAGCGCCATAACCATTATTGCCTTTCTGGCAGTGTACTGGATAGCTGATGTCGCCGGCAAAGCAGCATGGTTTAACCTTATTAAGGCAGCCGGCACCGGTACATTACTCTGTTACCTCATCCCTTACTTTGCCTATGCATTGAATAACCTGCTGGGCATCGACCTGCCGCAGGTGATGCTCACCGGCGGTATAGGCTTATTGAAATCGTTTTTATTTGCCGTGCTGTGTGCGCTGATCACCGGGTGGCTCATAAAGCTGGGGATACGCCTCCGACTCTGATACCCCTTTGGACGAGCGATGGTATTGCCGGTTACCTGAAATGAATTCCAACGGCCAGTCCAACGCCAAATTCAAGGCGGGTATTGTCGTACCGGTCGATGTCAAACAACGGACCCAGTGAACTCTGCTCAAAACCATAGGTGTCAGTTCCGGATCTTTTGATTTTCCGGGCCAGGTAAATACTTGGAGCCACCGAAAGAGCTGTATAGCGTCCTAAGTTACGTACCAACCCGAGCTTGAAATGCGTGGCATAGGCCTCCCGGCCATGGAGCTGAAAATCCATGGGAAAGTAAGTATACCATACCACCTCAGGCTGTATGCTGAACCGGGGATTTACCTCGTGCAGGTGACCAAACCCCAAACCTGTCACCCAAAGCTGGTCTTCTGTCAGGCTCATTCCTGCCGAGTAAATGGTGTAGAATTGTTTAACACCAAGTTTATAGCTGACGGCAAGATTCATGTAATCGGCAACGGCAAACGACCATTCGTCGTATCGTCCTTTTCTGACAAAGCTGACAAGGCCAATGGGAATCCCATTTCTGATGGTGTCGGCAAAGTTTAGCAATCCAATTTGCACGCCATCAACTTCCCGGGCCAGGTTAATGATACCTGCCAGCTGAAGACCATCCTGGTTACCTTCATTGATGTTGGCTATGCCGGCAATGGAAACATCAGCTGCATTATAAACATTGGAAATTCCTGAGATCAGCACACCGCTGGCGTAACGGCAATTGCCGAAGATCCCGTTTATCTGTATGCCATCGAGACTGTCGGCTATGCTGAATACACCCCCTATTTGCATGCCCGAGACATCGCCGTTGGTGATGTTGCCAATGCCGGCAACCTGGAAGCCCGACATATTGCCCTGGTTCATGTTGACCAGGCCTCCAATTTCAAATCCGTCTATACTTCCTGTTTTCCCGGTAAGCATGTTCAGCGAAAAGTTATACTCGTATCTGACGCTTTGTAAACCTTGGATTGAAACAGGATATAGTAAGGATACATTAACGGGAAACATGCGATACGTGGTATCCTGACCCAAAACAGCGCTGCCTGTAATTACAGTCGATACCAAAAAAATGAGCGTAATGATTGTCTTCATAATAACTGGGTTTTAATTCAGTATCAAAG
>CAZUBW010000090.1:0-15767 GCA_964618645.1 uncultured Bacteroidales bacterium | reverse complement strand
ATTTCCCTCCGGGAACAGACGCGTCTTATTCAGATACAAATTTCCAATTATTGGGAAAGCTTATTGAGATTGTGACGGGGAAACCTCTTCATGAAGTATACGATGATTTATTATTTGGCCCTTTATCTCTTAAATATACCAGGTTGTTTGGTTATTCAAAATCTGAACGCACCAATGCTTGTACTCCAGCGGATGTTTTTTATAACAACAATATCATAAATTCTATCCGTTCGAATGGATCCTATTGGGCTGATGGAGGCATCGTATCTACTGCAGAGGAGTGTATTGTTTTTCTGAAAGCCTTAAATGAAGGGCATATTGTAAGTTTGGCCACACTAAAGCTGATGCACAACTGGCAAGCGTTAGAATTCCCTATTAAATACGGTTACGGTACGATGTGTTTTGAACTTCCCCCTTCACAAAATATACCTCCGTTATGGGGACATTCGGGTTCTACCGGTTCATTTCTTTACTACTCCGAAGATTGGAATATGTATATTGCCGGAACAATAAATCAGGTTCAGGCAAAATCTACACCTTTTAGATTAATGATAAGCGTGATGCAAGTTATTCAATCGGAAATGCAGAAATAGTAGATCAAGCACTCAACCTGGTCTGATGTATTCCGCTTGTATAAAAGTTGTCGATTTAATCAATAGACCACTCGTATATTCCGCTGGAATAGGCTCCGGGTAACTTAACCACCAGACGCAAGGCCTTAGTTTCAATGGCGTCGAACTGAACCTGATTTGATTTATCCTTTTCAATACCATAAGTTGCAGGATTGGAAACTTCTTTCCAACTGCCATCCTTGTCAAGGTACTGTATTTTCCAGTACTCCGGAACCCGGCATCCTCCCCACGGACCGTCATCAAACCAGTATACAGCGGATCCTGAAACAACTTCAGGTTGTTCAAAAGCACACTGAATCCATTGTATGGTATCTTTCACAGGCCACCAGTGATAATATAGCACATTCCGGTCGTTTGAGCTTTCGGGAACCATCTGATCACTTACAGCCAGTAATGCTTTGGTCGCATGCGAGGCTGAAATCTTACCTTTAGACGCGAGGGTTGGAGCAGGTAACGGACGGGCGGCAGTTTGTTGTGTGGCAAGCCAAACGGCCATTTCACCTGAACCGCGATTGGCCCAGGCAAAATAAGGAATAGCCGTTATGGTTTCCTGCGAAATGCCTGTTTTGCCATCGGAATTTCTGATGACACTGCTGGCTTCGCCGGTAAGCGCAACGATTCCGTTAAGCATACCAGGTCTGCATTCGGGTTTAAGTGCCTTTTTGGTATCGAGCACCAGGTTCAGCACGTGCCCGTCTTTGATGTCGGCCCATTCGGTACAGTAAACCAACGGGCCCCGCTGAATGGCTGTTTTATCGCGATTTGCCGCGACTTGTTGATGGGCTGTAATGTACCGGACAGGCATTGGCAAAGACAGGGTAATTACATCGCCTTTCTTCCAGTTGTTTTTAACAATGGCATAGCCGTTTGAAAGGGTATAGGCATAAGGCTTGCCATTTAACATAATTTTTACCGGTGCTGGATCCTTTGAGGCGAAAAAGTAAAGATCGCCCGGAACTGGTTCGTTACGTGCCCAGCCCGGGATGCGGACAGCCAGTTCAAAAACCTGGTCGTTTTTGGGGTTAAGCTCAAATTGAACATCGCCATTCCACGGATAATCGGTTTTCTGAATTACCTCGAGCGTGCTGCCAAAACATTCGATTTGGGCATGGCTACCGATAAATAAATTGGCATACAGCCTGTTTTTATCCACTGCGTAAATATATCCGGGTACGGAAGGAATAAAGCGACAGAGGTTACTCGGACAGCAGGCGCATCCGAACCATTCACTACGGGCATGTTGTCCCATCGATTCCAGCGGGTTGGGGTAGAAGAAGCGATCACCGCTCAGGGAAACGCCCGAGATAAGTCCGTTATAGAGTACCCGCTCCAACACATCGTAGTATCTGGCGTCGCCATGCAGTAAAAAGAGCCTGTGGTTCCAATAAACTTCACCAATGGACGCACAGGTTTCGTTGTAAGCCGACATGTTGGGAAGATCGTATTTGGGCCCGAAACCTTCGTGTCCGCCGGCTGCGCCAATGCCACCGGTAATATAAAATTTGTAATCAATAATATCTTTCCAAATAAGGTCGATGGCATTAAGATAAGCCTTGTCGCCTGTAATGGCTGCTATATCAGCCATCCCCGAGTACATATACATGGCCCGAACGGCATGGCCTACGGCTTCGGTCTGTTCGGTAACTTTTTTATGGTCCTGGCTATAATCGGTACCTTTTCCGCGTATGTCAAGGAAGTATTTGGCCAGGTCGAGGTATTCGGTTTTCCCGGTCAACCGGTACATTTTTACAAGGCCCATTTCCACGATCTGGTGCCCCGGTTCATAGGCAAGTTTACCGGGTCCGAAATCCTTTACCAGCAGGTCGGCATTTTTAATGGCAATTTCCAGCAGGCTTCTTTTGCCGGTGGCCATATAGTGTGCAACAGCGGCTTCGTAAAGGTGACCGCAGTTATAGAGTTCGTGACTCAGTTCAGGCGCTTTTTCCCAGCGTTTTTTCCCTACCCATTCATGAAGATTGGCGGAGTCGATGGTGCGGTTCGTATACAAATAACCATCGGGTTCCTGCGCCTTCCTGATATAATAAATCAGCGTATCAATCCGTGCCTCCAGGTGTTTATCGGGGAAAGTCTGGATGGAATAACTGGCGCCTTCAATAATCTTGTAAATATCTGTGTCATCAAAGGGATATTCGGTAGAAAACCTACCGGGTTTAAGTTTTCCCGCAATCATGAAATTATCAACCCTGCCGGTTGTGTAACAGTGTTTCAGGGCAATGGGGATGGTTACATCGTGATTCAGCCGGATTCGGGGCGCCCAGAAACTATCGTTCACATGTACGTTGTTAAAGGGCACCGGACTGATGGGGTAATCTTTTACCTGTCCAAAAGAGAGCGATGACAGCCATGTCAGGCATATAAAAGCAACCGGGGCTTGTATTTTTTTAAGTTTCATAGGTCATTGGTTTTTAATGATACGGCAACCGAATATTCTGCCTGCCGTGCGGCCCTGGTTGGCATCTATTTTAATGGTTACTGTCGATTTTCCCTTAACCAGTTCAGCAGGCAAGGGGTATTCAACATCGTAGAACTTGCCGGTTTGTCCGCCATTCCAATTCACAGTGGTTAATTTTGCCCCATCGACAAGAATATCAAATATCCTGTTTTTATCATCGCCGATATAGGTTAACATTAAGCTCAATGCATTGGCGTCAGTGACCTTCATGTCGAATGTAAAGTAATTGCCCGCACGTGCTTCACGGCCGGAGCGGCCCAATGCCTGGTCGACATAGGATTGTTCTGTGGCAAACAAACGATGATCGCGTTCGGGTTGCATTTCGCCAATACGAAAGTTATCCAGGGTTCTTGCTTCGATTTCCTGCTGCCGTTTTTTATCTGCCGCATACTCGGCTTTACGGTTGTCCCAGTCGGCATGCGTGAAATAGTCGAAATAAACGCTGTAATACTTATCGTAAGTATTGTAGAAGGGTTTTAGTTCAATATCGGTTGGTTTGCCCACGTTGAGCGTGTTAAAGGTCAATGCCTGTCCGGATGCGGGTTTTATCCAATTGGCAATAGCGCGATCTTCGGTTAGCAGAACCGGCGTTCCAAGCAGGGGGTCGGGTGTTTCGTCGCCTAATTGTCCTGCCAGCACAACCGGGCCATACAGGAAGGCAATACGTTTGGGGTTATCCGGGATGTGCTCGGTGTACAGCTGCATTGGGAACGTGATCTCAACGGTTGTTTTTCCTTTCCAGTTCCGTTCGATTTCCCAGTAACCCTGGTTGTTCAGTGAAGCTTTTACTTCTTTACCGTCAACAGCTATGCTGGCTTTGCCGTTGGCCCACCAGGGATTTCGTATATAAAGCGGAAATGCTGCCGAAGAACCAGATTCAACTGTTAAACGGGTTTTATTGTCTTCGGGGTACATGGTTTCCTGGCGAACCACCACATTTCTGTCTTTCCACTGCAGTTCCGAAGGAATAAAAAGGTTTACATATAAACCCCCGTCAGCAGCCTTGAAATAGATGCTCTCGGCGTATTTAACGTGGTTTTCCATGCCGGTGCCGACGCAGCAGGTGAAAGTGTTGAACGGATCGCTGAATTGTTTTTTAGTGCCCATCCGCAACGGAACAAAGTAGCACATCATGCCATCGGTTGGGTTTTGTGAGGCCAGAATGTGGTTATAGAGGGCACGTTCGTAATAATTGGCATATTCCTGGTTGGGGTTCAGGCAAAACAGGTGCCTGGTAAGCTTAAGCATGTTATATGTATTGCAGGTCTCGCAGGTATTGTCGCTTAGGCGGTCGTTGAGCTTACCGGGCTCACCGCAATATTCGTAACTGCTGTTACCCCCGATAACGTAGCTATGGTGGTGAACCATTATGGACCAAAAGAAAGCGGCAATGACACTGTCGGAAGGCAATTTGTCATATTCATACCTTCTTATGGCGCCAATGGCTTTGGGAACATTGGTATTTGAATGTTTCCCGGTCATGGGATCAATTTTTTTGGCCAATTGTCCCATGACAAACTCGTCGTGAAATTTGCGGGAAAGGTCGAGGTATTTTTTATTGCCGGTAAGGCCATAGATGTTTACCAGTACTTCGTTCATACCGCCATATTCGCAATTCAGCATTTTAAAGCGCTGCTCGTCGGTAAGGTTTATAATGGTCTGGCCGGTCCAGTCGGCCATTTTGCTGGCAATGTCAAGGGCATTGTCATTGCCGGCATACAAATAAGCATCTACCAGGCCGGCCATTACTTTATGCACGGTATACCAGGGAGCCCAGCCACCGTTGAGGTCAAAACCTCCGGAGCGGATTTCTCCGCGGGCGACTTTGCTAAAAATGGAATCTTCGTTTGGGATGGCGCCTACATAACCCGTTTTGCGGGCTTGCTGGCAATATTCCAATTCGCCAACGATATAATCCACGCGGTTTTTAAATTCGGCATGGCCTGTAGCGGCATAAGCCATGGAAATAGCCGACAGGTAGTGTCCCAATGTATGGCCCGACAGGCCTTCGCTTTCCCAACCGCCGTAGATATCTCCCTTGACGGGAAGTCCAGCGTTGGCATGAAACCTGTGCAGCAACCGGTTGGGTTCAATAGATAACAGGTAGGCAATGTCTTTGTCCATTGCGTTTTTAAACAGGCCTCCCGTTATTTTTACATCGGCCAGCTCAAAGGCTAAGGCTTTGGGGGTAACGGCCAGCGGCACCTTGTTTTGCTGATTGAACTGCCCGGGGTATTGCGAGAACATTACAAGGGTAAGTTGAAGCAATAGGACTGAAAGCGTACCTTTTTTCATCTGTATATTTATAGGGTTAATGAACGTTGCTTATTATTGAATGTGGATATTAAATTGAAAAGTAGCCTGAACACTTTTGCCGGCTTCATACTCATAAACAAGTGCCTGCCGTATGGTATAGGTGTCGCCTGCTGCACATTTGCCAGGATACTGACCAAGGGTAAATGATAATTGAGGCGGGGTGAACTCAGAGAAGACACGGCTTGTGGCATCGCTCCAACTGCATACATCACCTTCGGCTGTGAAGTAATGTCCGTAAACATTGACATACCCGTCACTTGATGAGGTGTAATTACCGTTTAACTGGCCATTGCTCTCCAATGCGTATAATTTTACAGGTTTGCCGGATTGTGCGGTGTTTGCAATAATTTCGCCGGGTTGCAACACAAAGGCACGGGCAAGTTTCATCAGATCCTCCTGTGATAGTTTAACCGTAGCGCCAGGATAAACAGTAGCGCTGTAAGGAAAATTCACATCGAAAGTTAACGTTGTATCCATTGGCGTTTCTGTGCCGTCAAAAGAAATGGTTCCATAGAGATTGGTATTTACAAATTGCACCTGGTAAGGCAGCTGAACGTCGTTTGAGCGGTTATCATCCCAGGCGTGAGGTTTGTAAACGGGCGACGCACCACTGACAACAAACCACAATCGTGTGCAACCCTCCGGAATCGTAAAAACGGCTGTTCCGGTCAGTGTATTGTACATGTTGCTGTAAACGCGACTGTTATCGCTGGTCAATGCCACAAAACCATAGCGGAATCCGAGCATTGCATTATCTGTCCGGTAGCCGGCTGCATTGGGTGTGGCTTCAAAAACAGCCGAAATCTCCGTTCCTGATGCCGGTACGTTTAACGGAACAACATTGTATCCGGTGGGTTCTGTACAAAAAGAGGTGTCGGGGCGATACGTGTTGTTGCCCAACGAAACCATTTTACACGACTGTGAGCCCATGTAATTTTGCCCTATATTACGCAGGGCATCCAGGTCCCATGTTACCAAACGGGTGGCTGCATCGTAAATTTCATCATTAAAAGCTTCAACCGTTATATTGTTGATTCTCATGTATGCCTGCACAGGGTCTTCGGGTTGTTGCGCCCCTCTCCATAATTCCCCGATAAAATCGGGACCGTGTTTATCTGCCCAGTAGTAATGAATAAAGTAAGAAGCATAACGGTAGTCTTCATGACAAATGTGGTGGAAATAGTTATTGGTATACTCGGCGAAATTATGTGTTATAAAAGCTTCTGACGGATAACTTTGATAGGCCTGCCACTGGGCAGTTTGTTCCCAAAAGGTATTACCCCCGTTGCCTCCGAATCCATAACGAAAGCCTGCTCCTCCTTTAAGGTCGCAATACACCTGGTACTGAAAGGTGTGTCCTATTTCGTGCGCAATGGTAGGTCCAACTTCAGGCTGACAGGTACCCGGGCTAACCCATATAGCCCCGATAACATCGTCGTATCCCGAGCCATAGGCACGCCATTCTTCTTCGTAATACAGGAAAATAAGCATTTTATACTTATCCAGGTTCGATTTCCCGGGTTCGGCAAATATCAGGGTATTCACGTTCAGGTCGTAAAACTGCTCGGCTTTGTCAAGTAAATCATCGATGTCAACCCTAAGTGCAGCAGGCACTGCGTCGGAATTCGGATCATTTGTCCCGTAGCCCTTACCCCAGAAAACCACAAAGTGTTCCGATTGCCGGCAGCGTGCAAAACTCCAGGTGCCTGATGCCCTGGAGAAGTCGATATTCCGGAATTCCACCGGGATATAAAGCTTTGTGGTATCGGTGGTGAAAATCTCAGGGGTTTCAGTGTCATCATCTTTGTTCGTTGGCTCGCGAACCGGATCAGGGTCTTTTTCGCAGGCCAGGAAAAGAATAGCTGAAGTCAGCCATATATAAATGAGATGTCTCATTGTACTTCAAAATTTTATATGTGGCCATTCCCCGGGTGAAGTTAGTTTTTCGCAGGGAACAGCCACATACTTACTGTATAAAAACAAACAGAAGTTGCTATTTCAGCCCAATGGTAATGGCAAAGTTAACCTGTCCGCCATTAAGTTGCGCAACCTGACGGATGGTAGCTTCCCCTGATGTTACCCCCGGGAAGTTATATACCTTTAAAACGATCCGTTCGTTTTCAATCTTCAGGTTAACACAGCCGAATGCTCCATCGCCCCAGGCCATGGCATTACCACTGGCATCAAACCAGTGACCGGGATATTCACCTGTACTGGGTGAATGGGAATCATCGGCATTGATGGCATAAAATTCCAGTTCGCTGTTACTTATGGCCGTGGTTATTTCGCTTACGCCGATTTTTAAAGCGTGCGTCATAATATCCGTTACATCAATATCCGTTGTAGTATAGGCGTCGTTGGCAATATGGCCGATATTTCTGATATAGTCGGCTTCATACGGCTCAGCGGCTTCCTCGGTAAGCACTACATTAAAAACAAAATTCACTTTTCCGCCGTTAAGTTCGGCAACCTGTTTAACTGTTATGGTAGTTGCGGTTGTAATATTCGAGGGCTGGTTCAGCAGCATGAACTTTAGATTCTCTGCTGTAGCCTGCAGCTGAACAAATATTTCACCATCCTGCCAGTCGGTTGCCACTGTGCCATCTGCATTGATCCAGTGTCCGGGGTAGTCGTTTCCGTCTGAAGTGCTTGGCTTTTGCGTCAGGTCGGGTTCCACTGCATAAAATTGTAAGGTTTTATCAGCAATGGCTGCATTAATATCAGCAGTGGTCATTTTAAATGCATCGCGCATAATACTGGTAACATCAATGATATCCTGCTCCCATCCGGCTGTAATAGGATGAACCAGGGTATGGGTTACAGTTACCTCATAAGGATCTCCTGCAGGTGGTGTATCAACAACAACCGTTACATTGAGTTCCAGCGCAACGCGATAGTTGGATGCGTTGGCAAACATAACAATGAGTTTATAGGTAGTGCCGTTTTGTACTTTGCCGCCTTTCTGGCCAATAGTTAGTTTAAGCGTTGCCGGATCAAGGTCTGCATACAGTGCAGCCTCTTCGTTGGAATAAGCACATATATCGCCATTCACGGCATACCAATAGCCCATTCCAGCTGTATAGTTGCCTGTATAATCAATACCGGTGGAAGCATTAACGCCAAAAAAGTCAACTTCGTTATTTACCTGTGTGTTCCATTCCACGGTACCGAGTGCTGTTGATAACGCTGATGTGCCGGCATAACCGAGATCCGTTGCAAGCGTAGCTCCATTGAGTGTTGCAATAACCGAAGCATCATTTTCAACGCCTGAAGATACCAGCATCACGTTTTTGGTAATGGTTTTATCGGCGACATAAGCATTGGGATTTTCCTCTTCGGGTTCCACGATGCTAACATTAAAAATAGTAGCCAGGCGATAATCGCCCTTTTTCCAAAGAATTATGATTTTGTAAGTCTTGCCTGTTTCCAGCACACCCGTGCGCATACCAATGGTAAAGGCCATATTGTTCACGTTGTAAACACACCACATGCTGTAAAGCTGTGGGTTGGGATCCGTTGGCCAGTCCCATGCCGAACCGGGTTCTCCGGCTTTGGAAAAAACAAAACCTTCCTGAACGCCTGCTTCGTCAACCACGTGTTCGGTGAAGTCGGCTTTGGTTACCTGGTTTACGGCCAGGAGTCTTACATCGCCATCGAAAGCGCCTATGGCTGTTGTTAGCGCATCGGCGTCGGCATAACCGAGTTTTTCGCACATGGAGGTAACCTCAAGCGGCACTTCAACAGATGCCCAGTTACCATAGGTCAACTCAATATCCTGTGTAATAATGAAGTCGGCTTTCACACCGGCTTTTGCAGCCTCCACCGAATCGCGGTAGGCCAATTCTTCCGGGGTATATTCGTGCAGCCTGCTGAAAATTTCATCCTCTTCGCAGGCAGTGAAAATAACTGCAAGTATGCATACAAAAATTGCAGACAGGGCAAACAGCTTGTTTTTTATCCGGGAATAACCGTTTGAGAACAGCCGGATGAAGTCCGCATCAGCGTTTTCATTCCTGCGTGTATATGTTTTATATATTCGTTTCATAATGGTAAGTGTTATGGTTAATCAATAACCGGGGTTTTGCACTATTTTAATATTTGACTCAACAAAATCCTGCCAAATCGGATATATGTTTTTGTGAATATCCGAAGGATCGGTTTCGGCGTCTTTGCAGAACCACGATTTGCCATTGAAAACATTCATGTTTTTGCCTGTCAGGCGAAAACGGATAAGGTCTTGCCGGCGATGATGTTCGCCTACAAATTCCCATGCCAGGTCATCCAGCAGACCTCCCAGTTCAATATCGGCTCCTCCTTCGTAAGTGGCCACAAACGATGCGGGATCAAAGTTTTTTGCACCTACACTTGTCCATTCGCGATGTCCGTAATCATAAACACTGGGACCTTCGAGATCGGCCACTGTACGGGTGGCTTTTGAGGGCGATGTTTTGAAAGAGCGTTTTCTCACATCGGTAATCAGCTGGGCGGCAATGTCCTTGTCGCGTCCTAACCGGAGCAGGCATTCGGCTTTGATAAACATGGCATCGGCCAGGCGAAAGAAACAGACATCATCGCCGTAGGTGCCATATTCATCAGCAACAATTTCGTATTTGATAAAGCGATAACCTTCGAGCATATAAGCACCCGGGTTATCAATGGAATGTACTTCTTTGGTATAAACCAGTTTTACATTTCCCTGGTCGTCGGCATTTGTCATCAGAATTTTGCCTGTTCCGTATTCGTATTGTTGTCCGTGTGCCCAGGTGTCGTCAAAGCGTTGATCGTTATTATTGTAGGTATCCATAAACTGGGGGATGGCACAGCTTCCGTTCCAGGCAGTGCCTGTAGCGCCAAAGGCCTTTTTCCCTTCGGCAATCAGGCATTTGTTCACCAGGTAATTCCCGCTGGCATATTTGCCATCCATGGGTATTCCGAATATAACCTCCGTACTGGCGGATAAATCGTTTTTGAAGCAATTTTTGTATTCGGGTTCCAGGATGTATTTACCTGATGCGAGTATAATTTCCACTTCGGCAAGGGCTTTTTCGTAATATTCGTTACTGGTGAAATCGTTGAACCAGGCATTGTGGTTTAAGTACATTTTGGCAAGAATCATACGGGCCACGTATTCGTTCGGATATCCGTAAGGTTTGTCGATGCCCAGGTCGGGGATGGCTTCATTCAGTTCATTAATAATGAAGTCGTAAGTGGTTTGCGGAGGAGCCTGTTCGGGCAAATAGCCGGCAGGATGATTCTGCGTTGTGTCCAAAGGAATATTACGGAACAAATCGAACAACATGTAGTAAAACAATGCACGCATGGTTCTCAGTTCGGCTGCTTTGGTTTTATTTTCACGCACAGCCGGAATATCGAGACACTTATTGGCATAAAGGATACCTGCGTAACCGGCATCCCACACTGTCCATAGGTGTGATATCGAGGAACCGCTGAATTCGTGTTTGTGGAGCAAAATGTAATAGTCGCCCCAGCCAATGCCAATACGGGCAGGTGTCATAAGCAGGTCGGCCGATTCTTCCATGATATCAAAATAGCCGTTCCAGTTCCAGTATAAGCCACGCAGAGACTGGTATACCTTTCCCGACATATTGTTAATGTCCTCGTCGGTAAAAGCAATGTTGTCTTCGGTAAGAATGTCATATGGCGTTTCGTCCAAATCGGTGCACTTAGTGAACGTAAGCAAAGCAATTGCTATGATGGCTATATATTTAAATGATCGCATATTCATTTTCCTTAAAAGTTAATATTCAGACCAAATGTAACTGACCTTATGGTCGGATACTTATCGCGGAAGTCGCGCCCGGCGCCCATATAATCACCGCTGTTGCTTATCTCAGGATCGAGGCCGGAGTAGCCCGTAATGCAAAACAGGTTCTGACCTGATACATATACACGAAGGGCAGAAAGGTATCTGAACCGGGTAAGGTTTAAATTATACCCCAGGGTTATGTTGTCGAATTTCACATAGTCACCGTCTTCGAGGTAGTAGCTGACAAATGCCTGTTGCTGATTTCCGGCAAGCGGGGCAATTCCATAAACCGAATCTGCAGCCGATTGGAGCTTGTTATACTGAATGGAGTTGTTTTCATAAAACATGCGTTGCTCGTTCAGGATTTGAAATCCAAACTGACCGCTCAGCTGAACATTTAAGTCGATGTTTTTATAGCGGAATGAATGGTTCCATCCGGCATATACTTTAGGGAAGCCATTGCCCAGGTATTGACGGTAGCGATCGTCGTTCAGTGCAGTGGTATATTGCAGTACATCGCCTGTTTCAGGATCTTCGATAAGCCAGTGTCCGTCCTCGGTTAGACCAACAGATTTAAGGCCCCAGAAATTACCAAGGCCTCTGCCGATTTCAATCCGGTGGGTAGGTACTGTTATGGGTTCGGCAGCACCTCCCGTGTTCATCCAGTCGTCGGTTTGATACAGGTCGTTGGAGAGGCTAAGCAATTTATTTTCGTTATGGGCCAGCGTTAGCGTGGTATTCCATTCGAAATTTTTAGTTCTCACCGGAATGCCGCCCAGTGTGATTTCAATGCCCCTGTTTTGTATGGAGCCAACGTTGGCCAGGGTGCTTCCGTAAAGGTTTGGTGGCACAGGAACGTCATACCAGAAAAGCAGATCGGTAGTTTTCTTTCGGTAAAGGTCAATGCTTCCGGTTAGCCGTTCTTCAAACAAGCCAAAATCAAGTCCGATGTTTATTTCTGCAGTTTTTTCCCATTTCAGATCGGGATTTGGATTTTGATCTACGGCCAGGCCGGTAATCCAGCTTCCGGTTTCATCCATATAGTATCCCCCTGAATAATTATAGGTAATGAGTGATGCATAACTGTCGTTGGGTATAATACCGGTTACACCATAACCGGCACGTATTTTCAGGTTACTGAAGCTGGCCGTGAAAGGCTTCAGGAAAGGTTCATTATTGATATTCCAACCAACAGATACCGAAGGGAACCATCCCCATTTATGATTGGCCCCGAATTTGGAGGAACCTTCACGACGCAAACTGGCCAGAATGTTATACCGTTCCCTGTAACCGTAACTCATACGCCCAAAGAAACCAATAAGCCTGGAGTCGTTTTTATAACTGCCCATACCGGCTTTCCCGTCTTTCAGATAGGCACCCAAACCAAGGTTATTGTACCTGAAAACATCGGTGGGAAAACTTTGGTTCCAGGCATTGAAGCCATTGTTAACGTTGTAATTATAGCTGTAACCGGCAAGAGCCGAAATCCGGTGATAACCTAAAACGTTATCATAACGGGTTGTTAACTCCAGGTTGTCATCTTTAGAATTGTTGTAACTTCTGGAGGCGCCATTTTTATGGGCGCTGGTGAGTGAAGCATAGTAAAGCTCGGTTTCATAATTATTTACCACAGTGTTGTTCATGCGACGGGCCACCATTAAGTTTGTCTGCCATCCTTTAATGGGTTCCAGGGTAAGGTTACCTGTCATATAATTCCAGTCTGTTTCGGTTTCTCCCAGCCGTTCATTTATCATCGAAACAGGATTATAATACAGATACCGGTTAAACTCTTCGCGATAGGTTCCGTCCTCGTTGTATATAGGTGAGGTTGGATTACGGATCATGGCCTGACGGTAAATGTTGGTCTGATCGGCATTGGTTGCATTGCTGTTACTGTTGGTATGAATACCCTTCAGCAGGTTAACATTCACTTTTAATATGTCATTAAGCAAATACTGTGTAAGGCTCAATTGAATCCTTATTTCTTCTTTGTCGGATTTTTTAATGGTGCCGCGTTCGTAACGATGACTAATGTTGCCTGAATAGGCGAGTGATTTTCCCCCGCCATCGATACTTAGTGAATTGTTGTAAGCAAGACCCTTTTGTGTGACTGCCTTAAGCCAATCGGTATCCCAGCCATCATCGCTGAATGCTGTTTTACCCTGACGGATGTCGGAAGGTTCCATAAATTCGGCAGTTTTCAGAAAGCCCGATGTGGAAACATAAGAATTTAAGGTGGCATTCACTTTTTGCTCCCTTTTTCCTGCTTTTGTGGTAATGATAATCACGCCATTTGCACCTCTTGTGCCATAGATAGCGGCAGCAGAAGCATCTTTAAGCACGTCAATAGAGGCAATATTTTCCGGTGCAACAGCAGTAAGGCTGCTGGGTATTCCATCAACCAGCACCAAGGGTGCCACGCTGCCATTCAGCGTTGATATACCACGCAACAATATGGATGAAGAAGCATTGGGGTCACCGCTGCTTTTGGTAATGGTGAGGCCGGCAATTTTGCCTTTTACCAGTTCAGCAGCATCCTGCGTTTTCCCGGGGATGAAATTCTCAGCCTTTATGCTGGCAACAGCGCTGGTAACGTCGGCCTTCTTTTGAGTTCCATAACCAATAACTACAACTTCTTCCAATGCCTTGATGTCCATAATCATCAGGATGTCAATGGAAACCTGATCACCAACGATAATTTTTTCTGTATTGTAGCCGATAAACGAAAACACCAACACGGTTTCCTGATTCGGCACCTCAATGGTGTATTTGCCAGTTGCATCCGAAACAACTCCAAGGGTGGTGCCTTCAATCATAACATTGGCACCAACAATGGGTTCTCCTGTACCGGCGTCGGTTATGGTTCCTGTTATTTTAATTTTCTGATGGCTTTCCGCGGGTTCCTCCTTTGGGTTGATTTCTATCGGATCTGTTGTCAGCAGAATCTGCCTGTCGAGAATCAGGTAATTAATTCCGGTGCCCTGGAATAGTTTAGGGAGCACATCTTTAATAAGCTCCTGGTTTGTATTAATATCAACTATCCGCTCTACATCTATTTGTTTCTGATTGAATACAAAATAAAACTCACTTTGTTTTTCAATTTCGTCCAGCACCTGTTCGAGGCTTGTATTGCGCAAATCAAGCGATAATTTTGCGGTTTGCGAGTAGGTAGTTATAGCAGCAGCACTTGTAATACCGGCTAAGATTACTATACATACAAGTTTTAATTTCATGAGTAATTTCTTAAGGTATGGATAAGACGATATCCACAATTCATGGTTTTTTTTCATAAATTTGTGAGGTTAATTAAGTTACAAATCTTTTTTAACTCGAATGCGATTACAGGGAGGCGGTTGCAGCGCTTTCCTGTAATTTTTTTGTGTTTTTAAGTGATTTGTTCCATAGGCAGTTTTTTTGGTTAGGGGTTATTTTTCAGGGTTATTGTAATTCTCTTTTTCACATAGATATCATCACGGTTCATATTGGATTCTTCTATTGTATAGTCAACAGGCAGCGTTTTTTCCATAATATCCAGAACCCTTTCGAGATCCTCATCCTCAAAAGTTGCCCTCCACCTGATATCTTCCGAAACCGGGACATTGTTAACAATAACAATGTTGTACCATCGCTCAAGTCTCCGGGTTACAACGTCAATGGGATCATTACGAAAGATTAGCTTGCCTTCCTTCCACGAGGTGTATTTTGCTGAATGTACCGATTCTACCGTGAATTCCTTGTTGTCTTTATGATATACCACCAAATCGTTGGGTTTCAGGGTATAGGTTCTGTCAGATTCATGGGCCTTGAACGCAAGTTTTCCCTCTTCCAATACCACTTCCAGGTCCTTTTCGTTTTCGTAGGCCGCTATATTGAAACGGGTACCGAGAACGCTGATGCTGGCATCCCTGGTTTGAACCAAAAATGGCTTCCCTGTGTTTTTAGCCACGTCGAAATAGGCTTCGCCGGTGAGCAAAACCGTTCTTTTATTTGCAAAACTACCTTTGTATTTTATTCCCGAATTGCTGTTGAGCCAGCCGGTTGTTCCGTCGGGCAGGCTAAATTGTGCCCGTGTCCAGGCAGGGGCTTTTATTTCAACCCAATACTTTTCCGCGGAGGTGTATTCGCGGTGGAAATATACACCCATGCATAGCACAAGAGGTATAAACAGGGCGCCGGCAACACGGTAAGTCCATTTTATCCATTTGCGCAGCTTGTCTTTATGTGTTTTTTCCCGGGTAGTAATGTTGTAGTGGATCCGGTAAAAGAGCTGGTCGAGGTTTCCCTTATCCGTTTCGTTTTCCGGGGGTAATTCGCTGAATTGTTTTTCCAGGATCTTTTTTAAGGGCGTTGCTGCTTCATCATCAGTAAAAATCTTTTCGATATACAAAGCATCTTCCGGATTGTTCCCATTGAAATAGTGCTTCAACTTATCTTCATCAATAAAACCATTATTCATAAATGCCTTGTTATAAAAATTAGTGTCATATGCCGGAACACCCCTGATGTGTGTCAGCCTATGTGTTCATTTAATTCAAGCCGGGGATCTGTGTGAATTTCATAACCAGGCTTTAAAGGTTAT
>CAZUBW010000089.1:0-15947 GCA_964618645.1 uncultured Bacteroidales bacterium | reverse complement strand
CAGTGGCAGTGGCAGTGGCATGCTTCGACTCCGCTCAGCAGACTAAAAGTGGCAGTAGGGCTAAAAGCTGCGGGGGCATACTTTTGTAAAACCGGAAAGGAATTTTTGTGCATTTTATTATGCTGTTATTCTGTCATTTACATATCGCTGTTGAGGTATTATGCAGGTTATTTAACAGCCCTGTTTTGGGTGTGTGAAAGTCAAAGAACACTTTAAACGGGTTATGAGCCTCCCAGGCTTCCTAACTTAGTGGAAATATCCGCGCTTATGAAAAAAATTCTGCCTGTTGTTTTGTCTGCATTTTTCTGCCTGCTATCTGTTAACGCCCAGCAAACCGTCAAGGGCCGGGTAGTTGACGAGCAAAATGTATCCCTGCCCGGCGTTACCATCCAGGTTAAAAACACCTTACGGGGCACCGTCACCGATGGCGATGGACAATACTCACTCCCCGCCGAACCTTCGGATACCCTGGTGTTCTCAATGATTGGCATGGCAACGCAAAGCATAACCGTAGGCAACAAAAGCACCATTGACATCACAATGGTTACCGAGTCAACCCTCATGGACGAAGTGGTGGTGATCGGCTACGGCACCCAACGTGCCAGGGATCTTACCGCTCCCGTTGTTACGGTGAAAGGTTCTGAACTATCAAAACAGGTTACCTCCAGCGCCATGCAGGCCCTACAGGGAAAGGTCCCCGGCTTGCAGATCATCAACAGTGGCGTTCCGGGTAGTGGCGCTTCGGTAAAAATCCGTGGTGTTGGATCCATAGGTGATTATGCCAATCCGCTTTACATTGTCGACGGTGTGTTTGTTGACAACATCGATTTCCTGGGCGCCGGTGATATCGAAGACATTACCGTGCTGAAGGACGCCTCTGCAGCAGCCATTTACGGTGTAAGGGCAGCCAACGGCGTTATTCTCATCACCACCAAAAGAGGCATTACCGGAAAACCCTCAGTTACCTACGACGGATATTATGGTATGCAGGTTCCGGTTAACGTTATGAAAATGGCATCGCGGGAAGAATATGTGGAGCTGATGAACGAGGCCAATGCCAACGCCACCGGTTATGTGCCCAAAGATGCGGATGACTACCCGGCCAGCACCGACTGGTATAAGCAATTGGTAAGAACAGCGCCCATGAGTGGCCACAGCATTGATATTTCGGGCAATACCGAAAAAACCTCTTACTCTTTTGGCGGATCTTACCTCTACCAGGAAGGCATCATGGATGTCGAAAATGCTTATAACCGCTATAACATCAGGGGCAGGCTCGACCAGGATGTAAACAGCTTTATGAAAATAGGACTGAATACCATTGTCACCAATTACAGCAAAATAAGCCCCAACGAAGGCGCCTTTTTCGGGGCCTACGTTAACCCCCCGGTTTACCCGGTATACAACAGCGAAAATGCCGAAGCCTACCCGGAACCTTTTGATTCGCCCCAGCGATACGGATTCGGCAACCAATACGGGAACCCCGTTGCCGCGGCTTATTACAACGATGCACGCGAAAAGGGCAACCGATTGATTTTTAACGCCTATGTTGAGATGTACCCGGTAAAGGATAAGCTCACCTTTAAAATAGCCTATAACCAGGACCTGAACAATGCCACCATACGTAATTATACGCCTGAATTTAACGTGGGCGGTTCGCAGGGTGTACGCGAATCGATTCTCACACGTACTTTCAGCAATGCATCCAAGCAGATTGTTGACAACACCCTCACCTGGCGCGACCAGAAAGGAGGACTGAGTTATACGGTTATGCTGGGACAATCGACCCGCCTCGAAAAATGGGACCGTATGGATGGACGCGCCAAAAATGTCCCGGGCATCGACGAGCAAAGCAAATACCTGACGAACGGATCGTCGCTCGACCGCTGGGCCAATGACGATCCTGAACGACACTTCAGCATATCGTATTTTACCCGGGGAACGCTCAACTATAACGACAAGTACCTGGCCACCCTCACCTTCAGGGCCGACGGCAGTCAGAAATTCCAGAAAAAATGGGGTTACTTCCCCTCGGTAGGCCTGGGGTGGACCCTTACCAAGGAAAACTTTATGAGCAACCAGCAGGTATTCAGCTACCTGAAAATGAGAGCCAGCTGGGGTATGCTGGGCAATGCCAACGTACCTGCCAATTCCGACCTGGTTTTGGGACAAACCGGGGCAGCCAGTTCCGCCATTTTTCGCGGTGTACTGGTTGACGGCATGGGCGCACAAACTGTAATTCCCTACTCCATGCGCTGGGAAGTGGTGAATGAATTCGACCTGGGTTTTGATTTCACCCTGAAAGGGGAAAAGCTATCCGGCGATCTCGATTTATACCGCAGGGTTACCAACCATGCCATATTTATGACACCCATTGCCACCGGGGGTGGCGTTGCCGAACAGCTTCGCAACAATGGCCGTATTATGAATGCCGGTATTGAACTCAGCCTGAAATGGCATCACCAGATGGCCAGCGGAATGACCATTAACCTTGGCTTCAATGCCACCACGGTGCAAAACAAGGTTCTCGAACTCGAAGGACGGGAATATATACCCGGGGCTTACGTAAGGGGCAATTATACCACCCGCACTGCTGTCGGCCATGCTGTAGGCTCGTTTTATGGCTACGAAATTGACGGCGTTTACGCGTCCGAAGGGGAGGCCCTGCGCGACCCGGTAAACCAGACCATAAAAAATGCCGGCTTTTTTAAATACAAGGACCAGAACAACGACCTGGTTATTGACGAAAAAGACAAAGTATATCTTGGCAGTGCAGTCCCCTGGCTTATTTCGGGAATTGATGCAGCCATCGCCCATAAGCAGTTCGACATCAGTATTTCGCTCATGGGACAGCTGGGCAATAAAATTCTGAATGCCAAACGCATGAACCGCGATGTGTTTACCGATGGAAACTATGACCGCGATTTCTATGAGAACCGCTGGACCGAAGACCATCCGTCGGACAAATACCCTTCGGCTGCCGCCTACAATTATTCGTTTGTTCAGCAAGCGAACGACTTTTTTGTCGAAAGCGGATCATTTGTGAGAATCCAGAATATCCAGGCCGGATACACCATCACCAGCCTCAAATACATTCCCCGGCTGAGAATTTATGTGTCGGCCCAGCGTCCGTTTACCTATTTTACATACAACGGTTTCACCCCCGAAATTGGAGGAAGTCCCATCGCCAGCGGCGTCGACAATTCGGTGCATCCGTTGCAGGCAGTGTATACCCTTGGAATCAAAGCCAATTTCTAATTCAAATGCGTAACATTATGAAAGTATATAGCCTATTGCTCATTGCCGTTTTCGCCCTGTTTATTACCGGTTGCGAGGAAGAGCTCAACACCCGCCCCGAAGGCACGGTTCCTACCATTGGCATCGATTATACAAAACCTGAGAATATATTTCTTTCGGTTAGCGCTGCCTATGCCAGCCTGCGATCGTATGGCGCCCATGTTTTCCCTTATATAGGTGCTTTTGAAATTGCCTCAGACAATGCCGACAAGGGCAGCACCCCCGAGGACAACCCCCCTATGCTTGAACTCGATAATCTCACCTACGAGGCTGATAACGGACTTGTCAACGACCTGTGGAAAGGCTACTTCGACATTGTAAGCAGCGCCAATTACAGTATTCACCAAATGCCCCTTTTTGAAGAAGCCATGCTCAGCAGCGCCAATAAACTGTATGCCCGTCAATGCCAGGGCGAAGCCAAAACCATAAGGGCTTATGCCTATTTTAACCTCACCCGGCTTTTTGGCAGGGTTCCGCTTATTGACACACTACTGACCGCTGAGCAGCTTGCTGCAGTAAGCCAATCGACCACCGAACAGCTCTATGCTTTTATTGAAAATGACCTCGAAGAAGCCATCCAGGTGCTGCCTCCTGATTATTCCAGTGAATGGGACGGCCGTATTACCCGATATACAGCCATGGCCCTGAAAGCCAAGGTGCATCTTTACCAGTCGGAATGGGACTCGGTAGCCCTGCTTACCGACAAAATCATTGCTTCGGGCAGGTACGATCTGCTCGATGACTTTCGCGAAGTCTTTAGTGTGGATGGCGAAAACAGTGAGGAATCGCTGTTTGAAATTCAGAGTTCCACACTTGGTAAAACCATTGGCGATCAAACGTTTATGGAATACGCCTATGTGCAGGGACCCCGTGGAAACTTCCCCAGCAGCATGCAGGGATGGGGCTTCTGCACCCCCAGTCAGAACCTCATCGACTTTTACTCCGCCCGCGGCGAAGTCGTCAGGCCGGCCACAACGCTCCTTTACCGGGGCACCCTGACCCCTGAAGGCGACAGCATACGGTCGGGTTGTGTGAACCCGGTTTATAACGGGAAAGTATATACCCCCTCGTCGTATAATATCTGGAATTACAACGGGTACGGGTTTGAGTACAACCTCCGGATACTGCGTTATGCCGACGTGCTGCTTATGTATGCCGAAGCCCTGGTGAGTGGAGCAACCATTGCCACCGAATGTGGCCTTTCGGCCGATGATGCCGTTAACCTGGTAAGAAACAGGGCCGGCCTCGACGATCTTACCGGGGCAACGCAACAGGATATATGGGACGAACGGCGCGCTGAACTGGCGATGGAAGAAGACCGGTTTTTTGACCTGGTCAGGACCGGACAGGCTGCCACTGCCCTTGCCGGAAAAGGATTTATCACAGGTAAACACGAGGTTTATCCCATTCCGGCTGCCCAGCGGCAATTAAATGCTAATCTTATTCAGAATAACGGATACTGATACATCAAATTCTATGTTTAATTAACCTATATCAATTATGAAAAACAAATTTGGCCTTTTTGGAGTGCTGTTCGGAACACTGGTTCTGAGCGGATTGCTGATGATGTCGTGCGGTAAAGACGACGACGATGACGATGACGATGGGAAGACCGATCCCAGTTCAATTGCTGAAGCCAGCCTGATTGCCTACTTCCCCTTTGAAACCGAAGGAGAAGCTGTGCAGTACGCCAACAATACCATTACCTTCAGTCAGAAGGTAGGTGATGCAGCACTGGTTGCGGGCCGCAGGGGAAATGCCTACCAGGGCAGCACCAGCGAAGCCTACTTCGAATATAACATTGCCGCGGGAACTGCACTGAAAACCCTCGACGAAATTACCCTGGCCTGCTGGATTAAAACACCGCATACCACCAGCGGCGCTGCTAAGATTTTTGCCGTTAACGGAGGTGATGGTTTTATGGGCACGCTGACGCTTATGCAGGAAAGTCAGCCGGAAGGCGATTCGGTGGATATGAAGTTTTATTTGTTCGACAGCGAATCACCCGAGTGGAAGGGTCAGGACATCCGCAAACAAAGCGCTAAATTCCTGAATGATATGTGGTACCATGTTGCAGCTGTTTACAACAAAACCACTTCAACCATGGAATTCTACGCCAACGGTACCCTGGTACACACCTCCATAAGGTATGCCGGTCCCGATCCGGGCGATGCAAGCGACCAGCCTCTCCTTGGCCCTATTACACTGGGACAGGATATGACCAAGATCCACTTTGGCGCATGGCCGCAGCAGATTGCCGGAACACCCGAATCGTGGATGAACTATTACAAAGGACTGGTTGATGAGTTCAGAATTTACAAAAAAGCCCTTACGGCGGACGAAATCATGGATCTCTACGAAGCTGAGGTAACGCAAATTGAGTAGTGGGGTTATTTTTTGGGTGAGGCTGTTTAAAAAGTTATAAGAAGAGCGTAGTCAGGAGACTACGCTTAGCTTTCAGCGTTGATATTCAGCACAATGCGTCAGGCGTAGTTTAGCTCCGCTGAGCTCCCTTTGGTCGGTTGTAACTACGCCAGATAAATTAACTTTTTACACAGCCTCACCCTACTCTTTATCTTTAACATCTGAAATTATGATACCTATGAACAAGCTGATTATTTTACCACTGTTGCTGGTGTTTATTGCCTGCCAGAAAGATCCTGAAACGGAAACCGACCGCGAGATCATCATTGATTCGCTGTTCGTGAATGGCATGAATGTAAGCAATAATGGCAGCATTGCGGGTATCGACTTTAACGATGTGCAGTTAAGGATTAAATTCCAATCACCGGTGGATACCTCCCTGTTTATCCGGCAGAAATTGTTTATCACCGGGGGCATTGATACCAGCTACACGTACCATTTTGGCGCCGACAGGCAAAATCTTTACCTGTTTCTGCCGGTACCACTCGAAAGTCTGTCGTCCTATAGGGTTCTGTTCGACCAGGGTTCCAACCTGGGTGGAAGAATTAACAGCAGCTATTCTTTTGTATTCAGCACCACCCTGGATGAAACGTATAAATTTCCGGAAATAACCGACGATTCGCTCCTCACCCTGGTACAGCGTAAAACATTTGACTATTTCTGGTCGTATGCCCACCCCGAATCGGGTATGATACGTGACCGGCTTGGCGCTGGAAACACTGTTACATCCAGCGGCACCGGATTCGGTATCATGGCGGTTATTACCGGCATTGAACGTGGTTTTATTACACGAAATGAAGGTCTTGAGCGGCTCACCACCCTGGTGAACTTTCTGGCCAACCCTGCAACTGAAAAGTTCCACGGAGCCTTTCCGCACTGGATGAATGGTTCAACAGGGAAAGCCCTTCCTTTCAGCACAAAAGACAATGGCGGCGACCTGGTAGAAACCGCCTTTCTGATGCAGGGTTTGCTTACGGCAAAACAGTATTTCACCGGCAGTGACCCGCAGGAAACCGCGCTGTGTGATACCATACAAAAACTTTGGGAGGCTGTGGAATGGAACTGGTACCGGAATGGTGAACAAAACAAACTTTTCTGGCATTGGTCGCCCAACTATGGCTGGGAGATGAACATGCCGGTGCAGGGATGGAACGAAGCGCTTATGGTATATATACTGGCCGCTTCATCGCCCACGCATGCGGTTCCCGCTGTTGTATACAACGAAGGCTGGGCCCGTAACGGCAATTATCCGATGGTTAACGGAAACAGTTTTTACGACATTACCCTGCCACTGGGAGAAAACTATGGCGGACCCCTGTTTTTCGCCCATTATTCATTCCTGGGACTCGACCCCCGTAACCTGGGTGATCAATACGCCGATTACTGGCAGCAGCATGTAGCGCATGCGCGTATAAACCTCGAATACTGCAAAGCCAATCCGCGCAAGTATCCCTACTATGGAGCCAACTGCTGGGGGCTCACCGCCAGCGACATTCCCGGGGGCTATAGCGCCAGCTCTCCCTCCAACGACCTGGGGGTAATTGCCCCCACTGCCGCCATCGCATCTATTCCATACACACCAACAGAAAGCATGGATGCACTGAAATTCTTTTATTACGTGCTGGGCGATAAGCTGTGGGGCCAATATGGCTTCTACGATGCCTTCAGCCTCAAAGAACAATGGTTTGCCACATCGTACATTGCCATTGACCAGGGCCCCATTGTTTGCATGATCGAAAATTTCCGTACCGGCCTGCTATGGGATCTTTTCATGAAAAACCCTGAGATACAAGCCGGCTTAACTTCACTTGGATTTACCTACTAAGCGCCATGAACAGGAAACTTTTCTTACCTATTTGGATTGTATTTGCCGTACTAGCCTTTACCGGTTGCAAATATGCGAGTACGCCCCATTTACTGGCCACAGAAAAAATTACCGACGATTCGCTGCTCACCCTCACACAATACCGTACCTTTCAGTATTTCTGGGATGGCGCTGAGCCGGTTTCGGGAATGGCGCGCGAAAGATACCATGCCGACGGTTATTATCCGCAAAACGACATGAACGTGGTAACCACCGGCGGTACCGGTTTTGGCGTAATGGCCATACTTGCCGGCATCGAACGGAAATTCATTACCCGCGAAGCAGGATTTGAAAGGCTCAACCAAATTGTAAATTTCCTCGGAGAAGCCGACAGGTTTCACGGCGCCTGGCCGCACTGGCTTTATGGCGAAACAGGAAAAGTGAAACCCTTCAGCATAAAAGACGATGGCGCCGACCTTGTGGAAACCGCTTATCTCATCCAGGGTTTGCTGGCTGTAAGGCAGTACTTTGCCACTGGCAACGAAAAGGAAAAAGCACTTTGTGCCGAAATCGACAGGTTGTGGCATGGCGTGGAATGGGACTGGTTTACCCGCGGAGGCGAAAACGTTATTTACTGGCATTGGTCGCCCAATTACGGATGGGAAATGAATTTTCCCATCGAAGGTTATAACGAGTGCCTGATTACCTACGTGCTGGCTGCAGCATCGCCCACCCATCCGGTTGGTCCTGAAGCTTATCACCAGGGATGGGCCCGCCACGGGCAATTTACCTCAGCCAATGAGAAATATGGACATCCCCTCATACTCAAATACAATTATGCCGAGGAATACGGCGGACCGTTATTCTGGTCGCATTACTCCTACCTGGGACTCGACCCGCGCAGGATAACCGACCGGTATGCCAATTACTGGCAACTTGTACAGCACCACACGCTCATCAACCTGCAGTGGTGTACCGAAAATCCGCTGAAATACAAAGGTTACAGCGATGCATGCTGGGGACTCACCGCCGGATATTCGCCCATAGGTTATGCGGCACATGCTCCCGGTGAAAAAACCGACCTGGGTGTCATCACACCTTCTGCCGCCCTTTCGTCGTTCCCCTATACCCCCGAGGCGTCGATGAAAGCATTGAAACACTTTTATTATGAGCAAGGTGACAGCATTTGGGGAATCTACGGATTCTACGACGGTTTTAGCGTTCATCACAACTGGTATCCCAAACATTACCTGGCCATTGACCAGGGCCCCATTGTGGTAATGATCGAAAACTACCGCAGCGCCTTGTTGTGGGACCTGTTTATGTCGGCACCCGAAATTCAAAGCGGACTCACCAAACTGGGTTTCACCCTTAAAGATATGCCCGGAAACACATAGCTGTGTGATATACTGCTGAGCCGGAATTTTTAATACATTTACCATTGCGTTTCGATAATGGTAACCCGGCTTATGCTTTTTAACATACTGACAAAAAGAATCCGTTCTGTTGTAATGGCGCTGGTACTGGCAGGTATGCTGCCGGTTGCATCGCAACCTGCAAGGCAACAGCATCTTATCCGGTATTACCTGCAAAACCACCTCCCGGTTGAAAACCAGAACTGGGAAATCAGCCAGAACCCGTTAAACGGCTACATTTATTTTGCCAACTCGGCAGGACTTATTGAATATAACGGTATCAGCTCGAGGTTGTTTACCCTGCCCTTCAGGCAAGGGATACGTTCGGTTTATGTTAACCGGGCCGGCACTATCTATACCGGGTCATTCGAAGATTTTGGCTTTTGGAAAGATGACGGATTGGGAGACCTTTCCTACCAGTCGCTTACACAAGGCCTGCAAATACCCAAGAACGACGAAATCTGGAATATCTTTGAAGATAAGGGAACGGTTTATTTTCAGTCGTTTACCACCATTTACATCGCTGACAGCGCAGGCGTGAAAGCCCTGCGCGGGCCCGGCACCATGCTGTTCATGTTCAAAGCCGACACCGGGTTTATGGTTCAGGCTATTGACAAAGGCCTGTACCGGTTTAACGGCCGTGAATTCAACTTCATCAGCGAAAGCAGGGCTTTGGCTGCCACCAAGGTACTTGCCTTGGTTAAGCGCCCTGGTAATACGCTATGGATCTGCACCGAACGGAACGGTGTTTTTTCGTATGATGGTTCACGTTTTGTACCACTCAACAATCCCCTGTCGCAATGGCTGAAATACCATACCTGCAATGCTGGCCTGGCTGTAAACGATTCGCTGCTGGTATTCGGAACCATTCTCAACGGCCTGGTTTTTTCAGACGGGCAGGGAAACATTTTAAAAACCTACAACTTTGCCAATGGTTTGAACAACAATACGGTGCTGTCGCTTTACCTCGATACCGGCCGGGGACTATGGGCCGGCCTCGACGAGGGCGCCAATTACATCAACACCAGCAGTCCTTTCAGGTTATTCTCGGATGTTAACGGAACATTGGGTACGCTTTACACGGCCATCAGAAAAGACAACCTGTTGTACCTGGGTACCAACCACGGCCTCTTTGTAAGCGATATACACCAGGAACAGGGACAGTATTCTTTTGAAAACCTCGACATCATTCCCGGCTCGCAAGGTCAGGTATGGAAGGTTTTTGAATATGGCGGCCGGCTGCTTTGCGGGCACAACGAAGGCACTTTCCAGGTTGAAGGCCGAAGCATACGTAAAATAAGCGATGTAACCGGGGGTTATTGCTTTACCGGCTTCAATAGTTTACTGCTGCAAGGCACTTATACCGGTATCGTGAGTTTCAGGCAAAACAACCAGGGCAACTGGCAGTTCAACAGCCGGGTTAAGGGTTTTTACGAACCAACCCGTTACCTTCAGGTTGATTACCTGGGTTATGTATGGGCGGTTCACCCGCAAAAAGGCCTTTACCGCCTTGAACTGAGTGAAAAAGCCGATTCGCTGGTCAGTTTACTTCACTTCGATACCATTGCCGGAACCTCGGAGAAAATCAACCTGGCGATGGTTAATAACCAGTTGCTGTTTTTGACTTCGGAAAATATATACGCTTTTGATTACGAGAACAGGCGCTTTGAGCCTGTTCAGGCGCTGAAAGAGGGCCTTGGCGAATACCTGTCGGCCACCCGGATTGTTCATCACGAGAAAAGCAGTTACTGGTTTATGTCGGGTGATAAAATTGCTCTTTTTGATATTTCGCGGTCCTTTGAAGCACAAAAAATTACCGAACTCGAACAAAAGTTCACCAGGCTACCCGGTCGTGAGCAACAGATAATTGCCCTCGACCGGAACAATATGCTGATTCCTGCACGGCAGGCATTTACCATGTTAAACCTCAGCCTGCTAACGTCTGATCCGCCCCGGGCACCGGTTATCAGTCGCCTTGTTTTCAGTGGCAGAAACACTGAGCGGGTTGTAATACCCGTTGAAAACAGCTACCAGGCCATTCCCCACCGCCAGCACAATCTCACGGTTTTCATTGCCGATGCCACGCGTTTCGACATCGGCGACAAGGTTTTTCTATACCGCATTCCCGAGCTCGAAGACGAATGGCACCAAACTTCCAATGATCAGTTCACTTATCTGAACCTTTCGCACGGACATTACCACCTTCAGGTAAGAACTGCCACCGGGAACGACATCTCCGAAACCACATTCACCATCAGACGCCCCTGGTATCTCAGCATTGTAGCCGGGATAATTTACCTGTTTATGCTAACGTTGCTGGTTTGGCTGGGCATAAGGCTCTTCAGGTTTGAACTCGACCGGCATCGCAGGCTGGTGGAATATGAAATCAGCAAAAACAAGCTCGAAAGCGAACTCGACCACAAGAGCTATGAGTTGATGCTGACGATGCGTTACCTGATCAGGAAAACCGAAATTCTGAAAGAATTGCAGGGACAAATTAATGCCATGAAGGCCGATTCGTCGAAATACCCGGTGAAATTTGCAAAGGAAATGGAAAGAATCATCCGCGAAGGTCTCGATTCGCAGACCGAGGAATGGAAAAACGCCATGAATAACCTGAAACTCTCCCAGGAAGGCTTTTTCCGTAAACTGAAAGAAAAATACGGCAATCTGACCCCAAACGACCTGCGACTGTGTTCTTACCTGAGGATGAACTTCACCACCAAGGAAATGGCGCACCTGCTGAACGTTTCTCCCCGGGCCGTTGAAATAGGCCGTTACCGGCTGCGGCAGAAGATGAAACTCGACCACCAGGTAAACCTCACCGAATACCTTATCAGGGAGGCTGAAAAGCTTTAAATGAACCAGCAAGGTTTTGTTTTGTTCTTTAACTATGCATACCAGCACTGCACAAAACAAGTCTTGATTTTTCTCTGTAAAAGATTTAACTTTATATTGCTGGAAAAAAGATTGTTTGCTCTCTAATGGTTTGCACATCCGTTATTATTCATGTTTTCCGGATCTTCCGCATGATTTCTCCAACGTTTTTTTAATTGATGTTGAACAAATGAGAAAGAAAAACCGTTCAGACGATTACCGGTTCCGACAGATATTTGAAAACAGCCTGGCAGTAATGTTGCTGATTGATCCGGAAACCAGGCGCATTTTGGACGCCAATTATGCTGCAGAAAAATTTTACGGATGGGAAAGGGAAATCCTCTGCCAGAAGCGGATTGATGATATCAATACACTCTCTTCAGATGAGATTAAAATTGAAATGGAAAAGGCCAGACGCAGTGAACGGATCTATTTCAACTTCAAACACCGGCTGGCAAATGAACAGGTAAGGGATGTAGAAGTATATTCCAGCAAAATAACCGTTGAAGGCAAAGATTACCTGTATTCCATTATTCACGATATTACAGAGCAGAAGACAGCAGAAAATGCACTATTAAAAGAAAAGCAGCAATTAAGTCAGATTATCGATGGTACCCGTGCCGGTACCTGGGAATGGAATATCCAAACCGGCCAAATAAACATTAACGCACGTTGGGCAGAAATCATCGGATATACAATTGAAGAACTGGCTCCCCTTACTGTAAAAACCTGGCAGGAAAATACTCACCCCGAAGATCTCAAAATAAGTGATGACCTGTTGCAGCAACATTTCACAGGTGAAGCAGCTTATTATACCTGCGAGCTTCGCATGAAACATAAAAAAGGGCACTGGGTTTGGGTGATTGACCGGGGTAAGGTTACCTCCTACACGCCCGATGGTAAGCCCCTCATCATGTACGGTACCCATCAGGAAATCACCGAGCGGAAAGAGGCAGAAAATGCACTGCTCCACTCGCATTACCTTATGCGCTATATTATCGAGCACGACCGCAGCGGCATTGCCGTTTTCGATAAAAATCTGCGTTATATTTATGTCAGTCAGCGATACCTGCACGAATACCGGATCAGTCAGCCCGACATTATCGGAAGGCACCATTATGAAGTTTTTCAGGAAATGCCGGAGCGGTGGAAAAAAATCCATCAACAGGTGCTGGCCGGTGCAATAATGAATGAAGACCGGGATCCTTTTATCCGGGGAAATGGTGAAACCGACTGGGTACGCTGGGAGTGCCGTCCCTGGTATGAAGCTGATGGCTCTATAGGAGGAATGATCTTATACTCCGAGATTGTCAATGAACAAATCCAACGCGAAAATGAAATCAGGGAGCTGAATGCCGAACTCGAGGAATGGGTTAAACAGCTGAAACAAAAACAACAGGCATTGGCCGAAAGCGAATCGAAATACCGCCTGCTGGCCGAAAATTCGGGCGATGTTATTTTTGTACTCGACCGGAATCTGAAATATACCTATATAAGTCCTGCCATAAAAGCCTTACGCGGATTTGAACCCGAGGAAGCCATGCAGCAGGACATCCGTGAGGCCATGACCCCGGAATCCTACGAGAGAACCATAAAAACCATTAACGAAACTTTTACCAGTGATGCAGTTCAATATACCGGAACACCCATACAGCGCTCCATTGAAATTGAACTGATCCGAAAAGACAAAAGCACTGTTTGGGCTGAGATAAAGGCCTCGGTTTATTTTGATGAAACCAATACACCTACCGGAATATTAGGGGTTTCGCGCGACATAAGTAAACGTCGTGAAGCCGAGGAAGAACATCAAAAGCTTTCGCGTGCCGTGGAACAAAGCCCTGTTTCCATTATCATCACCAACCCCGACGGCGTTATTGAATATGTGAATCCACGCTTTATTGAATTAACGGGCTTTTCGCTCGAAGAAGCCCGCGGTCAGAGACCCAGTTTGGTTAAATCGGGGTTTACCACCGGCGAAGAATACAGCCGGCTCTGGGAAACCATTACCGCTGGTAATGAATGGCACGGCGAATTCAGGAATAAGCGTAAGGACGGAACCTTGTTCTGGGAGCAGGCCTCTATTTCTGCCATTAAAAACACCCAAGGACAAATTACCCATTTTCTGGGTATTAAAGAAGATATCACCCAAAAGAAAAAATACGAAGAAGACCTCATCAGGGCCAAGGAAAAAGCAGAAGAAAGCGACCGCCTGAAAACAGCATTCCTGCAAAATATTTCTCACGAAATAAGAACCCCGCTGAATGCCATCGTGGGCTTTTCTTCTATAATCGGAGGCGAAAACCTGGTTCCGGAAAAACGCCGCGAATTTATGGAAATCATCCAGTCGAGCAACGACCAGCTTTTATCGGTGATATCGGGTATCATATCGCTGGCCTCACTCGACGCCGGCCAGGAAAAATGCTCAGAAGCCGCGGTCAATGTGAATGAAATAGTGGCCAGTATTCACGACCAACTGAGCATATCTGCCATACCCGAAACGGTTGACTTCTCTTACCAGTGTGCTTTGCCCGACGATATGGCAAATATTATCTCCGATCCGGTAAAACTTACCCAGGTTCTGCTCAACCTCACCGGGAATGCACTTAAGTTCACCCACCAGGGTCAGGTAAAACTCGGGTACGAACTGGCCAACAAAATGCTGAAGTTTTATGTGGCAGATACCGGTATAGGCATTCCTGCCGATATGCACGAAGTAATTTTCGAACGCTTCCGGCAGGTTGACAATTCACCCACGCGACGGTATGGGGGGACTGGCCTTGGACTGGCCCTGTCAAAAGGCTATGCCAGGTTGCTCGGAGGCGCCATTGAGGTGGACAGTGAACCGGGTAAGGGTTCGGTATTCACACTTACCATCCCTTATAAACCGGTTAGCCCTGAAAAGCAAGTTACCAGAGAAACAGGAAGGAAAAAGGCTGTTGAAATACCAACAGGCAAAACTATACTGGTAGTGGAGGACGAATTGAACAATTTTCTGCTGGTAAATGAAATGTTGCTCGATATGGACCTTCACCCTATACATGCCCGTAATGGACTTGAAGCCATAAGCCTGTGCGAGGGAGATGATTTGCCAGACCTGGTGCTGATGGACATAAAGATGCCGGTAATGGATGGCATTGAAGCCCGAAAAGCGCTTAAAGAAAGCTACCCGCAATTGAAAATTGTAGCCATGACAGCTTACGCCCTCGGGAACGACCGCGAGCAATTCTTAGCCATGGGATTTGATGCCTACCTCGAAAAACCTATGAAAAAAGAAGCGCTCGAGAAAACACTTGTACAAATGCTGAAACCCTGAAAAGCCATACCGGCTTTTTATCCCAGCTTACTGAGAATCTTCAATAGATCAACGCTTTTCAGCATCACCACACGATCGTTGATGTCAATCATCCGGTCGTTTTTAAACTCGGTGAGCGTGCGGCTAACACTTTCTTTGGTGGAATAAGCCAGGTCGGCTAGTTCCTGTCGCGACAGCGGCAGGGTATAATTGTCCGACTGATATATTCTTGTGGCAAAAAAAAGCAATATTTCAGCAATCCGTCCCGGAACCTGTTTCTGGGGGAAGTATATCAGTTTGTTCATCAGTTCCATGCCATCCTGCCCGAGTTGCTGTATAAGCCCTAATGCAAACTGACCGTTATCCACAATCAGCTCATTGATCAATGCCATGGGAACATATACTATTTCGGATTCCTCGAGTGATACAGCTGAAAACTGATACAGGTTGTCGTAAAAGACAGAAAACAGCCCCACGTACTGGCCGGGTCCCACAATCTTCAAAATGGCTGATTTATTTCTGGGTCCTTCTTTGAAAATTTTGGCCAGCCCGCTTTTCAAAAACATCATGTATGAAACCGGTTTCCCCTGGGAAAAAATATATTCGCCCTGCTTATGGCTAACCAGAAAACTGCTGCTATTCACCTTTTGCAATTGTTCCGGGCTGAGAATTTTCATTACGGGGAATATATTTTGCATAACCGCTTACTTACTAGTTACATAATATTAATAATGAGTCCGGTCCGAAAAATCATTTTCTAGCCACAAAGAGGCTGTCTAAATAGTCAATTTGTTAGGCGTAGGAAACTACGCCTAGCGCATTGCGCAGAATGTCAACC
>CAZUBW010000088.1:0-16095 GCA_964618645.1 uncultured Bacteroidales bacterium | reverse complement strand
GCCTTCAGGTCTAACCCACCATGTTCAGATCTACGCCAAAAGCCAGCAATAAAAGGATTACCACCCCGACAACAATCCGGTAATACCCGAAAGCCTTAAAGCCATGGCGGGTAAGAAAACTGATAAAACCCTTTATGGCCAGCATAGCCACAACAAATGCAACCGCATTTCCGATCAGCAGTGTTTTAACATTTTCAGGCGTTATGACATGATATGTGTTATACAACTGCAGGGCTGAGGCACCCAGCATGGTGGGAACAGCCAGAAAAAAGGAAAACTCCGCCGCCTGCTTGCGGGTAAGCTGTTGGGTTAACCCGCCGATTATGGTGGCAGCAGCTCTTGATACCCCCGGGATCATAGATATCACCTGAAAAACCCCTATTTTAAAAGCTTTAGGGTAAGTCACCCGCGATTCGTCAGCAGTGTTTTTAAACCAATTATCGACAAAAACCAGTATGATACCACCCAGCACCAACGATACAGCAACTATCACAACGCTTTCGAGCATCGAATTGACATAATCGCTCAATAAAAAACCAAGAATGCCAGCCGGTAAAACAGCCACAAACAATTTCAGGTAAAAGTCAAACCGGTGCGAAAAACGCGCCAGCCAGTTTCCGGAAATGGGTGAAACCTTTACCGGGTCAATAAACCGTTTCCAGTAGAGTACCACAACGGAGAGAATAGCGCCAAACTGAATATTAACAGTAAACAGGTTGGCAAATTCTCCCGGCTCAACGCCCAGCAATTTCTGGGCAATGATCATATGTCCCGTGCTCGATACCGGAAGGAATTCGGTTAATCCTTCAACGATAGCAATAATAACGCTCTGAATAGTGTTCATGTGCAATTAGATGTAAATTTTGACCCGTAAGTGACAAAGATAAACAATGTTGATAACCTTGAAATATAACAGCAAAAATTGGCAAAATAACCTAGATTTGCGGTTAAAACGTTATGAGGTTATGATGAAGATTTCATTGCCTTTTAAGATAGGCGTGCTGATGACACTGGCCATTGCCCTGCTTATTATATCGGGTTATTTCGTATACACCAGCCTGTCGTCGATTGTTGCTTCCATTGAGGTTAAATCGAAGCCCGACATGAGATTGCTGGCCATCAGGGAATTAGCAGGCGATCTCGACAAAGCCGACAATAGCGTAAGAATTTACACATTAACACGTAAGCAAAAGGATATCAGGCCCTATTACCAGGTACTCGACGGCATTGATGATAAACTTAACGCATTGCGTGATTACAGTAGCCTTGATACCATTTTGTTGGCCCAGGTTGATACCATCAGCAGCCTTATCGAAGACAAAATGGTCATCTGGAATAAAATGCTTTACCTGCATCATTCCGATTCACTTGACGTTTATATCAGAAAATTATCGGCCAAGGTGGCGGTGTCAACACTCAATACCAAAGCACCCGAGAAAAAAATCCTGAAACGTTTGTTCGGAAGCCGCAAAGCCGAAAAAGCCGAAGAAGAAAAGCTTGCTGAAGAAGCAGCTGCCGCCCGGCAGTCCATCATCAATGATATCAACCGTATAGAACAGGTCGACAGTCTGAAACAGACAAAACTGGTGGTAACTGAGGCCCGACTGGCCAATACAAGCGATGAGATCAGGGAGCGCTTATATACACTTATTAGCCGGATGGAAAATGAGGTGTACCAGCGAATCCATAACAATGCCATTGCAGCCGGCGAACTTGCGGAAAAAACATACCGGAGGCTGGCCATCTTTGCCATGCTGGGCACCTTACTGGCCATACTGGTTCTTGTTGTGGTTGTAAGGTATGTACAGAAAACCAGGGAAGTACAAAGAGCCCTCGAACGCTCGAAAAACGAAGCAGAACAACTGGCGCTAACCAAAGAAATGTTCATGGCCAACATGAGTCATGAAATCCGTACCCCTGTTAATGCAATCTATGGTTTTGCCGAGCAATTGCTGCACGAACCACTCGATGAAAAAAGCCGTAACATGATAGGCATCGTGAAGTCATCGGCTGACCACCTTTCACAGGTAGTTAACGACATCCTCGACTTCTCCAAGTTACAGCATGCAAGCATTGAACTTGAAAAAGCAAATTTTGATATCCGGAAAGTCTGTGAAGAAATCAAACTGCTTTTTGAAAGAAAAGCCCGCGAAAAAAACACACGTCTGCAATGCTTTATAAACCCCGTAGTACCTGAAGCCCTGCTTGGTGATGCTTACCGCCTGAAACAAATCATCATTAACCTGGTAAGCAATGCTGTTAAATTCACAACCAACGGCGATATCAGTATAACCGTAAATGCTGCGACATTCAACGGATCCTCTTTTCAATTGCTCATTGCAGTTTCCGATACCGGCATTGGTATTGACAAAAATATGCAGCAGAAAGTATTTGACGATTTCACGCAGGCCGAGGCAGGCACCAGTCGGAAATACGGGGGAACAGGACTGGGACTATCCATTGTAAAAAAACTGGTTGAACTGCATCATGGTGAATTGACCCTTGAAAGCGAAATCAACCGGGGCACTTCCATAACCTGCAAAATACCCTGTCAGGCTGGAGACCCTGCCGGCATTCCAGCCTCAACTGAACTTCCTGCCATCCCCGGCTGGATATCCCAAATGAACTTTTTAATTGTGGACGATGAGGATTATAACCGGATGCTCTTCAAAACGATACTGACTCGCTGGAAAGCTACATATGACGAAGCGGCCGACGGGCATCAGGCCCTCAGCCTGATCAGGGAAAACCATTACCACATGGTTTTTATGGATGCCCGTATGCCGGTTATGGACGGACCCGAAGCTACCCGACAGATCAGAAATGAACTGGGGAAATCGCAGGAAAACCTGCCGGTGATTTGCATTTCTGCCACGCATACCCAGGATGACCTGAAAACCTTCCGGGAGGCAGGGATGAACACCTTTCTTCCAAAACCTTTTACCGAAAAACTTCTGCTTGACACCATTGTTAAACTGGCCGACAGCGGACTAAAACAGCAGGAAGTTTCCGCCTCAACAGCCATGGAATCGCCGGAGACCCCGGGGGAGCCAGCACACACAGTAAACCTTGATAGTCTTTACCACCTGGCAGGTAACGACAGGGCCTTTGTAAGGCAATTGCTGCTGACCTTTATCGAAAGTACTGAATCAGGACTGCAAAGCTTACACGAAGCCATCGACAAGTCCGACAAACCGGCCATCCGCGAACTTGCCCATAAAATTTCATCACCCTGCAAACACTTAGGCGCCGATAGTCTTTATGCCAACTTTAAACTGATGGAGGAACTGGCACAGCAAAATGATAACCTGGCCGAATTAACTGACCTTGCGGGAAAATCATCTCATATTTTCCGGGATATCAAATCGGCGCTGCAGGAACACCTGACCAAAATGGAAGTACAATGACCGAAAGCATGATAAAAATTTATGTTGTTGAGGACAATGACTGGTACAACAGGCTACTGGTGCATACCCTTTCGCTTAACCCCGACTACCAGGTGAAAAGCTTTTTCAATGGCAACGACTTTCTCAACAGCCTTAACGACGCTCCCGATATTGTAACACTCGATTACAGGCTTCCCGACCTTAACGGCGGTGAATTGCTTAAACGACTCAAACAAGATTTTCCGGCCATTGAGGTAATTCTCATCTCCGAACAGGAAGATATTAACGTGGTGGTTGAATTGCTCAAGCTCGGGGCGAGAGATTATATTATCAAAACAAACGACATCCGTGACCGGCTGCTGAACACGGTGCAAAACATACGCAAGGAAATGGGACTGCGAAACGAAATTTCGCAGTTAAGGAAAGAGGTGCAGCAAAAATACAACTTCAAGACCAGCCTGATTGGCGAAAGTAAGGCCATGAACGCAGTCTATGAAAAAATTGACAAAGCAACAAACACCAATATCACTGTTTCCATTAGCGGCGAAACCGGAACAGGCAAAGAACTTGTGGCAAAGGCCATACATTACAATTCAAAACAAAGGGATAAATCGTTTGTTGCCGTTAATGTAGCTGCCCTTCCATCAGAACTTATCGAAAGTGAACTGTTCGGGCACGAGAAAGGAGCCTTTACAGGCGCTATTTACAGAAGGATTGGCAAATTCGAGGAAGCCGACGGAGGTACACTTTTTCTTGATGAAATTGCAGAGATGGATCCCTCCTTTCAGGTTAAACTGCTGCGTGCCTTACAGGAAAAGGAAATAGTTCGCGTGGGCAGCAACCAAACTATAAAAACCGACTGCCGTATTATTGTGGCTACCAACAAAAACCTGAAAGAAGAAGTTAGAAAAGGAAATTTCAGGGAAGACCTTTATTACCGGTTGCTGGGACTGCCCATTGAATTGCCTCCATTACGCGACAGGGAAAACGACGTACTGATACTTGCCAAGCACTTCACCGAAGCTTTCTGCAAAGAAAACAACCTGGCCGTGAAAAAATTATCGGACAAAGCGCAATCCAAATTGCTCAGCCATAGCTTTCCCGGAAATATAAGGGAATTAAAATCGATTATCGAACTGGCCGTCACACTGGCTGATCACGACGAAATACAACCCGGGGACCTGTTCTTTGACCAGGACCAGGAATATGTTGCCGATAGCAACGGACAGGAACTGACCTTGCGTGATTACGAATTTAAAATCATCAGGTCCTACCTTAACAAATACAACCAGGATATCAAACTGGTGGCTGAAAAGCTCGACATTGGCGTTTCTACCATTTACCGTTTGTTAAAAGAAATGAAGTAACCGATACGGCAAAAACATCTTCCCAAAATCAACATATCTTTCTCAAATTGAGAATCCGGATAAGCATTAGCCGGATTCAACATATTGATATTGTGTATTATATAAATTCAGACATGATTTGGAATAATCCTTGCCAAGGTTTTGGCATGTTAAACCTTGAAAAATTTACTGGAGGATACAATCATGCGAAACGAACCAACCAACCTGAGCTACAAGCCTGCTGAACCCAAAAGGGAGAGTGGGAAAGGGGCCATTGCCGCCCTGATTATTGCACTATTACTGGTTTTGGTAGTGGGGACCATCATCGTCACCAAAAACCATAAAAAAACGGTTCAAAATGCCGCCATACTTGAAAGCCAGAAACTTGAACTGGCAACGCAACTCAACCAGCGCGATTCCATCATCAATGAGTGGGTACTGGCGTTTAACGAAATAGAAAGTGACATTAAAAAAATCACTGCCAGGGAAAATATGCTCACATTGCAATCGATGAATCCTGAGATTTCGAAAGATAAAAAGCAGGAAATCGTCAGAGAGATTGAAATGATCAAAGAATTGATTGATCAGAACAAGAAGAAGATTGCCTCACTGAATGCCCAGTTAAGAAATTCCGGTGTAAAAATAGCCAGCTTACAGGCAAGAATTGATACGCTTGGCGTCCAGATTGCCCAACGCGACATGGAAATTGCCGGTCTGCGAACAGCATTGGTTGACAGGGATTTTGAAATCGGGCAGCTTCACCAGCAAATGGATACACTGAGTACTGTTCTCGCAAGCCGGGAGCAGACCATTGGCCAGCAAACCGAGGAAATCAACAAAGCATACGTGGTTTCAGGCACCTATAAGGATCTTAAAGAAAAAGGCCTTTTGATTAAAGAAGGTGGCGTACTTGGGCTGGGCAAAAAGGAATCGCTGCAGGAGAACAGTTTAAACGATAACCTGTTTACCCGTGTTGACATTACCAAAACCCTTACCATTCCGGTAAACTCCAAATCAGCAAAGCTGGTTACCGAACATCCTGCCAATTCTTATGAATTGATAAAGAACGACGAAGACATGATTGCCTATATAGAAATCAAAGATCCGTCATCGTTCTGGAAAATATCCAGGTATGCAGTGGTAGAGGTAAAATAAGAAGTACGCATCAACAGCTTTCCTACTGACATAGCTAAACCAACTTCTACCCAATTACTTCTGCTGTTGCCGTGGACCGACCGTTAGGGAAATGATCAGGGTCGGTCCATTTTCATTGTAGATAAGCACAAATAAACAGCATTTCGGCGAACCATTGTTAACCAACAATTGTTAGTGAACTGGCAGCCATTGGTACCCAATGGTTGTATTTTTATGCATATATCCAATTATCGCGACCTTATGTATCTACCATCGCACCTGATCATTGCCGACACGCAAATAATAGTTACAGAAGGATTGAAAGTCCTTTTGAATAAGGTATTCGGTAAAATCAGCCAGGCCAACTCCATGGCAGAACTTAATCAATTGCTGCAGCAAAACCCCGACAGCCTGCTGATAGTAGATTATGCATTATCCGGGATGGGTTCGTGTGACAAACTGAGTATTATCCGGAATACTTATCCTGCCGCAGGTATCATTGTTCTTTCGAATCATTATAATCAAACGGCAATAGCTGACCTCAACCAGGCCGGGATAATTCACCTACTTGACAAGTCGGTTGACAGGGAAGAACTTTTTGCCTGCATTGAAGCCGTGAAGAAAGGCCGGAGGTATTACTCGGCATTTGTGCTGGATGTTATGATGGAAACAAAAAACAAGAAAGACGATACGCCTGGAGGCGTACCTTTAACCTCTGCTGAAACCGAAATAGTGAAGCTTATTGCCGAAGGACTGACCAATAAGCAAATTGCACAGCGTAAAACGTTGAGCATACACACTATTATGACCCACCGGAAAAACATCCTGCGTAAACTTGAAGTGTCCAGCGCATCAGAACTGGTTATGATGGCCGTAAAAAAAGGCTGGATTGATGTGATCGATTACCAGATCTGACCTACCCTGTGCAAGGTATGTAAAATACCAGACCGAAGGTATTTTACAGTATTTCAATTACCTGCAACTTTGTGTCGTTATTAAACGATTAAAACCATGACACAAATTGCAAAAAAACTAACCGACCTCATTGGCAACACACCATTGCTTGAGTTGAACAATTTTTCGCGGTTTCACCGTGTATCAGCCAACATTATTGCCAAGCTCGAATATTTTAATCCGGCCGGCAGCGTTAAAGACCGTATTGGGTTTGCTATGATTGAAGAAGCCGAAAAGCAGGGCCTGATAAACAACGATACCGTTATAATAGAGCCCACCAGCGGAAATACAGGTATTGCACTTGCTTTTGTAGCAGCCTCAAAGGGTTATAAACTGGTGCTAACCATGCCTGAGACTTTTAGCCTGGAACGAAGAAACCTGCTGAAGGCACTTGGGGCGCAACTGATACTTACACCAGGTCCCGAAGGTATGGGAGGCGCCATCAGAAGGGCCCGGGAATTAAACGATGTCATTCCCAATTCATTTATTCCGCTGCAGTTCAGTAATCCGGCAAACCCGGCTGTACACCGGAAAACCACTGCCGAAGAAATCTGGCGGGATACCGATGGTAAAGTTGACATTTTTGTCAGCGGTATAGGAACAGGCGGCACCATTACAGGTGTGGGGGAATTGCTGAAATCGCGTAATCCGGCAGTCAGGATCATTGCAGTTGAGCCGGCCGACTCACCCATACTTTCGGGCGGGCAAAAGGGGCCTCATAAGATACAGGGCATTGGCGCCGGTTTTGTACCCGAAGTGCTAAATGTATCCATAATTGATGAAATTATAACCGTAAGTAATGATGATGCCTTTGAAACGAGCCGGTTTCTGGCCCGCACAGAAGGCCTGCTTATAGGCATATCGTCAGGTGCGGCCACCTGGGCAGCGCTGCAGGTAGCACGCAGAAAAAATAACCAGGGTAAAAACATTGTGGTGGTATTACCCGATACCGGTGAGCGGTACCTCTCCACCCCACTCTATCAATTCGAGGAGGAGCCTGTTGTGGACTACGCAACAGCAGGTTAATAGATAAAATACGCACTTAACTAACATTAAACATTATGTCCATCCATCAACATCATTTTGAAACGCTTCAACTTCATGCAGGACAGGAAGTTGACCCCGCAACAGGCTCAAGGGCCGTTCCCATTTACCAGACAACATCGTATGTATTCAGGGATTCTGAGCATGCGGCCAGTCTTTTTGGCCTTAAGGAATTTGGGAATATTTATACCCGGATTATGAACCCGACCACCGATGTTTTTGAAAAACGAATGGCTGCCCTTGAGGGAGGTGTGGCAGCAGTAGCTACCTCCTCAGGTCAGGCTGCACAATTCACAGCGTTAACTACCCTGCTCGAATCGGGGGATAACTTTGTATCGACCTCCTATTTGTATGGCGGTACTTATAATCAGTTTAAGGTACAATTCAAAAGGTTGGGAATTCAGGTTAAATTTGTTGAAGGGGACAATCCGGGTGATTTTGAGCGCTTAATTGATCCGCGTACCCGGGCTATTTATATCGAAACCATTGGAAATCCCAGGTTCAACATTCCAGACTTTGATGCCATTGCCGAAATCGCCCGTAAACATGGCCTTCCACTGGTTGTTGACAACACTTTTGGCGCTGCAGGGTATTTATTCCGCCCCATCGAGCATGGAGCCAGCATAGTGGTGGAATCAGCCACCAAATGGATTGGCGGACACGGAACCAGTATCGGCGGTGTAATCATTGATGCCGGAACATTCAATTGGGCGAATGGAAAATTTCCGCAATTCACGGAACCTTCCGAGGGCTATCATGGCCTAAAGTTCTGGGATGTTTTTGGCGCGCCAGGGCCCTTTGGCAATATTGCATTTGCTATCAGGGCAAGGGTCGAGGGGTTGCGGGATTATGGAGCATCATTGAGCCCGTTTAATGCATTCCTGTTATTGCAAGGGCTTGAAACCCTGTCGTTAAGAGTACAGCGCCATGCCGACAACGCGTTGGCCCTGGCACAATGGCTCGAAAAGCATCCCAGGGTAACCGGTGTGGATTATCCGGGCCTGGCCGGCAATCCATATCACAACCTGGCTAAAAAATACCTTCGCAATGGATTCGGAGGGGTACTTACCTTTACCGTAAAAGGGGGAAAAGAAGCGGCAGACAAACTGATCAACCAGGTAAAGCTCATCAGTCACCTGGCCAATATTGGTGACGCCAAAACACTGATCATACACCCGGCATCCACTACACACCAGCAACTCAGTGAGAGCGAACAACGAAAAAGTGGGGTTATACCCGGCCAGTTGCGACTTTCGGCGGGCATAGAACATGTTGAGGATATAAAAGCCGATTTACAGCAAGCTTTTGACTCGCTTTAGCAATAAAACCACAGGGTAAAAATGTATTTAAGCCACGTTCCCCTGGCCGGGATTCTGATATCAAAATTCAGCCTGGACCAGGGGAACAGGTTATTATCCCAGGGTTGCAGGCATCATTTCTTTCAGGTCTGATATTCTGCCGGCAATTTGCACGTTATTACGGCACTGCGCAACGCATTCGTTGCAATCGCGGCAAACATCAAGACCTTTGTGCTTTTCAATGGCTTCGTAGGTTTGCCGGGTCATGTGCAGGTTACCATAAGCACTGGCATACATGTGCGTACGCATTAGATTGGGTATATCAACACCATGCGGACAGGTTCCCTTACAACCACCACAGAAGCGACAAACCGAGTTAATGGCCAGGTTAACATGATGATCTTCGAGAAAACGGCGTTCCTCAACGGTGTATTCCAAACTATAGGCTACGTTAACATCCGTCTGCAATTGTTCAAATGTAGTGAAACCAGGGATGGAGGTCGCAATAAACTCATGCCGCAATACCCATTTCAATAAAGCCGAATGCATAACATTGCCTTCATAATAGGCTTGTACTTCGGCAGGTAGGTTTTGCTTATACCAATCCTGTTGGCATTGTGTTTTCATGGCAATAAGTCCCATTCCCTTTTCAGCGGCGGTTTTCATTGCATTTAACGAAACGGTGTCATTCGACATGGAATAATTGATCGATAACAGCGCTACATCGTACAGGCCATGTTCTGCCGCGGTATTTAGCAGTTCGGGCCAGTAAACATGTGCTGAAAAGCCCGGAAAACGTATCTTACCCTGGGCCTTGAGTTCCTGCATGGCCTCCACCATATAGGGATTGGTAATTTCATCAACCGTAGCTATGTCATGTATCATCAGAATATCGACGTAATCCATCTGCAACCTTTCGAGGCTTTGTGCAAAACGTGACAGGAACTGCTTTTTTCTTTCGGCACCATTTTCGGGTTTGCGCAGTACCTGGTCAAGTACTATTTTTGTGGTGATAACCACATCTTTCCGGTCAATCCCCATTTCACGCAGGACACTGCCAACCATTTTTTCGTTGTTCCCTGCCTGATAAATCCATGCCGTGTCGAAATGCCTGATACCCAATTGCCAGGCGTATTTCAACAAGTTTGGATTGTTGCTGTTCATTACGCCCATGTTGACAATGGGGAGCTTCACGCCAGTGCGACCCAGGGTCCGGTAAATCATTTCCTTTTTCGTATCAGCCGAAATGACGGGCATAATAGCTGAACCCATTGCAGGGCCGGTAACCAGGCCGGCAGCCATCAGCCCGGTGGCATTCTTCAGAAATCGGCGACGACTTGAACTATTCATAGCAGTATGGTATATGTTTGTATTTTTATAGGTTGCAGGCCAGTCTTCGTTTTCTGTAGTTGTTAGTTTATCCCCTTTACTTCTGAATCAGTCTTTACCAATTACCAATCACCAATCACCAATCACCAATCACCAATCACCAATCACCAATCACCAATACTTACGCTTTCCTGCAAATGAACAATGTATGGCTTACGCCCACATTCAGGATCTCTTCCGAAAGCACAAGACCCGATTGCCTGATGAGTTTACGCATATCGTCGGAATGGTACATCTGGCTGCATCCGTTAGCAATATTGGTAAAGTAAAGCGATGTGGCATGCAGGCTATAAGTAGATGCTTCATATTTTTGCTGATCCCAATAGGTTTCAAGAATATACAACGCTGATTTTTCAGTCATTGCCTCGGCTGACCGGCGTAACAGGCCCAGGATATCTTCCTGCGAAAAGCAATCGAGGAACTGACTCATCCAGATGATATCGGGATTCTTCGGAAAAGGTTTGGAATGATCAAGCAGGTTAATGGCAAAAAGGTCTATCCTGTCGGACATGCCTGCTTCCCTGATTTGCAGTGAAGCCTTTTCGAGCTGGCCGGGAAGATCAAGAATGGTAATCCTGGCTTCGTTGTTATACCGGGCGCACTGAATAGCAAATTTTCCGGTATTACCGCCAACATCGAGAATACGCAAAGGATTATTACGGAATACCACCGGTAAGATCTCCGGAAAGGCATAATCGGAATAAAAATGATCAAACCCAAACCAGCTTTTCTGAACCTGGGGAGGCAGTTGCGAAAGACCTTCGTATACGGTCGGCCAGTCGCCAAAAACCTTTAAACCAGTCGGCTTTCCTGTCTTGATGGATTCGGTTAGTGAGAACATCCCCAGGTAATTGACATCCTGGGTAAAATCCATATTCACACGGGTAAGTTCGTCGCATAAAATAAACCAGCCGGTTTTGGTAAGGTGGAAAAGGTTGTTTTCCACACGCACTAGTTCGAGGCTCAACCCGGCTTCGAGCAAAACTTTTACCCCGTATACCGGAAGGTTAAGCTTTTCCGAGATTTCGTCCATGGTAATCCCGGCTTCAGTATTTTTTACCAACTCAAGAATTCCCAAATTCCGCAGTGCCAATGCAGCCTGAAACATAATGGGCCCGAAAGCAATCTTCTGGGCATCGAACTTGGCCTGAACGGCACGTTTCTTATCTGATCCGTAGTTAAGTGACATGTAAATAAAAGAAATGAGTGTGAAAAAAGAATAAGACTATTGTTTACGATTGGCTTCGAATTCCTCCACCACCTGCCGGGCCATTTCGAGATCGGCGCTTGACACAACCACCTTTACGGCGCATATACCGGCAGGCGTAACCTGCCAGGGCATGGTAGTTCCCCGTATTTCATCCTTTAGAAAGGCTTCTATTTCCGCGTTTTCGAGCAGGCTTTTAACCAGTGCGGCTTCCCACTGTGTTCCTGCAAAAACCTCCACCGGTACAAGTTCATTTGCGCGACTCATGTTTTCGTTCGTTATTAGGAGAAATTTCAGCCGTGAAATTAATCCCGAAAAATAATATTTCACGCAAAAGACGGCATTTTTTACCTATTTCTTCTTCTTTTTTTTGGAGACGGTAATAGTTGGTATTGTTAAAAACGAATGGCGGGAAAAAACGTACGTAGCCGACACTATCACCGGACACATCCATGCCGGCATCTGACAGAATATGGCGCCATTTACCCATGCTACGGGCATTTTCATTGCCAAACCGGATGGTTTTCTGCAATTTCTCGTCATAATACGAGGTCACGCGCTTAAATCCACGTTTCAGAAAGTTTTTCAGTATAATAAATACATTGTGTCCGTTTTCCTCGGTGACAATGATTCTGCCATCCCCGGCGAGCGATTTCCTGAATATCCGCATGGCTTGGTCAATGGGCTCCAGGTGATGCAAAGTATCCTGCGCGATGATAACGTCGTAAAACCCCTTCTTAACCGGCATATCAAACAAATTGGCATATTCAAAAACAAGGCCCGAAAGGTCGCCGAACTGCTTCCAGTAATTTAGTCTTCCTTTAATTTTGTCGTAATAAAACTCAAGTGTATTGGCCGACACCTTGTGTCCGTTCAGGGCCAGGAAAATGGCAGTGGTACCATATCCGCAACCCGCATCCCATATATTGGCTTTCTTCGGGGGAAGCATATCATTAACATACCGGAGTCGCCTTTCGAAATAAGCCCTTCGCCAGTGATAAAAGTGCTTGTTGTTCAGCAAACGGTAATAACTTCGCAGATCGCTGTTCATTTGAAGCTCCTGCATGAACAGCTTCAGAAACTCGTCAACCCCCATTTGAAATGTTTATCAATCAAAAATAGCAAAAATTTAAAGCAGCAAATCAGGACTACGCTGCATATGGCTAACGCATCAATCCTTGAATTGTTGCTTCATGGGTGGTGATTGTTAATTAAAAACTTAAATCAAACAGGCGGGAATTTTGCCCCTTCGTGGAACATGCATTAATTTTATGGCAAATCTGAGTACGCTGAAAGAAGACAATTTCGTTGATACGCCTTTGATGAAGCAATATGCCGACATTAAAGCCAGGCATCCTGATGCTATTCTGCTGTTCAGGGTTGGTGATTTTTATGAAACTTTTGGTGAGGATGCCATAAAGGCAGCTGACATACTGGGCATAACCCTTACTCGCCGTGCCAACGGCTCAGCTTCATTTGTAGAATTGGCCGGATTTCCCTACCATGCCATTGACACCTACCTGCCTAAACTGGTAAGAGCAGGCCAACGCGTTGCCATATGCGAGCAGCTCGAAGACCCGAAACTCACCAAAAAAATAGTGAAACGCGGGGTAACGGAGCTTGTCACGCCAGGTATAGCACTGAACGAGAACGTACTCGAACACCGCGAAAACAATTTCCTGGCCTGCGTTCATCTCGAGAAATCCATGGCAGGCGTATCTTTTCTTGATATTTCGACCGGCGAATTCCTCACTGCCGAAGGAAACTTCGAATATGCCGATCGTCTGCTCAATCACTTTGAACCAAAGGAAGTGTTGTTTGAACGGGGAAAGCAAGCGCAGTTCATGGAGATTTTTGGCTCCCGGTTTTGTACTTACAAACTCGACGACTGGATATTTACGGCAGAAACAGCCAACGATAAACTGCTCCGGCATTTCGACACCACAACACTTAAGGGATTTGGCGTGAGTAACCTCAGGCTGGGCATCATTGCAGCAGGAGCAATACTGCAGTATCTCGAAATTACCGAGCACCGGCAGATTAAGCACATCACTACGCTTTCGCGCATCCACGAAGACCATTTTGTATGGCTCGATAAATTCACTGCCCGTAATCTCGAACTCTTCCATCCTTTGTTCGAAGGTGGCAAAGCCTTTATCGATATTATTGACCGTACACGCTCGCCCATGGGATCGCGCCTGATGAAACGCTGGGTAGCCATGCCGCTGAAAGACGTAAAACCGGTCAACGAACGTCTCGATGCAGTGGCTTATATGATCAGCAATTCCACCATGCAAGTTGAACTCGAAGAGAACATAGCACGTATTGGCGACCTGGAAAGACTTATCTCGCGGGTTGCTGTCGGCCGCATAACGCCACGTGAAGTGGTTCAACTCAAGGTTTCACTTTCGTCGCTGGTACCGGTAAAAGAGCTGTGCGATAAGTCGGGCGAAGAAGTTTTACAGCGAATTGGTGAACAAATCAACCCCTGCCACCTCATTTGCGAGCGGATTGAAAAGGACCTCCAGGGCGATGCGCCCATTCAGCTTGTCAAAGGCAATATCATTGCCCCGGGCGTATCGCCGGAACTCGATGAACTCAGAAATCTGCTGCATTCAGGGAAAACATATCTGCTGCAAATGCAGCAACGCGAAATTGAGCGAACCGGAATTACATCGCTAAAAGTCTCGTTTAACAACGTTTTCGGTTACTACATAGAAGTGCGCAATACCCATAAGGATAAGGTACCGGCTGACTGGATCCGGAAACAAACGCTGGTAAGCGCCGAAAGATATATCACCGAAGAGCTGAAAGAATATGAATCGAAGATTCTGGGAGCAGAAGAAAAAATTCTTGAGCTCGAAACCAGGCTATTCAACGAACTTGTACTGGCTATTTCGGCATACACCGTGCCAATTCAGCTTAATGCATCGTTAACAGCCCAGCTCGATTGTCTTCTGTCGTTTGCACGTTGCGCCAAAGAAAACAACTATGTCAGACCGGCAATCAATGACTCATTTACCATTGATATCAAACAGGGCCGGCATCCGGTGATTGAAAAACAGCTGCCGGTTTCAGAAGCCTATGTCCCAAATGATTTGATGCTCGATACCGACGAACAACAAATTATTATTCTCACCGGTCCCAACATGTCGGGTAAATCGGCCCTTCTCAGGCAAACAGCGCTTATTGTATTGATGGCACAGATGGGAAGTTTTGTTCCTGCCGAAGCTGCCACTATCGGGTATGTCGATAAAATTTTCACCCGTGTAGGCGCATCTGACAACATTTCGATGGGTGAATCCACCTTTATGGTTGAAATGACCGAGACAGCCAGCATCCTTAACAATCTTTCGGAAAGGAGCCTGGTGCTGCTCGATGAGATTGGGCGCGGGACAAGTACTTACGATGGCATCTCCATTGCATGGGCAATGGTAGAATTTCTGCACGGGCATCCCAGGTTCAGGCCAAAGACCATGTTTGCCACGCATTACCATGAGTTGAATGCTATGGAAAATTCTTTCGAAAGGGTAAAGAACTACAATATATCCATCAGGGAGCTCGACGACCGTGTGATTTTCCTGCGCAAGCTGGTGAGGGGTGGCAGCGAGCATAGTTTTGGGATTCATGTTGCCCGGATGGCAGGCATGCCCAAAAGCCTTGTCAGTCGGGCCAACGAAGTACTGGCAGAACTTGAAAATTCACATGATGGTCAGCAACTGTCGAAGCCGGTTGAGCAGCTTGGCGACAAGCGCGAAGGGCTGCAGCTCAGTTTCTTTCAGCTCGACGACCCCGTGCTTAAGCAGATACGCGATGAAATCCGCCAGGCAGACATCAACAACCTGACGCCCATAGAAGCGCTGAATAAGTTAAACGAAATAAAAAAGATGATTGGATTGAAGTGATGGCTTGTTATGCCGATAGGTTTAACAAAAAAAGAAGAGTTTGTGTAAAAGGAGAAAATATTTATGTCACTATATTAGCAGTTAAGATTAAGCATAGCGCTATCCCCCGCTGGCGGCATAGCCGTCAGGCTAAGACGGTTTAAATAATTATATAATAATTAGTTATAATACTATTTTGTCTTTATTTTTTTGACATTTATTATCTACCGTACACACCTACACGGCAGATTTTATAAACACGAAGCGCTCAAAGTGAAATCGTCACTATGAACGCTAAGAACTAAGCACACGAAGGAAAGAAGCTGTCTAAAAAGTCATTTTGTTAGGCGTAGTTACAAACTACGCCCAGCGCATTGTGCAGAATGTCAGCTCTGTATGCTGAGCGTAGTCTCCAGACTACGCTCTTTTTATGACTTTTTAGACAGCCTCCTC
>CAZUBW010000087.1:0-16103 GCA_964618645.1 uncultured Bacteroidales bacterium | reverse complement strand
CTTCCTTAATTTAACCCGGCGCTGATATGTCATTCTTTTTGGTAATTTTGTGGTTTTTACGACACGTCGCCCATGCTTAAAATTCTTAACAAGCCGTATCCTTTCAATGATGATTTGAAATTCAACTCACTGATCATATTTTTTATCACCATCGGTATTTTTATTTTTCTGCTGCTGTACCAACCCTTTGATATCGATAACCTGGCTGTAAGGCAAAAATATATCATGATTGCCGGGTTTTCCGTAATCACCTTCCTGGCGCTTACCCTTCACCTGTTGATCATTCCAAGCTTTTTTCCAAAAGGCTTTTCTTCAGCAGTATGGACCATTAAAAAGGAAATTCTCTGGAACCTTTGGATATTATTTACCATCCTGGCTGGCTATTTTTTGTTTACGCGGTTTATGGGCGTTATGAAATTCGGTTTTGATATGGTTATCAAACTAGTTTTTGTTGCTGTCATACCCATTACTGTGCTAATCATCGTTAACTATAATAAAATGATCCGGTCGCATCTGAAACTGGCAGATGAGATGAACAAAAAGCTAAAAGACAACAAAACCATCCAGGATAAGGTGGTCAGCTTCAATTCCGATTACCAGAAAGACAGCCTGGCCATCAAGGTTAGTTCCCTGCTGTTTATCCGGTCGGCCAACAACTATATCGAGGTATTCTGGAAAGAAGTCGGGAACATCAAAAGCCAGCTGATCCGGATGAGCTTACTCAGCGCCGAAGAAATACTGAAAGAACATAAGTTTATCCTGAAATGCCATCGGTCCTACCTGATAAATATAAACCATATCGAAAAAGTTGAAGGCAATTCGCAGGGATATAAATTGTACTACGAGAATGTGAACTTTCCCATTCCCGTATCCAAAAGTTCGGTGGGTAAATTGCAGGGAATGATATAACCATTCGCGTCTACACTGACCCCTAAAACAACTCCATTCGTCCCTAAATAGGTTTTGACACCTTAATATACGTGTTCATCCCTATTTTTATGAACGAGGTGCAGGTAAACTAATTTTGTGCCTTCAATCAAATTTAATTTAGTAATGAATTCATTTCATATTGGTGATCTTCAGGTTAAATTACCTGTAATACAAGGGGGGATGGGTGTAGCTATTTCATTGTCGGGTCTTGCTTCGGCTGTTGCCAATGAAGGTGGTATTGGAGTGATATCGGCTGCTGCAATTGGAATGGGAGAACCCGATTATATGAAAAACTACCGCGCGGCCAATATTCGGGCGCTACAAAGAGAGATACGCAAGGCAAGAAGCCTCACCAATGGCGTGCTTGGTGTAAATATCATGATGGCGCTTACCGATCATGAAGATCTTATAAAAACGGCTGTTGAAGAGGGCATCGACTTAATTATTCTGGGGGCAGGACTTCCGCTGAAAGTTCCGGCTGTTTTAGCCGAAGCCGGGTTGGCTGATTTTCCCACCAAACTGGCTGTAAAAGTTTCGTCAGCCAAAGCCGCTAAACTTATATTCCAGTACTGGGCCAACAAATACAACCGTATTCCCGATGCAGTGGTGGTTGAAGGGCCTATGGCAGGCGGACATTTGGGCTTTAAACCCGAAGAGCTTACCGGAAACATGGTGCCCCTGAGTACATTAATTACGGAAACCGTAACTGAAGTCAGCTCATTCGAAAGACAATTTGGGAAAGAGGTTCCTGTTATTGCTGCCGGCGGCATCTATACAGGTAAAGATATGTATGACATTATGCAGTGCGGAGCAAAGGCCGTCAAACTGGGAACCAGGTTTGTTACAACCTATGAGTGTGATGCTTCCCTGGCCTTCAAGGAAAGTTACCTGGCTGCTGAAAAGACAGACATTGTTATTATAAAAAGTCCGGTTGGATTGCCGGGCAGGGTAATTAAAAATCAGTTCGTTGAACAGATTATGCAGGGTAATACCAAGCCGTTTAAATGTGCCTGGCATTGTTTGAGTTCGTGTAATTTCCGCACAGCCCCTTATTGTATTGCCCAGGCATTGCACAATGCTTCGCAGGGGATTATGTCGGCAGGATTTGCATTTGCCGGGTCAAATGCCTACCGGATCAACAAACTGGTTCATGTTGCTGACGTTATTTCCGAACTTGTCCGGGAATATGATGCAGTAGTTGACAGGAAAAGTCATTCATTGGCAGACGATCCCCTGGAAAATCCTTTAATAAGGGCCGTCGCCTGACGGTAAAAGCTGGAAACTATATAAAAAGAGAGCGTAGTCAGGAGACTACGCTCAGCATTCAGAGTTGACGTGCGTAAGAAACGAAGCTTTCACTTTGTGAACTTTGTGTTTAAAAAGTCTGCCAAGCGTAGCGCAGGGTAACACTATGCCATTGTCATGCTGAGCTTGTCGAAGTATGACTTGCAGTAAGTCTCTTTCTCACAAATCCTTTCTCGCAGATTATTGAAGAATTTCTCGCAGATGGGCGCAGATTTGGCAGATCACGCAGATCATTTAAGAATTTCATGTAAGTCTGCGAAAATCTATTAGAAAGTTCTGCGTGAGAAGATCTGCGAAGCCTGCCTGCGCCGAGGCTTCGGCAGGCAGGTCAACTAAATCTGCGAAAATCTGCGAGAAAAGATTTGCGAGAAAGTAAAAGTCCCCTGGTTCGACTTTGGGCATAACCTGTTCCAAACCTGGGGCCGAAGCTGAGCCGTTTATCGGCAGACACTATTTACTGCTTGTTTAATCAAGCCGATTCCATTACTTTCGTTGGTTCGGTTTTTAAAAAACTAATGCTCAAACATTATGAAGAAAACTATTGTTCTGCTGTTAACAGTGGCCGCATGCATGGCGGTATTTCAGGGTTGCAGGCCCGAAAAGGACGGGTTTACCCGCGGCGTTGGCGTGTACCCGGGAAAACTGTCAGAAGATTTTTCACCGGTGCTGGTGCCCGATAACGAAAACTACCGCAACATTGCCCTGCTTCGTCCTGCTTATCATTCCTCATCGTACGATTACAACCTCACTGCACAGCTGATCACCGACGGCATCCTCAGCCAAACCATGCCGGCTACCATTTCTTTGTCGACGCACCTGGGCGAAATGCCCAAAAACGAAAGGGAATGGCTGCTCGACGACAACAGCATTACCGACATGACCCTCCAGGGAAACGATATTTTTATTCAATATGCATACAGTAATGACAATGCCCCATCTGTTGACAAAATAGGGATCAACGGAAGCATGCAGTACGACGATAAAAAACCAGCAGGCTGGAAAATAACCTGCCAGGCATCGAACAACGGCAGCCAATGGACCACGCTAAAGGAACTCCAGGGTTCGGGACTGCCCGGAATGGAAAGACCCAACCCCTACGCCAGGATGATGGCGGCCATGAATCAGAAGGGCAAGGATGGCGCCAAACCTCGCCCGGTCAATCCGTTTCTGACAGGACCCTACGGCAATGATTCCACAGCCCCTAAACCTTCATTCAGCTTTAATTTTGGCATACCCCGCCCTCAGCGGATTATTCAACAGGCATTTGAGTTTCCAGCCCCTTTGTCATACAAATATTACCGGATTGCCCTTTCAACCCCATGTGCCGAGTCGTGGCGCTTTGGCGATCTCGATTTTTTCCTGGCCGGCAATAAGCTCAAAATGGTTCCTTCGCACGCTTTCAACAGCGCCTGGATGAGCGCCGGCAATGCCGAAGAATGGGTTTATGTCGACCTCGGCACGGAGAGTACTTTCGATACGGTTAAGTTACATTGGTTGAATAAGGCAGTTAGCGGATCTGTGCAGGTTTCAAATGACGCCGGAAACTGGAAGACGCTGGCGGACCTGCCCGGGGGCGCTGAGCTGACCGACAGGATAGCCCTGGAAAAACAAGCCAAAGGCAGATACCTCAGGGTGCTGATGAACAAAGCCGCTTCGGACAAAGGCTATGTGCTCAGCGAGCTCGAAGTGATGGGTAAGGGAGGCCTGGCGCCCAATCCCAAACCTTCTCCTGCCATTGCCGGCAACAAAATGCCGCTGATTGGCGGAGCCTGGAAAATACAGCGGGTAACAGGTGTGAATGATGCCGGAGAAGCCATATCCACACCCGGATTTACCTGTGATAACTGGGTAACAGCTACCGTTCCCGGAACGGTACTGACAAGTTATTGGAACGCGGGGGCTTTACCCGATCCTAATTTTGGCGACAATCAGCTGATGATTTCCGAATCGTTTTTTAATGCCGATTTCTGGTACCGTAACGAATTCATGGTTCCGGCCGAATTTTCCGGCGATCGTATGTTACTGAATTTCGATGGGATCAACTGGAAGGCCGATGTATTTGTCAATGGAACCGGTGTCGGGAAAATCGAAGGCGCGTTTATCAGGGGTGTGTTTGACGTTACCAACCTGGTGAAGAAAGGTGAGAAAAATGCCATTGCCGTGCTGATCCATAAAAACGATAATATTGGCATCGTAAAAGAACAAACAGCCCTGAGTCCCGATAAAAATGGGGGTGTACTGGGCGCTGACAACCCAACTTACCATGCTTCCATTGGATGGGACTGGATACCCACCATCAGGGGAAGGAATATTGGCATCTGGAACGATGTTTTTTTGCAGACCACAGGTGAAGTTACCCTCGAAGCGCCGTTTGTATATGCCGACCTGAACCTGCCGGATACTTCAGTGGCCGATATTCATGTGGAGGTTATGGTTAAAAACCACGGTTCTGCAGACCAATCAGGCGTAATCACCGGAAGCTATGGTGATATGGCTTTTGAACAATCGGTTGAACTGAAAGCCGGGGAATCGAAGGTGGTTAAACTCAATGCCGCCACCCATCCCGCTCTCCTCATGAAGAATCCCAAATTATGGTGGCCCAAAGGCTATGGTGCGCCTTACCTGTACCCGGTAAGGCTTAGCTTTAAAACGGCCGATGGCAGGGTGTCGGACAGTCACAAGTTTATGTCGGGTATACGCGAAATGACCTTTACCGAAGACAATGGCATTTTGAATATGTATATTAACGGTCGTCGTTTCATCGGAAGGGGTGGTAACTGGGGTTTCCCTGAGTCGAACCTGAATTACCGCGGCAGGGAATACGATATTGCCGTGGCCTACCATGCCGATATGAATTTTACCATGATCCGCAACTGGGTGGGGCAGACCGGTGACGATGAGTTTTACGAAGCCTGCGACAGGCATGGAATTATGGTTTGGCAGGATTTTTGGCTGGCCAACCCGGCCGATGGTCCCAATCCGAACGATCCGGAAATGTTCATGCACAATGCCGGCGACATGGTGAAACGTATCCGCAACCATCCTTCCATAGGCTTGTATTGCGGACGTAACGAAGGAAATCCACCGCAGGCGCTCGATACAGCCTTACGGTCGTTGATAGCACATCAACACCCCGATTTGCATTACATATCGCATTCGTCCGAAGGGGTTGTCAGTGGCGGCGGGCCGTATCGCGCCCTGCCGCCAAGGGACTATTACCTGCTTTACGGTTTCAATAAGTTCCATAGCGAAAGGGGCATGCCCAATGTAATGACTTACGAAAGCATGGTGCAAACGCTTCCTGAACACGCTTTGTGGCCGCAGAACAGCCAGTGGGGAATTCACGATTACTGTCTTGAGGGCGCCCAGGCAGCGGCATCGTTCAATGAAATCATCGAAAAGGCTTTTGGTCCTTCCAAAGATGCAAAGGAGTTTACCGAACTGGCCCAATGGATCAATTACGATGGCTACAGGGCCATATTCGAAGGTCGTAGTATGCACCGCCAGGGTATGCTGCTGTGGATGAGCCATCCGGCATGGCCTTCAATGGTATGGCAAACTTACGACTATTACTTCGATCCCACGGCAGCCTACTTTGGCTGTAAAAAGGCCAGTGAACCCATTCACATTCAGTGGAACCCGGTTTTTCACGACATTGAAGTGGTAAATTACCACGCCGGCGACCGCAGCAACCTCACTGCAAAGTCATTACTGGTGAATATGGATGGTACGGTAGTGTGGGAGAAGGAAACGAAACTCGATTGCGGTGAGGATTCAACGGTAACCTGTTTCCGGCTTGAATTTCCCGAAAACCTGTCAGATGTGTACTTTATAAAGCTTATCCTTACTGAAGGCGGAAAGGTTATTTCCGATAATTTCTATTGGAAAGGGCGTGAGGATGGCAATTTCAGAGCGCTTCGCCAGATGCCGGCTGCTGATGTTAAACAGAATACAACTGCGGAGCGAACGGCTGACGGCTGGAAGCTTACCACAACGCTAAAGAATGTTTCCGATCACCCGGCCCTGATGATACGGCTTAAGGTAGTGGGTAAAACCACCGGTAAAAGAATGCTTCCCGTGTTTTTCAGCGATAATTTTGTATCGCTTATGCCGGGCGAGGAAAAGCAAATTACCGCTACACTTAAGTACGAGGATACCAGGGGAGAAAAGCCGGTAGTGGAGCTATCGGGGTTTAATTTGTAGGAGGACTGGAGACAGGAATAGGGACGAGGGACAAGGGACAAGTAGCAGTGGCAGTGGCAGGAACAATGAACAATGAAAGAATGAAAGAATGAAAGAATGAAAGAATGAAAGAATGAAAGAATGAATGAAAGAATAACTGCTATCAGCAAGGTTATCGTTGTTACGAATTCCCTTTAAGTGGTTGAAAACCCTTGAAGGGTGCATATCTTCTATTTCTTCATTTATTCATTTTTTCATTTCTTCATTATCTAATACCCTATCAAACATTCAAACACGAACACCGAACCCAGCACCCAGCACCCAGCACCCAGCACCCAGCACCCAGTACCCAGCACCCGGCAAATATTCCCGCATAAATTGCTATTTTTGCCAGCTGATTTTATGTGGTTTTTGCTTAGGCGATTCACGTATTTTTTACCTGATCGTCAAACAAGGCCCATTTTGCTGTATTTTCGGCCTTTGATTTTCCTGATTTTAATTTTTAAAATGCTGCATAAATGGTATTACAAAGTCAAACAGGGCAGATACAATAGAATTAACAGCAAATGCCTGAAAATGCCGTATCCCCCTTTGGAGGGGGTAGGGGGAGGAAAAGCATAGTTTTGCTGATCGGACAACATAATATTAAAAACATATATTAATCCAGGTTGAAAATCTTTTGATCAATAAAATATAAATCCTCCCCCTGCCCCCTCCGAGAGGGGGATAATGCTATGATTCAGGGTTGGTGATAGAATATGACCTATTTGCGCAGAAAAAGATCATTTTAATATGTAACAATACCCCATATCCTTATTATTATCACTTTACCAATGAATAAAATTATCTCAAAGACCTTTCTTTCGCCGAATGTGGTTGAACTTGAAATTGAGGCGCCATTGATTGCCCGGAAAAGAAAGGCCGGTCACTTTGTGATCATCAAAGTTGGAACCGAAGGCGAACGCATTCCCCTTACCATTGCCAGGTCAGATATCGAAAAGGGAACCATAACACTTATCATTCAAAGAGTTGGTGTTACCAGTCATAAAGTGGCAGCGCTGAATGTCGGCGACGAGGTTACCGATGTGGTGGGTCCGCTGGGTAATCCCACCCATATCGAAAAAGTGGGCACGGTATTATGCACCGGGGGCGGTGTGGGCGTAGCCCCGCTGTTGCCCATTGTCGAAGCCATGCACAATGCCGGTAACAGGGTTATCAGTATCATTGCGGCAAAGACCAAAGAGCTGGTCGTTCTTGAGAAAGAGATCAGGCAACATTCCGATGAGGTGATTATCATGACCGACGACGGAAGCTATGGTATTAAAGGCCTTATCACAGCGGGTATGGAAGAGGTCTTCAAAACACAGCATGTCGACCTGAATGTATCCATTGGTCCTGCCATTATGATGAAATTTACCACGCAGGTTGCCAAAAAGTACAATGTGCCTTCCATGGCCAGCCTGAATGCCATTATGGTCGACGGAACCGGCATGTGCGGTGCCTGCAGGGTAAGTGTCGGTGGTCAGGTGAAATTCGTCTGTGTCGATGGCCCCGAGTTTAATGCGTACGATGTGGATTTCGACGAACTGCTGATGCGGCTGGGCGGATACAAATCCGAGGAAGTGAGTGATATAAACAGAAAACTGGATCTCCAGGCATAGGAATAGAAAATGGAAAGCACTGTTAACAATGCCATTTCATCGCGCGAACAGGAATGGCGAAAGGAATTAAAAAAGCAGATCACGGCAAAGGATCGTACAGCTATCGAAAGGGTGAAAATGCCCGAAGTAGAACCAGGGGAACGCGTTAAAGGCAACATAGAAGTTAACGTGGGTATTACGGCCGAAATGGCCATTCAGGAAGCCCGGCGATGCCTCGATTGTCCCGATCCCCAGTGTATAAAAGGATGTCCGGTTAACGTTGATATTCCCACCTTTATTAAGTATATCGAAGCCGGGGATTTTCTGAAAGCTGCAGCTTCCATCAAGGAAAACAACGTATTCCCGTCTATTTGCGGCAGGGTTTGTCCCCAGGAAGTGCAATGCGAATCGAAATGCATTTATGCCACCAAAATGAAAAAGGAGCCGGTAGCCATTGGTTATCTCGAGCGGTTTGTGGCTGACTACGAGAACAATTCCGGCAAGGGTATTCTTCCTGAAGTGGCTGCGCCTAACCACGTGAAGGTGGCTGTTATCGGATCGGGGCCTGCAGGACTTGCCGCGGCCGGCGACCTGGTGAAAATGGGTTACGATGTTACTGTTTTTGAGGCATTGCACGCGTTTGGTGGCGTGCTGAAATATGGTATACCCGAGTTCAGGCTTCCCAATAGCATTATCGACCTGGAAATTGATAACCTGAATAAAATGGGCGTAAAATTCGTAAAAAATATCATCGCCGGTAGAACACTCACTTTCGACGATCTGCAAGACGACGGGTTTCGCGCCTTTTTTGTGGGTAGCGGAGCCGGTCTGCCCAATTTTATGAACATTCCCGGGGAAAACTATAATGGCATACTGTCGTCGAACGAATACCTGACCAGGGTAAACCTGATGGGCGCTGCCCGTGCCGATTATGACACACCGGTACTGCGTGGTAAAAATGTAGCCGTTATTGGCGGTGGCAACACGGCCATGGATTCGGTGCGCACCGCCAAAAGGTTAGGCGCTGAAAGGGCCATGATCATTTACCGGCGATCATTCGCCGAAATGCCTGCACGCAAGGAAGAGATCAGGCACGCGCAGGAGGAAGGTGTGGAATTCCTGAACCTGCAGGCGCCTGTTGAATATTTTGCAGATGAAAACGGGCGCGTGAACCGTATGAAACTGCAACGGATGGAATTATCGGAACCCGATGCCTCCGGACGCAGAAAACCCGTGCCAATCCCCGGTTCAACATACGAAATGGATACCGACCTGGTAGTTGTCAGCATTGGCGTATCGCCCAATCCGCTGGTTCCGCAAAGCATGCCCGGCCTGCATGTCAGCAAATGGGGTACCATCCAGGTTGACGAAGAACATATGCAGTCGAATATCGAGGGGCTCTATGCCGGCGGTGATATTGTCAGGGGCGGTGCCACCGTTATCCTGGCCATGGGCGATGGCCGGCGCGCAGCAAAAGGCATACGCGAGTATTTATCCGGGAAGCGTAGTTAAAAACTACGCTCAGCGTAGAACAGCGCGTCATTGCGAGCGATAGCGAAGCAATCTCTTCATAGCACAGATTGCCACGCTCGTACCTCGCTCGCAATGACGGTTCATAGTATCATTGTGAATATGCAGCAGCAATAAGCAACGCGTCATTGTAAGCGATAGCGAAGCAATCTCTTCATAGCACAGATTGCCACGCTCGTACCTCGCTCGCAATGACGGTTCATAGTATCATTGTGAATATGCAGCAGCAATAAGCAACGCGTCATTGTAAGCGATAGCGAAGCAATCCCGCCCTCTGTATGTCCGTCTGCTGAACCGTTTTTAATTGTATATTTGCCATATGCATACGCCTTTGCAACATATGGCTGATACACAATCCACAATTGTTCTTGGTGAAATTGCCCTGGCACTGACAGCACAAGGTCCCTTACCTGAAAAGCTTACCGCTGTCTGTAATGCACTCGCCAACGCTTTTCAACATGATGAAGTGGTTGGTGTTAGCCTGCAGTTTGATGATAACACTTATTGCAGCGCTGTTTACACCACCACCCCCCACGCGCTGTTGCACGAATTTGAAACACCCGATGCTGTAAAAGGACTGATTACGGTGTATACCGGTATCAGCTTTTCGCGAAAGAACGCCAGGGACAAAAAAGCTGCCATCGAATCGTTGCTGGCGCCGGTTGCTTCCCTGATAACCGGCAATGCCTCGGCCATTAAGCTGGGCAAACTGTTGTACGACAACACTGAAAGGCTGAAAGAGCTGAAGGGTATCAGGCGCACAGCTGAGATCCTGAATAAGGGGCATTCACTCGAAGCCTCACTGCAGGAAATTTGTTCTTTTCTGCCTGAAGCGTGGCAGTACCCGAACCATTGTGCCGCACGCATACGTTACGGCGATCAGGTATTTGTCAGTCGCGATTTTTCCGACACCCGTTGGGTTCAGCGGCAGGTTTTTGAAACGCCCGATAACCAGCAGGGCAGCATCGAGATCTTTTACCTCGCTGAATTTCCGGATGCCGATGAAGGGCCTTTCCTGAAAGAAGAACGCGACCTTATCGAAAACCTGGCTGCGCTGATATCGGGTACGGTTTCAAAAAAAGCCTTGCGCGAACTGCTGTATAAAAACACCGAAAGGCTCAAAGAGCTGAAAGGAATTAACCAGACGTCATTAATTCTGCGCGAGAGCAAGTCGATTGAAGAATCGCTGCAGATGATCTGCTCTATCCTCCCCGAGGCTTACCAGTACCCCGAATACACAACAGCCCGCATCCGGTACGACAATGTCACCTTTGTCAGCAGTAATTTCCAGGAGTCGGCCATATATCAGCAACAGGCATTTGATACGCCCAACGGGCTGAAAGGTGTGATTGAGGTTTTTTACCTGAAAGAATTCCCGGAAGCCGATGAAGGCCCCTTCCTGAAAGAGGAACGCAATATGTTGATAAACCTGGCACACCTGATAGCCGGGTCGGCATCGCGCGATATCCTCAACAACCTGCTGTACGAAAACAGGGAGCGGCTTAAGGAACTGCATGTGATCAATCACACCTCCTATATCATTTCGCAGGGTAAACCTGTGGATGAAACCTTGCAGAAAATTGCCTACATCATGCCGCGTTCGTGGCAGTATTCGCGTTACACCGCTGTACGCATAACATACGAAGGCAGGCATTACACTAGCAGGGACTTCAGGGATACGCCCTGGATGATGCGAGAGTCCTTTGTTACCTTCGACAATAAGCAGGGTGTAATAGAGGTATACTACCTGAAGGAGTTTCCGCCTGCGTTCGAAGGGCCTTTTTTAAAGGAAGAACGCCAGCTGATCATTAACCTGGGAAAGCTTATCTGTGGCTATATCAACAGTTTTAAAGGTACGGCAATCTATAGTCAGCAGTCGGGGCCCAAACCCCTGCCGAGTCCCGGCGAGTTCCGCCGCTCATTGGTAAAGAACAAACGTCCGTTGCAGTTGTTCTTTAACCAGCAGTCGCTCGACAAGTACATTTACCTCGACATGATGAAGTATAAGGTGCGCGAGATCCTTTTTGTAGCGACTTTGTACGATGCCTTTATACTTGAAAACGAAGACAGCTTTTTCGAGCAGTTTATGGGTATCATCTACCAGTACAGCCTGTTTTCGCTGCCCCGCATTACCGGGGTTTCTACCGCCGAAGAAGCTGTTGAACTGCTCGATACGGCCAATTTTGATATTACCATTATCATGGTGGGGATCGACCGCGAATCGCCGGTTCAGATCAGCGAACAGATAAAGGAAAAAAGGCCTTCCATGCCGGTATACCTGTTGCTGAACCAGAAGAGCAACATCAGGTATTTCGAGGAGCTTGTCCCCTCGCTGCCATCGGTAAACAAGCTATTTGTGTGGCCCGGTAATTCGCAGATATTCTTTTCTTTGGTAAAGTCCATCGAAGACGAAGCCAACGTGGAGAATGACACGCGCATTGGCATGGTGCGTATCATTTTGTTGGTGGAGGATTCCGCACAATATTATTCGAAGTATTTGCAGATACTGTATTCTATTGTGTTCGGCCAGGTGCAGCAGGTATTACCCGAAGTGGAGAAAAACGAACTCGACAAGATCTGCAGAATGCGTTCGCGACCGAAAATACTGCATGCCCGCACATACGAAGATGCCATGTTTATCTTCAACAAGTATAAGGATTATATGTTGTGCGTGATTTCTGATGTTGAATTCGAACTCAATGGCAAGCCCAATAAAACGGCAGGTTATAAATTCATCCGTTATATCAAATCGCATATCCTCAACCTGCCCATCATCCTGCAATCGTCGGAGCCTGCAAATGAACGCCTTGCCCGGAGCCTGAATGTTGGTTTCATCAACAAGAATTCCGAAACCCTGCTGACCGATCTGAAAAACTTTCTTACCTACTACCTGGGTTTTGGCGATTTTGTATTTCGTAACCGCGAGGGAAAGCCCATTGCCGTTGCCAAGTCCCTGCGGGAGTTCGAATCGCTGCTGTCGCTGGTTCCCGATGAGACTTTTTACCTGCACGCGGCAGAAAATCAGTATTCATTATGGCTGATGGCCCGTGGCGAGATAGAGCTGGCACGTATACTCAACCCTATGCGGATAGGCGATTATAAAGATGTAGGGGTATCGCGTCAGAAGTTCCTCGAAACCTTCCGGAAATACCGCGAAGAAAAGAAAAAAGGTAAGGTGCTGACTTTCGACGACACTGCCATCATGGACAACAGGAACATTGTTTCCTTCGCCGGCGGATCCTTGGGCGGTAAGGGCAGGGGCCTGGCCTTTGTCAACGCCCTGGTATACAACATCGATTTTGGCGCCATCAGCAGCGAAATCAATATCAGGACGCCCATTACCGCCATCATAGGTACCGAAGAATTTGAATACTTTGTTGAGATCAACAACCTGTTCGAACTTATCATAAAGCCCGAGATTACCTACAAACAGGTAAGGCAGGCGTTTGTGAACGCACGATTATCGCAGGCGCTTACCAAAAAACTCGAGTTTTTTGTCGACCAGATTGAAAAGCCAATCGCCGTGCGTTCGTCGAGTTTATCTGAGGACTCTCTTACCCAGCCTTTTGCCGGAGTTTTTGATACCTATATCATTCCCAACGACCGCAATAGCAAAAAGAAAGTACTGGAGAACCTTATTCAGGCTGTGAAACTGGTGTTCGCTTCGGTATACTCCGATAATTCAAGGACATACTTCCAGGCCATTAACCACAAGGTCGAGGAGGAGAGAATGGCCGTTGTGCTGCAGGAGCTGGTAGGTGCACAATATGAGAATTATTACTATCCTCATATCAGTGGTATCGCGCAATCGTACAATTTCTATCCCGTGGCACATATGAAACCCGACGAAGGTTTCGCGGTTGCGGCGGTGGGACTGGGTTCCTACGTGGTCGAAGGCTGGAAGGCGTATCGTTTTTCGCCCCGGTATCCTAAAATTGAGATGCACACCACCAAAGATCTGATCAACAGCACGCAGAACAAATTTTACGCGTTGAATACGGTCAAATCAGAGGTTGATTATGTTACCGATGGCGAACTGGCTTCACTGGAGTTGCTCGACCTGAGCGTGGCTGAAAGTCATGGAACCCTCAAACACTGCGCATCGGTATATCATGCTGATAACGACAGTGTAGAGCCGGGATTGGGAACACCAGGGCCCAGGGTGGTGAACTTTGCGGATATTCTTAAGTTTCACTATATCCCCCTGGCCGAAACCATCGATATGATGCTGGGCACTATTGAAGATGCGCTCGGATCGCCTGTGGAAATTGAGTATGCCGTTGACCTGAATAAGGCTGAAAACGGGCTTCCGACTTTTTATTTGTTGCAGATCAAACCGTTGGTAGGCAATCAGCTGAGTTACAATATCGATATGTCCAGGATTGATCAGTCGAAGGTATTACTGTATACACAATCGAGCCTGGGGAATGGCGAAATCAGCCATATCCGCGATGTGGTATTTGTCGACAATGAGAAGTTCGACAAGCTGAAAACCTGGGATATTGCCCGGGAAGTAGAGCAGATCAACGCCGCAATGATCAGGGAGAAACGCGAATATATTCTGATTGGCCCGGGCCGGTGGGGCACACGCGATCCGTTCCTGGGCATACCGGTGGTATGGTCGCAAATTTCCAATGCACGGGTTATTGTGGAGGTAAGTTTGGCCAATTTTCCGCTCGATTCGTCGCTGGGTTCGCATTTCTTCCACAATGTAACCTCTATGAATATCGGTTATTTTTCTGTGCCCGATACTTCGTCAACCGATTATGTGCGGTGGGAAAAGCTTAACAATTGCGAGGCGGTAAACGTTACCCGGTATCTCAGGCATGTACGGTTCGATGAGCCTTTGCAGGTGCTGATGAATGGCCGACAGAAAACCTCGGTGATTGTAGTCGGGTAGTCAAAGGAAACCGGTGTTCTAAGCAGGACCTTTTATTTAAACACAAAGGCCACGAAGATAAGACTTCACAAAGACCACGAAGAATTAAGAACACGAAGGGAAATACCTGCGGTATTTCTTAAAGAAAAATTCGTCTAATGCCATTTCAAATGTTAACATAATGGACATATTGTTTAAAAATAAGGGTAAGCTTAATGTAAAAAAAGTGCTGGTTACATTTGTGTTTTTGTTGGGCTGGTTTAGAGTCCCTGCCGTTAAGGCAGGCCTTTGTGTTCTTATTTCTTTGAGTTCTTAGTGAGTTCATAGTGTTCTTTGTGTTTAAATCTTTGGTATGTTTCAGGCATACCGGGTCTATGCTTTCAGTTCATCCCCGGTTGTTCGAAGCAAAAACATTTTATTTAAACACAAAGGCCACGAAGATAAGACTTCACAAAGACCACGAAGAATTAAGAACACGAAGGGAAATACCTGCGGTATTTCTTAAAGAATAACCAGCTATCATAAACCAATTTTTTTATCTAAGATTAAAAATTATTCAAGTATATTTAGCAGTTTCAGATACGCAAATGCCTCAACACCATCATGGCTGATAAAATCCGCATCGGCATTATCGATGAAATGAAAATAACCCTCGAGGGGATAGCTTGGTTACTGGGTCAGACCGAGGACATTGATATTGTTGTAAAGGCCGATACATACGATCATTTGCCGGAGACTTTACAGGCCACGCCCGTGCATGTACTCATCATTGTGGTTCATTCATTCAATAAGCTTTTTACCGACCTGGTCACCCAGGTCTCTTCAGGTTTCCCAAGGATTAAAGTCCTGGTGATTTCGGTTTCAAATGACGAAGAGGCTGTGCTACGGACCATCAAAGCAGGTGCAAAGGGTTTCCTGGCAAAAGACACCAGTCGTACCGAGCTCATCGAAGCCATTTATACCCTCCGCGGTGGTCATGAGTATTTCAGCAATTCCATCACCGTATTGTTGCTGAACAAGTATATCCACAAGCTGAAAACCGAAGACGACAGGTCTGATATACGAAGCCTGAGTTCGCGCGAAATAGAGATCATGAAGTTATGGGGCAACAGCCTAACCAACAAGGAAATCGCCGATAAGCTTTTCCTGAGCGTGCGCACCGTTGAAACGCATAAAAATCACATCATGCAAAAGCTCAACCTCCGTACGTCGGTGGATTTGGTGAAATTTGCCATCAGGAATAATATTATTGAGCTGTGAGCTGTGAGCTGTGAGCTGTGAGCGGTGAGCTGTGAGCTGCGAGCTATGAGCTGCGAGCTATGAGCTGTGAGCTATGAGCTGTGAGTTATGAGCTATGAGCTGCGAGCTGTGAGTTATTAGCTATGAGCTATGAGCTATTAGCTGCGAGCTGTTGGCTTCCTGCGGAATGCATGTCACCCTGAGTATGTCGAAGGGTGACAACCTCTTACAATCCAACTTTCTACAAGTCATGCTTCGACTCACTCAGCATGACAATTGCATTATGGTTAAACATTATGCAAGTTATACTTCGACAAGCCTGCCTGCCACAGGTTAGCCATTGACTGTCCTCTCATGAAATAGGTTGACAAGAAGTTTAGTTAATAACTTTTAACTTT
>CAZUBW010000086.1:0-16493 GCA_964618645.1 uncultured Bacteroidales bacterium | reverse complement strand
GATTCCGGATATGCTTCTTCCGAAGTGGTGGCCACCATAGGAATATTGAAATACCGCTTGCCTCCCAATTCTTCAGCAGCATACATTTTACCTGTCCAGGCAGCAAGGATGCAAAAGAGGACAGTGCGTATCTTATTTCCGGAAATCCATGTGTACTTCCGGATTGTTTGGTGAGAATGTGACATTAAAACAGTTTCTTGGTTTCAGGTGTTCAGGTGAAAAACAACTATTTCAATAAATAACAAGTTCAACTAAATGATTAATAACAGTTTTTGAAAGATTAATATATATTACCGATTAAGCTATATTGACCATGTAACGAAATCCATTCTTTTACTTTTTTCAGGGCATCATCGTAGTTGTCTGTATCCAGTTCACCGTATGACGTGATCTTAACGGGAAAATCTTCTATATAAGGAGCCACTAATTCCATAATCCGGAAGGCACAAATCACAGGCTTTTCATTGTCGGGGTTGGCAGAGGAACATTTTTTTTCGTCTGAATTTATTTCCTGTAACATATAATCGAATGCGATCTTGGTTCTGATATAGGCCAGATCGGGAAAAAGGTAGGTAACTGTCTGGTCATTTACTCCTGCACCCTTTATCTTATTCAAACAATATTCAGCGCTTTCGCTGTTTCCCAGCCGGGCTAACGCCAGGTCAACGGCCCATTGCTGTCGGGCTGTCAGGGTACTGTCGCTTTGTTTTATGCTATTCAGGAAAGCTGATGTCGATTCGTTATAAACGAAGCCCGACAGGCGAATAACCTGTTCCAGGTGATAGCAGTGCGATGCAATTAGTGTTATTATGCTGTCAGCAGCATAAGCGGGAAAATCATCGGTTGTATAGGCGATCAGCGCTCTGGAGGCAACACCGCTGTTGCCGCTGTCTTTGTCTTTACAGGCATTGAGCAACCAGTCAGTAAGGATTTGCTTCTCAGCTTGATTTTTGGTCAGCAGTCCCTTTTTACGAATAAGATCAATGGCTTTATACCTGACAAAGCGGTCGTTATTGCCGATATAGGATCTTGCCATGGATACCATGTTTGAAACCGCGACAGCGTTAATTACAGCATTCGGGAGTGAATAATTATTCCCCTTAACGGCTTCAGAAAAATACTTCAGTATTTCTTCTTCCTGTGAGATGTTCTGCTGGCTTTGACCAAAAGACAACAGAACCAAGAACATACATGATATAGTTGCCAAAAACTTCATATTCTAACTGCAAGTAAATAAATAAGTTTTTAATATCCAAACATTTTATTATGAATGGCGGGTTTCGTTAGATAAATAGCTTTTTTTTATGGATGCAGGAAACTCAATGCTTGATACCAAACCTGCCTGTATTGTCGCGTTGGCATACAAGTTCAGCGTTTTGTGTCATCATTCGTGCATTGGTGTTACCTTTTTATTGTATTTTCGCCCGGGGTGAACATCCCGGGTAATTTTTTTTAACGTTCCTTTTTTATGCTTTTCTTTGTTTTATGAAAGCTGTTTTGCTGGCCGGCGGTAAAGGCACCCGACTGGGCGAACATACCCTTACCATTCCCAAACCCATGATTGCGGTGGGGGATAAACCTTTGTTGCACCACCAGGTTGACCTGCTGGTACACCACGGCATTACGGATATTTTTTTGCTGGTTAACCACCTGAAGGATCCCATCATTGAATATTTCGGCAATGGCAGCCGTTTTAATGCCGCTATTTCTTATTTCGAGGAACCCTATCCCATGGGAACGGTTGGCGGTATCAAGGAAATAGAATCTGCGCTTACCGACGATTTCCTGGTGCTGTACGGCGATGTGATGGTGGATATGGATATCCGCCGCCTGGTTGATTTCCACCGCAACAAAAATAGCGCTTGCACCCTGGTGCTGCACCCCAACGATCATCCTTACGACAGCGACCTGGTGGAACTTGATGAAAACGACCGGGTCATTGCCTTTCATCCCAAACCTCACCCCGCAGGTCAATGGTACCACAACCTGGTGAACGCCGGCGTTTACCTGTTCTCGCCGGCCGTGCTTAAAGAACTCGAAAAGGGCAAAAAGGCTGACTTCGGAAAGGATGTATTTCCGGAAATCTATCAAAAACTGGCTATGTTTGGCTACCAGACCACGGAATACCTGAAAGATATGGGTACGCCCGACAGGCTCGAAAAGGTGCGAAATGACGTGATCAGCGGGAAAGCCGCCCGGAGCAATTATGAGCGCAAACAGCCGGCAGTGTTCCTCGACCGCGATGGTGTGCTGAACGTTGAAAGGAGCTTCATCAGTAAACCCGGAGATCTTGAATTATACGATTTTACGGCGCCTTCGGTAAGAAAAATCAACCAGGCAGGACTCCTGTCGGTGGTGGTTACCAACCAGAGTGCCGTGGCCCGCAATTTATGCACCGAAGAAGAGGTGAGAACCATTCACAAAAAAATGGAAACCGAACTGGGTGACCAGGGTGCCTGGCTCGACGCCATTTTTTATTGCCCGCATCACCCCGATAAGGGCTTTCCCGAGGAAAACCCGAAATACAAAATCGACTGCAACTGCCGCAAACCCAAAACCGGTATGTTCATTAAGGCCATTGAAAAATTCAACATCGATCCGCAAATTTCCTACATGATAGGTGATTCGGAACGCGATATACTGGCCGGAAAAAATGCCGGATGCATTACCATTGGCGTACGCACCGGATACGGCGTGCGGAAAACCAGTGTAATCCCCGATTATATGTTCAGCAACCTGGCCGAGGCTGTTGATTTTATTGTGGATGATCCTTTGCAGGAGATTTATCAGCTGGTGCAACAGCAATACCAACAGCACCCGTCGGGCCGGCCCTGGGTGCTTCTGATTGGCGGTAACACCCGCACCGGCAAAACCACGCTGGCTGCCTATTTACGGATATTGTTTGAACGCGCCGGAAACAAGGTGTTGCAGGTTGCCCTCGATAACTGGTTACTTCCTGAAGAGAGCAGGTCGCCGGAAATGAATGTATACAAGCGGTTTCAACGCAATAAAATGGCGCATGACTTACTGAGGTTGGTAAGTGGTCAAAAATTAATGATGGAGTCTTATGCAAATCACTCCCAAAGGCTGTCTGTGCCGGTTGAATATGATCCGCGTAAAGCCGATATTATTATTGTGGAAGGTGTGATTGCGCTGAGTGATGAAAAACTGCGGAATGCTTCGCATATGCGGTTGTTTACCACGGCCGGCGACCAATTATTCCGCGATCGTATAAATGAATATTACGCCTGGCGCGGAAAAACACCTGAAGAAACAAAGGTGCTGTTTGAAAAAAGAAATTCCGATGAGTATCAATTAATAGAAAAAGAAAGTAAATTAGCTGATCTGATCATTAACTCACCCATGTAATGATAATTACAAGAACTCCATTCCGAATCAGCTTTGTTGGTGGAGGTTCCGACATGGAGACATTTTATACCCGTCATCCCGGGGCCGTTTTAAGTACAAGCATCAACAAATACATGTACATATCCTCACACAAGTTCTTTTTTCCGGGGCAGGTGAGGGTGAAATATTCCGAAACGGAAACCGTCAATAGTCTTGAAGAACTCAGGCATCCGCTGTTACGCGAAACCATGCGTAAAACCGGGGTTACCAATGGTATCGAAATCAGTTCTATTGCAGATATACCATCGGGAACGGGCATGGGCTCATCCTCTTCTTTTACGGTTGGATTGCTGCATTGCCTGTATGCGGTAAAAAGGTTGTATGTTACCCACGAACAGCTTGCCCGCGAGGCCTGTGAAATTGAGATTGATATACTGGGTGAACCCATTGGCAAGCAGGACCAGTATGCAGCTGCTTTCGGCGGGCTCAACATCATCCACTTTCATCCGAATGGTGATGTAAGGGTGGAGCCCCTTTATGTTAAAAACGAAATTTACCGGCAGTTGCAGGAGAACCTGCTGATGTTTTATGTGGGGAATCAGCGCAAGGCATCCGACATTCTTGCCGAACAAAAGCGGAATGCCTCGCACGAAGAGAAATTTGCCGTACTCAGGTCGATGGTACTGTTGGTTTCGGACTTAAGAGATTGTTTGTACACCGGGCAGCTGAACCAGTTTGGAAAGATTCTTCATGAGAACTGGATGCTGAAGCAACGGCTGGCTTCGCAAATATCCAATTCGCAGATCAACGAAATTTACGACGCCGGCCTGCGTGCCGGCGCCACCGGAGGCAAGCTGCTGGGCGCCGGAGGAGGTGGCTTTATGCTTTTTTATTGCGAAAAAGACAGGCAGCCTAAATTAATGGAAGCGCTTAAACCGCTCGAAAAATTTGATTTTGCCTTTGAACGCGAAGGCTCTAAAGTAATTCACTTTGCTGATGAAGAATACTGAATTTAACGATTATTTCAACAGGGTGTCGGCTACGCTGGCCAGCATTGATGTAAGCGCGGTAACCCGGTTGGTGGACCTGCTGTTGAAAGCCAGGGAAGATGAAAATTCCATTTTTATATTTGGTAATGGCGGAAGCGGTGCAACAGCCTCGCACGTGACAGGCGATTTTCTGAAAGGAATTTCCTATGGGCTCAGTAAACGTTTCCGGATACAGTGCCTGAACGATAATATTTCGGGCATGATGGCCATTTCAAACGACCTTTCATATGACGAGGTGTTTGTTGAACAGCTGAAGGCCTTTGTAAAAGAAAAAGACATTGTCATTGGCATTTCGGGTAGCGGTAATTCGGCCAATGTAGTTAAGGCCATGGAATATGCCCGCTCCAGGGGGGCTGTCACCGTTGCTTTTTGCGGATTCAAGGGTGGAAAAATAAAGGATATGGCTGACCATGTTATTCATGCCCCGGTGAACGACATGGAAGTCACCGAGGATATTCACGTGATTATTTTCCATGCCATTAAGCAGGCCATGATGAAAGCGCTTAGGGGCGAAAACTGCTCAATGGGAGCAACCTACGATGAGCGGGTTAAGTAGTGGATTTGTCAGCACAGGAACCGAATTATAATTATGTTTTTCTCTGTTATTGTTCCCACGTTTTCCAGACCCGATGAGGTTGCCGAATTGCTGATGAGCCTCGAAAGCCAGCAATCCAAAAATTTCGAAGTGATATTGGCCGATGGCAGCCTGGACGATTCGGTTAAGCAGGTGGCGGAGGGGTTTACCGGAAAACTGCAGTTAAAACACCTGCATGAGCGCGGGCTGGGGATTAGCGAATCGCGCAACTGGGGTGTGGAAAATGCCAGCGGCGACTGGCTTGTATTTTTCGATTCGGATTGTGTAATTCCCCCGCAGTATTTTGTCGCGGTTGAAAATGCCCTGAAATCAAACGCTGTGGATGCCTACGGCGGACCCGACAGGGCAGGGGAGCACTTTAACAACCGGCAGAAAGCCATCAGTTATGCCATGACATCGTTTTTCACCACTGGCGGCATCAGGGGCAAGAAGAGACATGTGGGTACTTATCAACCGCGCGGGTTCAACATGGGAATCCGTAAGGAGGTGTTCAAAGCTGTTGGCGGGTATAGTGGTTTAAAAGTATCGGAGGATATCGACCTGAGCATGCGGCTCCAAAAGCGCGGTTATAAAACCGTGCTGATTGAGGAAGCTTATGTTTACCATAAACGCCGAACCACCTTTTACAAGTTTTACCGGCAGGTCAGTTCATTCGGGAGTGGGCGGATTGACCTGCAACTCAGGCATGGGGATGCGCTGAAACCAGTGCACCTGTTACCGGTCGTATTTGTACTTTACCTGGCGGGAGGTTTGCTGGCTGGTTTGTTTTCAAAAACGTTGTTCCTGCTTTGGTTGGCATCAGTCATTTTATATATGATACTGGTATTTTTGGATGCTTCTATTCAGAACCGGAGTTTGGTTGTGGGGTTGCTCAGCCTGTATGCTGCTTTTGTTATGCTGACAGGTTATGGTATTGGCATGTTAAAAGCCATGGTGATGCGGATGCTATTGGGCAGCAGAAAGGAAAGCGAAAAGCCGGAGATTACCAAAGAAGCGTAAATGTGGGGTGCTGGGCGCTGGGTGCTGGGTGCTAGGTGCTGGGTGCTGGGTGCTGGGTGTGTGAGAATTGGGAACCGGGATTTGGGATTTGACTGCCACTGCCACTGCCACTGCCACTGCCACTGCTACTGCCACTGCCACTGCCACTGCTACTGCCACTTTCTTGGCTCTTGGTTCTTCTTAGATTTCCTTTTCAATATGGTATTCATTCCGGCTGGCGGAAGAGCGCGAAACCAGTTCGCCCAGGAAACCCGCGGTAAAAAGTTGCATACCAATAATCATTGAGGTGAGCGCGATATAAAAGTAGGGGCTGTCGGTTACCAGCCTGGCCCTTACATGATGGGCAATGGAAATCAGTTTGTCGATACCGAGGTATATGGCCATACCTGTACCCAGCAAAAACATCAACGTTCCAAGCAACCCGAAAAAATGCATGGGACGCCTGCCGAACCTCGAAATAAAGGATATCGACAGCAGGTCGAGGTATCCGTTGATGAAACGTTCGAGCCCGAACTTGGTGGTTCCAAACTGTCTTTTACGGTGTTGCACAACCTTTTCGCCGATGCTGGTAAATCCGGCTTTTTTGGCAATCAGCGGAATATACCGGTGCATTTCGCCGTATACTTCAATGGCTTTAACCACCTCGTTGCGGTAGGCTTTGAGGCCGCAATTGAAGTCGTGCAGTTTAATTCCGCTGAATTTACGGGCGGTCCAGTTGAACAGCTTGCTGGGTATGTTTTTGGTAAGCTTGTTGTCGTATCTTTTCTTTTTCCACCCCGACACCAGGTCGAATTGCTGGTTGGCGATCATTTCGTAGAGACCTGGAATTTCGTCGGGACTGTCCTGCAGGTCGGCATCCATGGTAATGACAACCCTGCCTTTTGCTATGGTGAATGCGCAATGCAATGCGGCAGATTTACCATAATTCCGGCGAAATTTAATGCCCCTTAGCTGGTTATCGGTGGCTGCCAGTTTTTCAATTACCTGCCACGAGCCGTCGTTACTACCGTCGTCAACCATGATAATTTCATAGGAAAAACGGTTTTCGTTCATCACGCGCACGATCCATTCGTGCAAAACAGGCAGCGATTCGGACTCGTTGTATAGGGGTACAACAACAGAAATATCAGGTATCATTCAACAGGTTGGGTTAAAGTCTATGCAACAGGGTTTTGGTTTTTTTTGAGAAACGCGGAGGTGATAAGCGAAAGAATGGTACCAAAGATAACGGAGGAATAAAGGCTTTGGAAGAATGACCTGAGTGGGGTGCTTTCGGCCTGTTGCTTTTCAATCCTTTCCATGGTTTCCTCAATTTGTGCATCCGGAGCGCCCATGTTGTTCATCCAGTTGTATGTCCATTCTTTGCTCGCTTCCATGAGTCTGTTGGTGTATTCGGGATCGATAAACAGGTTAAAAATAAGCGAGTAGAAGCTGCTTAAAATGGTTCCGAAAACGATGATGAGCAGGCCGGTTACCAGGGCCTGACCATAGGTGATGTATCCTCCGAGTAGCTTGTCGCGATAGGACTTCGTACCTGCAACAACAAAATAAACCATAATGATAATGCCAATAAGGCTTACCAGCAATATTCTTTTGAAGTTAACGGGCATATACCCGACAATGTAAAGGATTACGGCAAAGATAATGGACACGGCACCCAGGATGGCGCCATAGGTCATGGTGTGCTGCAGGAGGTTAGGTTTTTTATCCATGGGGTTTATAGTTTTTGTTTGTATGGTAAAAATAGGGATTTTAACCTTTCCGGGGTTATTCCGGTATTATCTTTTGTAAATTTAATAAAAGTTCATAGTTTTGCACCGCCGGGTAAGTCTCATACGGCCAGCTCCTGCTGAATCCCCCCAGGTCCGGAAGGAAGCAAGGGTAGGTGGTTGTAGCGGTGCGATATGATCAGCTTGCCCGGTTTTTTTTAAGTCATACCGTCCTATACTCTTTATTCTTTCATTCCTTCATTCTTTCATTTCTTCATTTCTCCCTTCCAATCACTTCTTCCGTCGCCTGAACCAGTTCAACCAGTACCCCTTCGCTGCATATTGGAAATTCTTCATTTCCTTTCGGGTGGATGAAGCAAACGTCGTAACCGGCAGCGCCTTTACGGATTCCTCCCGGGGTGAATCTTACGCCCTGGGCGGTAAGCCATTCAACAGCTTTGGGCAGGTCGTCGATCCACAAACCAATGTGGTTTAACTTGGGTTCATGCACCCTGGGCGATTTTTCGGGATCGATGGGCTGCATAATATCCACTTCAACAGCAAAAGGTCCTTTTCCAATACGCAGGATATCTTCGTCGACATTTTCCTTTTCACTTTTAAAGGTGTTGGTTTTCTCGAGTCCCATAATCTCTACCCAGAACTTTGCCAGCCGGGCTTTTGACTCATTACCAATGGCGATCTGCTGAATTCCTAATACTTTAAATGGTCTCATGTTAAAATTGTTTTTATCAGGGGGCGAAAATAAGCAATAAATAGGTTAATTTTCCGCCTCAAATCATTTTTCAAAAACCACAGGTATGAAGAAGCTGATCAGGTTTATGTTGAGTCATGTGCCCAGGCCATGGCTGATCCGCATGAGCCTTGTTTTTATGAAATGCTCGGCGTGGTTTTACCGTGGGAAAGGTGTTGAATGTCCTGTGTGTGGCGGTGAATTCCGCAAATTCATGCCTTACGGATACAATGTTGTGAGGGAAAATGCCTTGTGTCCGAGATGTCTTTCGCTGGAACGGCATCGTTTGTTGTGGCTTTACCTGAAGAACCGCACCAATTTCTTTTCGTCCCCCCAGAAGGTCCTGCATGTTGCGCCCGAGCAATGTTTTTATAAGCGTTTCCGCAAGATGGGTAACCTGGATTACGTAACTGCCGACCTGGAATCGCCGCTGGCAGATGTTAAGCTCGACATACAGGAAATGCCTTTTGAATCCGGTATTTTTGATGTGGTAATCTGCAACCATGTATTGGAGCATGTACCGGACGACAGGCGGGCAATCCGTGAAGTATATAGGGTACTAAAACCGGGAGGTTATGCCTTGATGCAGGTTCCGGCCGATTTTTCAATGAAAGTAACCCGCGAGGATCCGTCCGTAACCGATCCGCTTGAACGCGAAAGGCTTTTCAGGCAGAAGGATCATTACCGGCTTTACGGACAGGATTACCTCGAAAGGTTGAAAGCGGCAGGGTTTGAAATCAGGGAAGACAATTATCTCGATACATTACCGGTGGAAGAGCGCAACCGGTTCAAGGTTCCAGCCATGGAATTTATGTTTGGTTACTTTAAACCTGATTGATTCGCTGACGCTTACAATGACGGATTGCTTCGCTGACGCTCGCAATGACGCGTCGATCATCGCTACTGCATATTCACAATGATGCCATGCACCGTCATTGCTAGCCTGCCTGCCGAAATGGCAATGCAGGCAGGCGGAACTTAGTGGAGCGTGGCAATCTCATGCTTGATAAAAGATTGCTTCGCTGACGCTCGCAATGACGCGTCGATCATCGCTACTGCATATTCACAATGACGCATGGTTCGCCGTTACTGCTCAAATGGATGACGCTGTAGCCGTCATTGCGAACGAAGTGAAGCAATCTCATACATAATAAAATAGCATTGCTGCAATGCTAATTGTTTATGAAATTTCAGGGAATTTTTATAATTTTTTTCCAGGATTTGTGTGTGAGAATAAATTTTATTCTATATTTGCCCAAAATAAAAACATGAGAAATATCATCATCATCGTGAACGTGGTCATCCTCGTGGTCCTTAACACACCGAGGTGAGAATGGTTTACGCTGATAGCAAAATATAGGAGCCATTCTTACAAAAGAGAATGGCTTTTTTAATTTAGATAGTGTAAGTAATAACCTGAAAGACAGAAATATGAAGATTCCGCTAAGAAGTTCAACCACCACCCAGGGACGCCGCATGGCCGGTGCCCGCAGTCTTTGGCGTGCAACTGGTATGCGCGACGATCAGATGGACAAGCCCATCATTGCAGTAGTCAATTCTTTTACACAGTTTGTTCCGGGTCATACCCATCTTCATAACATAGGCCAGGAAATTAAAGCCATCATCGAAAAAGAAGGATGCTATGCGCCTGAGTTCAACACCATTGCCATTGACGATGGTATTGCCATGGGGCACGACGGCATGTTGTACTCCTTACCATCACGCGATCTGATAGCCGACAGCGTGGAATACATGTGCAATGCGCATAAAGCCGATGCCATGATTTGCATCAGCAATTGCGACAAGATAACGCCGGGTATGCTAATGGCTGCCATGCGACTGAATATTCCTGCCGTGTTTATTTCAGGTGGCCCCATGGAAGCCGGAGTGATAGGTACTAAAAAGTACGACCTGATAGATGCCATGGTAATGGCAGCTGATGACAGTGTTTCGGATGAGGAACTTACTGCTGTTGAGCAACAGGCCTGTCCCACCTGCGGATCGTGTTCGGGCATGTTTACTGCCAATTCCATGAATTGCCTGAATGAGGCAATTGGTCTGGCACTTCCTGGCAATGGAACTGTTGTGGCCACGCACAAGAACCGGAAGGTTTTGTTTGAGCGTGCAGCCCGGCAGATTGTCACCATAACGCGTAAATATTACGAAGAAGGAGATGCCTCGGTGTTGCCCCGCTCCATTGCTACCCGCCAGGCCTTCCTGAATGCCATGGCGCTTGATATTGCCATGGGCGGATCAACCAACACGGTTTTGCATTTGCTGGCCATTGCCCGTGAGGCTGAGGTTGATTTCACCATGAAAGACATTGACAACCTGTCGCGCAAAATTCCGGTGTTGTGCAAGGTTGCTCCCAGCTCACAATACCATGTTGAAGATGTGAACCGGGCAGGGGGTATACTGGGCATTATGGCCGAACTCGACAGGGCCGGTCTTGTTGACACCACGGTAAAAAGGGTTGACATGCTCACCCTGGGTGAGGCTATAGTAAAATACGACCTGATGCGCCCGACCGCCATAGCAGAGGCCCGTGAAATTTTTGCCAGTGCACCGGCCGGAATCAAAAACCTGAAATTGGCCAGCCAGGGTGTCATGTATAAAGAATTGGATATCGACCGTGCCAATGGTTGTATACGCGACCTGGCGCATTGTTATTTCCGCGATGGCGGGCTGGCCGTTCTTTATGGCAATATAGCACGCGATGGCTGCGTAGTCAAAACTGCCGGTGTTGATCCTTCGATATTCCACTTCAAAGGAACTGCCAGGGTGTTTGAATCGCAGGATGATGCCTGCGATGGCATTCTCGGGGGAAAAGTAAATGCAGGTGATGTGGTGGTGATAACCCACGAAGGGCCCAAGGGCGGACCCGGTATGCAGGAGATGTTGTACCCGACATCGTATATTAAATCGAAGGGACTTGGAAAGAGCTGTGCTTTGCTTACCGATGGCCGCTTTTCGGGAGGTACGTCGGGACTCTCAATAGGACATGTTTCGCCCGAAGCAGCTGCAGGTGGTGAAATAGGACTGTTGCGCGACGGTGATATTATTGAAATAGATATACCTGGCAGGAGTGTCAATGTGGTGCTCCCGCAGGGGGAGCTTGAAATACGCAAACAAAAAGAGGCCGCCAGGGGTGATAAGGCTTTTGCTCCTGTAAGCCGCAACAGGCAGATTTCCAAAGCACTGCAGGCCTATGCCCGTATGGTAACATCGGCCGACAAGGGTGCTGTACGTGAATTGTAATATTACAGGTCTGTTGATATTGATACTACCCATACAGGATTTCTATTCAATAATATCATGGTTATGAAAACAAAAACAGAAAAAGAAAAAAATAAGGATATACCCGCGAAGATCAACATTACAGGCGCCGAGGCCATTATGCTGAGCCTTCTTAACGAGGGTGTTGACACCATTTTTGGTTACCCGGGCGGTGCCATTATGCCGGCCTATGATGCGCTGATGAATTATTCCGACAGGTTAAGGCATATACTTGCCCGTCATGAGCAAGGCGCTATTCATGCCGCCGAAGGTTACGCCAGGGTAACAGGCAGAATTGGCATATGCATGGCCACTTCCGGCCCCGGAGCTACCAACCTGGTTACCGGGCTCGCCAATGCTATGCTGGATTCAACCCCGCTGGTTTGCATAACCGGGCAGGTTGCAGCCGGCCTGCTCGGCACAGACGCTTTCCAGGAAACCGACGTTATTGGCATCACCATGCCGGTGACCAAGTGGAATTACCTGATCACCAAACCCGAGGAGATACCTTCGATTCTGGCACAGGCTTTTTACATTGCCAGAACCGGTCGCCCCGGTCCTGTTGTAATTGATGTAGCCAAGAATGCACAGTTTGGAAAACTCGATTATGAGTACCACAAATGTAAAAAAATGCGCAGCTATGCACCGGAGCCGCGCATTAGCCTGGATAACCTGAAGGCAGCATCATCACTGATAAACAAAGCAAAAAAGCCATATATTCTTGCAGGTCAGGGTATTTTATTAGGAAATGCCGAGCAGGAGTTTCGCGAATTTGTAGATAAATCGGGGATTCCCGTAGGGTGGACCATCCTTGGTGCATGTGCCTTGCCCCAAGATCATCCGCAAAACATTGGTATGCTTGGGATGCATGGTAATTACTCGGCCAACGTGCTTACCAACGAGTGTGATGTGCTGATTGCTGTGGGTATGCGATTTGACGACCGCGTAACCGGCGACCTAAGCCGGTATGCCAAACAGGCCAAGGTTATCCATTTGGAGATTGACAAAGCCGAAATAAACAAAATTGTCAAAGCCGATGTACCACTGCTTGGCGATGTTAAGTATACCCTGCCTTTGCTCACCAAGCTCATTGAGAAACGTTCACATGCCGGCTGGATCGGGAAATTCAAGGAATATGACAAAATTGAGTATGAAAAGGTTATTAAACACGACTTGTTTCCGGAAAAGCCTGGCATGACCATGGGTGAGGTAATTCATCGCGTTAACGAGCACACCCGGGGTAATGCCATTGTTGTTACAGATGTAGGTCAGCATCAGATGTTTGCCTCGCGCTATGCTAAATTTGCTGATACACGCAGCTTTGTTACATCGGGCGGACTGGGCACCATGGGTTTTGGTCTTCCGGCGGCTCACGGCGCAAAAATTGGAAGACCCGATAAGCAGGTTATTCTTTTTGTTGGAGATGGCGGATTTCAGATGACCATCCAGGAACTCGGGACCATTAATCAAACGCGGGCTGCTGTTAAAATAGTTTTGCTCAACAATAAATACCTGGGTATGGTGAGGCAGTGGCAGCAGCTGTTTTTCGACAAGCGGTATTCTGAAACCTTTCTGCTGAACCCCGACTTCATTAAGGTGGCCGAAGGTTTTGGGATAAAAGGGAAAAAAGTAGTTGAACGCAACCACCTGGATGCAGCCGTTAAGGAAATGCTCGAATCTGATGGTCCATACCTGCTGGAAGTTTCCATTGAAAAAGAAGACAATGTTTTCCCCATGGTACCTACGGGTGCATCAGTGGCTGAAGTAATTCTTGAACATAAAAAGTAACCGACATGGCAAAGAAAAAAGCAAATATTGAAAACGGAGAATGTTCCGGTGGCAAAAAAACATATACCATTTCTGCATTTTCTGAAAATCACATAGGACTGCTTAACCGTATTACCATTATCTTTACGCGGCGGCAGGTGAATATTGACAGTCTCACCGTATCGGGTTCCGCCATGCCCGGGATTCACAAGTTTACCATAGTGGTACACGATTGTCTCGAAAAAGTACAGAAAGTGGTAGAACAGATCGAAAAGCTGGTTGAAGTGCTGAAAGCATTTTACCATACCGAAGAGGAGGTTATTCACCAGGAAATTGCGTTGTACAAGGTTCCTACCAAGGCTTTGCTGGAAAGTAACAAGGTTGAGGCAACCATACGTAAGCACAATGCCCGTATCCTGGAAGTAAGGCCCGAGTATACAGTAATTGAACTCACCGGCCATAAGGAAGAAACCCAGAAGCTGTTTGATGAACTTAACAAATACGGCCTGCTGCAGTTTACCCGTTCAGGGCGCATAGCTGTTACCCGTTCAAGCAAGGAAGTGTTCTCGAACTACATGAAGGAAGTCGGTAAACTTTCGGTGGAATATGACAAGAATTAAATCAATCATTTAATAATTAATACATTATGGCAAAATTAAATTTTGGAGGAGTAATAGAAGACGTTATAACCCGTGAAGAATTTCCGCTGAAAAAGGCGCAGGAAATTCTGAAAAACGAAATTGTTGCTGTTATCGGCTACGGTGTTCAGGGACCTGCACAGGCTTTGAACATGAAAGAGAACGGCATCAATGTAATTATTGGCCAGGCTCCTGAATTCAAGGCTGACTGGGATAAGGCCATCAGGGATGGCTGGGTTCCGGGAGAAACCCTGTTTTCGGTTGAGGAAGCAGCCACCAAAGGAACCATTATTCAGTACCTTGTGTCGGATGCTGCACAGCGCGCCATATGGCCGAAACTGAAACCATGCCTGAAAGCAGGTGACGCCCTCTATTTCTCGCACGGTTTTTCCATCACCTATAAGGAACAAACAGGCGTTGTTCCTCCTGCTGACGTGGATGTGATCCTGGTTGCACCCAAAGGTTCAGGAACCAGCGTAAGGCGCAATTTCCTGGCCGGAGCAGGCATCAATTCAAGTTTTGCCGTTTTCCAGGATTATACAAAACGCGCTACCGAACGCACATTGGCCATTGGCATTGCCATTGGCTCGGGTTATCTTTTCCCCACCACTTTCGAAAATGAAGTATACAGCGACCTTACCGGTGAACGTGGTGTGCTGATGGGTGCCCTGGCAGGTATTATGGATGCACAATACCAGGTGCTGCGCGAGAATGGCCATAGTCCCAGTGAAGCTTTCAATGAAACCGTTGAAGAGCTTACCCAAAGCCTGATCCGTTTGGTGGATGAGAACGGAATGGATTGGATGTATTCGAACTGCAGTGCAACTGCACAGCGTGGTGCACTTGACTGGAGGCCTAAATTTAAAGAGGCCACCCTGCCGGTTTTCAACGATTTGTACAGCAAGGTTAAATCGGGTGCCGAAACCAAACGGGTTCTTGAATCTACCGGTATGACCAATTACCGCGATTATCTTGAAAAAGAACTGAAAGAACTGCGTGAGTCGGAAATGTGGCAGGCCGGCCAGCAGGTACGGAATCTTCGGCCCAAGCTGAAATAGCAGATTTGGCACAACCGATCAGGAGGCTGTGTAAAAAGTCTGATCAAGCGTATCCGTCATTGCGAACGTAGTGAAGCAATCTCCTGCAAATGAGAAGATTATTCGCACCCACGGGCTATGCCGATAAGCTGCTCATGAACATGTTTGCTTCGGTCGTACCTCCCTCGCAATGACGAATGGAGACTACGCTTAGCATTCGTAGCTGACATTCAGTACAATGCGCTAGGCGTAGTTTTTAACTACGCCTAATATAATGACTTCTTATACAGCCTCTGATATAGTGACTTTTTACACGGCCTCTTCATTATTACATTTCGTTGGCTAACGATGAAAATATAGAATACAAAAGGTTTATCCTAAGCCTTGTGCCTCCGGCCATAATACTGCTTATTATCTGGCTGGTAAAGATTATTGAAGTGGCCGACGGGCTCGACCTTTATTATTACGGTATTTATCCGCGCAAAATTTCAGGACTTATTGGCATAGCGGCTTCTCCTTTTATACATGCCAACTTCAATCACCTGCTTAACAACTCTGTCCCTTTCATTTTACTGCTTGCCGCCATTTTTTATTTCTATCACAAAGTGGCCTGGCGTGTGTTGCTATACTCGTGGCTTGCAAGTGGTATACTGGTTTGGATCATTGCACGATCGTCTTATCACATAGGCGCCAGCGGCCTGGTATACAGTTTCGCGGCCTTTCTTTTTCTGAGTGGCATTGTGCGCCGTAACATAAACCTGCTGGCCATTTCGCTGCTGGTGATCTTTTTATATGGCAGTATGGTTTGGGGTATTTTTCCATACCGTCCCGATATGTCGTGGGAATCGCACCTGGTTGGCCTTACCATAGGCGCTTTGCTGGCCATTCAGTACAGGCACGAGGGCCCGGGTCCCACCCGTTTTATCAGCGATATGGAAGATGAAGAAGATGATGGAGTTGAGGATGGTGGAATAATTAAAGAGGAGAGCGGGGAAGAAAAGGAGTGAGCGTAGTCAGGAGTTCATAGCCGTCAACTAGAAATTATTCTACAAAACAAGGCACTTGCTTTATTATTTTGAGATAAGTTTTGAAAAAGTGCTATCCCCCGCTGGCCTTGCTCTGCCGTAGCGGCTACGCGAAGGCGCAGCGGGGGCCGGGGGGTGGATATGCATGAATTCATACTTTTTGTTTGTACTTAAACAATATTCAAAAAACTTGTCCCTAATAAAACGAGCACAGTTCTGTAATCCTCCCCCAGCCCCCTCCAGAGGCATAGCCGTCAAGCTAATGGCTCATTTGTAGTTAATAATGAAGATGTTATAAG
>CAZUBW010000085.1:0-16797 GCA_964618645.1 uncultured Bacteroidales bacterium | reverse complement strand
AACAGCGCCCAGCACCCAGCACCCAGCACCCAGCAACCGACAACCGACAACTGAAAACAAAATATATAAAAATGAGAAAACAAGCTACCTTACTATTGTTATCCTTAGTGCTTACCCTGGCGGGGTGCAGCAAGTCAGGATTTATGAACACCGATAATGGTATTTTGATAAAAACCAAAGCCAAGGGACAACTGCCATCACAACTGGTGAGGGTGCAGGTAATATCGGATGACATTTTCAGGGTATCTGCCACAACAGCCAGGAAATTTGCAGATAACCCAAGCCTGTCTGTCACCAAAAGAGATTCGTTGTTTAAAAACTTCACCGTCACCGAAAAAGAAGGCATCGTGGAAATTGCCACTGCCACAACGGTGGCAAGCATTGCATTGGAAACAGGCCAGGTTTCATTCACTGACAAGGAAGGCAGGGTATTGCTAAAGGAAGCTGAAAACGGCCGTACCCTCTCCCCCATCACCGTGGATGGAAAAACGGCACTGACCATGCGACAGGTATTTGACACACCCGATGATGAGGCCATATACGGACTGGGGCAGCATCAGTCCGAAGAAATGAATTACAAGGGGAAAAATGAGGTGTTGTTTCAATATAATACCAAGGTTTCGATGCCTTTTATTGTCTCCACGAAAAACTATGGCATACTGTGGGACAATTACTCGCTAACCCGGTATGGGAACCCGAACGATTTCAGTCAGCTTTCAGCTTTCAGGCTGTATGATGCAGATGGTGCCGAAGGAGGTTTAACAGCTACCTATTACGAGGATGCTGATCCCGATAAAGTTTTTCTGCGGCATCAGGAGAAAGAAATCAATTATGAAAACCTCGAGACCATTCAAAACTTCCCGAAGGACTTTAAATTTCAGGGATCGATGATTACCTGGGAAGGCCGGATTGAGGCACCTGAAACTGGTAAATACCATTTCGGCCTCTATTATGCAGGGTATACAAAAATATGGATCAACGGACAACTGCTCACCGATAAATGGCGGACAGCCTGGAATCCGAACCTTTCCAAATTCAGTTTGGATATGACCGCAGGTGAAAAATACGATATAAAGCTTGAATGGAAACCTGACGGTGGTGTCTCCTACATAGGTCTGCGTGTGATGACGCCGGTAGATAGCGCTGAACAGCAAAAAGTATCATTCTGGTCAGAGATGGGCGACCAGCTCGATTATTATTTTATCCATGGACAAAATATGGATGATGTCATCAGCGGCTACCGGGTTCTGACCGGTAAGGCCCAGGTAATGCCCAAATGGGCAATGGGTTATTGGCAGAGCCGCGAAAGATATAAAACACAGGACGAATTACTGGGAACTCTTCGGAAATTCAGGGAAAGAGGCATACCCATTGACAATATTGTACTCGACTGGTTTTACTGGCGCGAAGATGATTGGGGCAGTCATGAATTCGACGCAACCCGTTTCCCCGATCCCAAAGCCATGATGGATGAAGTGCACCAGTTAAACGCCCACCTGATGATATCGGTATGGCCGAAGTTTTATCATACTACCGAACATTACAAAGAATTTGAAAAAATGGGGGCCATGTACCTGCAGGCAACCAAAGACAGCATACGCGACTGGGTTGGTAAGGGCTACATAGGTTCGTTTTACGATGCTTACAATGCCGATGCCCGTAAATTGTTCTGGAAGCAGATGTACGACAGTTTCGACGGACTGGGGATTGATGCCTGGTGGATGGATGCATCAGAACCTGATATCCAGTCGAATGCCAGTATTGAATACCGAAAAAAACTGATGAACCCGACCGCGCTGGGCCCATCGACTCAGTATTTCAATGCTTATGCACTGGTTAATGCCCAGGGAATTTACGAAGGTTCGCGGGAAGCCTACCCCAACCAACGTGCATTCTTGCTCACCCGTTCGGGATTTCCGGGACTGCAACGCTATGCTGCCGCCACCTGGAGCGGTGACATTGCCACCCGCTGGGAAGATATGCGCGCACAGATTCCCGCAGGCATTAATTACTGTATGTCGGGCAACCCTTATTGGACCATGGACATTGGAGGTTTTTGCGTTGAAAACCGCTATGTAAATGCAAAAGAAGGGAGTACCGACCTTGATGAATGGCGCGAATTGAATACCCGCTGGACCCAGTTTGGGGCCTTCGCACCCCTTTACCGTACACATGGGCAGTATCCTTTCCGAGAAGTATTCAATCTTGCCCCGGAAAATCATCCTGCTTATAAAACCATTGTTTACTACAACAAATTACGCTACAGGCTGATGCCTTACATATACACCCTGGCCGGGATGACCTGGCTGAACGACTACACCATTATGCGTGGTTTGGCCATGGATTTCACGGGAGATGCAAATGTGTTTAATATAGCTGATCAGTATATGTTTGGCCCTTCCATAATGGTATGTCCGGTACATGTATACAAGGCCCGTGAGCGCGATGTTTACTTCCCGAATGGCGCAGGTTGGTATGATTTTTACACAGGCAAATACATAGCTGGCGGACAGCAACTCAGCGTTCCAGCGCCGTATGAAAAAATGCCCCTTTTTGTAAAAGCCGGATCGATAGTTCCGGTGGGCCCCGAAATTGAGTACACATCGCAAAAACCGGCTGATCCGGTTACACTTTATGTCTATACCGGAGCCGATGGCCAATTTACCCTTTACGAAGATGAAGGCACCACCTACGATTATGAAAAAGGCAGATACAGCCTGATACCCATATCCTATTCGGAAAATTCAGGCGAATTAACCATTGGCGATCGCCAGGGCGAGTACGAGGGTATGGCAAATGAACGTACCTTTAATGTGGTATGGGTTTCAAAAGAAAAGCCGGCAGGATTCGCACCTGATGCAAAACCTGCATCTATCATAAAATATACAGGTCAAAAAACAACCATAAAACCGAAGGGGTAATGAGGGTGTCTAAAAAGTCATAGAAAGAGCGTAGTCTGGAGACTACGCTCAGCATACAAAACTGACATTCTGCACAATGCGCTAGGCGTAGTTTTGCAACTACGCCTGGTAAATTTACCGTTTACACAGCTTCAAGGGTCTTCCGTTACAATTGTTGCAAAGCCCGCTGTATATTCGTTTCGATACGGTTTTGCACATTGGAGAGGTCTGCGCGTACAAAAGGCTCGCCAATGATATGCTCATATAATTCGATATAACGCTCAGAAACCTGGTTAACAAAAGCGTCTGTCATTTCAGGTACCGACTGGCCATCCTTCCCCTGGAAGTTGTTTTCAATCAGCCATTGCCTTACGAATTCTTTGGACAACTGCTTTTGGGATTCTCCTTTCTGCAGCCGTTCATCATAGCCTTTGGCATAAAAATAGCGCGATGAGTCGGGTGTATTGATTTCGTCGATGAGATAGATTTTTCCATCCTTTTTTCCAAACTCGTACTTGGTGTCGACCAGTATCAGTCCTTTTTCAGCAGCCATTTGGGTTCCCCTGGCAAACAATTTCCGTGTATAAGTTTCCAGCATGGTATATTCTGCCTCCGGCACAAGTCCGGTTTTAATGATTTCCTCACGCGAAATATCCAGATCGTGTCCCTCGTCTGCTTTGGTGGTAGGGGTAATAATAGGCTCGGCAAACTTTTGGTTTTCAACCATACCTTCGGGCAAAGGCATACCGCAAAGCGTCCGTTTTCCCGATTTGTATTCGCGCCATGCATGTCCGGTCAGGTATCCCCTGATAACCATTTCGACCTTGTAAGGTGAAGCAAAATGGCCGATGGTAACCATAGGATCGGGACTGGATATCTTCCAGTTGGGAACAATATCGGCGGTAGCATCCAGGAACCTGGAGGCAATCTGGTTCAATACCTGTCCCTTATAAGGAATTCCCCTGGGCAATACCACATCAAAAGCCGATATGCGGTCGGTTACCACCATAACAAGGTATTTGCCTTCGATGTTATACACATCTCTTACCTTGCCAATATATAGGTCGCGTTGACCCGGAAAGCTGAAATTGGTTTTTGTAATGGCCTGGCTCATATTGTTGTTGTTTTAATTGAATAGCTGTTGCTGGGTGCTGGGTACTGGGTACTGGTTGCTGGGTACTGGGTACTGGGTACTGGGTACTGGACCTGGCTGCACTGCTGCTGCTACTGCCGCTGCCGCTGCCGCTGCCGCTGCTGCTGCCTCTGCAGTCTTGGTTCTTGGCCCTGCCTGCGCTGCCGCTCCGGCAGGCAGGTCTTGGCTCTTGGTTCTACTCCTTATCCTTCCTTTCATACGCATTGACAATGTGTCGCACCAAACGGTGACGGATAATATCCCCCTTATCGAATTCAATAATAGCAATGCCTTTAATATTTTTTAGCAACGACAAAGCTTTCAGCAAGCCTGATTGTTGCCTTTCGGGCAGGTCAATCTGAGTTATATCGCCGGTTACTATAAATTTAGCATTTTTTCCCATACGGGTGAGGAACATTTTGAGCTGGTTAATGGTGGTATTTTGTCCTTCGTCGAGAATAACCACGGCATCACCCAGCGTTCTTCCACGCATAAATGCCAGGGGTGCTATTTCGATGATACCCTCCTCAATATATCCTTCAAGCTTTTTGGGAGGTATCATATCTCGCAACGCGTCATACAGCGGCTGTAAATAAGGATCGAGTTTCTGTTTAACATCACCGGGCAGAAAACCAAGCTTTTCACCAGCTTCCACTGCAGGCCTGGTAAGAATGATCCGTTTTACTTCTTTGTTGCGTAATGCTCTTACAGCCAATGCAATTGCCGTATAGGTTTTACCTGATCCGGCCGGACCAATGGCAAAAATCAGATCGTTTAACAGGTAATCCTCAACCAGCTTTTTTTGGTTTACCGAACGTGCCTTTATTACTTTGCCATCGTTTCCAAAAATGAGCACATCTTCATCCTTCTCGTTGAAATGCCGTAAAGAATCATCTTCCTGCAAAATGATCTTTTCCACATCGTCTTCGGTAAGCTTATTTCTTTGCTGGGTAAAATCGAGAAGTTTGTCCACATCACCTTCGAAACGGCTTATTTCTGCAGGCTCTCCAATAACCTTAATCTCATAGTCGCGTCCGACAATCTTAAGCTTCGGAAAAAACGATTTCAACTTATCGAGGTTACGGTTACCTGATCCATAAAACGTTTGCGGTTCAACCCCTTCTAAATATACCACCTTTTCAATCATCAATTTTATATAATATTGCTTACATTTGAGACGTACAAAATAGAGCTATTTTTGGCACAAAACCAACACTAAGTAAAAAATACAACCCGGTCCGGCCAGATGTCCATTGTAACCATAACAAGCGATTGGAATTCAGACGACTATTACTCGGCAGCAGTAAAGGGTAAAATTTTAAGCCGTTGTCCCGACACTACCCTGGTGAACATCACCAACCAGGTTCCTCCATTTGGCATTGCCCAGGCCGCGTTTCAACTCAGGCATGCTTACAGGCACTTTCCAGCAGGATCGGTTCACCTGATTGCAGTGAACAGTGAAACAAAAGAAAAACAGGTTACCGTTGCCCTTAAAGCCAATGAGCATTATTTTATCGGCAAAGACAACGGCATTTTCGGGCTGATCCTCGACGAGGACCCCGATGAGGTGGTACAGATCGATTGTCCGGCGGACGACACCTTTCCCGAACTGTCAGTTTTTGCAGAAGCTGTCTGTGATTTGCTGACTTCGGGTAAACTGGGCAGTCTGGGAAAACACTATAAACTGGTGAATAAAAAAGTACCTATGCTCCCGACAATTGATGAATCTGTTATCAATGGCAGTGTGGTGTATATCGATTCGTATAAAAATGCCCTTACCAATATCAATCGGGAATTGTTCGATCAGATAGGAAAAGGAAGACCTTTTGAGATTTTTATTCAAAGTAATCATTACCGGATAAACCGGTTGAATAAAAGATACAGCGAGTCATCGCTGGGTGAAATGGCAGCGCTATTCAACTCCATAGGATTGCTTGAAATTGCCATAAACGGTGGAAATGCAGCAGAACTGCTCAACCTCACCATTAATTCGCCAATCAGGATCAAATTCAGACAAACATAAAGTACACGTTGCCAACAATGAAAACAAAGAAAGATAAGCTTGAAGCTATTGGGAGATTGCTTGACATTATGGATGAACTGCGTGAGAAATGCCCATGGGACAAAGCACAGACTTTCGAAAGCATTCGCAATAATACCATCGAAGAAACCTATGAACTGACCGAAGCCATTCTTCAAAAAGATATGATACAGGTTAAAAAAGAACTGGGTGATTTGCTCCTTCATATTGTGTTCTATTCGAAGATGGGATCGGAGACCGGAGACTTTGACATAGGAGATGTGGCCAATGCTATTTCAGAAAAACTTATTTTCCGGCATCCCCATGTTTTTGGCGATACCGATGTTAAAAATAATCCCGAACTGGTTAAGAAAAACTGGGAAGAGTTAAAAATCAAGGAAGGTAACCCTTCTGTCCTTGGCGGCGTTCCCGTTTCGCTACCCGCGCTAATTAAAGCCAACCGTATACAGGAAAAGGCGCGTGCTGTAGGCTTCGACTGGGATGAGCGATCGCAGGTATGGGAAAAGGTCGAAGAAGAGATGAAGGAGCTGAAAACCGAAATCAGCCGTATGGACAACGAGAAAATGACAGCCGAATTCGGGGACCTGTTTTTTTCGTTGGTTAATGCCGCCCGTTTATATGATGTAGATCCTGAAACAGCGCTGGAATATACCAACCGGAAATTTATAAACAGATTTAACTATCTTGAATCCAAAACATTGAAACAAGGAAGAAAACTAAAGCATATGACGCTTGACGAAATGAATGCCATTTGGGAAGAAGCGAAGGAAAATGAGAAGAGATAAGAGCCAAGAACCAAGACCTGCCTGCCGGAGCGGCAGCGCAGGCAGGGCCAAGAACCAAGACTGCAGTGACAGTAGCAGCGGCAGCGGCAGCGGCAGCGGCAGCGGCAGTGGCAGTGGCAGCAGCAGCGGCAGTAGCAGTAGCAATAGCAGTAGCAGTAGCAGTAGCAATAGCAATAGCAGTAGCAGTAGCAGTAGCAGTAGCAGCCAAATCTCAACTCCCAATTCTCACACATCCAGTATCCAGTATCCAGTATCCGGTATCCAGGTTCAAACAACATCAAACAACATCAAACATTATCAAACCTGCCTGCCAACGCATAGCCCAAGCCAGGCAGGCAGGCCCTATCAAACAATTTCAAACACCGAACCTGACCGGCAGGCAGGCACCGAACACCGAACATCTAACATCGAAGAAACCAGCACCCAGCACCTAGCACCCAGCACCCAGCACCTAGCACCCAGCACCCAGCACCCAGTATCCAGTAACCACTAACCGATATGCTATACGATTTAACTACACTGAAAAAGCTTTCAGACAACGACGAAACTTTTATTATTGATATGCTGCAGACTTATAAAAGAACCGCCCCGCCTGTACTGCAGCGTATGGAGGAGTATGTATCGGCTGAAAAATATGAAGCCGCGGGTCGTGAAGCCCATAAACTGATCCCGGGCGTATCCTTCCTCGGAGCGAATCAGTTAAAGGAGGTTCTGGTAACCATCGAAGAAACTGCAAAAAGCGGACAGGGCCTTGAGAACATGAAAACACTGGCAGAAAAGGCCATACAACAGTCGAATGAACTGATTACCTGTTTTGAAAATGATTTCCCTGGAAAAATTTAACCTTTATGACAACCGATTTACATATTACCGTAGTTCAGCCCGATATCACCTGGAAAAACCAGGCTGAAAATCTCGACAGGTACCAACAGATTCTGACGGAACCTGAGCCGGAAACAGACTTGATTTTATTGCCTGAGATGTTTCAGACCGGATTTTGCACCGACCCTGCGGGTATAGCAGAGCCCATGAACGGTCCAACGGTTCGCTGGATGAAACGAATTGCTGAGCGACTGGGATGTGCAATAGCAGGGAGCCTGATTATCCGTGACGGAAGGCGGTACTTCAACCGAATGATTTACATGGATCAGTACGAAAACATGACCTGGTACGACAAACGGCATCTTTTCAGCATGGCGGGCGAAGAATCAGCCTTTACAGCAGGGTCAAACAGGCTGATAATGCCCTTAAAAGGCTGGAGAATTTGCTTTCAGATTTGTTACGACTTAAGATTCCCTGTTTGGAGCAGAAACCAGGACGATTACGACCTGCTGGTGTACCTGGCCAGTTGGCCCGCTGCCCGCGCCGACGTATGGAAAACCCTTTTGAAAGCCAGGGCCATTGAAAACCAGGCTTATGTTACAGGGGTTAACCGGGTGGGAACCGATGGAAACAACGTTGTACACTCGGGCAATACCATCACCTATACGCCAAAGGGTGAAATACTGGGTGAGTTACCCGAAAACCTGGCCTGTATCGAAACGCAATCTCTATCGTGGGAAGCCCTTGATGATTTCAGAAAAAAATTCCCGGCCTGGAAAGACCGGGATGATTTTGTATTCAGCCATTAGGAACAGTGTCCGTCGTCGCAGCTACAGCCATCACAACTTCCGCTTTCACTGCCACAACCACCATGGTTATGCACATGACCGTGCGTCAGTTCTTCTTCACTGGCCTGTCTGACTTCAGTTACTTCACCTTTAAAAAACAGGTGATTACCTGCCATGGGATGATTGAAATCCATGGTAACTGTATCGGTATCAACCAGTTTAACAACACCCGAAAGCCGGTGACCTTCGCTGTCCTGCATAGGAATAGTATTGCCGATTTTTATCATGTCAAAATCAACCTTGCCATCCACCTGAAATGCGTTGAGGGGAATTTTTATCACTGAGCTTTCCTCATAATTGCCATAGGCATCTTCGCTGGTAAGGTTAAAATCGAAACTATCACCAACTTTAAGACCTGCCAGATTTTCTTCGAATTTTGGCAACAGCATGCCCGACCCAAAGATAAACGTAAGCGGTGCATTTTTGCCAACTGACTCAACCACATCACCAGTCTGGCTCCCAACACGCAATTCGTAAGTAAGCGATACAACTTTATTCTGCGAAACGATCATAATTTTCTGATATTAATTTGACATTCATTTATCCGGCAAAGAAAAGGAAATTAATCCATTTTACGGTGCAACCTCCTTAAAAAACAACTGTCTTTTAGAATTGTTTAATTATGGTTTTGAAATAATTCTTTAAGATTAAGCGTTTTTTGTTGTAGATCCGCTTAACCCAAAAATTTTGCCCTATGAAGCGCATTGTCTGTTTTCTGGTTCTTATGACAATGGTTGCTGTTGCAACCTCTTATGCCCAGGCCCGTTTGGGAATCCGGGGCGGACTAAACATCTCCCGGCTGAATAGCGATCATGTCATTCAAACTGATGATTACAAAATTACCATACCGGATTATGTTATGGTTGGTTATCATGTTGGTTTGGTAAGCCAGTTGCAACTTTTCAATTTTTTCATACAACCCGAGGCCCTGTATACAGTAACACGCAATGATATAGATGTATACGATTTGAATAGCGCAAATCCCGAAGACGCCGATCAGGTATTGCTCAAGCTAAACCGGTTCGACTTCCCGGTAATGCTGGGATTAAAAGGAAAAGTTCTTAAGGCAGGAATTGGTCCGGTTATAACATTTCTGATCAGCGAAGATTCGGATTTTGAAAGCATAACAGAGTATGATATGAAACTCAACAGGGCGACCATGGGATTTCAGGCAGGCGTTGGATTTGACATAGGAAAGTTCTCAATAGATTTGAAGTATGAAGGCAGTTTAAGCAAACTCGGTGAAGGTATACGACTGGGAAATGGGGAAAGAATGTCCTTTGATTCGCGGATTAGTCAGTATATTGTCAGCTTTGGATTGTTTTTTTAGTGTAAATTCCTCACTCAATTGTTGAGCCATGTGTTACACCATAAAAATCGATCTCGCCCGCGAAGAACTTGAGCGCCGGTTTGGTGCCAGTTTTGCAGGGAGTGACAAGTATAAACCGGGGGCAAAAATCAACGGTTTTTCGCTTCCGCATATACCGGTTATTTGTCAGGATAAGCCCGATGAAATTAGGCTTTATCAATGGGGCCTGATTCCATTTTGGGTAAAAGACAAGCATAAAGCCGATGAGATCAGGACCAAGACCCTGAATGCAAAGGCAGAAACGCTCACTGAAAAGCCATCTTTCCGTCACGCATTCAAGCAAAAAAGATGCCTTGTCTTAACCAATGGTTTTTACGAATGGCAGACCAATGGCAACAAAAAGATTCCCTATTTCATAGGCCTCAAAGAACAGCAGGCATTTGCCCTGGCAGGCTTGCACGATCAGTGGACTGACCCCTCTACCGGTGAACTGTTGAATACTTTTACCATAATCACCACACGGGCAAACCCCATGATGGAAGTTATTCATAACCTGAAGAAAAGAATGCCGGTAATCCTTTCCCCCGATCATGAAAAACAATGGCTTGACTTGAATCACAATCCCCAATCATTTGGTATCTTTGAACCCTATCCTGAAAACCTAATGTTTGCAGAGAAAATTATCACCTGATTAAACCACTTCGCATGATAAACAAATTAACGGCAGCAGTCATCATCTTTTTTTCCATCACGGGCTGCCAGGTTGAAAAAGGACCACTTGATTCGCGTGAGATTGAGTACAGTTTTATTGATGACGCTAACGGATGGGTACCTTTTTTTTCGGATTATCCACAGGGGGCAGAAGAACAGTATGAACTGGAGTTTGCTTATACCAAGCTTCCCGAACCACTCGACACGAACCTTACATCAGTAAAGTTGGCCGCGGTTAATCCGGGCAGGGATCTCCTCTCCTGCATGTATGTGCCGGTAACAGGCCTCATACCCAATGCCACCTATAAGGTTACTTTTAATCTCTGGATCGCCTCGGATATACCTACAGGCGGACCATCCGACATTTCAATAGGCGTCGGTGCGTTAGATACCATACCGGTAAACACATTGGATGCGTCTGATATTTACAGGCCTTCATTTGAGGTGGATTTGCAAAACGGCTTTTCAAACACCAATATGATAGTACTCGGCACATTGGGGGCTACAGATACCACTACAGTTTATACGCCCATCGCACGTAATAATTACAGTCGCCCCATGAACTGCAGAACCAATAACGAAGGCAAGTTATACCTGCTGGTTGGATGGGACTCGGGATACGATGGAAAAATTGCGGTTTACTTCAAATCAGTTTTCGTTACCCTGGAATATGACTCTAGTCTTTAGGCATCTCTAAACTGATTTAATCGATGAAGTTATTGCAACTGCATCGGGCTAATTTATGCCAATGGGTAAAACAATCTCAAAAACGGTGTATTCACCTAATGATTTAACCAAAATGGTCCCGTGATGCATTTGCACAAACTGTCTTGAAATGCTCAGTCCAATACCCGATCCGTTCTCTTTAGTGGTGTATGATGGCACAAATATGGAGCCAATAGCATGCTCTTCTATTCCCATTCCGTTATCCATTACTTGTATTACATGGCAGGTTTGCGGTATGGAATAGGCTTTGATGAGAATCTCACCTTTACGATGAACCATTGCTTCTACCGAATTCTTCACCAGGTTAATCAGCACCTGTTTCATTAGTTTTTCATCCGCGGTAAGTTTAAGGTTTTCAGGTAATATCTCAGATTTAAATTCAATATTATGTTCCTGAAAATCGTTGGCAAAAAGAATACCAATATGTTCAATCAGATCGTTGAGCAAAAAAGTTTCTTTTTTCAATACAGGCAGGTCGGTGAGGTTCCTAAACCTTTCTACAAAGTCGATCAATCCTTTGCTTCGGTCTTCGATCACCTCCACACTTTTTAATGCGTCATGGATGTTTTCATCGGTTATTTCACCCGGACGCTTACGGGTAAAACCATTCATAAAACACCTTTTTATGGCAGTGGTAAGCGTAGTTATGGGGGTGACCGAGTTGATGATCTCATGCCGCTGAATTCTGATAAGTTTACGCCAGGCATCGAGTTCACCAGCCTCAAGTTCGGGTCTGATGTTCTGAAAACTAATTAGTTTGACCACCCGGTTATCAAATAGTATCGATCCGGACTTGATGGTAAGTACCCTTTCAGACCCACCCACCCTTATTTTTACCGGCGAAGAGAACTGCATTTCGCCGGAAACCAATATTCCGGCAAGTTCAGGACACAGCTCAATAAGTGAATGCACATGGTTCAATGCATGTATGCCCAGTAATTCACGTGCTGCCTGGTTAAAAATTTCAACTTTGCCGGCGTCGTCGTACGCGATGATGCCGGTATCTATTTGCCTGACAACCGACTGAAGGTAATGAAACTGTCTCTCCCTGTCGATCCTGGCTGTTTGCAATTTCTGATTAATGCTATCGAGGTGATAGGTAAGTCCCTTGAAGTTCTTTTCAATTTTTTGCCTCGAAAATGCCAGCGTAGTATCATTTTCCTGCAGAAAAATCAGAAAATTCGCCAGGTCTCTGTTCACACGGTTGTGATAATGGATAAGCCATATGACCTGAAGCAGGAGAAGAAATAATAGAAAAAGACTTGTTGCAGGTCGGCTGGTTTGTGTAATCATCCAGATCAACGCATAGCAATTCAGGGATATCAGCACAATCCTGCCGGCAACTACCAGTGAATAACGACTGTTGTTCATAACTACAAATTAATCTTTGTTGGTTATATTTTATAATGGCCTCAGCAAAGTAATCGAAACACTTACAGGGGAATGCCGTAGTCTTTTACCTTGGCATACAATGTGGTTCGCGAGATTTCAAGCAATTTGGCTGCTTTGGTAACATTACCCCGGCATAATTCCAATGCCTTGATAATTGCATTCTTTTCCATATCTGATAAACTGGAGACTTCATCCTGAACAAACTGTTTGGATGAAAAATCATCAGCGCTGCCTCTCAGGCCCAGGTCATCAGGTTTAAGCAAATTGGTATCGCATAGGATGATTGCTTTTTCAATGGTGTGCTTCAACTCGCGTATGTTGCCTGCCCAGTGATAATTAATCAAGGCATCATAAGTGGCTCCGGTCATCTTAATGGATGGCTTCTCGTACTTAACCGCGTACTGTTTTAAAAAATAGTCTGCCAGACCTGGTATATCTTCCTTTCTTTCGCGTAACGGAGGAAGCTCAATTTGTATGGTATTGATACGGAACAACAGGTCCTCTCTGAAAAGGTTCTGCCTGACCAGCACTGCAGGATTCTTATTGGTGGCGCAAATAAGCCGGAAATCGACCTTAACAGGTTTGTTAGAACCCAGCCTGGTTATTTCAAAACTTTGGAGGGTACCCAGCAATTTGCTTTGGGCTGGCATCGACAGGTTACTTATTTCATCCATAAACAGCGTTCCTCCCGAAGCCGCTTCAAACCTGCCGGTACGGTCTTCTCTGGCATCGGTGAATGAACCTTTCAGATGGCCAAACATTTCACTCTCAAAAAGACTTTCACTAATTGAACCCATATCCACGGCCAGAAAAATCTCAGAAGACCGCGGGGAGCGCCGGTGAATTTCCCTTGCTATTACCTCCTTACCAGTACCATTCTCCCCAAGTATGAGAACATTGGCATCGGTAAGTGCAACTTTCTCAATGGTCCTGTATATCTCATCCATTCTTTGGGAGGTACCCCGGAATAACCTGAATTGTTTTTCAATGCCTTCATTCAAATGCTTCTGCTTTACCTGCAATTTTTTAACTTCAAGCCGCGAGGTTTTGATTTCCAGGGTATTCTTTAAGGTTACGATAAGCTTTTCGGCATCCCAGGGCTTGGCAATAAAGTCTGTAGCTCCCCGCTTAATGGCCTTTACTGCCAGATCTATGTCGCCGTATGCAGTAATCATGATGACCACTGCCTGCGGATCGCGTTTCATTATTTCATCGAGCCAGAATAAGCCTTCGTTGCCGGTATTGTCGCCTGACCGGAAATTCATATCAAGCATAATTATGTCGTAATTGCCTGATTGCAATGTAGCAGGCAGCTGATTGGGATTTTTTAAAGTGGTTATCTCTCTAAATTCAGGTTTTAATAACAGTTGCAACGAATTAAGAATCTGCACATTGTCATCAATAATCAACAGGTTGCCTTTTTTTTTCTCCATAGCTATTCGGAATCTTGTTGGTATAAATGTAAGTACATTGTTCATAAAATGGACAATGTGCGTTCAGATTTTGAACAAAACTTTAGAGGACCACCTGCTGCAATTAACACATGTTATTGGCATACTGAACATTAACTACAACGGCATGACAATTGCATTTAAGAAAAAAAACATCGGCAAATGATAAACTTCAAACTGGGATTCAGGACTCTTTTCAGGAACAGGCAATATACTTTGCTTAATATTTTAGGACTTTCCATAGGCATGGCAAGCGCTATGCTTATCTATCTTTGGGTTAGCTTTCAGGTTAGTTTCGACCGTTTTCATGAGCATACCGACGATATTTACCGTGTTATTCAGGACCAGTATTACACCGAAGGCGAGGTTTTTCATGTAAGTGTTACCCCTGCGGGAATTTCTAAGTTACTGAAGGAAAACATTTCAGGCATCAAACATTCCACTCGCTATAGCCAGGAACAGGCCCTTATTCAGGTTGAACAAATCAAGGTCATTGAAAATATCCAGTTTGTCGATCCCGATTTCTTCTCTATGTTTTCTTTTCCTTTGTTGAAAGGTGATCCGAAGACTGCTCTATTGGATAATCATTCAATGGTTATAACGGAAGAGCAAGCCTCAAAGCTCTTTGGAAATAAAGATCCTGTTGGCCAATTGGTTTTGCTTGAGGGTCAGTTTCCTTTCACCATAACTGGCATCATTGCGAACCCGCCAAAGAATACAGAGATCACCTATAATTTTCTCATACCTTTTAATTTTTATAAGGAATTAGGGGCAGATACTGAAGGTCTTGGCAGCAACTGGCTTACTACTTATGTGCAGTTATTGCCAGGCCATACCCATCCAACGGTTGACGAAGCAATAGAATTGTATAAGAAACAACATTTCCCGGATGTAGAGGCTGTATTCTTCCTTCAGCCCCTGAAGAATATGCATTTATACTCGATATGGGGTGGTGGTCCGATAAAAAACGTAAAGCTGTTTTCCATTATAGCCGCTTTGCTGATCCTTGTTGCAGCCATCAACTTTACCAATCTGTCCACTGCCATGGCTACGATACGATTCCGGGAAATAGGAATTAAAAAGTCCTTTGGTGCAAGCCGGAGATCACTGATCTTTCAGTTTCTGGGAGAAACCCTGTTATTGACTTTCTTCTCCATGTTTATTGCACTTATTCTTACCGAATCGTTTCTACCCTGGTATAATTCATTTCTCAAAACCAAACTCGAGATCAATTATTTCGACCTGAAACTCATAGGGGTGTTTTTAGCCATTATGGCAGGAACCGGTTTTCTTTCCGGCGCATACCCGGCATTGTTTCTTTCTGCTTTCCGGCCTACGGAAGTACTCAAAAAATCAGGACCATCGCAGCACCGCTCGTTGCTGAGGGAAATGCTGGTTATTCTGCAGTTTGGATTAGCCATCGTTCTGATAATTAACACCATTACCATCAAGAAGCAACAAAACTACCTGCGAAACCAGGATGTTGGCCTTCAGAAAGAAAACATCATGTACATACCTTTGAGGGGGGAGTTGAAAAAAACATATGAAGTATTCAAATCAACTTTGCTTAACGATGCAGACGTGAAAGAAGTTTGTTTTGCGACACATTTACCCACAACCATTTACTCAAATGGTGGCGGATACAAATGGAGAGATAAATCTCCTGAGGTTGATCCCCTGGTATCCAGCACTCAGGGCGACTTTGATTACGCGAGGTTATTTGACATAGCGATCATTGAGGGTGAGTTTTACAGGGAGAATAATTATTATGATACCAATCATATTGTTATCAATAAAACATTTGCCGACATCATCGGACTAAAGCCAATCATAGGAGAAGAGCTTGAAATGTGGGGAAGTAAGCGAAAAATTATTGGGGTAACCGAGGATTTCAATTTCAAACCTTTATACAGCAAAATAGAACCATTGGTAATAACCTGCTGGGGGAATAATTATACGTGGGCTTTTTGCAAAATTTCGTCGCAAAACATGCAAAAAACCATTAAACATATCGAAAAGGTTCACAATGAAATGAATGGTAGTTTTCCCTTTGAATATCACTTTCTGGATGAAGCATTTGACGAGCTATACGCCAATGAAGAACGCCAGGGAAAAATTTTCAATGTTTTCGCATTTCTGGCCATCCTCATTTCGTGTCTTGGCCTTTTGGGATTGTCATCCTTTATGATGACACAACGTACCAAAGAGATTGGCATCAGAAAAGTTAACGGCGCCAGCAACCTGAACATCCTGTTGCTTTTCAGCCGCTATTTCACCCGGTGGGTTATGGTATCTTTTGTGATTGCTGTGCCTGTTTCGTATTATCTTGTTCACAAATGGCTTGAGAACTATGCTTACCAGACATCGATAGCCTGGTGGATTTTTGCCCTGGCAGGGGCTATTGCGTTTATTATTGCACTGGCAACAGTATGCTGGCAAAGCTGGAAGGCGGCCAGTCGTAATCCAATAGATGCTTTGAAGTATGAGTGATGTTTTTGCAGGTCACCTCTGCACCTTTGGGAAAATACATGTCATGTTTTTTTTGAAAGTACAGTGTATTTTTTCGAATTCATTTGGTTGGTTTAAAAAATAGCGTTACTTTTGTGGCGCTTCAAAAATTTGGTGATGTAGTTCAGCTGGTTAGAATGCCGGCCTGTCACGCCGGAGGTCGCGGGTTCGA
>CAZUBW010000084.1:11914-17021 GCA_964618645.1 uncultured Bacteroidales bacterium | reverse complement strand
TCACTCCTCCACAATAATAAAAATATCCTCGTTATCCTTTTTCATCAGGTATTGCTCACGGGCAAATTTTTCGAGGTTATCGGTATTCGTTTTAAGTTCTTCGATGCGCTTGCGGTCCTCTTCAATTTTTTCCAGGTAATATTCCCTTTCCTCGAGTAGCTGGTGATATTCGCGTGTACTCTTTCGTCGCTCGGTGAGGTTATTCTGGTCGAAAAGCAACAACCAGAAAAGAAAAACCAGGGCAGTAACCACGTATTTATTCCGCAACGCCCTGCCAATGGGTGTATGTTGCGAATTCTCCCATACCAGTTTACCCTTCTCGTATAAAGCTTTCAGGTAAGTAACCCCTTTCATATCCGTGGTGAATTAGTGCAAAATTACGAATATGTTCACTCAATATATCGGGCTACCGCATAACTTTTTGAATTGAAACGGCAATTTATCAACAGAATTTATGCTATTAGCCGCTTTGCCTGCCGGCAGGTTTAGCGAAGGAGGGTTAGCTATTAGGTAAAGGCTGCTATCTTGGCTCTTGGTTCTTGACTCTTGGCTCTAACACCTGAGAAATATCACCCAATCGGCGATCGAACGAATAATAATTGTCATACTTTTTTGAATGGGCTTACCCTATATTTACAGAAAAAGAAAGGAGACTGCCATGTTAGCCACCGGATTTTTTAATGTACCTGATCCCCAGAATGAGCCAGTGCTCAGCTATGCCCCGGGTACCCGCGAGCGTGATGAGCTCAGGAAACTGATACTTAATTACCGTGAAAACCCTGTTGAAATTCCCATGTTTATTGGCGGGAAAGAAGTACGAACCGGTAATACCATTGACATACATCCCCCGCACGACCACCAGCACCTGCTTGGACATTATCACCAGGGAGGGGAAAAGGAAGTAAAACTGGCCATTGATGCCGCACTTAAAGCAAGGAATTCCTGGGCGGCCTTTCCTTGGGAGCAGCGCGCAGCCATATTTCTGAAAGCAGCTGATCTGTTATCGGGACCTTACCGGCTCCGGATGAATGCTGCCACCATGCTTGGCCAAAGCAAGAATATTTTCCAGGCCGAAATTGATGCCGCCTGCGAACTTACCGACTTCCTGCGGTTCAACGTGAAATTCATGACTGACCTTTATAAATTCCAGCCCTACTCGCCCCCGGGTGTATGGAACCGCCTGGAATGGCGACCGCTCGAAGGTTTTATTTTTGCCCTTACCCCTTTCAATTTCACCTCCATTGCCGGTAACCTGCCTACGGCACCTGCCATCATGGGCAACGTGGTAGTGTGGAAGCCTTCAAAAGCACAGGTATACTCGGCACAGGTGATTATGGAGGTGTTGCGCGAAGCCGGGTTACCCGACGGCGTGATCAATATGGTATTTGCCCCGGGACCTGTGGTCAGCAAGGTTATCCTTTCGCATCCGCATTTTGCCGGCTTGCATTATACAGGCTCCACCGAGGTTTTCCAGGAAATATGGAAGACCATTGGCAACAATATCTATAAATACAAAACCTATCCTCGCGTAGTTGGCGAAACCGGGGGTAAAGACTTTGTCATTGTACACGAGTCGGCCGACATGCGGCAGGTGGTAACAGCCATCTCACGCGGAGCTTTTGAGTACCAGGGACAAAAATGCTCGGCTGTTTCGCGGGTATATGTGCCCGACAACAAATGGCCCGAAATAAAGGATATGTTAATGAGTGACCTGGCGTCGTTTACCATGGGCGGCCCCGAAGACTTTTCCAACTTTATCAATGCCGTTATCGACGAAGGTTCCTTTGAACGGCTCAGGAAAGTGATTGAACATATAAAGCACGAAAAAAAGGCATCCATTATTGCCGGTGGTAAAACCTATAAAAAAACAGGATACTTTATTGAACCAACGGTAGTACTTTCGGATGATCCGTATTACTTTGCCATGCAGGAGGAATTTTTCGGCCCCATACTTTCCCTGCATGTTTACCCGGCGGCTAAGTTCACTGAAACGCTGGAAATATGTGACAACACCTCTATTTACGCGCTAACCGGCTCAATCTTTGCACGTGAGCGTAAAGCCATTGAACTGGCTTCGCGAAAACTGGTAAATGCTGCCGGTAACTTTTACATAAACGACAAACCCACAGGTGCAGTTGTCGGACAACAACCCTTTGGCGGTAGTCGTGGATCGGGAACCAATGATAAAGCCGGATCGGTGCTGAATCTTATTCGATGGCTTTCGCCTCGTTCGGTGAAGGAAACTTTTGTTCCCCCGGTTAATTACCGCTATCCTTTCATGTTTGAACGTTAGTGACTACAGCAGCCCTATGATTTTTTCAAGCTGGTTGCTGCGCGATCCTTTCACCAGTATATAATGATCGGTGTACTGCGCTTGCCGAAGGATAGCTGACAGCTGGTCAATTCCTTCGGCATGGTGGTAACCGGCATCTGTTGCGGGTTTTTCAAATGCCTTGCCTACGCATATCACCCCGCTTACACCATTTTCCGTCAGCAAATTGATGATGTTCAGGTGTTCCTTTTCCGAGGCCTCACCCACTTCGCGCATTTCGCCCAGTATAAACAGTTTATTCTCCTCCCCCGATAGCAAAAATTCGTTGATGGCAGCTGCCATACTCGATGGATTGGCATTGTAGGCATCCATAAAAACCTTGTTTTTACCGGTGTTAATCAGTTGCGAACGGTTGTTTTTAGGTTGATATGAATGAATGGCCAGGCCAATATCACTGGGTGAAATCCCCATATGAACACCCACAGCACACGCGGCCAGAATATTCTCGGCGTTGTAGCAACCTACCAGGTTGGTAGAAATATTCATCCTATCGGTACCGGATGCCACGGTTAACTGGAGCAACGGATTACAACTGAGGTTTTCAGCCGTCATACCACCGGGACCGTTATAACGTACTAACCTTTGGTATGCTGCAGGTACAAGAGAGCCCAGATAAGGATTGCCGGCATTCAGAAAAATGGTTTTACCCTGTTGAACCAGGTATTGAAACAACTCACCCTTTGCCTTTGCCACACCTTCAATGCCACCAAATCCTTCGAGATGTGCTTTGCCAATGTTGGTAATCAACCCGTAATCGGGCAAGGCAATCCGGCATAGCATGGCAATTTCGCCCGGGTGATTGGCGCCCATTTCAACAATGGCCAGATTGGTATCCGCTGGCATGGCCAGCAGGGTCAGTGGAACACCAATATGATTGTTGAGGTTTCCCTCGGTGGCATGCACAATGTACTTGGCTGAAAGTACCGATTTACACAATTCCTTGGTGGTGGTTTTTCCGTTTGAACCAGTTATGGCCAGCACCTTCACGCCGGTTTGCATCCGGTGAAAGGCAGCCAACTCCTGCAATGCCAACAACACGTTGTCGACCATTATGATCCGTTCATCTTGTACCCCGGGGTCTTCATCCACAACCGCAGCCATTGCACCTTTTTCAATAGCTTCCAGGGCAAAGCGATTACCATTAAACTGGTCGCCTTTAAGGGCAAAGAAAATGCTTCGCGGTGCGATGTTACGCGAATCGGTTGAAACAACGCGGCTTTTAAGGTATAATTGATGTAGCGCACTGATTTCCATATGGCTTTTTGGTAAAAATAATCAAAAGAGGCTGTACAAAAAGTCAAAAAATGAGCGTAGTCTGGAGACTACGCTCAGCAATCAGAAGTGATATTCATTTTAATGCGCTAGGCGTAGTTTATAACTACGCCTAGTTTAACTTTTTTGCAGCCTCTTATATATTACTACGTTAACTGCTTTTTATTTTCTCTTTGATCTACCAACGCCGGCGGGACTGCCTACGCGTACCATGGCACAGCGGAAGCCCAGGTCGTCACGTGACTGTTCTTCATCGAGATACCTGCGGGTGCCGGGGCTCAGCCAATAAGCACGGTCGCGCCACGAACCTCCTTTGTATACCCTTGACTTGTCGGTAATCAGCGAAGTTTCATAACCCGGAGTTTGTGAGTACATACGATCGGAATTGGAAGCCTGTGTGCGCATATCTGCTGTCCACTCGGTACCTTCAATAACGCTCGACTCGTAATCGCCATCCTTATAATTCTTATAATAAGCTTTCTTGTAATTCCAGCGGTTGATGGCTTCTTCTTCGGTAACATCGCGGTAACGCAACCTGCCGAGGCTGTCCTTTTCGGCAACATTGCCTTCCTCGTCGGTTTCCAGTGTCTGGAAAACATTGCCACGGAAAGGATTGAACTCATCAACATCGTAGGAACTCATGGGGCGGTAAACATCCAGTACCCATTCGTTGACATTGCCGGCCATGCAATACAAACCATAATCATTGGGCCAGAACGATTCAACAGGACCCGGAATGCTGGCATTGTCGTTAAGTGTACCGGCAGTACCCATCATATCACCACGACCACGGACAAAGTTAGCGCGCATGTCGCCACGAACTGACTTGGCATCGTTGCGGACATTATGGCCGTCCCAGGGGTAAATACGGCGCTCATACACGCGCTCTTCGTAAGTATTGCCTATGAGTGAAAGGGCAGCATATTCCCATTCGGCTTCGGTTGGGAGCCTGTACTTGGGAAGCAGCATGCCGTCTTCAATTTTTACCCTTCTGAATTCCTGGTTAGGATCCATGCTCCTGAGGTTCTGATTAACGAGTCCTTCGTACTGACCAGCCAGGTAAGCCTCGGTATTGAAATTTTCTTTTTCGAGCTGATTCGGATCGGGTTTCAGAATGCCCTCGCGGATCAGGATGCCTTCGTTAACCCTGTCGGTACGCCATGCACAATAATCGCTTGCCTGTACCCAGCTTACACCCACTACAGGATAGTCGTTGTACGAAGGATGTCTGAAATAATACTGTACATAAGGCTCATTGTATGCCATCGGCCTTCTCCATACCAGGGTGTCGGGCAATGCTTTTTTATAAACCAGCGGATAATCGATAAATACCCTGCTGATCCAGTGAAGGTATTCACGGTAATCCACATTCCGGACTTCTGATTGGTCCATATAGAACGAACTAACCGTTACCCTGCGGGGGGCATTGTTCCAATCGTAGGTAACATCCTGTTCAACACGTCCCATCGAAAAAGTACCACCTTCGATCAGCACCAGACCCGG
>CAZUBW010000084.1:0-11814 GCA_964618645.1 uncultured Bacteroidales bacterium | reverse complement strand
ATCTTATGCTTATCGTTATACTCAAAGCGATATAAAAAGGTTACTTCATGTGATGCCATTTTTGTTGACAAAAAGCGAATTTTTTTCAAATTAACGTCGTAAGCATACCAGATATTGTATTTTTTCCATGAAATTCCGGCCGTAATAATGGCGGCATCCATATTAAAAGCAAGATTCTGACGAAGCCAGGCCCCCAGCATTACCTGCGGAACAAGGTTAAACCCCGAACCCCATATCAGTTCATTGTGACTGTGCTGTTTTGAAAAAAACAGGCCGGGTTCGGCAGAAAAGCCCGTGCCGTTTCTGCCTCCGCCTACCCTTGCACTGACAAAACCGGTGTACTTTACCGGCAAGCGACCTCCGATAGATCCGGGGGTGTCAACAGGGCGGGTAACATGACTGACGGAAATCCCAAAAGAAAGTACATCTTTATTACGGGCCACCATTCCAACGGAAAAATCGGGGTAATGTCGGCTGTAATTGCCATATGTTACTGCACCATAACCATATCCGAGATCGTTCAGCACATCGGCAGGAAAAACCAGGGCATCCGCATCAAACTGTTTCATCACCCAGGCGGCGCTTAATCCCGCGCCCACCTGCCAGTTGTTATTCAACATAAAGCGATAACCATAATGTAACGTTGCCGTGGTGTGGTTAAAAACACCCCCGCCCTGCGAATGGTTAAGCAAACTCACCCCAATGCCACTGCTCAGCGATTTCACCGGAACAACCACTTCAGCTCCATAGGTAACAAAGGTGGCAGGTATGCCCGGCCATTGATTGCGGTATGTAAGTCCTGCTTCACCAGCCTCAGACAGCGAAACCACTGCAGGATTCACGTAAACCATATTCGGCATAAAACCCGAGAAATGATAATCCTGTGCCTGCGAAAAAAAGCAGCAGGCCATTCCGGCTAAAATGATAAAAGCTTTCCTGATACCCGTCAATTGTTAAAAGTTAGCGGTTGTAAAACTATAATAAACTTTTGTTGTTTACCTGTTCCAGTGATAATAATTGTATTTTTGAAACGTTTTATAAATTTGGTTTATTTTCTGTTGTGTTGAATATTTTGGTATACAGCAACATCATTTCACCCATTATGCGCCTGCGCTGGCTGTTAATCGTCACTGCCCTGCTCACACCTGCCTTTTCGGAAGCACAGGCAGTCCTTAAAAACACCAGCGATGCTGCTGCCACATCCGTGCTGGCCAGCGGCAGGTGGTTTAAAATGAAAATTAACCGGAGCGGCATTTACAAACTTACTTACGAAGACATCCTGGAAATGGGATTCACCAACCCCGCTAATGTCAGGGTTTATGGCAATGGGGGCGCCATGTTACCGTTAGTCAACGGCATTCCGCGAAACGACGACCTGATTGAAAATACACTATATATATATAAAGGAGCCGACGGAGCTTTCGGCCAGGGCGACTACCTGCTGTTTTACGGCATGGGACCGGTCACCTGGTCATATAACCCTGTGTCAGGAATGTTCGAACACCAGCTTCACCTTTACAGCAATGGCGCTTATTATTTTGTAACCGATGCGGCCGGCGTAGGCAGACAAATTACAGAAAGGCCGGCGCTTACCGGCAATCCTACTGTTCAGGTTAATGCTTTTGACGACTACCACTATCACGAAAAGGAATTGTATAACCTGCTCGAGTCGGGGCGACAATGGTTTGGTGAGAAAATCGAATACAGCGCTATTGACACCACCTTCACTTTCGCCAACCTGGAAACCGGTTCACCGGTTAAGGCAAAGGTAAACGTCGTTTGCCGCTCGGCTAATCCCAAAACCTTCCAGGTTAATGCCAACAACAGTGCCATTGGGAACATATATTTTCCCACAGGGGTTAACCTCGATGCCAAAACCAGCGTATTTGCGCAGCAGAAATCGGGTCTTTTCACTTACTCCGCCACGGATGACCAGGTTACCATTCAAGTCGGTTTTAATAAAACCACCAGTACCGACGAAGGCTATGTTGATTATATTATTGTAAACGCCCGCCGTAAACTCGAATTGACTGGTAACATGCTGTTTTTCAGAGACCTGACACACACCGGTAACACTGTCATTGCCAGCTACTCGGTTTCCGGCGCTACATCGCAAACCGAAATTTGGGATATTACAGATCCATTCAATATTCAGCGGATTCCGGCACAACTGCAGGGCAGCGTATTAACCTTCACCGACAGTACCCATAGTACCCCCAAAGAATACGTGGCTGTTAATCCCCAGGCTTCGTTTCCCGCACCCGATATAGCGCCACACGACGAAATCGGTATTGTGGCCAATCAAAACCTGCACGGTCAGCCCGCCAGCGACATGTTAATTGTCAGCCATCCTCTTTTTCGTGAAATAGCCGACAGTATTGCAGCATTTCACCGTTCGCGCGATAGCCTGAGTGTTGTTGTCGCTACAACCGAACAGGTTTACAACGAGTTCTCCTCCGGGGCTCCTGATGTAAGCGCCATTCGCGATTACGCCAGGCTGTTGTACAACAAATCCACCGGCGACGAAAATCGTTTGAAATACCTGATGCTGGTTGGCGACGGTTCGCATAACAACCTGTCAAAGGCAAGTGGCAACGCCAATTATATACTTACTTACCAGTCGCTTAACTCACTCGATGCCAGTGCATCCTATGTTTCCGACGATTTCTTCGGCTATATGGAAGATGGCGAGGGTGGCGCCGAAAACATGGGTAGTTTTACCCTGGAACTGGGTGTGGGACGACTGCCGGTTAAAAGCTACGACGAAGCTTTGTCGATGTATCGTAAGATACGTAATTACAGTACGGCATCAAACCGCGACGACTGGCGGAATAATATCCTGTTTGTTGCGGATGATGAAGACGGTAATATTTATATGAACCAGTCAAACGTACTGGCCAACTGGATGGAATCGGCCCATCCGCAATTTGCCGTAAAAAAGGTATTGATTGATGCCTATAAACAGGAGGCAGGCTCTACGGGTACACGTTACCCCGATGCCAACAGGGCCATTCTCGAGAATATCGGGAAAGGACTCCTTGTCTTCAACTATATAGGCCATGGCGGCGAAATTGGCCTGGCCGATGAACAGATCCTGATGAATTACGAACTGGAAAGTCTGACCAACAGCGACCGCCTTCCGCTTTTTGTAACCGCAACCTGTGAATTCAGCCGTTTTGATGATCTGGCACGCGACAACGACGGAAATATTGTGGAAAGTACATCTGCCGGGGAGAGTTCACTGGTAAACCCCAACGGGGGCAGCATTGCCCTGTTCACCACCACACGCATTGTGTATTCCACCGACAATTACAACCTGAACACCAGGTTTCTGCAAATACTCTTTGCCCGGCAGGCAGGTGGCGCATATCCCCGGCTGGGCGATGCGGTAAAACAGTCGAAAAACCTGATGGGAACCAACCGCAATAAACTAAACTTTATTCTGTTGGGCGACCCTGCCCTCAAACTGGCCATACCCGGGCATACCATAGTTACCGATTCCATTAACCAGGTATCGGTATATGAACCCTTCGATACGCTCAAGGCATTCTCACGGGTCAGGATATCGGGGCACGTTGAAAACTATAACAATGAAATTTTGAATGATTTCAACGGTATCCTCAATCCTTCGGTATATGACAAGGAAAAAATCATTACCACGCTGGCAAACGATGACAAATCAACACCCATGCAGTTTGACGTACGCGAAGACCTTATATATAAAGGCAAAGCCAGTATTTCAAATGGCCGGTTCTCGTTTGAGTTTAAGGTACCCAAAGACATTACCTATAGTTACGGAAACGGGAAGATTATTTACTATGCCGGGAGTGGTAATGCCGATGCAAACGGATACTTCAATGACATTGTGGTTGGCGGTACCAGTTCAACCCCAGTGAACGACACCCGGGGCCCTGAAATTAACCTGTACCTGAATGACAACGAATTCACCCATTCGGGGATTGCCAGCCCAAATCCGTTGATTTATGCCGAAATAGCTGACGAAAGCGGCATTAACACGGTCGGAAACGGCATCGGACACGATATCACCGGTATTCTCGACAATAACACCACCAACCCGATTGTGCTGAATGACTATTTCGAGTCGAACCTGAACGATTTTACATCGGGCATACTCAGGTATCCCATGGCAAACCTCAGCGAAGGCTGGCACGATCTGGAGGTAAAAGTCTGGGACGTATACAATAATTCTTCCGTAGCAACGCTCCGCTTCAGGGTGGTGGGTGATAACAGCATCATCATTGCCAACATGGGCAATTATCCCAATCCGGCCTCTGAATTCACCCGCTTTACCTTTGAACATAACAAAGCCGGCGAAGCGCTTACCGTTGAAGTATTTATTTTTGACATGGCAGGGAAACTTGTAGCCTCATTCAGCGAAAACATCATTGCCGAAGGATTCAATACCACACTGCCCGAATGGCCGCTGAACGACCAGTATGGCAATAAACTCAGGCAGGGAATATATCCCTACCGTGTGACAATCACCGACGCTGAAGGCCGGAGAACGCACAGCCATCAAAAACTTGTCGTGATCAGGCAATAATACCAGGCAATATGGGTTAATATGTAGAAATATAATATTTGTTATAACTTTGTGCCACTAATAATTTTTAAAATAATGATATTAAGACGATTAACGGTAGTTTTCGGAATATTGACAGGCGTAGTTGCGGGCATTGCAGCGCAGGGGTCAGGACAAATTACCAAAGATCTGCTGGGCAGTGAATTAAATTCCATTCAAACCACCGTACCTTTCACCACCATATCGCCCGATTCGCGTGCCGGGGCCATGGGCGACCTCGGCGTGGCCACCTCTCCCGACGTGAATTCACAACACTGGAATGCTGCCAAATATGCTTTCGCCAGAGACAAAGCCGGAATATCCTTAGCCTATACCCCCTGGCTGAGGAACCTGGTTAACGACATTAACCTGGCCTACCTGTCGGGTTTCTACCGGTTCGACGATAAACAAACGGTAAGCGGATCCCTCAAATACTTCTCCATGGGTGAGATAATTTTCAGGGATATGGTGGGCGTGGAAATGGGTGACTATACCCCCAATGAATTTGCCATTGACCTGGGCTATTCGAGGTTACTCTCCGAATATTGGTCCACGGCTCTTGTTTTACGCTTTATTCGCAGTGATATTACCGGTGGTGGTACTGTTGATGGTCAGCAATACAATGCGGGTTACTCCTTTGCAGCAGATCTGGGCCTGTACTACCAGCACCCCCTTGAATTGGGCGGAATGGACAGCGAATTTGCATGGGGACTCAATTTTTCCAACCTGGGTACCAAAATATCCTATACCGAAGGATCGGACAAGCAGTTTATACCGGCTAATTTCCGGCTCGGCGCCAGGTATACCCTTAACATTGATGAATACAACTCCTTTTCACTGGCCGTTGACCTCAATAAGTTGCTCGTACCAACCCCACCAGTGCTATCTTCCAATGGCGACACCGTGCTTTTCGGGAAAAAAACACCGAATTCGCTCCCGCTTAGCTGGATACAATCGTTTTACGATGCACCGGGCGGATTCGAAGAAGAAATGAAGGAGTTTATGATCTCAGCCGGAGTTGAATACTGGTATCACGATCAGTTTGCCATGCGGCTGGGCTATTTTCATGAAAGTGAGACCAAGGGCAACCGGAAGTTTCTAACAGCCGGCATAGGCTTGCGATTCAACGTATTTTTTCTCGATTTTTCCTACCTGATCTCCACCTCGGGAAAGAGCAATCCACTTGCCAATACCATGCGCTTTACACTTGGGATGAATTTCCCCGAAGGAAACAGACGAAGATAGATAACCTGCAATATGTCGGTAAGAATTGGTTTTGGATACGACGTTCATCAACTTGCCGAAGGCCGTAAAATGGTGATCGGGGGAGTTGAAATTCCACATACAACAGGCCTTGTAGCCCATTCAGACGGTGATGTACTTATTCATGCCATTTGTGATGCATTACTGGGAGCAGCAAACCTGCGCGATATCGGTTATCATTTCCCCGATAACGCTGGCGAATTCAAAAATATAAGCAGTCTTATATTGCTCCGGCGCACCATCGACCTGCTGAAAAAAAACGGGTACGTTATTGGTAATATCGATTCGACCCTATGCCTGCAGCGGCCCAAAATAAAGGACTATGTGCCCGAAATGATCAACCGGCTGGCCCGGGCCATGGAAACCGATCCGGCCAATGTTTCGGTAAAGGCTACCACAACCGAAAAGCTGGGGTTCGTTGGCGAAGAAAAGGGAGTGGCCGCATATGCGGTTGCTTTAATAAATAAAGCATAATGGGGTTGATGGTTGTATTGGGTGCCAGCCCGGATCCCGACAGGTATTCGAATAAAGCCGTACGGCGTTTGATCAGTAATCATTTCGAAGTGGCGGCCATTGGCAAACGCAAGGGTATGATCGGGGATATCCCCATTATCACCGGACAGCCTCCACTAAATAATGTACATACCGTGCTCATTTACCTCAGCCCGTCCCACCAGTCCGAAATATTCGATTATGTGTTGTCGTTGCGGCCCAGAAGGGTTGTTTTTAATCCCGGCACCGAAAGTCCTGAATTCGAAGAAATGCTTGAAAGTTATAACATAAAGGTGGTACGCGACTGTTCATTGCTGATGATGGCCTCAAACCGGTTTTGAATTATGGGAGAGAGTGACTATTTTTGCCAAACAGCTTGTTTTAATCATTGCAAACCAATAATATACAGATGAAAGCTTATGTATTTCCAGGACAGGGAGCCCAGTTCACAGGTATGGGCAAAGACCTGTACGAACGTTTTCACCAGGCCAACGAAATGTTTGAAAAAGCCAACGAAGTGCTTGGTTTCAGGATTACCGACCTGATGTTTTCGGGAACCGATGAAGATCTGAAGCAAACCAAAGTAACCCAACCAGCCATATTTCTGCACTCGGTTATACTGGCCGCCATGCTTGGAAACGATTTTAAACCCGACATGGCCGCCGGTCACTCCCTGGGTGAATTTTCGGCGCTGGTGGCTGCAGGAGCGTTGTCCTTCGAAGACGGCCTGAGACTTGTTTCACAACGCGCCATGGCCATGCAAAAAGCCTGCGAAATGCAGCCTTCAACCATGGCCGCCATACTGGGCCTCGACGATGAAATGGTTGAAAAAGCATGTAGTGAAATTGATGCCATAGTTGTTCCTGCCAATTACAACAGTCCGGGCCAGATTGTCATATCGGGCTCAATCGAAGGCATTGACAAAGCCATCGAAAAACTCACCGCTGCAGGCGCCAAAAGAGCTATAAAACTCGCTGTTGGTGGCGCTTTTCATTCGCCGTTAATGGAACCCGCCAGGGTTGAACTGGGTAAAGCCATTGACAATGCTCCGTTCAGCAAACCTATCTGCCCGGTTTACCAGAACGTTACCGCCAAACCATCAACTGATCCGGCAATAATCAGGGAAAACCTGAAAACACAGCTTACCGCCCCCGTAAGGTGGACACAGACGGTTAAGAACATGGTAGCCGATGGTGCGCTTCAGTTTTTCGAAGTCGGTCCGGGCACTGTTTTGCAGGGACTTATTAAGAAAGTCGATCGTAACCTCGCTGCCGAAAGTGTGAAATTATAAAGCCTTATTCCATTTTTTTCCTATCTTCAACGTCGCATAGCAGAAGATATGAGAAAAAAATGGATTTGGTTACTTCCTGGAATCCTGCTTGGTTTCCTGATATTTGCATCGGGCTCGGTAATGGTACACCGCACATCTTCCAACGATTACTGCGCATCGTGTCATTCCATACACCCCCAGGCCACAGCTTCGTGGAAGCAATCGGTGCATTATATTACCCGGTCGGGGACCCATACCAATTGTGTCGACTGTCACATTCCCCCGCACGGGCAGGGTTACCTGGTTGAGAAAGTCAAAACCGGCGCCCGCGATGTTTGGAGCAAGTGGACAAAGGATTCGGCTTCCTTTAACTGGGAAGCCAAAAGTCAGCTCGAGCATGCCCGTAAACATGTATTTGAATCGTCGTGCATTGCCTGCCATCAGAACCTTTTTCCGCCTGAGCTTACCAGTGAGGGATCCGAAGCTCATTTATACTATACCAGCAATAAAAGCGCTCAGCCCGATCTGCATTGCATCAATTGCCACCTGAATGCAGGCCATCACATTGCCGGCTACGTGCATGGTGGTAACACAGGTTTTGGGAATGTTTCAGCCACCGATCGCGAAAAGTACACACTCCCGGCCATCGTAAGCGGTTTTGGTCATTTCACGGAACAGATACCGCAATCCACAGTGGCTTTTAATATGATGGCCATTCCGGGAGGTGTTTTCAGCATGGGTTCGCCCGAAAACGAACCATTGCGCGGCAATGACGAGGGACCGGTGCACAAGGTGAAGGTCGATTCGTTTTTTATGGGCGAAATTGAAGTTACGTGGGACGAATACCTTGCCTTTTATGCCCAGACATCGGGTGAAGGACGTTCAACTGATACCGAAGGCGGCCGCGCCGCACAAAGCCAAACCGATGCCATTTCGGGTGCCACACCGCCTTACGGACAACCCGACCAGGGATGGGGAAAGGGAATAAGGCCGGCCATTTCAATCAGTTATCATGCCGCCGAAACCTATTGCAAATGGCTGTCGCAGGTAACCGGTAAAACCTATCGCCTGCCTACCGAAGCTGAATGGGAATACGCCTGCCGGGCGGGTACTTCCACTCCCTACTTTTTCGGCGGAAACCCTAAGGCCTATGAACAAACCGGTTTCAAAGCAAAAATATCCCGTAACGACACAACAGTGATTAACACCTATGCCATATACGAAATGAACAGCCGTGCCAGAACCGCTGAGCCCGGGGAAGTTGCCCCCAACGCTTTTGGACTGCGAAACATGTCGGGTAATGTGGCCGAATTTTGCAGCGACTGGTACCAACCCGATGCTTATAGCAAAAACACAGGTGAAATTACCAACAACCCCTATGGCCCTGCATCGGGTACCGAACATGTTATCAGGGGAGGTTCCTATAAAGACCCGGCAGGAAGACTCCGCAGTGCTGCACGCGACCATACCCGCACCGAAGCCTGGCTGCGCACCGATCCCCAGATTCCCAAAAGCATATGGTGGTATTCCGATTGCTTTTTTGTAGGATTCAGAGTGGTTTGTGAATACAACCAGCAAACCGGAAGAAAGTAACCATCCAATTGTCGGCATGAAGATTAGAAACTACAACACATATTTTTCAATTTAAAACCAATATTCATGAAAACAGGAATTTCGCGGCGCAATTTCCTAGGCACCACAGCTGTAGCCGGTATCAGCGGCATAGCTTTTCCAACGCTCCTTACCGGATGCTCGTCGGAAAAAAGTAAAAAACCGGCAGTTGAAGTTATGACTTTCCTCGATCAGGCTCCTGACGGACCGGAGCTGAAAGCAGGACTAATCGGCTGTGGCGGCAGGGGTACCGGTGCGGCTATCGACTTTCTGAGCGCGGGACCAAATCTCAAAATCACGGCATTGGGTGATGTTTTGCAGGACAAAATAGATGCCTGTCGCGAAGAGCTTAAAAAGCAAAAAAACGCCGAAGTGGCAGATGAGAATTGTTTTGTGGGCTTTGATGCCTTTCAAAAGGTGATCGACTCGGGCGTGGATGTTGTGATTTGTGCCACACCCCCGTTCTTCAGGCCCGAACATTTTGCCGCTGCCGTGGATGCACGGAAACATGTATTCCTGGAAAAACCTGTTTGCGTTGACCCTGTTGGCGCCCGTTCGGTAATTGCCACAGCGCGTAAAGCACAGGGACTTGGGCTATCGGTTGTTACCGGCACACAACGCCGCCATCAGCGCGATTATGTAGCTACCTACAAGAACATTGCCGAGGACATGATCGGCGAAATTGTTGCCGCCAATTGTTACTGGAACCAGGGTAAACTCTGGCACCGCGACCGCGATCCAAAATGGTCGGAAATGGAATTTATGATCCGCGACTGGGTAAACTGGTGCTGGCTATCGGGCGACCATATTGTTGAGCAACATGTTCATAATCTCGATGTTATTCACTGGTTCACAGGCAAATACGCAATTAAGGCCACAGGTTTTGGTTCACGGCAACGCAGGGTTACCGGCGATCAGTACGATAATTTCAGTATCGACTTTGTTTTTGAAAATGGTATGCACATGCACAGCATGTGCCGGCAGATAAACGGTTGCGCAAACGATGTTTCCGAGCGCATCCAGGGGACCAAAGGCTGGACGAACTGCCGGAACGCCATTTACGACGCAGCAGGAACCGAAATCTGGAAATATGAATATCCTGTGGCTGAAGACGGACAGCCAGGGAAAGATGTAAAGGTAAGCCCTTACCTCCAGGAACATATCGACCTGGTAACTGCCATCCGGACTGGAAAACCTTTTAACGAGGCTGAAAATACCGCCACATCAACGCTGGTTGCCATCATGGGCCGCATTTCGGCTTACACCGGAAAAGAAGTTACAATGGACGAGATGATGAATACAGATTTGAAATTAGGCCCCACCGTATTTGCATTTGGCCCGGTTGACGTATCCAAAACCGTTCCTGTGCCGGGCGAAGCCTATGTTCCCGGTACCTAATACGATAACGCATGGAAACATCACGTCGTGATTTTATCAGAAAAGCTGCAGGCGCCGGTATAGCAATGACAGTTGCTCCGGCAGTCTTTGCAGCTGCTGCACCATCCCGCAACAAGCCAGTACCTGCAGCTGAAACACCCTTCCAACTTAAGTATGCACCGGGCATGGACATGTTCCGTGAACATGCCGGCAGTGATCCGGTTGATAATATTTCGTTTTGCCACGACCAGGGCTTCAGAGCTGTGTTCGACAATGGACTTATGGGCAGGCCCGCTGCTGAGCAGGAAAGGATTGCCGCTCAAATTCACAGGTTGAATATGGAACTCGGTCCCTTTGTTTTATATGCCGATTTTGCCGTAACTTCTTTCGTGCTCAATACTGCCGAAGTACGCGGAATGCTGATCAGCAAAATGAAACAAGGCATTGAAGTGGCCAAAAGAACGGGTGTGAAATGGGCGCTGGTTGTTCCGGGCAGGTACGACGAACGCCTGCCGCGCGACTATCAGACAGCCAATGTAGTGGACAACCTCAGGGCTTGTTGTGATATATTAGAGCCGGCTGGGTTGACTATGGTACTCGAACCCCTGAATACCATCCGCGACCACCCCGGGTTGTTCCTTACAGGCATTCCGCAGGCGTATCAGATATGCCGTGCCGTTAACCGGCCGGTATGCAAAATTGTAGATGATATTTACCACCAGCAAATCACCGAAGGGAATATCATCCCCAATATCGATGCTGCCTGGAGCGAAATAGCTGCCTTTCACCTGGGCGATAACCCGGGCAGGAACGAACCTACCAGCGGCGAAATCAACTTCCGGAACGTGTTCAAACACATACACGGTAAAGGTTACCAGGGCGTATTGTGCATGGAACATGGTAAAAGCCAAAAGGGAAAAGACGGAGAGGCCCGCGTGTTAAAGGCGTACAGGGAATGTGATACATTTTAACCTGTTCTAGAAAAGAGGCTGTGTAAAAAGTCATAACAAGAGCCTGTCTGCTGCCAGGCAAGCGTAGTCTGGAGACTACGCTTAGCGTACAGAGCTAACATTCAGCAAAATGCGCTGAGGCTGTCTAAAAAGTCATAAAAAGAGCGTAGTCTGGAGACTACGCTCAGCGTTCAGATTTGACATTCAGCACAATGCGCTAGGCGTAGTTTGCAACTACGCCTAATAAATTGACTTTTTAGACAGCCTCT
>CAZUBW010000083.1:14059-17623 GCA_964618645.1 uncultured Bacteroidales bacterium | reverse complement strand
ACATATTTTTCCTTGAGTTGTCCCAGGCGAATAATTTCCGATTCAAGCTTCTGCGATAATTCACTGTAAGCAACCTGGTTACGATTGGTTTTCTGCAGGGCTTCGCTGATCGATTTCACCTCGTCTGATGCATGCAGGTATTCCCTTTCCACAATTTTAAAAGCCTGAATGGCACGTTCGCGCTGCATGTTATAAATGGTGGAATCGATATAAGCTGCTATTTCGTTGGCAATATCCGCCGCCATTTGGGGATCCGTATCCAGCACGTTTATGGCAATTGACATGAATTCCGTGCGTTTGAATTTAATATTTGACTTATACTTGTTTTCAAGCTTTGTATAAGGGTATGGCTTGGACATGTCAATCTCGTAATGGTTCATCAGATCGAACCTTTTCACAATATGATCCTTGATTTGATTGGAATGCAAAATCTGTAACATTCTTTCCGCCTCTTCATCCTCACCAAAAGAGAGTACATCGCGATGATCGGTGGAGAAAGTGGAAGTTTCCACAAGACTTTTGGAAAGCGACACTGAAGCCGCGGGGAAAAGCACTACACTCGACTTAAAGCGCGGTTCAATTAGCAACGAGACAATTACAGCAGCAATAAACGCTACGGAAGACAAGGCTATCAATACCCATTTCTTTTCCCACATATACCTGATCAGATCGAAGGCATCCACTACAAATGCCCTTTTTTCAGCCTTGTTTTCCATACTGGTTTATTTACAAGTTATTAAATAATAGTTCTTTTTGCCTTTTTGAATTAAAAGGTACCGGTGATTCAGCAAGTCTCCGGTGCCAATCAACTGTGCTTCATCTTCAATCCTGGCTTTGTTAAGACTCACTCCTCCGCCTTTGATCATCCGCCTGGCTTCACCTTTCGAAGGAAACACTGCAGTTATCTCTGCCAGCAGGTCAACACTGTTAATGCCTTGTTCGAGCTGGCTTTTGTCGACCTGGAAAATCGGAACCCCGTCGAAAATGCTGAGAAAAGTTGCTTCATCAAGCTTTCTCAGTGTTTCTGCCGTTCCTTTGCCAAACAGGATTTCAGAAGCTTCAACAGCCGTATTCACATCTTCGGCTGAATGCACCATACGGGTTACTTCTGTGGCAAGCTTTTTCTGTAATATCCGTAGATGGGGGACCTGCTTATGTTCGTTTACAATCCCTGCTATTTCTTCCTTTGAAAGCAAGGTGAATATTTTTATGTATTTTTCAGCGTCCTCATCCGAGGTATTCAGCCAAAACTGGTAAAATGCATAGGGAGATGTTTTTGCGGGATCGAGCCAAACATTTCCCTTCTCTGACTTACCAAACTTACCGCCATCTGCTTTGGTAACCAACGGGCAGGTCAGTGCATACGCCTCCCCTCCATCCTTACGCCTGATTAATTCGGTGCCGGTAACAATGTTACCCCACTGATCTGACCCTCCCATCTGTAATCTGCATTTTTTCTCGCGGTAGAGATGGTAAAAATCGTACCCCTGGATAAGCTGATAACTAAACTCAGTGAAAGAAATTCCTGTTTCAAGCCTTTTTTTCACCGAGTCTTTCGACATCATATAATTTACGGTTATATGCTTCCCTACTTCCCTGAGAAAACCCAGGAAGGAAAAATCCCTGAACCAGTCGTAATTATTGACAATCTCCGCTGAATTGTCTCCACAGTTGAAATCAAGGAATTTTTCGAGCTGCTTTCGCTGACACGAAAGATTATACTTTAAAGTGTCCTCGTCAAGAAATTTCCGTTCTTCGGCTTTGAACGAAGGATCCCCTATCATGCCTGTGGCTCCGCCTACCAATGCAACAGGCTTGTGGCCACAACGCTGAAAATGAACCAATAACATAATGGGCAAAAGATTGCCTATGTGCAATGAATCGGCAGTGGGATCAAAGCCAATATAACCGGCCGTCATTTCTTTGGCCAATTGCTCTTCGGTGCCGGGCATCACGTCATGAATCATGCCTCTCCACTTCAGTTCTTCAATGAAATTCATCCGTATTAAAAATTTTCGCAAATATAGCATTTAGGTTCAACAAATGTTTGAAGCTATGTTATACCATTTGCTGATCCTGATGATCTTTGTCGCTGGTTAACTTCAGCTGGTGAAATATTGCTCCTGCCAGGGATGTTAATGGTTTATAAAACAACGACTGTTCACGCGTTTTTTCCGGCACAAAATGTACCCTGTTGTCAAGCCTGTCCATAAACAACAACAGTACACCAACAATCAGCAGGGTTTTCAGCACGCTGAAAACTACACCCAACAAACGGTTTAGCAGAGAAAGCTCAACCGCTTCGGCAATTTTTTCTACTCCCCTGCCTACCAGGTTCACAGCCAGAAAGACCAATGCGAAAGTTACCGCCAGCGATATCAGGTAAAGCGATTCTGCGCTGACATGTATATGTTTTTCCAAATGGGCAGCGGTAAAATCTGAGCCTTTTATGGCTGCATAAAGTCCTACTGCCAATGCAGCCAAAACAGCCAATTGCATAATAAATCCCCTTGTAAATCCCTTGAAAACGGCGTAAATCAACAACACCATTACAAACATATCCACATAATTCATAACCGCTATACCCAATTGAGGTTTTAGAACTGAAATTATCCGTTAAATATAGCCAAATGTAACAACTAAAATCTGCCTTGACAATATTACTTTGGCATCGCCCAACAAACACCTCTTGTATTATCTTTGCATTTTATTATTATGTCAACTTTCCTCTTTGATCAGATTATCTTTGGTCCGGTTTGGAGCCGGCGCCTGGGAGAATCCCTGGGCATTAACCTGCTGCCCCCAAACCGAAAGGTGTGCAATTTCAATTGCATTTACTGCGAATGCGGCCTTACGCATCAAAACTCAGTGCCCACGCCTTTCCCCGATGCCGGTGAGGTTATCGAATTGCTCGAAAAAAAGCTCATTGCCATGAAGCAGCAAAACGAATACCTCAATACCATTACTTTTGCCGGTAACGGAGAACCCACGCTTCATCCCCAATTTCCGTGGATTATTGAAAAGGCCATTGCATTGCGGGACAGCTTGTTTCCCGGCGTCAATATTGCTGTGCTGTCCAATGCCACACGGATCGATCAGAAAACTGTATTTGACGCATTGCTGAAAGCCGATCTGAATATTCTTAAACTCGATTCAGCTTTTCCTGAAACGGTTAAGATGATTAACGGCCCATCCGGAGAATTTCACCTGCCCGACCTCCTGAAAAAGCTTACACTGTTCAACGGAAAGGTGATTATTCAGACCCTTTTTCTGAAAGGCACAGTCAAAGGCATTCCCATTGATAATACAACCGATGAGGAAGTAACCAACTGGCTTCACGCGCTTCAGCAAATTAAACCCGAAAGTGTGATGATCTATTCCCTGGCAAGGGAAACTGCCGTAAACGGGTTGGAAAGTGTTGATGAAGCAACCCTGCAATTAATTGCCGCCCGATGCGAAGCAGCAGGCATTAAAGCACAGGTAACACCCTGACCGGCAACACATGTCAACAACCCTTGATCAACAGGTTATGCTGGTAAGCCCGCTCGATTGGGGCCTGGGCCA
>CAZUBW010000083.1:7036-13959 GCA_964618645.1 uncultured Bacteroidales bacterium | reverse complement strand
CAACCCTTGATCAACAGGTTATGCTGGTAAGCCCGCTCGATTGGGGCCTGGGCCATGCAACGAGATCAATCCCTGTTATCCACCATTACCTTCGGATGGGATTCAGCATTATCATTGGCGGAAGCGGGCGTTCGGGAAAACTGCTTCAACAGGCTTTCCCCGAATTACCTTATGTGACCATTCCTGCTGCTGAAATTCACTATCCGTCGCACACTTTTTGGTTATTACCCGCCCTGCTGTTGCGCCTGCCGATAATGATCCACACCCATTTACACGAACATCATCTGCTAAAGAGGCTGATAAAACGGCACCACATCACCACCGTTATTTCTGACAACCGATACGGCTTGTATAACAGCCATACGCATAACATTATCATTACCCATCAACTGGCTTTCAGGTTTCGTGGTTTGCTTCGTCTGGCCGAATATCCGCTCCAGCTCATGATTCGCAGGCTGATAGGAAAATTTGATGAATGCTGGATACCCGACTTTGCCGACCCGTATCATAATTTTTCGGGCTTGTTGTCGCACAGTTATAAATTACCTGTAAAAACACGCTTTATTGGCTTGCTGTCAAGATTTTCGGAGGTCAGTGAAGATTTTCGCGACAGTAAACATCAGGATTATAGTCTTGTAGTGTTTCTAAGCGGTCCCGAGCCCAGGCACAGCCAGTTGGTGGCTAAAATAGCCAGACAGGCTTCCCACCTTCAATGCAATACATTAATCATTGCCGGAATGCCGGCTAAAATGGCCGTTGAGGAACAACCTTTCCATCCATACCTGACCATTTTACCACATCTGAACGACATCGATTTTAAGCGCGTGTTGCAGCAGGCCGATGTGATAGTTTGCCAGGCAGGATATTCAAGCATTATGGATCTGGTAACGATTGGCTGCAGGGCCATTCTGATTCCAACGCCAAATCAACCCGAGCAGCAATACCTTGCGCAATATCTTTCACATAAAGGATGGTTCAGCTTTGCTAAAGAAAAAACGCTGGATTTGGAAAAAGAGATTGCGAAAGAAAAACTGGCAGTAAACCAGGCAAGAATTCCGCAGTTTCACAATAAAGAATGTCTTCCGGTTCTGCCTTTAACGCAAAGCAAAAACAATTACAACCGTTAACAATCCGACTATAAAACCCGTATACACCTGTCCATGTGAATGTGCATTCGACTGAAGACGCGCAAATCCGACGCTTCCCGTTAACAGCAGGGTAACAATCATCATCAGCATCAGATCGGTATTTAAATGCCATGACAACGACCATATCAAACCTGCAAGTCCACCCCAACCTACCATATGGGCACTGATTTTCCACCAGTACGAAATGGCCAGTACAAAAAGGATAGAAAGGCAACCTGCAAACAAAAACCGCTGATAAACAAAACTGACCGGAAGATTTCGAATGAAATAATAGGCTGCCATATAAGACAGAAGGGTTATATACAGGGGGATAAGACGCTCACGCTTTTCCGAAAGATGCAGGTTCCTGGTCAGACCAAAATAATAAAATACAGGAATTAACCCGGCCGGTATTAACAGGGTAAAAACAAAAACCGACAGGTATATAAAATTCAGGTAACGGTTATCCAGATCGGCAACATAGGTACCGGAGTTGCTAATGATCAGCAATCCCAATATTGGAATAATCAAAGGGTGTGTCAGGTAAGAGATTATGGTGGCAATCCGTTTCATCACAGTCACATGGGGTTAATGGTCCATTTTTCCAAATTAAAGTTCCTTTCTCATACGTGCCACAGGAATGTTCAGCTGTTCACGGTATTTGGCCACTGTTCGCCGGGCGATATGGTATCCTTTTTCCTGGAGGATTTCAGCAAGCCTGTCATCGGTTACCGGGTGCCGCTTGTCCTCCGATTCAATGCAATCCTGCAGTATTTTCTTGATTTCCCTGGTAGAGACTTCCTCCCCCGATTCGGTTTGCATTCCTTCAGAGAAAAAGTACTTAAGCGACATAATTCCAAAATTGGTTTGAACATACTTGCTGTTGGCGACCCGCGAAATGGTTGATACATCGAGCCCTGTAATGTCAGCAATGTCCTTTAGGATCATTGGCCTGAGCTTGGTTTCGTCACCACTGAGAAAGTACTCCTGCTGATAATTTATAATAGCGTTCATGGTAACCAACAGGGTATTCTGTCGCTGCTTGATTGCATCAATAAACCACCTGGCCGAATCGAGTTTCTGTTTTACAAAGGTAAGTGCTTCCTTTTGTCCTTTAGTCTGGTTGTTGCGGCTATGCTGGTAGCTTTGCAACATGTCGTTGTAGGTTTTGCTAACCTTTAACTCAGGCACGTTTTTGGCATTCAGGCTTAATTCCAGGTCACCTTCGTTATTCTCGAGTATGAAATCGGGAATTATATGTCCAAATCCTTTGTTCTGCGGATCAGCATAAGCACTTCCAGGTTTTGGATTCAGCTTCAGTATTTCATCAAGTGCTTCCTTTAACTGTTGATCCTCAATGTTCAACCGGTTGATAATTTTATCGTAATGTTTACGGGTAAATTCATCAAAGAATTCCTTTAAAATCTTGTGCGCCAAAAGTATGGAAGGCGTATTGTGCTCTTTCGCCTCCAGCTGCAATACCAGGCATTCCTGAAGATTACGCGCACCAACACCGGGCGGATCGAATTCCTGAATAATCCGCAGTATGCCGATCAGTTCCGGCTCATCTGTCTTAATGCTCAGGGCAAAAGCAATATCATCCACAATGTTTTCAAGTCTGCGTCGCAGATAACCGTCATCGTCAATGTTTCCAAGCAGGTACAGGGCAAGCAATCGCTGACGTTCATCAAGCGTCCTGAGTCCGAGCTGATCTTCGAGATAATCGTGAAAAGAAAGTCCTACTGAAAAGGGAATCTCTTCGCGCTTATCGTCTTTGGAATAATTCTGCGCATTAAGCTTATAGGAAGGCGTTTCATCGTCCTGAATATAGTCTTCGAGCGTAAACTCGTCTTTGTCCTTATCCCTGGGGTCTGAACTAACATCCTCCTCAAGGGGTTCGGTGCGAAGTTCCTCTTCTATGGCCCCTTCCTCCAGGGCCGGGTTTTCTTCAATTTCGGCTTTAATACGCTGCTCAAGCTGCATGGTAGGAATCTCCAACAGCTTGATCATTTGTATCTGCTGTGGCGATAGCTTCTGAAGGAGTTTCTGTTGTAGTCTTTGCTTGAGCATAATTTACAATGCTGATATTCCCGTTATTCCTTAGAAATCGGCATTTTTCGGAAACCTTGGGAAAGGAATCACATCGCGGATGTTGCCCATGCCTGTAACGAAAAGCAAAAGCCGCTCAAATCCCAAACCAAATCCACTGTGCGGCGCCGATCCGAACCGGCGGGTATCGAGATACCACCACATGTCCTTATCGGGTATCTTAAGATCGGTTATCCTTTTCATCAGTTTTTCGAGGTTTTCCTCGCGCTGGGACCCACCTATTATTTCGCCGATTTTTGGAAAAAGTACATCCATACCCCTGACTGTTTTGCCGTCGTCGTTTTGCTTCATATAAAAAGCTTTAATCGCCATGGGATAATCGGTTACAATTACCGGCTTTTTGTAATGCTTTTCAACCAAAAACCGCTCATGCTCAGTTTGCAAATCCATTCCCCATGAAACGGGGAATTCAAAGCTTATCCCCGACTGCTGCAGGATTTCAATGGCCCGGGTGTAGGTTATGCGTTCAAAATGGTTCTCCACGACAAATTTAAGCCTGTCCAACAATTCCTTGTCATACATTTCCGAAAGAAAGGCCAGGTCGTCATGACAATGCTCAAGCGCGTAAGTAATCAGGTATTTCAGAAAGTCTTCCGCCAGGTTCATGTTGTCCTCAATCTCATAAAAGGCCATTTCTGGCTCAATCATCCAGAACTCGGCCAGGTGCCTGGGGGTGTTGGAATTTTCCGCCCTGAAAGTGGGTCCGAAAGTATAGATGTTTGACAATGCCATAGCCCCCAATTCCCCTTCGAGCTGCCCCGAAACAGTAAGGTTGGTTTCGCGGCCGAAGAAATCCTGGCTAAAGTCAACAGTACCATCCTCTTTGAGAGGTGGATTTTTGGCATCCAGGGTGGTTACCCTGAACATTTCTCCCGCACCTTCGGCATCTGAGCCGGTAATAATGGGCGTATGCAAATAAAAGAACCCATGATCATTGAAATAATTATGAATGGCAAATGACATGGCATGCCGGATACGAAGCACAGCGCCAAAAGTATTTGTCCTTGGCCGAAGATGGGCTATTTCCCTAAGAAACTCAAGCGTATGCCCCTTTTTCTGCAAGGGATAAGTATCAGGATCAGCTGTGCCATACAGATGCAAATCATCAGCATGCACCTCTACCTGCTGCCCCTTGCCTGGCGATTCGACCAGTTTGCCGGTCACCGCTATGCACGACCCGGTGGTTATCTTCCTGATCAATTCTTCATCGAACCTGCTCATGTCAATAACAACCTGTATATTGTGAATGGTTGAGCCATCATTCAGGGCTACAAAAGCTATACTCTTATTTCCGCGCCTGGTACGTACCCAGCCTTTTACCACTACTTCACCACCAAAATCGCGTGAAGCAAGCAATTCTTTGATTTTCATGAAATGGAAAACTTTTTATTTGTAACCTGCAAAAATAGTATTTTAAGGCAGTAATCCGCAACATAACACCAAGTTTTAACTTGCTGATTCACTTCGTGCAAATATCCCGATGATTTTCTTGCTGAATACCTTATATTTGACAGCAAAACCAGTTGTGCATGTCTGTTTTGGTAGAACACCTCAGTAAATCCTATGGTTCTCAGCTTGCGCTTGACAACCTTTCCTTTTCCGTGAAATCAGGTGAAATTGTTGGCCTGATTGGTCCAAACGGTGCCGGCAAATCAACACTTATGAAAATTGTCTGTTCGCTCATAGCGCCTTCTTCCGGCGAGGTGAAGATAAACGGTGTTTCAGTAACAAAAAATGCCGAAGAAACCAGGAGAAACCTGGGGTACCTGCCGGAACACAATCCGCTTTACACCGATCTGTATGTGAAGGAATACCTCCTGCATGTTGCCGGGTTATATCAACTGGGTACAAAAAGCAAAGCGAGGGTTATGGAAGTTATTCAGCTCACCGGCCTGGAGCCCGAAATGCATAAACAAATACGCTTCCTGTCGAAGGGTTACCGTCAGCGGGTAGGCCTTGCCCAGGCCATTATTCACGATCCGGGCATACTTATTCTGGACGAACCTACCACCGGCCTCGATCCCAATCAACTCACCGAAATACGGAACCTTATTTCCGGCCTGGGCAGGGAAAAGACAGTGATACTTTCAACCCATATCATGCAGGAAGTGGAAGCCATATGCCAGCGTGTAATCATGCTGAACAGGGGTCAGCTTGTGGCCAATGACCTGACAGAAAACATGAGCGCTTATGCTACTGCAAAATCTCATACTATTATCATTGAATTTGACCACGACAGGGATGAAGGTATTTTTGCATCCCTTAGCGGAATACTTAGGACACGTCGCGTAAAGCCGGGTACATGGCTGATTGAAACAACAAGCGAAAAAGACTTACGCGAAGAATTATTCCGGCTGGCAGTAAGCGAAGGATTGGTTATCCTGTCGATGCACCGTAAGGACAATAAGTTGGAAGACGTTTTTCGTGAACTTACCGCCTAAAACATGCACTTTATCAACTAATACCTGCCCTTATCCCCAGTATTAATTTCTCTTTTTTATCTTTGCCGATAACAAAATTTAATTAAAAAACCGATATGGCATATTTGTTCACCTCCGAGTCTGTTTCTGAAGGACATCCCGATAAAGTGGCAGACCAGATTTCTGATGCATTGCTGGATGAATTCCTCCGGCGCGATCCCGAATCAAAAGTAGCCTGTGAAACATTGGTCACCACCGGCCTTGTTGTACTGAGCGGCGAAGTGAAAACCAACGCATATGTTGATGTTCAACAGGTTGCAAGAGATGTTATCCGCAAAATAGGCTATACACATTCTGATTATATGTTTGAAGCCGATTCATGCGGTGTAATCTCTTCCATTCACGAACAATCGCAGGATATTAACAGGGGCGTTGAAAGGGGTAACGAGGAAGAGCAGGGAGCCGGCGACCAGGGCATGATGTTTGGTTATGCCTGCCGCGAAACAGATAATTTCATGCCCCTGTCGCTCGAATTGTCACACCTGCTGCTAGAGGAGCTGTCAGCCATCAGGCGCGAAGGCAAGCAGATGAAATACCTCCGGCCCGATGCAAAATCACAGGTAACCATTGAATATGGCGACGACGGTCAACCCAAAAGAATACACACCCTGGTTGTTTCGACCCAGCACGACAATTTTGACAAAGACGATGAGATGCTCCGGGCCATTGAGGAGGATGTTAAAAAAATACTGATACCGCGTGTGATTGCCAAACTGCCCAAAAGGGTTCAGGATTTATTCGACAACAATTATCTCCTTTATGTAAACCCGACAGGTAAGTTTGTGATCGGAGGACCACACGGCGATACCGGACTTACAGGAAGAAAAATTATTGTTGATACCTACGGTGGGAAAGGCGCCCATGGCGGCGGAGCTTTTTCCGGAAAAGACAGCTCAAAAGTCGACCGTTCAGCAGCCTATGCCATGAGACATATTGCCAAAAACATGGTTGCTGCAGGTGTAGCCGACGAGGTACTTGCCCAGGTGGCTTATGCCATAGGCGTTGCAAAACCTGTGGGCGTATACGTGAATACCTTCGGTACTGCGCACGTAAAGCTCGATGACGGACAGATTGCCGAAAAAATTGCTTCGCTTTTTGACCTTCGTCCGGCCGTGATCATCAAGCGGTTAGGGCTTAAAAATCCTATCTTTTTGGCTACTGCAGCCTATGGCCACATGGGCAGAAAACCCTATGCCGAGAAAGTTAC
>CAZUBW010000083.1:4045-6936 GCA_964618645.1 uncultured Bacteroidales bacterium | reverse complement strand
TGGCTACTGCAGCCTATGGCCACATGGGCAGAAAACCCTATGCCGAGAAAGTTACCTTTGTTAAAAACGGCGATACCGAAACCCGTGAAGTAGAATTTTTCGCCTGGGAAAAACTCGACTATGTGGCAAAAATCAAAGAAGCTTTTAACCTTTAGTATTCGTATTACCTTATTATTTAACCTAACACCTTTTGTATGGAAATTTACCAAAAACTGCTCAACAAGGAAGCTAAACTTTCCCTGATTGGCCTTGGTTACGTCGGCCTCCCTATCGCCCTGGCTTTTGCAAGAAAGATCTCGGTTGTCGGTTTCGACATCAATGCCGCCAGGGTTGAATTAATGAAAAAAGGCATTGACCCAAGCGATGAACTTGAAGCAGAAGATTTCCGTGATACCGATATTACTTTCACCAACCAACTGGATGTGCTGAAAGAGGCAAGCTTTCACATTGTAGCAGTGCCAACGCCTATCGATAAACATAACCTGCCCGATCTTACGCCCCTATTGTCTGCAACCCGCACGGTGGGTAAAGTGTTGAAAAAGGGAGATTATGTGGTTTATGAATCCACTGTATATCCGGGCACTACCGACGAAGAATGCCGGACCATTCTCGAAGACTTATCCGGGTTAAAATGTGGCGTCGACTTCAAGCTGGGATATTCGCCTGAAAGGATTAATCCGGGGGACAAGGAACATACCATTACCACCATTACCAAAATCGTATCTGCCTGCGATGCAGAAGCACTGGAGGAAGTAGCCAAAGTTTATGAACTTGTGGTAAAGGCAGGTGTATTTAAAGCTTCATCCATTAAAGTTGCCGAAGCCGCCAAAATTATCGAAAACACGCAGCGCGATGTCAATATCGCCCTGATGAATGAATTGTCGATGATATTCAACAAAATGGGTATTAACACCTACGAAGTGCTTGAAGCGGCCGGTACCAAATGGAATTTCCTGAAATTCTACCCCGGACTGGTTGGTGGTCATTGTATTGGTGTAGATCCATACTACCTGACTTTCAAAGCTGCCGAACTCGGACATGCCGCGCAGGTAATTAATTCGGGACGGTCTGTAAACGATGGTATGGGTAAATTTATCGCAACCGAAGTGGTTAAACAGATCATCAGGGCGGGAAAAAACGTCCTGCATTCCAGGGTACTGGTATTGGGTGCAACATTTAAGGAAAATGTGAGCGATATCCGTAATTCAAAAGTAGCGGACGTAATTAACGAATTGAAATCCTATGGGGTTGATGTGGATGTTATCGATCCCTATGCCGATTCCGAAGAACTGGAAAAAGAATACGGATTTGCCTTGAGCGAAAATCCGGAAAATAAGTATGCTGCCATTATTGTTGCTGTTTCGCACAAGGAATATGTGGGACTTCCCGAAGAGTATTTTCTGAAACATTCCGAGGACAAAGGCATAGTAATGGATGTAAAAGGAATTTACAGGAATACTATACATAAGCTCACCTATATGAGCCTTTAATACTGACCGTTTAATGAACAATCAGAAAAAATTCGCTATTATCGGAGTGGGCGGATACATTGCGGTTCGGCATCTGAAGGCTATTAAAGATACCGGTAACCTGCTGCTTGCCACGCTTGATCCTAATGATAGCGTAGGCATAATCGACAGCTACTTCCCCGAAAGTCACTTTTTTGTTGAATTCGAACGATTCGACAGGCATGTCGATAAGCTTAGAAGGTCTGGCGTTCAGCTCGATTACGTCAGCATTTGTTCGCCCAATTACCTGCACGATTCACATATACGTTTCGCCTTGCGCTCTGGAGCCAGTGCCATTTGTGAAAAACCACTTGTGTTGAATCCATGGAATATTGATGCCTTGTCTGAAATCGAAAAAGAATTCGGCAAAAAGATCAACACCATCTTACAACTCCGGCTCCATCCGGTACTGATCGATCTGAAAAACAAGATGGAAAATGCCTCAGGTGATGTTATTCATAACCTCGACCTGACCTATATTACCAGCAGAGGCAACTGGTATTTCAACTCCTGGAAGGGCGACATACAGAAATCGGGAGGGATTGCCACCAATATCGGCATCCATTTCTTCGATATGCTTACCTGGATTTTTGGAAGCGTACGAAGCAGCATTGTTCATATGCTTACCACTACCCGGGCAGCTGGCTATCTCGAACTGGAAAAAGCCCGGGTCCGCTGGTTCCTTAGCCTCGATTACAGCGATCTTCCCGGTCCGGTAAAAGAAAAAGGAAAAAGAACCTATCGTTCCATTGTTATGGATAACCAGGAAATTGAATTCAGTGAGGGCTTCACCGACCTGCACACCAAAAGCTATGAAGAAATTTTTGAGGGCAAAGGATTCGGTCTGAACGAAGCCAGGCCATCGGTTGATATGGTTTACCAAATCAGAAATGCAGCGCCGGTTGGTCTGAAAGGTGAATACCATCCCATGTGTAAGATTAATAAATGATTGACATAAATCGAAATACAGATGAATAACCAAAAAGTTGCTTTGATTACAGGTGTTACCGGGCAGGATGGCGCTTATCTTGCTGAATTTCTGCTTAAAAAAGGATACGTAGTGCATGGCACCAAAAGAAGAAGTTCCCTGTTCAACACCGAAAGGATTGACCACCTTTACCTCGATCCGCATGTTGAAAACCGCAACTTTGTACTTCATTACAGCGACCTTACCGACTCTACCAACCTCATTCGTATCATTCAGGAAACACAGCCCGATGAGATCTACAACCTGGCAGCCATGAGCCATGTAAAAGTAAGCTTTGACACACCCGAATACACGGCCAATGCCGATGGGATTGGTACACTTCGCATGCTCGAAGCCATTCGCATCCTTGGCTTGGTTAACAAAACCAGGTTTTACCAGGCATCAACCAGTGAACT
>CAZUBW010000083.1:0-3945 GCA_964618645.1 uncultured Bacteroidales bacterium | reverse complement strand
TATTGATTGGTGATCCTACCAAAGCCAAAACCAAGCTGAAATGGGAGCCGGAATATAACCTTGATGCACTGATTAAAGATATGATACAAAGTGATATCAAGCTCATGCACAAAGAGGTTTACCTGAAGCAGGGAGGTTATCAGACCCTGAATTATTTTGAATAACCCCTAAATACCGGCCCAATGAAGAAAGACAGCAAAATTTACCTGGCAGGTCATACAGGCCTTGTTGGAAGTGCACTATACCGTAACCTGACCAAAAAGGGTTATCATAATATCATCACCAGGCTGTATCCCGATCTCGATCTTATGGACCAGCATGCGGTAAATGCGTTTTTCGCCCAGGAAAAACCCGAATATGTTTTTCTGGCAGCGGCCAAGGTTGGCGGTATAATCGCCAATAACATCTATCGGGGACAGTTCATTTACGAAAACCTGATGATCCAAAGCAATGTGATACATGCAAGTTACCTGAACGGTGTAAAAAAACTGCTGTTTCTTGGAAGTTCATGTATATACCCAAAGCAAGCGCCACAACCTTTAAAAGAAAAATACCTGCTCACCGATGTACTGGAGTATACCAATGAGCCTTATGCCATAGCCAAAATTGCAGGTATAAAAATGTGCGAAAGTTATAATATACAATATGGCACCAATTTTATTTCAGTAATGCCAACCAATCTTTTTGGGCCAAACGACAATTACGACCTTGAAAAATCGCACGTATTACCAGCCATAATTCGTAAGATGCATCTCGCCAAATGCCTAATCGAAAACAACTGGGATGCCATCAGAAAAGACTTTGATAAACGACCGGTGGAGGGTATAGATGGAAAAGCCACCCAAATAGAAATCGGCGAAAAACTAGAAAAATATGGAATTTTCAGGCATAATTCCACCGAAACACCTGTTACTGTCAAGCTATGGGGAACCGGCGTTCCCCGCAGGGAATTCCTGCACTCCGATGACATGGCCGATGCTTGTGTTTATATAATGGAAAGCGTGGATTTCAAAGAACTGGTGAAAGATAAATTTTCAGATAAGATTACCTCGCGTGACGCCAAAATTGAAATCAGAAATACCCATATCAACATTGGCACAGGTATGGACTTGTCCATAAAAGAACTGGCCATGCTGATAAAAGAAATTGTTGGTTTCGACGGTTTCATTGAATGGGACACTTCCAAACCCGATGGTACTTTCCAGAAACTGCTCAGTGTGAAAAAACTCCATGAGTTGGGCTGGCACGAAACCATAACCCTTGAAGAAGGCATCAGAAAAGTATATGCACAATATCTTGCCTAATTAATTGCCATGCAACACAAACCATTCAATGCCATAAAACTGTTCATAATCGCCGGCCTTGCCGGTATACTGACTTTTATGTCGTCCTGTACCTCACACCGTCAGCTCGTTTACCTTCACAATGTGGACTCAGCTGCTACAGCAGCGTTTTATCCAAAAACCCAACCGGGATACCTCATACAAACACGTGATATCCTTTATGTTAAAATATACTCTTTGAACGAGGAAATGAGCAGTGTTATCAATCAAACCATTGGCGCCTACCAGCAGAACCTCTTTCAAAACGAGACAAGCCTGTTCATCAATGGTTATACGGTCAGTGATTCCGGCAATATTGAAATTCCCGTACTGGGTAAAATCAAAGTTGCCGGTAAATCAATGGACGAAGCCATATTGTCGATTAGTCAACGCGCCGATCAGTACCTGAAAGATGCTACCGTTATTGTTAAATTAATATCCTTTAAAGTTTCTGTTATAGGTGAGGTTAACCGACCCGGTACTTATAACAACTATAACAGTCAGCTTACTGTACTCGAAGCCATTAGTTTAGCCGGTGATATTACCGATTATGGCAACCGTAAGCAGGTACTTGTGCTCAGGCCTGCACCCAAAGGAACAAATACCTTCCGGCTCGACCTGACCAACCGGAACATACTAACCTCTGACGGGTTTTTCCTGCTCCCCAATGATATCGTGTATGTTGAACCCATCAAAAGTAAAAGCTTTCGCATCAACATGCCAACCGTTTCGCTGTTCCTGAGTTCTGTATCTACACTGATTCTTATCCTGAACTATATCAACAAATAACAGGTATTATTTGCTCCGGTAACGTTTGAAAACGATATTGAAAACAGCTTTCCAGAAGTAATTCCAGTCGGTCCGGAACGGATGCTTATAATAAGCCCGCAGATACCTAAGTTCCGACTCGATAATTTCATCCAGGGTTTTGGGATAATCTACATAAAACGGCGGTATCAGTCCCGGCCTGGTAAGAATCCGTAACCTTTGCAATTCCATGGTGTACAGTTTGAAGTACTGCCGGCTTAACGGCCTTACGCCAAACAATTTAAGGTCGCCTTTCAACAGGTTGATCAGCATGGGTAGTTCATCGAGCCAAAAGGTTCTCATAAACTTTCCAAGCGTGGTAATTCTGAAATCGTTTCTGAATTTTCCGCCTTCCTGCAAGCCTACTTTTTCATAAACATAAGCCTGCAGGTATTCGGCGAAAGGATGCATTGTCCGCATTTTATACACCTTAATGGACTTGCCCCCTTTGCCGATCCGTTCTAAAGCAATTAAGGGACCATAGCTGGGGTTTTTGGGAAATAAAGGTTCCTTGACTTTTATGGCAATAAAATACAGGCATTTATTGATCACTTTCTCATTCAACACCTCAAAACCGCAGGAATACAACCTCCCAAAGGCTTCTGCCTTTGAAAGCACACGGTTTTCACCACGCGTAAGCACAAAATACAACTTCTTGGTTATGGGAAATTTGGGAAACACCCTTTTGATGATAAAATCGAGGCTATAATACAGGTAATTCAATCCCACCGGAAATTTCTGCAAGATCCGCTTTTTCCGCAGGTTCTTTGTTTCCAGAAAATCAATGTACAACCCGCCAACAGGCAATTTGGCATTAACCGACTCAAAGAACTTGTTGATATACCTGAAATCATTAACACGCCGGACGTTAAGAATACACTCGAACTGGTGCTGAATCTGTGCATCGATATTAAACCTGGTGGTTGTGGCAATGACCAGGGTATTGGGTGATTCAATAGCGGCATAAGGAACTACAAAACGATATGCCTCCTCGCCTATTTCATTCTTCAGGTATTCATCCCTTAACTCGAAGTCGTATTTGATACGTTGCTTCCCCCTTGATCTGAAAACCCGCTCTTCCCTTGCCAATGCTGCCTTTTTCAACCTGCCGGTGTAGCTTTTCTCTCCATTTTCAACGCGGACACGCGCATTGGCAATCAGAAAAAACAAAGAGCCCAGCGATAATTCCAGAACAGAAGCTACGCCAACCGTGCCCAACACAATAAAACGCGAGTAATAAAATGTTTGAAATACATACATCATGCTGGTAACGATGAAAAAGATAAAAAGATTTCCCAGCAATATCTTTTTGAGCATGTTCCCCCATGTATGCATTTTTCGTACATTGTACTTTTCCATGAAAAAAGAAACCACGGACCAGATAAGCAGGAATAACATAAATGAGGAGGCATATCCCTGGTAATACGTATGGCTGACTCCTGGTTTGAGCCAAACACAGAAGGCAAAGGAGGAGGTCACAACAATCACGTCGCTGATAAAACCAGCCAGAAAACCCTTTTGCATCACTTGTCCTGTAACTGAAAAGCTATCACAATTATTAATACCAATACAAATTTAACCAAATGATGCATTTAAAAGTGCTTTTTCAGGGCATGTTTTCAATTCAGCCATCAGGAAATAAAAAAAGCCCTCCATGCTTAAGTAAGGTTTCGGTCAACGGGTTTACTCATTTGAAATAAGCTTCGGCATGTTGAGGACTGTGCTGGATTACTCCTTTCAATGGTTATGGCTGGCAATTACCATTGGATGTTCCGGGTGTTCCTTTGTCGGTTGTATTGTAAAGCGCTGATGACTC
>CAZUBW010000082.1:0-18995 GCA_964618645.1 uncultured Bacteroidales bacterium | reverse complement strand
TCCCCCCGAAACAAAAGGAAATGCTGCTTTCCATAGGTTCGTGGCTTAAAAAATATGGTGAAGCCGTTTATGCCACACGTGCGTGGGAGAAATACGGCGAGGGTCCAACCCGCATGGGAGCTGCCCATGGCATTATGGGCGCACCGGTAGCAGGAACAGCAAAAGATATCCGGTACACACGGTCGAAGGACACTACAACGCTTTACGCCATATTGATGGGCTGGGAAGATAATCAGCAACAGGCTGTTCTTACCTCGCTTACATCGAACCGGATCAACCTCGGAAACCTGGAGAAAGTTGAACTGATCAACGGTGAAGCCGGGAAATACCAGCCTTTAGAGCACAGGCAGAATAAAGAGGGACTCATTGTAGATTTACCGGATAAATCCTTTGAAGAACCGGCTTATGTACTCAAGCTCAGTTTTACGGGCAAGATACCTGCATTGGACCAATACGCTGAACTCAATACTGCCGCACATTATTACCTGGTTCCGGAGCATAATGCGGGTAACTTATTGCTTGGATCCGGAATGGCTATATCGGTCAACAGAAAAGATGCAGTCAACCAATGGAAACTGGAACCTGCAGGTAAAGGCATGTACATCATACGCAGCCGTGCCGATCATAAAAAAGTGCTGTCCTGCAGCCAGGCTAATGCGGAAAGTTGTGTTCCGGTGATTGAAGATTTTTCAGGCGCCGATCACCAGTATTGGAAAATTGAACATACTTTCCTCGGATTGTACAAAATTTTCAATAAACAGCATCCTTCCAGGCTTCTATCTGTAAATAAGCCAATAGCCGAAGGGAGCCGTGCAGAGATTGCCGGTGTGCCGTTTGGCTGGAATCTGATGGAAGTCTGCGAAATGAAACAGGAGCCTTACAGGTTGCATAACATACCCGGCACCATTGAAGCAGAAGATTTTGACAGGGGTTGCCCGGAAGATGCCTTTTATGATACAGATGGTGTCAACCAGGGAGGAGCCTACCGGCCCAATGAACCGGTTGATATTGAAACCCGTCCGGCCGGTGGTTACAATGTAGGTTGGACCAAAAAAGGGGAATGGATGGCATACGCCGTGCAGGTCAGCAAAACCGGCATCTATAGTGTTTCTGTTCAGGTGGCAACCAACAGCGACAATGTCAGTTTTCATATAGCATGTGATGACAAGGACATTTCAGGGCCCATTGCTGTTCCCAATACTGCCGGGTATCAGAACTGGAAAACAGTCATTGATTCATTCAAACTGGAGACCGGCAAACATACCCTGAAACTGGTATTAAACAGTGACAACCTCAACATCGACAAGATGGTCTTTGAAGAAATCAAATAAATATAAAATCAGCATACGCATGAATAAATTTGGCATTTACCTGGTATTATTTGTTTTACCGATCGCAGGTATACAATCGCAGGTATATCAGAAAACAAACCTGGGGCTGAAAACAACCCTCAACAATACAAATATTGAAATTCAATTCTATACGCCTTCCATAGTAAGGGTGTTGAAATGGCCTGATGGCAAAACGTTCTCAAAAGAAAGCCTTTCGGTAATAAAAAGCCCGCAACAGGTAAATTTCAGGATTAAGGAACAAGGCGACCAGGTTATACTGCTGAGTGAAAAACTCCAGGTTGGGCTGAATCTTAAAAACGGAAACGTGTCATTTGAAGCGCCCGGTTCAAAACCACTCCTGAAAGAAAAGGAAGGCAGCTTTAGTTTTGTTGACTTTAATGATGCCGGTAACAAAACCTACAGCGTCAGTCAGACCTTTGTGCTTGGTAAAGATGAAGCCATATACGGACTGGGACAGCAACAACAGGGCAGGATGGTGCAACGCAACCTGAAGCTGAACATGGTGCAGGGAAATACAGATGACTACATACCTTTTTTCCAATCGGTTAAAGGTTATGGCCTGTTTTGGGACAATTATTCACCCACCCTCTTTGAAGACCGGACTGAAGGCACTTCATTCACTTCGGAAGTTGGCGATGGCATTGATTATTACTTGATGAACGGGGAAAACGCCGACGGTGTAATTGCCTGTATGCGCGATCTTACCGGGCAGGCGCCTATGTTTCCGTTATGGACTTATGGCTATTGGCAAAGCAAAGAGCGATATAAAACACAGGACGAAACAGTCGGCGTAGTCAGGAAGTACCGTGAGCTGGGTGTGCCGTTGGACGGGATCATTCAGGACTGGCAATACTGGGGCAACAACTACCTGTGGAATGCCATGGAATTTCTAAATGTTGATTTCTACAATCCAAAAAAGATGGTAGATGAGGTGCACCAATTGAATGCCCACATGGCCATATCTATCTGGAATTCGTTTGGTCCGATGACTAAGCCCTATAAAGAGTTGGAGAAAATTGGTGCGCTCCTGAATTTTAAAACCTGGCCGGAATCGGGGTCCGAAAAATGGCCTCCTAATCCGGATTACCCGTCGGGAGTCAGGGTTTATGACCCCTATAATCCCGAAGCACGCAATATATATTGGAAATACCTGAACAAAGGTATCTTCTCACTGGGCATAGATAGCTGGTGGATGGACTCGTCAGAGCCCGACCACATGCAGTTCAAGCCATCGGATCTTGATAATAAAACACACCTGGGTTCATTCCGGAAAGTTCGCAATGCCTTTCCTTTAATGACGGTAGGGGGAGTATATCAACACCAGCGCGAAGTTACATCAGACAAGCGCGTGTTTATCCTGACCCGTTCGGCATTTGCCGGGCAGCAACGTTATGGCGCCAATACCTGGTCGGGTGATGTGGTCTCGTCATGGAAAACACTCAGAAACCAAATTTCAGCGGGGCTGAACTTTTCGCTTTGCGGAATTCCTTACTGGAACAGCGATATCGGGGGTTTCTTCCTGTGGGATTTTAAGGATCCACTTAAAAATGCTGATTATCGCGAATTGTATGTACGTTGGATTCAGTTTGGCGCATTTTGTCCGATGATGCGCTCGCATGGCGCCGATGCGCCAAGGGAGATATACCAGTTTGGCACAAAGGGCGACGGTATTTATGATGCCATTGAGAAATATATCAACCTGCGTTACAGGCTGCTGCCATATATTTATTCCACCTCGTGGTCCGTTACCGCCGGGCAGTCGAGCATGATGCGCGCCCTGGTGATGGACTTTGCCGAAGACATCCGGGCGGTGGAACTCGACAACGAGTATATGTTCGGGAAATCCATCCTGGTTTGCCCGGTTACAACACCCCTTTATTCCAAAAAGATCATCCGGGGAAGCGACACACTGACTGTAGCGGATTTTGGTATGGTTAAAAAACAGGAGGTTTATCTTCCGAAAGGAGTGGACTGGATTGATTTCTGGACGGGAGAAAAGATTCAGGGCGGACAGTTAGTCAGTAAAGACGTGCCTGTTGATGTGATCCCGCTTTATGTGAAAGCCGGTTCCATCATTCCGCTAGGTCCCCGGGTGCAATATGCCACTGAAAAAAACTGGGACAACCTTGAAATAAGGATCTATGCAGGCGCTGATGGTTCATTTACGTTGTATGAAGATGAAAACGATAATTACAATTACGAAAAGGGAATGTATTCAACCATTACATTCACCTGGAATGACCGGAACAAAACATTCACAGTTGGAAACCGCCAGGGATCTTTTGCCGGCATGCTTGCTGAAAGAAAGTTCCATGTTGTGCTGGTAAGCCCGAACAAGGGAACAGGAATTGAAATGACAGGAGCGGCAGACAGGACGATTACTTATAATGGTAAGAAACAGGTAATCAGGCTCTGACAACTTATGAGTATTTCAAGAAAACAGATGGCTTGAATTAAAAGTAAATAATACTTTTAAAAATCTTTCATCATGTGTAGAAAAATTGTAAAAACAGGCATTTTAACACGATATGAAACAATTTTGATAGTTAATGAAATATTTTTAACAGGGTTTAAAAATGAATGGGTTTACATTTGATTGAGCCTAACAAAAGAACAAGTTATTGCATTGCTTTTTTACTGATTCATTAACCTAAACTAAACTAATAAATTATGAAAAGAAACCCAGCAAAAGAAGCCTCCTTCCCATAAAACACAAGTCCGTTTATTTCAGTAAACCTTTCTGTTTTCCGGCGGCATTGCTCGCACCATTTCTCCGGATCACACAGAGGTTGGCTTACTCTATTCTTACCATCTGAATTTCAGAAATTTCCCATACATGCCGGATGGATAACTAAGGTCGGATTTGCCATTTATACTACTTTTTCATGCGCTGTTGCCTTTGGATAGGAATCAGGCTGACGGACTTCATCGTTCAGCGAAACAATTCTGTATCAGGGAATACATTAGCAGCATGCATTTTTTTGGGTTCCCCGTAAATAATCTTTCAATCACATCAGGCAGTGGGTTCAAGATTTTCAGATGAGGATACACAATTGGTCCGCCGGCTAAGGCAAGGGGATATAAAGGCCTTTGAGCTTATTTTCAGCAGGTACAAGGAAAAATTGTACTTCTTTGTAATGGGTTATGTTCATTCTCCGGAAGAAACCGAAGAAATCATCCAGAATTTATTTATAACGCTATGGGAAAACCGCAGTAACCTTAATGAAGCGCAATCACTCAAGTGTTATCTTTACAAAGCCGTCACCAACAAGGTTTATAACTACTTCAAACACGAGGCCGTTCAAAAGAAATATGTTGAGCATATGGTCAATCAAACCTGTGATGAAGAGGATCAATTGTTGCAGGACCTGTATTACGACGACCTGAAAGGCACATTAAAATCGCTTGTTGAATCGCTTCCTGCAAAGCAACGGATGATATTCAGGTTAAGCCGCAACCAGGGTCTTTCGCACCAGGAAATTGCCGATCACCTGGGCCTTTCGGTTCGATCCATCGAAAACCAGGTATACAGGGCGCTGAAATGTATCAAAGAAAATCTCAGGGAACAACAGTTGCTGACAAAATGATCAAATCAATTAATTGATTGTACAACATTTTGTCTGACAGGTTATTGGGAATTATTTTAAGTTTTTTTAACAATTAAATGAGTACCCCGGGTAGTAAGGTTGTAATAGGTTATACGAAAAAGGTTTTACAACTATCACAGGGGATAATGGAACTGCTTAAATATAAAGAACTGCTGCTTAAGTACAGGAAACAGGCATGCACCACCGAAGAATTAAATGAGCTGTACCTATGGGCAGCTGATCAGGGCAATGAGGAACTCATCAAAGAAGTGTTATGGGAAGAACTGGATGAATTGGAGCCCGAAAAATCAACTATAGCACATATTGATTTTGATAACATTTACCGGCGGATAACATCACAAATAAAGCCAGACGGACCGCAAAGCATTGTTAAACGTATAAATTACAAACAGCATGTAAGGCCGGTTTTGCGGGTTGCTGCCATTTTTCTGCTGGCATTTGCCATTGGGGGTACCTTATCCTTTTTCCTTTTCAACCGGCAGGAGCAATCCCTCACCGTCAACTATAATGAAATTATTGCACCGCTGGGAGCCAGGTCGGAGGTGATACTGCCCGACGGATCAAAGGTATGGCTCAATGCCGGCAGTAAGATACGATACCAGGATGCATTCAACAAAAATAACAGGGATATCTTTCTCGAAGGCGAAGCTTACTTTGCCGTAGCCAAAAACAAACAACTGCCCTTCAATGTAAAAACAGCTGACCTGAATGTAGTAGCCCTCGGTACTGAATTCAACGTTAAGGCATACAGCGATGAGGACGTGGTGGAAACCACCCTGATTGAGGGAAAGGTATCCATTTGGCGTAACGAGAGCCTGTTAAAGAAAACCGATATTGTTTCGCTCGAACCAAACCAAAAAGCTGTTTATGTAAAAGAAAACCGGCAGCTCACGGTTGAGGACATGAAAGCCATCAGGGAATCCAAGCCGGAGGTGATTAAACTTAAGAAAACTACCGTTTACGTTACGGCCGAAGTCAATCCTGCCCCTGTTATATCGTGGAAAGATAATAAACTGGTTTTCAGGGGTGAAGAATTGAGCGACCTGCTGGTTAAACTGGAACGAAAATACAATGTCACCTTTGTTTATGAATCAGCCAACATAAAACAATTCCGCTTTACCGGAACACTTGAGGACGAAACCCTGACCCAGGTATTGGACTTTATTAAACTTTCAGCGCCCATCGATTATGAACTCGAGGGTAAAACGGTAAAGGTTTTCGAGAACAGGGAGATGACAAAGAAATTCAGCACCCATCTGAAAAAGAAATGAAGACAATAAACCAATATATAACCTTTTTTATTAACCCTTTAATACTTAAAACATGCTAAAAACAAAAACAAGGGAATGGACCGCTACATCCATTCCCCGTTCTGATTAAGTCAAACATCCTTAATGACAGCGGATTTTGGAAAACTAACTGCACTATCAATGTTTAACTCTAAAAACAAATCAAAACTATGAAAAACTATTTTTTTGATGAAGTTTTCTTGTGTAAAAGAAAACTAAAAAAACTAATCCTGATTATGAAACTAACTACGCTATTTTCAATTGCCTTATCTTTAAATGTTTGGGCATCTGTGTATTCACAAAATACCAGGTTCACCCTCGATTTAAATGGAAAAACGGTACGTGAAGTTTTTCAGCTCATTGAAGAACAAAGTCAATTCAGGTTCTTTTACAACGACGATTTCAGTTATATCGACAACGTTGTAAGTATGGAAGTGAAAAATGACAATGTTGAAGAGATCCTGGAAAAACTTTTCGAGACCTCCGACATCACTTACAAGGTTTTCAATGACAACCTTGTTGTATTAACGCCCAAAGCCGGCTTGCAGCAGGTTAACTTAAAGGGTGTCATTACGGATGAAATGACAGGAGAGCCCTTACCCGGAGCCAATATTCAGATTAAAGGTACCACCCGAGGTGTGGTAGCCGACCTCAACGGTAGGTATTCCATCGAAGTGAATACCGGCGATGTGTTGGTTTTCAGCTTTATCGGATACCTGGCCGAAGAAATCTCTTACGAAGGACAAACTGAATTAACTATAGCGCTCACGCCCGATGTTCAGAGTCTTGACGAAGTTGTGGTTATCGGTTATGGCACTTCAAAGAAAAGTGACATTACCGGATCGGTAGTTTCAGTGAGCACTGAAGACATGATGAAAAAAGCCCCTACAAACATTCTGCAAGGTTTGAAAGGTATGGCAGCCGGTGTTGTTGTAACCGCCCAGGACGGCGCTCCCGATGCCAACAGCGCCGTTTACATCCGCGGTATTGGAACCATCACCGGAAGTTCCAAACCTTTGTATGTAGTTGACGGTGTACCTGTGGGTGATAATGCCAATTTTTTGAATCCGAGCGATATAGAGCGCATTGAGGTACTGAAAGATGCCTCCGCTACAGCTATTTACGGATCGGCAGGTGCAAACGGTGTTATCATGGTCACCACCAAACGTGGAGTTGTTGGAAAGTCCCATGTTGCCTTTTCAGCCGACTTTGGTGTGCAAACATTGGCCAGGGAACTGGACGTCACCGATGCAAACCAGTATGGTATAAACCTGCGGACTGCGCGTGCAAACGATGGTAATGCCATAGTAAATCCTATTTTTAGCGAAGCATACGATGGCCGGAGAAAAACCATCAACTGGCAAAAAGAAATGACAAGACCTGCGCTACGGCAGCAGTACAATCTTTCTGCCACAGGAGGGTCGGAGAACACACAGTATAATGTCTCGGTGGGATATTTAAATCATGACGGACTTGTTATCAATACCAATATGAACCGTTTAACAGGAAGAGCCAGTGTAACTTCCAAAGCTGCTGATTTTCTTGAATTTGGCGGAGATGTGAATTTTACGCATACTGAAACCAAGGGAAGCAATGCCACTTTCGGTAACAATGGTAACCTTTCATCGATCCGTGATATGGCATTCTTCTGCCCAACCATGGACTATGTTGATCCGGCAACAGGTGCATATGTAAGCCCGAATCCGGAAAACAGTAACGGTACTTATGGCGCTCCCCTGCAAGCCGCAACAGGTGCTTACGATGCACTTATCACGGACAATATATATGCTTCACAGATGGAACAAAGTGGTATAAGAAAAAACAATATGACTTTGCTCACTGCATATGCCAGTGTTAAGTTGCTCAAAGGACTTACTTTTAAAACTGTTGGTTCGTATAGATATACCGGTATTAATGATCAGGACTTCTGGGGCAATACCAAGCGTTATTTTCCGGATGGCGTAACAGAGGTTGAACGCTACAATTACAATGATAATTACAATTTACGAATAAATAACAGCCAGGGTAACGATCTGGCTCTCGAAAGTTACCTGACATACAACTGGACCAATGATATTCACAACCTGACTGTAATGGCCGGTAATTCTATCAGTAAATACCATGGCAGCTATAGCAACGTTGGGGCAGTGGATTTTCCGTCAGATAACATCCGCGATATAAGTCTTACAAACCTTCCCAGTTCAAAAACGGCCAGTGGCGCATTCAACCTTGAAAGTCGTAAATTGTCTTACTTTGGGCGTCTGACCTATAGCTTCAAGGATCGTTACATACTGACCGGTACATTGCGTCGGGATGGCTCATCCAACTTTGGTGTTGAAAATGTATGGGGAACCTTTCCTTCTGCAGCGCTGGCATGGCGTATCTCCGAAGAAAGCTTCCTGAAAGGCAACCCAACTATCAATAATCTGAAACTTCGCCTTGGCTGGGGACAAACCGGTAATGCAGGGAATATTGGAAACAGGGCTACGGAAGCGTTGACTTCCAATACTGTTCAATATTTCTTTTACCCACAGAATGGAGCCGCCGCATATGGGTCAGGACGTGATTTAGCTAATGGGTATGTGAAAACGCTGAATGATCCCAGGTTAAAATGGGAAACCAATGAGCAAACCAACATTGGTATCGACTTGGGTCTGTTGAACAATGCGTTGAATATTACTGTGGATTATTTTATCAGGAACGCCAATGACCTTTTAATATACCGGAACATTCGCCCATCAGCTGGTTTTACCCGAATATATACCAATTATGGAGAAATTAAAAATAAGGGTATCGAATTCGCTGTTGACTATAAAAAACGGGTAAGCAATGATTTTCAATTGGGTGCTACCCTTACCGGATCAAGCGTAAAAAACGAAATTGGTGACATCGGTGTAGATCAGTTTTTTTTAAACGAAACTACTACCTATGACGGTTCAAACCAGGGACAGGTTGGGACTGCTGCCAATGTTCACTGGGATGGTCACTCAATTATGCGTAATGGATATGCCGTTGGCTCTTACTACGGTTATGAAGTGGACGGAATTTTCCAATCTCAGGCTGAAGTGGATGCCGCCAATGCTGCTGCAAAAGCCGCAAATCATGATTGGTATCAACAGGACAAAACCGGCCCCGGTGACTATAAGTACAAGGACAGAAACAACGATGGTTTCATTGACCCGGACGACATGACCATCTTGGGCAATGGTTTCCCGAAATTGAATTTGGGTTTGACTTTAAATGCTTCCTATAAGAACTGGGATTTCTCGGTTTATTCTTACGGTGTATTTGGTATGAAAATCAATTCGTATTCAGCCATGACCCTGTCCAATATGTTCGGATCGGACAACGGCACAGTGCCTAACGTGTTGAACTCTGTATCTGACGAGGCCTGGACACCTACAAACGGGAGCAATACAGTTACCAAGTTGTCATTGCTCGACTATAACCGGAATATGCGCGGATCAGACGCCTGGGTTAAAAAAGGCAATTACTATAAAATTGGCAATGTTCAGGTTGCCTATAACTTCAACAGAAAGTTGTTGACTCCGCTTCGCATTGAAAGTGCACGAATCAGCTTTTCAGTTCAGAACCTGCTTACCATTAGCCCATATAAGAAATATGGTGATCCTGAAATTGGACAGGGATCTGTTTTATTCACCGGATTGGATACCGGCCGCTATCCTATGCCACGCACCTATAGTGTGGGCTTAAATATCCAGTTTTAATGATTTGTTTCACTTTAAAACAGCATAATATTATGAAAAAAATAGCGAAAATATTTTATACTATTGCCGGCACCTTGCTACTATTGGGCATAAACGCCTGTGATGAAGACTTTCTGGTGGTTGAACAACCAGATATTCTGGACCCCCAGCAAATGTTTAGGTCTGATGAGGATGCACTGGCAGGCCTTGTCGGTTGCTACGATATGATGTACCCGGCAGGTGATGCAGACAAAGATGGATCACGCGATGGCTCAGGTGACTGGGGTATCAAACCAAACCTGTTTATTGGCTGTCACCCTACCATGGATACCCAGGCAACCGGTTGGGATAAAGACTGGAACGTACAAAACTGGGATCCCAGTAGCGCTGAGTTGCTAAATGGCTGGATACATGCCTATAATGCCATCAGCCGTTGCAACAATTTTCTTGCCGGACTGGCAGAAACTGAGGAAATTACAGACACATTGAAAGTAACATTGGACGGTGAAGCCAGGGGCATCCGTGCTTTCTTCTATATGTGGCTTGCCAAAGCATTCGGCCGTGTACCCATGCTGGCAACAGGCGAAGATTATAATAACTCTCCGGCAAAGGCCCGTGCCGAAACCTACGCAGAAATGTGGGACTTCATCATTGATGACCTCAAGATAGCTGCTGAAAACCTTGATTGGGATCCGCTGAACAGACAGTACGGACGTATTACCAAGGGTTTTGCCTATGCATTCCTGGGAGAAGCCTATATGTGGAAAGCCTACCGCGTTCCCGCAGAAGCACAGGCCAATTATACCCTGGCTGCTGCTGCATTATTGGAAGTAATTGAAAGCGGAAAATACGAATTGAATCCTTCTTTCACCACGTTGTGGGATCCGGGCGCTGTATGGACAAAAGAATGTATCTGGGAAGCCGTATATGACCATGGCAATGATTGGGAAAATCCGGGTACTACCTATGACAACTGGACTTTCCACACCTTCTTTACCGCTTGTCCCGAAGCCGGTGGATGGGGTACACTTTATCTGTCGTGGGAATGGTGGAGTTGCTATGAACCGGGCGACAAACGCCGTGAAGCATCAGGTGTTACCGGAGAAGTAGCAGGTATTAACCCTGATTGGAAATCCGCCACCAACTATGGCGTCCATCCATATCTCCAGGACTCGCTTGCTACTTATAAAACTGCCAAATTGTCAAAACACTATCATTTTAATATGAGTGGGGAAGCCGGTCCTTCCATTTGGAGTAACAAAACATGGCGTACTACCAAAGCCCAATGGATTGGAACAATGTACTCTCCTCAGCAGGTTTATTACAAACGTTATGCAAACGTATTGCTCGACTATGCTGAATGCCTCTTCCGCCTGAATGGTGAGGATGATGCAATCGCCTGGGGTTACATTGATCAGATTCGCGAACGTGCCTGGGGTAACCTGGAGGTTGGTAAATCGGCTGAGTTAACTGCTACTTATCTGCCTTATTATCAGAAACTGCATGCGTATTATATAACAAAAGAGCAGCCTGTTGTGGTACCAACTGAATATCCGCTTCCTTTTAATGAAACCACGGTAACGGTGCCTGATGCACAGACCTACTATACGCAATTAAAAGCTGATAAAGGCTTTGCATCACCTGTATGGCTGGTTGCCCTGGGTCAGGAGCGCCGCAAAGAGTTCAATGCTGAATGGTGCCTGGCTCCCGATATGATTCGCTCCGGATTTATCGAAGACCACATCAATACCAATTATCCGAAAGGGGCAGGTGTTCCGAACACCGATCCTGCCGTTTGGGATACATGGAATACATACCGTACTTTTGACTTCAATATTCAAAAGATGGACATGCCCATTCCAACCGATGAGCTGATGAAAAACCCGCTTTGCGATCAGAATGAAGCTTATCAATAGCATAACACTTTTAACCATGTGAGCATGGTTGAACATGGAGATTTTAACAGGGAATGCCAATGCGGCATTCCCTTTTTTTTATCTATATTAGTAAATTCAACCAGCCATAAACAAACGAACTTGATTCACCGGTGAAAAACACCATACTGCTGATACTATTCCTTGTCATTTACACAAATGCAGGGCCACTGCTGGCCGCTGACGGGAATGTGATCATTGATGACTATTCCTATAAAGACGGACTGAAGACCTCGTGGGTATACAGTGTTTTTAAGGATTCGAAAGGATTTCTCTGGATCTGTTCCAATAACGGCCTGTTCCGTTACGACGGGTATAGTTTCAGGCACATTAACACCATGGTTAAGGGATTCTTCAACCAGGAAACCTACAGCATAACTGAAGATCAGGAGGGAAATTTCCTGCTGGGCACACAAAACGGGGCTTATTTTTATAACACCCGAAAGGAAAGTCTTTTCCGGCTGCAACTATCTTCCAACAGACAATCTCGCATCTACCAGACGCTTATTATTGATAATACTTTATTTTTAGCCTCTGACAGCGGTCTCGTGCTGATCCGGAAACCCGACATTTTTACCCCAGGTGAGGTTTTGCGTACCCGTGTGTTATTACCGGATTCCCTGCGACGGATATCACCCCACGACAACATAATCAATGCACTTTATTATTTTCCAGGAGATTCTTCAGTCTGGGTTGGCAGCAACGGCGCCCTTTATGAACTGCGGTTAAAAACGAATATCCTACGGCTAATTGAATCATACACCCAAAAATCGATCCGCGACTTATCGGTTTACAACAACCAGATCATGGCCAGCAGCTGGGACGGTGGTGTTTTTACCGTGAACCGCTCAACCTGCCGCTTACAATCTGACTCCCTGATTACCTTTGCAAACACCATCGTAGGTGACAAAAGGGTGGTTTCTGCCTTAGCCGATCAACAGAACCGGCTGTGGATAGCCACCTTTGGTAACGGCCTTTATGTTTTCTCCCGCGGTAAATCAGGGGAAATAACCTATGTAAATTACAGAAACGACCATAATCCGCGAGGAAGCCTGAAATCGGATTTTGTCAACGACTTGTTTATTGACAATTCGGGAATAGTCTGGATAGGCCAGATGCAGCCCGCTTTATCCAAGCTTTACTACCAGAAAAGTAAATTTATTACCTATAACCTGTTCAGGCAAAGCGAGCAATATACTTCCAGGGAAATACGTTCGGTAAATCAATCCTCCAATCCCGATAAGCTATGGATCTCTACAAACGGAAGCGGACTATTCTTGTTTGATACACAATCGCAAGAAATTATTCAGTTTACCGATCAAACGAAACAGGGACTTCAACTCCCGGGTAATAAAATGAACTTCTGCTACCAGGACCGCCAGGGGAATCTGTGGATGGTTTTTCAGCGGCTGGGATTATATGTAGTACCTGCAGGCATTGTTGCTGACCTGCTCAAAGGAACCCTTAAAACCTTAATAAAACCATTTGACGCAAACAGGCTGGCCAATATGAACAGTGAAGCGAATTCCTATATTCTGTCGTTGTATATGGACCGATCGGAGCGACTTTGGGCAGGCGGATGGGGAAGCCTTCATATGATTAACCTGAAGGGGGGCCTTTTAAACCGGAATACCACTGCCGGAAGCCTAACAGGAATTGAATCCACCTGTGTCTTTTCGTTTGACAATTATGACGAGGCAAAAATAGCCTTTGCACCTGTCGCCTCCATTGCTGAACTGGAAAATAACAAAATAATACTTGGCACACTCGGATCAGGCCTGGTGGAAGTAGAAACCACCTTATCGGGCCTTTTTAGGTTCAGGCTTCCGGAAATCAATGCCTCAATGTCGACCCGGAATGTAAGACAGGTTTATAAAGACAAGCAAAACAACATTTGGATGGGAACCCATGCCGGCCTATATTTCTGGAATACTTCGAACGACAGTTTAAAACTGATCACCGCTGCCAAGGGTTTATGTTCTGACGACATCAACAATATTATTCAGGACAACGATGCCAATATATGGGTGTCCACCTCCTTTGGAATATCGAAAATACTATCCTCAGGCTGTTCCATTGCTAATTTTTACTATACCGATAAGGACAAATTCAACCAGTACATCATTAATGCAGCAGTTCATACCAGCGATAACCTGATAGGGTTCTCAACCAACGAGACCATGGTATTTATTCACCCCGATTCCATTGAAAGGGATCAGCACGACCCACCCCTGTTTTTTACCGATATTAAAATTGACAATAAGCCTGTTATACCGTTGGAAAAATACTTTGGTACCTGGATCATTAATGCCGGTATAAATAATTGCAAAGTCATCCGCGTACCCCATAATCATACCCTGAGCATTGAATTTGCCGCACTGGATTTTGTGAATGCGGGAAAACTAATGTATAAGTACCGTCTTGGTAGCAATACCGAATGGGTTGTGCTGAATGCCAGCCAGCGAAGCCTTGTCATTCCCAAACTACGTTCGGGTGAATATACCCTGAGTGTTATGCTGGCCGATTCGCATGAACAACAAATTCGAACCATCGTTATTGACTACCTGCCGCCTTTTTGGTTAACCCTGCCTGCCTATTTCGTATACTTTTTAATGGCGCTGGCCGTGTTTTTCCTGTACCGGCGATCGCTGATCCGGAAAGTGCTTCAACAGTCGATTCTGGAAAAGGAACGGTTTGAAAGGAAAAAAGTAGAGGAGCTCGACAAAATGAAAACCGAGTTCTTCTCCAATATTTCGCACGAGTTAAGAACACCCTTAAGCCTGATTATTAATCCATTGGAAGGCATAACAAAAGATGAAGAACTTTCGCTGCAAAACCGCGAAAAGCTGAATCTGGTGCTAAAAAGCAGTAACAGACTGTTAAAACTGACCAATGAATTAATGGATTTCAGTAAAATTGACAACAACCTCCTCAAGCCGGACCTTCAGCTGCATGATATCGTTTCGCTGGTAAACGATTCGTGTCAATTGTTCAACAACCTGGCCGGTTCCATGAACCTCGATTTTAAAATCATATGCTCCTTTGAACGGATGGAAATACCTATGGACAAGGGCATGATTGAAAAGGTGATATTCAACCTGCTGTCGAATGCCTTCAAATATACTCCGGCAAAGGGCATGGTAATGGTTAACCTCACTAAAAGTCAGTGGGCCAATAATGAACACATTAAGTTTTCGGTAATCAATACCGGTGAAGGTATTAAACCTGAAGACCTGAACAAGGTTTTCGACAGGTTTTACCAGGTCAGAAATGATCAGAACAGCACTGTTCAGGGCACAGGTATAGGCCTTGCACTGGTAAAAAGCTTTGTTGAACTGCACAATGGCATGGTTGAAGTGAAAAGTGAACCTGGTCTGGAAACCAGCTTTGACATTTACCTGCCGCTAACCCAGGCAGGTTTTGATGATCAGGTAAACACCGGTAAGGATGAACCTTTCCAAAGCAAGGAAAAACTGCAGTCGCACGAAAGCAAAAGCCATGGTACCAGGCCTGAAACCCGCTACCGTTTGCTGCTCATTGAAGATGAAGAAGATATCAGCCAGTATATTACCAGGGAACTTTCAAAGGATTTTGAAATATCTGTTGTCGCCAATGGTGAAGAAGGACTGAAAATAGCCGGTGAAATAATCCCCGACCTGATCATTACCGATGTTAAAATGCCTGTTTTATCGGGTTTGGAATTGTGTAAAATGTTGAAAAACCAGGTCATTACATCACACATCCCCGTTATCATGCTTTCTGCCAAAGCAAGTGTGGAAGAGCAAATTGAAGGATTGGAAACCGGGGCCGATGTATACATGGTCAAGCCCTTCAGCATCGATCACCTGAAAGCCCAGATCATCAGCCTGATCAGTTTTAAACAGGCTGTTTATCAAAAGAACCTGAAAGAGACTTCGCTTGTCCCGGAGGATGCCTTGCCAGGTAAGCTTGATGCGGAGTTTTTGCAGAAGATTACTGCCTTTATTGAGGCGAACCTTACCGATTCGAACCTGAGCGTTGACCAGCTGGCACAATGTGTTTCATTAAGCAAGGTACAGACGTACCGGAAAATAAAAGCCATCAGTGGGTTATCGATAGTGGAATTCATCCGGACAATTCGTTTAAAAAAGGCAGCCCAGCTGATTCTTGAGAACCGGCTGACCTTTTCGGAGATTTCTTTTGAAACCGGGTTTTCCACCCCCTCCTACTTCTCCAAATGCTTTCACGATCACTTTGGTCAAACCCCCTCTGAATTCGCTGCCAGCAATGGCGGAAGGTGATTGGTTCAGGGGTCCGTTCAGGGGTCGGTCCGACTCCGAGAGCCGAACCCGAGAGAAAAGAAAAGTATTCTTGGCATATAATTCCTTTTTATAACCCTTTAAAGACACTCACATCTAGGCAATAAACTAAAGTATCTATTAGTTCTCAGAGTAATTTAGAAGGGTGCATTTTAAAAAAAGATTTCCAAGCCCTGCTATAAAGGTTATCGCTTTTAAGTAACCCTTCATGAGTGCCTATTTGATATATTTTGGCATTTGAAAGTATTATGATTTTGTCAGATATAGCTGCGCTTCGTAAATTATGGCTAACACTGAGTATTCCCATACTACACTTTAGTTTAATAAGTAAATTCAATACAAAGTCTTCTGTATATCTGTCCATATGCGCCGTCAATTCATCAAGGAGTAATAGTTGTGGAAATTGTATTAATGCGCGTGAAAGGCCCACCAACTGTTTCTGTCCGCCTGAAATTTGAATACCGCCTTCACCAATTATAGAAAGGAGACCTTGGGGAAATTTTAAAAAGAATTGGGATAATTCATATTTGTCGAGGATATTAATGGCTTTCTCAATATTCCTTTTCTTATCGGATAAAGTAATATTGGCAATAAGAGTATCGTTTAGTAAGGTAACGTTTTGTGGCACAGCAGCAATTACGCTTCTATAAGAAGATATAGGGAGGTTATTAATATTTTCACTATTTATTAAGATTTTACCTGACTCTGGATAGTAAAATCTTTGAATCAGATTAAGCATTGTGCTTTTCCCTGTGCCATTATCTCCAAATAACGTAATTAATTCTCCTTTTTTTATTTCAAAGCTAACTTCATTAAGTATTATACTTCTGCCAGGATAGCGGAAAGTTAATTTTTCAAATTTCAACTCGGAGAATTCTTTAAGAAATATTGCATCATCGACCTTCCTTTCTTCACTTTCTTTCTTCATGCTGGCAAATTCATACATTCGATCAAAGGCCACTCTTGCACCCTGTATTTGAATAATAGTAAAAGCTATAATTGTTAATGAAGGTAGAATTGATGTAATAAGACTAAAAACAGCAAAAAAAGCACCAGTAGTCATTAGTCCTGATAACATTTGATGTGAAGCTAGCACGAAGGTAGACACTATTAACAAAAGACTTATTAAGCCTGAATGAAATTGAATAGAAGCCCCTAGCTTCCCTATTTCATAAACTTTTTGTTGTGAATTCTTAAAAATTGATATGGCAATATTAGTGAAATGCTCTTCCTTCTTACAACTTTTTATTGATTGAATATTTTCAACGGTATTAATATAATTACTTTCATTGGTGGCATATGCAGCCATTTGTTCTCTCTGTCCTAGAATAATTGGCACGTTGTGTTTATAAACTACCCAGCCAAATAAAGGCACTCCCAGAAATATAAGAAATCCAATCCAGTTATTGTATAAAAATACTACTACTAAGGATATCGTCATAACAAGAAAATTCACAAGCAATTCTCCAAATAGATAAGATATTGCTTGCTGTATTCTTTCGATGTCATTCAATCTACTTACCATGTCTCCAATTTTTCGAGACACAAAGAATTGATATGGGAGCAAAAAAAGGTTAGTAAGAAAATCCCCTGTAATTCGAATGTTAATATCTATACCCTGCTTTATAACAATTAGTTGCCTGATATATCCAATGATTATTTTTACTATGAGTAAGAATGATATTAATCCAATCGAGATATAAATTCGATGAATACTTCTTGATGGGATTAATGCATCGACGAATATTTGAGAAAAGACTGCAATAGCTATACCCAATATTGAAATCGAAATTCCTGTAATAAAAATGATAATTAGTAAATCAAGATCATTTTTAATGAGTTGAAAAATCCACTTCCATTTCTTAATAGTATCTTCTTCCTTCTTAATGAAACGTTCCATGTCTGGAACCAAGGTGAGCAGATTACAGTTTTTCCATATCAATACTAACTCTTCCTCCTTTATCCATTTTATGCCAATAGCAGGATCTCCAATAAGAAATTGACTATCTTTTGAGCTATAAAGCACTATATAATGTAGCATGTTATTTGAAGAAACTACATGTAAAATTGCAGGTGTTTTTAATGTTCTCAAATACGAAATATCACCATGAATGCCTTCTACATTAAACCCCAAACTTTTAGCAGCCTGAAATAGGCCTAAAAGTGTAGTGCCTTGGTGCCCTGTCCCACTTAATATCCTTAGATTTTCATAATTTGTAATTCCGCCATGATAATTAATAACGCTATTTAAGCAAGCAACGCCGCAATCTGAAAAGCTTTTTTGTAAAACAAAACTCTTCCCAATATGTCTATCAGTTTTCATTAACTTCTCTAAATGAATCAATTAAGATATTAGGTTTGGAGTAACCTTTTTTGTACCAAATCACTTTTCCTTTTAGATCAAAAATGAAAACAGAAGGAGTTGGACATTTTTTAAACATTTCATCGGTTTCTATTTCATCAATTTTCATCAACCTGACCTTAGGATACAAGTATATTTTATATTCGGAATGTATCTCTTTTATTTTATTAACATTATCTCTAAATAACAAAACGATCTTATATGGCTTAAATAGATAATTATTGCTAAGCAGTTCTTCAACCTCTATAGTGCATAAATTGCATTCGGAGTCAAGGACAAAAACAAAAATTGTGTCTCGGCCAACTAAACTTATTCTTTGTAACTCACCTTCAATTGAACGTGCATACGAGTGTTGCAACTTACTTCCTAACTTAAAACCAGTATTCTCTGCTGTTTAAGCCCCCTAAATCATCAGACTAAATTATAGAATGAAATCTGTAATTTT
>CAZUBW010000081.1:0-19072 GCA_964618645.1 uncultured Bacteroidales bacterium | reverse complement strand
GCCTGGTTGCTGAGCGGAGTCGAAGCACTGCCACTGCCACTGCCACTGCCACTGCTACTTGTCCCACTACGACCGCAATGTCCCATCATCATTTTAATAATAGGGGTATAAATTAGAAAAAGACATAAAATAAGATTATGAGAATCATAAAAAGGGGGTATAAAAATAAAAAGAACTATAAAAACAAAAATAAACCCATAAAAAAGAGGGGTATAAAAAATAAATATATATATTTGTCGCATCAATCATTTATTCACTTAATACTATTTGTTATGAAACGAGCCTGTTTACTCAATGACGCGGGTGTGCACGGAAATATGCATGCTGATTTTGCCACGGAAACATTGTCTGTTCGGGCTTTGCAAAACAACCGGAACAGGTTGAATCAGTTGTGGCAGTTGGTTACCATGGTGGTATTTGTTTTCGCTGTTATGGTTAACAATATCCAGGCTCAGGAAGCCGAACCCAAGTCGACTTTCACTGCCGGCGCCGACGTATACACCAATTATGTCTGGCGTGGATCCAAGCTGGGAACCGGGCCTTCGTTACAACCCAGTGTAAAATTCACTGCCGGTGGCTTTACCCTTGGCGTATGGGGTGCATTTGATGCCAATGGCTATGCCGAAGTCGATCCCTATATAGCTTATTCGTTCCCCTTTGGTTTAAGCCTGGGCCTTACCGATTATTATTATCCGGGTCTCGATGTATTTGAGTTCTCCGATTCCATTGGAAGTCACGCTTTTGAAATCAACGCCGGCTACACCTTAGGAGGGTTAAGCCTGAGTGCTAACTATATTTTAAACGAAGCTGGTGGTGCAGCTTCTGCCGGTGGTGATATGTATTTCCAGGCAGGGTACGCCTTTGAAAAAGTAAGCCTGTTTATCGGGGCAGGTGATGGATGGCACACTGCCGACGGTGATTTTAATGTGTGCAATATCGGGCTTGGTACTTCAAAGGAAATAAAAGTAACAGAGTCCTTCACCATTCCGGTCACCGGCCAGGTTATCCTGAATCCCGACAAGGAGCAGCTTTACCTGGTAGTGGGATTTTCCTTCTGAATTGTGCATGGTTAACTTAAACAAAAAGCATATGAACATGAAAAAAGTTGAGGTCGTCATCCGGAAATCGAAGTTTGACGAAGTCAGGGAAGCGCTGAATAAGGCTGAAATCGAATGGTTTACCTTCTGGGAAGTCAGGGGGATCGGAAAAGCCCACGAATCGCGTGTATACAGAGGCATTGCTTATGATACCAGTACCATTGAACGGATCCTGATCACCTTTTACTGCCGCGAAAAATTTCTCGACGGGGCGGTGAAGGCCATACTGGGTTCGGCCCATACCGGTGAAATAGGTGACGGCAAGATCTTTATATCGGATATAGCGGATGCTTACCGGATCAGAACCGGCGAAAGAGGTGATAAGGCCATGTACCTCGAAGGTGGTGAGTAACAATTAAAAAACTGGAAATCATGAACGATACAATAGCAATAGCTGATCACATCAGTACGTTGGAATCAGCATTTACTGAATATGCCTTTTCGCTTAATACGGTATGGGTACTTATTGCGGCAGCCCTGGTGTTTTTTATGCAGGCGGGTTTTGCCTTGGTTGAGGCCGGTTTTACAAGGTCGAAAAACACAACCAACATTATGTTCAAAAACCTTATGGACTTTGTCATTGGCACCATTGCTTTCTGGATTGTGGGGTTTGGCATTATGTTCGGCAGCAAAAACGGTTTCTGGGGAGGCATTGATCTGTTTACACAGCATTCATACCGGACCGATATGCCCGACATGGCTTTTCTGATATTTCAGACAGTATTTGCCGCAACAGCAGCTACCATTGTTTCGGGTGCCATGGCCGAACGTACCAAGTTTAATGCTTACCTTGTCTACAGCGCTGCCATCACGCTGATTATTTATCCCATCTCGGGTCACTGGGCATGGGGTGGTGGCTGGTTAAGCCAGCTCGCGGTTCCATTTCACGATTTTGCCGGATCGTCAGTTGTGCATATGGTGGGGGGAATGATTGCACTGATCGGTGCTGCAGTTTTAGGTCCCCGTCTTGGAAAATATGACAAAGAGGGTAAGGCTAAGGCTATACCCGGCCAGAGCCTTTCAATGGCTGCCCTGGGTGTGTTTATCCTGTGGATCGGCTGGTTTGGTTTTAACCCTGGGTCGCAGCTTGCTGCTGCCGGAGAAGCTAATGCCAAAGCCATATCGCTCATCTTTGTCACTACCAACATCGCGGCCGCAGGCGGCGCATTGTCGACCATGCTGTACATATGGCTGAAATACAAAAAACCTACACTGAGCATGACACTAAACGGTGCACTTGCCGGTTTGGTGGCTATAACAGCAGGTTGCGATGCCGTGAGTCCGGGTGGTGCACTCATCATAGGCTTGCTGGCCGGCATACTGGTTGTTTTGTCAGTGGAATTCTTTGACAAGGTGGCGAAAATTGACGACCCGGTAGGCGCCATCTCGGTGCATGGCATCTGTGGCGCTTTTGGAACACTGATGGTAGGTTTCTTCAGTACAAGCCAGGGGCTGTTTTATGGCAACGACGCATCACTGCTTAAAAGCCAGGCCATTGGCGTAGTAACCATTGCTGTATGGGCGCTGACGGTGGCAACTATACTGTTCCTGGCATTAAGATACCTGAACGGACTGCGTGTTGAAAAACGAATTGAAGAGGAAGGACTTGATGTATACGAACACGGCGAAAATGCTTATAATATATAGTATATAAGGCGTGGTTGTTTGTGGATACCTTTAAACCTAAAGTTAGGCCCTTTCATGAAAAATCCCCGGTTGCAGCCGGGGATTTTGTTTTTATTGTGGCTTTGGATAACTTTCAAGCTCTTTTAGGTATTTGAAAAGCTCTTCATCATTCATCTCATGCTTAACCAGCTTTCCGGTCAGGAACTTGTCATAGCCTACCATATCCAATAAGCCATGTCCGCTGAAGTTGAAAAGGATTACCTTTTCTTTGCCTTCTTCCTTTGCCTTTTTGGCTTCCCTGATTGCACCTGCTATGGCGTGTGTGGTTTCTGGTGCGGGAACAGTTCCTTCGGTGCGTGCAAACAAGATACCGGCTTCATAGCTTTCGATCTGGTCAATAGCCATTGGGTTGATCAGCTTATCTTTCAGTGCAGCTGATACCAGCGGGCTCATGCCATGATACCGCAGTCCGCCTGCATGTATGGGTTCGGGAATAAAGCTATGGCCCAACGTATACATCGGAAGCAAGGGTGTCATTTTGGCCGTATCGCCAAAATCGTACAGGAATGGCCCGCGGGTGAGGGTAGGACATGAGGTGGGCTCAACCGGAATGATGTCGATATCGGCACCATGGAGTTTTTCATAAATAAAAGGAAATGAAATGCCGGCAAAATTACTGCCACCGCCAACACAAGCGATCACCGTGTCGGGCATCTTCTCACCAAACTTAGCCAGCTGCTTCTTGACTTCCAGCCCGATGATGGTCTGGTGCAACATCACATGGTTAAGTACGCTGCCCAGGCTGTAGCGGGTTTTGCCTTCGGGGTCGGAAACCGCAGCTTCCACAGCTTCGCTGATGGCAATTCCCAGGCTACCCGGGGTGTCGGGCATCTTCGCGAGTATCTCCCGGCCAGTGTTGGTTTCGTTACTTGGACTGGCAATACAGGTGGCACCGTAAGTGTTCATCAGCAGCTTGCGGAAAGGTTTCTGGTCGAAACTGATACGTACCATGAAAACCTTACATTCCAACCCAATCAACGCACAGGCCTGTGAAAGGGCACTGCCCCACTGGCCGGCACCTGTTTCGGTTGTGAGCTTGGTAATTCCAAATTGCTTATTATACCAGGCCTGAGCAATGGCTGTATTTAGTTTGTGACTGCCGGCTGGAGAAACACTCTCGTTTTTATAATAAATTCTTGCCGGTGTTTTTAAGGCCGCTTCAAGTTCATAAGCCCTTACCAGTGGCGTTGAACGATATAAAGACAACATCTCCAGAATTTCTTCGGGAATGTCAATCCAACGCTCGGTGCTGACTTCCTGCTCAATCAGGTTCATGGGGAACACCGGGGCCAGCATATCGGGTGATATGGGTTTGCCGTCGGGTCCCAGTGGCGGCTGCATGGGTGTGGGTAAATCGGGAGCAAGATTATACCATTGCCTTGGCATTTCGTTTGCCTCAAGATATACCTTTTTAATACGTGTCATAGAAAAACAGTTTGAAATTAATTACAGGTTCATTCAAAAATGATTGCCCCGAAATTAACTTTTTAAATTAAAACTTCATAAAGTTACAGGGAAAGTTTATATAATTCCAGAAAATTCTGACAAAGAAAACGTGGAAAGCGGCTGTGTAAAAAGTCATAAAAAAAGCGTAGTCGGGAGACTACGCTAAGCTGTGAAAAAAATCGCGACAAATTAAGTGTGTTGCACAATTACCGTTGCGCCAGGTACCGCTCTGCCTCAATGGCAGCTGTGCAGCCCGATCCGGCAGCAGTCACCGCCTGGCGGTAGACCTTGTCCTGAACATCTCCACAGGCAAATACACCGGGTACATTGGTGCGTGGTGTGCCCGGAACAGTTTTGATGTATCCCGATTCGTCGGTTTCGATAAAGGGTTTAAAAACATCGGAGTTGGGGGTGTGTCCAATGGCTAGAAAGAAACCATCTATTTTAATTACTTCTTCACTTTCATCGGGTTGTCCCATTCGCTTAATCAGTAGTGCCTCTTCCACTACCTGGTTTCCCCGAAGTTCTTTGGTGTTTCTTTCGAAAAGTATCTCAATATTGGGCGCATCCATAACCCGCTGTTGCATGATCTTTGACGCCCTGAGAAAAGGTTTTCGAACTATTAAATATACTTTCCGGCACATTCCGGCCAGGTACAGGGCTTCTTCACAGGCAGTATCGCCTCCTCCAACAACTGCCACATCTTTACCCCGGTAAAAGAAACCGTCGCAGGTGGCGCAGGCCGAAACCCCAGAACCTTTATATTTTTCTTCGGATTCAAGCCCAAGGTATTGCGCTGTGGCACCCGTAGCTATGATCACAGTATCGGCTTCATAAGTCTTTTCCTCATCAATCACTACCTTGTGGGTTTTGCCTGAAAAATCAACTGATGTGGCTATGCCCCACCGGATATCGGTACCAAAACGGGAAGCCTGGCTTTCGAGGTCTTCCATAAGTTTTGGGCCGGTTATGCCTTCGGGGTATCCCGGGAAATTCTCAACGTCGGTGGTGGTGGTTAATTGCCCGCCCGGTTGTATGCCTTTAAACAACAAGGGTTTCAGATTTGCACGGGCAGCATATATGGCAGCAGTATAACCGGCAGGTCCCGAACCAATGATCAGACATTTTACATGTTCAGCTGGCGCAGCTGCGCTGGTATTGGCATTTGTTCCGGGTTTGGTTTCCAGAGGTTTAAACAGACTCATATGAAAATATATTAATAGTTTAATTTGATGTACCAGTCAATAAATATACCAAATATTTTTTTCGCTAGTATTCATGACAAAATTTCTGATTATATGTGCTAACTTCGTGAGCTTTGCAAAAAGGGTGTATCAATGATGAGGAAGATTTATACAATTGGTGAAACGGTACTGGATATTCTCTTTAAAAACAAGCTTCCGGTTACGGCCAGGCCAGGCGGAGCCTGTTTAAACAGCGCGGTATCATTGGGGCGTCTTCAATTGCCGGTTCATTTCATTGGCGAGTACGGGATGGACGAGGTTGGGAATATCGTAGACGCTTTTCTCAGGGAAAACAATGTTTCCACACAATATGTCTATCGTTATTACGACGGGAAGTCGACACTTGCGCTGGCATTTCTGAATGAGAACAACGATGCCAGTTATGATTTCTATAAAATATACCCCGGAAACCGGCTGGCAGTTGATTTCCCCGAGATCATGCAGGATGATATCGTTCTTTTCGGGTCGATTTACGCGGTGACCGCCGAGGTAAGGAAGAAGCTGATTGAATTTATTCAGCAAGCGAACAAAAAAAAGGCCATTGTTATTTACGATCCTAACTTCAGAAAACCTCACCTGCACGAGCTGCCCAGGTTAAAACCACTGATCCTGGAAAATTTTGCCTATGCCGACATCATCCGCGGTTCCAACGAGGATTTTTCCTTTGTACTGGGAGCAAGTGATGCGGATGAGGCTTATGCAGAAATTGGTCAACATTGTGAAAACCTGTTGTATACTTCAAGTAAAAAAGGTGTATACGTGCGATCTCCGGGCCTTGCCCTGACATACCCTGTAAAAACCATCGATCCGTTAAGCACCATTGGTGCGGGGGATAACTTTAACGCGGGTATTGTTTACTCGCTTTACAAAAACAACATTTCACATAAAGACCTGCAACACCTCGGGGCAGAACAATGGGAAGGCATTGTCAGTACCGCGGTTGAATTTGCCACGCACGTTTGCCTGAGCTACGACAATTACATATCAGATGAATTTGCCAAACAGTACCGGTTGTAACTTAACGATAAATAACAACTCAGCAGTCCCGGAAGGGTCAGACTATCAGGTGTTCTTCAAGTTCTTTACGAATACTCAGCGGCACGGGTATCGACTTTTGCAATGAAAAGTCAAAATGTACCAACACGGCTTTGCCTTTTGCGCCAAGTTTTTCACCTTGCCAGGCTTCCTGGTAAATTTCGAAGGACGAGCGTCCTATTCTTGAAATCCAGCTTTTAATTTCAACATCTTTACCGTAGAATAGCTGGTTCAAAAAGTCAACTTCAAAACGTGCGAGGATGAGATCCCATTTTTTTAAATCGAGATCGGGATTAAAGTAACGAAAAAAAGGATTACGTGCAGTTTCGAACCACATGGGCACTATGTTATTGTTCACATGGCCCAGTCCATCGATATCGCCAAAGCGAGGTATTACAATAGTAGAAAACATTTCCGTATTATATTCAATTATGATTCATGGGATCGATGCCCATAAGCTGGTCAATATCCTTGAGTTGTGCTGAATCTAAAGCTTTTGCCTGTCCGGTTCCGGTGATCAGCGTCATTCTGGCAGCCGCTTCCAGTACTTCCATACGGTCGAAGGCTGTCAGCAAATCCTTGCCCAGGCATACGATGCCATGGTTCTGCAGCAATATAACATTGGTTAAATGCTGCCTGCCCGATGCTGCCGCTGCTACAACAGCTGCCAGTTCTTTGGTTCCCATCAGGGCATAAGGTGCCATTACCGGAATCCCCAATATGGCCCTGGCTTCGGCAATAAGGGTGCAGTTTATTTCTTTGTCCATGGCGGTAAAACTGGTGGCAACCGGCGGATGAGCGTGCACAATGGCACTAACATCAGGCCGTGCCTTATAAATAGCCAGGTGCATGGCGCTTTCGATGCTTGGCTTAAGCGCTGGCGTCAGGTTTTCTCCTGTTTCCAGCATCATGCCAATGTGTCGTGCACGAATGCTGCCCTTGTCAAGTGCAGAAGGAGTGAGGAGTATGCCTTCGGGTGTTTTGACACTTATATTGCCACCTGATGCGGTTGTTAATCCCCTGTTGTAGAGCCTGCGCATAAAACAGGCCACTTCTTTACGCAACGTTTTGAGTTCTTTTTCGGTCATTTTTATAGTTTATCGGGCGAAGCCTGGTTTTTTTTTGCAATTTTACCATTGACTGGCAGGCAGTACAGAAGGCAAAAATACATAAAATTCAACTTGGCCATGGAAGCCTTGTATTATATTCCTTCAGCAAACGGTGTAAAATGTTTACTGTGCCCTTTCAATTGTGTAATAGCTGAGGGTAAAGCCGGCATCTGCAAGGTCCGGCGCAACATAAATGGTAAACTTGTTGCTGAAACCTGGGGTTATCTTTCGGCTGTTCACCTCGATCCCATCGAGAAAAAGCCTTTGTATCATTTTTTCCCCGGCAGCCAGATCCTTTCGCTGGGGAGCGTGGGCTGTAATATGCATTGCCGTTGTTGTCAGAATTGGCAGATATCACAGGTGGCGGTTCCGGAAGATGGCAGTTCAGGCCTTACCGAACCCGGAAAAATTGTCACGAAAGCATTGTCAATTAAAGGAAATTTAGGGGTTGCCTATACCTATAATGAACCAACCGTATGGTATGAATACATGCTCGAAACCGCCAGGTTGGTGCACCAGGCCGGGTTAAAAAATGTTATGGTTTCCAACGGGTACATTAACACGGAGCCTTTGCAGGAGTTGATTGGTTATATAGATGCTTTTAACATCGACCTGAAAGGTTTTACCGATAAATTTTACCGCGAATATACCGGTGCCAGGCTCGACCCCGTGCTTCAAAGCCTGAAACTGATAAAAAAGGCAAACCGCCACCTCGAGATCACCAACCTGGTCATCCCCTCACAAAACGATGATTCAGCTGTCTTCAGGGATATGATCCAATGGATAGCCAATGAACTGGGCCCCGATACTGTACTTCATCTTTCGAGATACCACCCGGCTTTCAGGTCCGACGAAGTATCCACTCCTGCTGCCACGCTTGAGAATCTTTGCAGGGCCGCGCGCGAAAAACTTCATTACGTTTACGCAGGGAATATTAACCTGAAATCGTTTCAGGATACCTATTGTCCCGTATGTGGAAATCTGTTGATTTCACGGACAGGGTATGATGTGGTTCTTCATTCGTCGTTAACACCTGACGGTTGTTGCAGGCAATGCGGCAAAAAAGTAATATCCTGCTGAATTTTTTCGTTCATAACTGTAACTTCAACTAGTTATGATCGTCATAATGGTAAACCCATCCGGCTATGTTCACCAATTATCTGAAAACAGCGCTACGAAATATTTTTCGACATAAAACATATGTAATAATCAATATTCTTGGTCTTGCAGTTGGTTTTGCGTGTTCCCTGCTTATCTTTCTGTTTGTTATTCACGAGTTGAGTTTTGACAAGTTCAATGATAAGTACGACAGGATTTACCGGCTCTACCTGGTGGGCAAATTCGGCGAATCGGAGTTTAAAGGTGCATGGACGGCGGCTCCCACAGCCCGTGCCTTTGTGGAAGAATTTCCCGAAGTGGAAACGGCCGTACGTATGGAAAGATGGGACGAAGCGTTGATCAGGATCGGTGACCGTAAATATGTTGAGAACAAAATAGCGCTGGCCGATTCGGGTTTCTTTAATATCTTCAGCCTGCGCCTGCTCGAAGGTGATCCGCGGACCGCGTTATCGCAACCCAATGCCGTTGTGCTAACAAAACGACAGTCTGAGAAGTATTTCGGACAGGCCGAAGCCATTGGCCGGCACCTGCGCATTGGCAACGATACCACGTTATACTCCATTACGGGGGTTATGGAAAACGTTCCTGAAAACAGTCACCTCGAATTTGATATCCTCATTTCTTTTTTAACCAATCCACGTGCGAACGACGACTTCTGGCTGTCCAACAGCTTTGCCACCTACATACTGCTGAAGGAAAATGCGTCCGTGGAAACGGTTGAAAGCAAACTGCCGCAAATGGTTGAAAAATATGTTGGCCCGCAGGTACAGAAGGCACTGGGAATGGACCTGCAGGCATTTACAGCCACCGGCAATGAGTATGGTATTTTTATGCAACCCATGTCCGATATTCATCTTAATCCTGATATCGATTCGGATTTCAAACAATCAAACGACCGCAAATACATTTATATATTTTCAGCCGTTGCCTTTTTAATATTGCTGGTGGCCGGTATCAATTACATGAATTTGTCAACTGCCCGTTCCACAAAACGTTCACGTGAAGTGGGGATGCGCAAGGTGGTAGGTTCAACCAAGGGATTGCTGATCTGGCAGTTTATACTTGAATCGGTTATCATCACCCTTATTTCCCTGTTAATAGCCATTTTGCTTGTCGAATTGCTCCTGCCCTTTTTCAACAACATGCTGCAGGTTAACCTCAGGGTTGGCTATTTTACAAGGTGGTACGTGATTCCCGGGTTGGTGCTGCTTACCATTATCATCGGCTTTTTTTCAGGCAGCTACCCGGCCTTGTTTTTGTCTTCGTTTATGCCGGTAAAAGTGCTATACGGAAAGTCCCGGCATGGTGTGTCAAACGTTTGGGTCCGCAGTATGCTGGTGGTTTTTCAGTTTACCATATCCATTTTTCTGATAATCAGTTCATTTGTGATCTATCGCCAGATAAACTACATGGTTAACAAGGACCTGGGTTTTGACAAGGAGCAGTTGCTGGTGATAAGGCGTGCCGATGGCATACGCAAACAGATCATTCCGTTTAAAGAAGAAATTAAAAAAATACCCGGCGTTATTAATTGCACCAATTCCACTGCAGTGCCGGGATATGCCAATAACAACAACGGATTTCAGATTGAAGGCCGCTCAAACGAGGAAACATACCTGATGCACGTGAACTGGGTGGATTACGATTATCTGTCGACCTACCGGATTTCTCTTTCTGAGGGGAGAACTTTTGACCGTGGTTTCGGCTCCGATTCGACAGGCATAATCATCAACCAGGAAGCCGTACGTCGTTTTAACCTGGAAGATCCTTTCACCACGCGGTTTATTCAGCCCGGGTATACGGCAACCGATAAGACATACCTGGATGTACTGGGGGTGTGTAACGATTTTCATTTCCAGTCGCTACGACAGAAAATCGAACCCCATGTTTTTGTACTGAAACCTGCAAACTGGGACTGGGCCGGGTACCTTACCATAAGGCTAAACCGCGACAATATTGCCCAAACCGTCGGACAGATCGAAAAACGCTGGCGCAGTTTTACCAGCGACGAACCTTTCCAGTACTTTTTTCTCGACCAGGAATTCGAAACCTTTTATAAAGAGGAACGTCGTACGGCAAAAGTAGCCGTGGCTTTTTCCATCCTGGCCATTTTTATTGCCAGCCTAGGTTTGTTTGGTCTTACCTCTTTTGCCACCGAGCAACGGGCGCGTGAAATTTCGCTAAGAAAGGTTATGGGCTCATCGGTAACCGGTATTGTTACCCTTTTTTCAAAAGAATTCTCCCTGCTGATCCTCCTGGCTACCTTGCCGGCATGGGCAATTGCATACCTGGCGATGAACAAATGGCTTCAGCATTTTGAATACCATATTGCTCCCAATGCCTGGGATTTTCTTTTATCGATGGTTATTGTGCTGGTAACGGCATTTCTTACGGTAAGCTACCGCACCTACAAAGCGGCACAGGTTAACCCGGCCGAAATGCTCAAATACGAATAGCTCAGGCCAGGATTTCTTCGATGCTTTTCAGCTCATCCTGCGTGAAGGAAGGATTTTTTAAGGCTTCCAGGTTGGCGTTGAGTTGTTCCGTTGAACTTGCCCCGATCAGGACGGAAGTTACCCGCTTGTCCTTTAACAGCCACACAATGGCCATTTGCGCAAGCGATTGCTCCCTTGCCAGCGCTAATTGATTAAGCCGGCTTATTTTACCAAGTTTTTCAGGTGTAATGTCTTTTTGTTTCAGAAAGCCATGTGCCTTTGATGCCCGTGAGCCTTCGGGAATGCCTTTCAGGTAACGATCGGTAAGTAGTCCCTGTGCCAGCGGCGAAAAGGCAATGAGTCCCATTCCTTCCTGCTCAACCACATCGAGCAGTCCTTTTTCAACCCAGCGTTCGAACATGGAATACTTGGGCTGGTGAATCAGGCAGGGTACGCCCATTTTGCGCAACATTGCCGCGGCTTCACTGGTTTTTTCGGCAGGGTAGTTTGAAAGGCCTGCATATAAAGCCTTTCCCTGCTTAACTACATGGGCAAGAGCGTCCATGGTTTCTTCGAGGGGTGTTTCGGGATCAGGCCGGTGCGAATAAAAAATGTCTACATAGTCGAGTTTCATCCGGCGCAGACTTTGATCGAGACTGGATACCAGGTATTTTTTTGACCCCCAGTCGCCATAAGGGCCTTCCCACATAGTATACCCTGCTTTGGTGGAAATCACCAATTCGTCGCGGTAAGCGCCGAAGTCTTTTTGAAGGATCAGGCCGAAGTTTTCTTCGGCACTGCCCGGAGGAGGCCCGTAATTGTTTGCGAGATCAAAATGCGCGATCCCTGAATCAAAAGCTTTACGAATCATGGCACGGGCGTTTTCAAAAACATCTACGCCTCCGAAGTTATGCCAAAGGCCCAGCGAAAGGGGCGGCAGCTTAAGTCCGCTTTTGCCACAACGATTATAGTTTATAATCTCGTACCGGGCGGGATTGGGTTGATACATCATGTTTTTTTGTTAAAGTTAGTACTTTTTGTTTTTAAACCTGATGCATCAGGTCGGCATTACCTGCCCCGCTTAAAATATTTCCGGAATATTTGCCTTTTTAATTTCTTTTAATACCTTTAAGTCAATATTCATTCCCATCATGGAACCATTAGATATCAAGGGCACCAATGATACCCCACGGGTAATTTTTGATCCGGAAAACGATCTCTTTGAGATATCAGGTCGCTCCTTACCCGAGGATGTGGTTACATTCTATCAGCCCATACTCGACTGGCTTGATGAATACAAATCGCATCCGGCCAAAAAAACAGAATTTATTTTTAAATACATATATTTCAATACCGCCACATCCAAACTGGTACAGGATATCCTTATCAAACTCGAAGGCCTCAGTGAAGCCGGCCATGAGGTAAATATACTCTGGTATTATGAGCAGGACGATGAAGATATGTATGACATCGGCCTGGAGTTTAAGGAAAACATCAGCCTGCCGTTTGAAATTATCGGTTACTGACAGTCATAGCGTCCTGTATTACGTCCCTTAAGGTTTTCGGCTTAAAAACTACTTTCTTTTAACAATGCAAGCGCCTGGTCGCTGTTTTTTTCTTCGGTCAGATCAAAGGTGCCGGTTAATTTTCCATTATAGCTTACCGGGTGATTACTGCAAATCATTTCAATGATATGGTTGTCGAAATGCTTTTGCAATGTGCGGCCAAAAACAAAATCCTGGTAGGATTTCTGCTTTCCGGCAGTCAGGTCCGAGCAGTAACGGATAAGCTCAGCCAGCCCTTCAACAGGCCCGGCCGATAAATGGAAACCATTTTGACTGGCAGAAACGGAATCGAGTCCGAATAACGACTGGTTCCGGAGCAATTCATTGCGCAGGCTTCCGGGAAGTGCGTCTGCCGGGTTTGTTTTTCCAATAAACTGGTTGCGTGCAACTGCCCAGTCAACATCGCCGGTTAAGGTAAACGCTATGATGGACCGGCCTTTTTCGGTAAAATGGATTAACTGTCGTGGATGGAAACCATTGATAAGATAAATGACCTTACCGTCCTTCTCAATCCTGGCGCAATAGTTTCCACCGGCAAGTTTTTCGGTTTTGCTTTGCTGCCATAACAGATCAAGCGATTGCGGGGTATGTTCGGGGAAATGCTGCAGGAATTCGAGACTTCCCATTACAGTAACTTCCTCGGGCGCAAGGCCAAAAACCTGCCTGAATTTTGTAACGGCATCGGAAGTGAAATGCTGAAGAGGTTGCCTGCTGAGCGCGTTGATAACGCCGTAATGTTGGGCTATGATATTGTATTGGTGGAGATAAGAAGCGCCAAGCAGATGGATGTTTTTTACAGTAAAATGGTAACGCTTCAGTGCATCAAACAGCAAATCGAGTATGGCTGTTAAATTTATACCTTTGTTGCCAAGGGTTATCTCGGGTTTTATGAAGAAAAGAAATTCGTGGCGACCTGACTCTTCTCCCTGTTCAGCAAGTATTTCCTCCCTTAACACTGCCTGGCTACCGGCTGTTTTGACTGCAGCAATGATTCGCTGTATGATTTCAGACTGATTCATGGGCTTTCTCCGGTTTTTTGGGTTGAATATGGCTTAAAAATAGGCAAAATGAGTTAAAAAACCACACCAAAATGGCACTATTCTTGCATTGATTACGTATACAGGAATAACCAAAACAGGATGTACAGATGAAGCCGAAATTTGTTAATGCAGAAGGGATGAAGGGGAAGGAAAGATACAATCGCATTACCTTGCAACTTACCTGGACACATGCAGGACGAAATCAGAACGAACTTAAATTCGACCGCCTGCGACAGGATTATGGGAGCTTATGCCAGGATTATCTGGGTGAGAAGAAAACCTTTTCTGCCGAAGGTCGCAGAATATGAAAGCCGGTTAGCTCGTTAAAAATGACTTCCTTACCGTTAAATGCCTGGTTGTAGAACCGGTAGATGTATTGATTTTCCTGCTCGGCCACCGTTTTTCCCAGAAAAAGATTGTGCTCGGTAGATACAACATCACTGAAATCAACATACGCTGCGTTATCAGCTTTATTACCGTTTATGCCTAACCCCAGTTGCCTGGCCATTCTGAGTAACATGGCGCCATGCAGCGGACGATCTTCATCATTCATGGTAACATAAATCCTTTCCTGCAATTGTATTTTTTCGAGCCATTTGTCATGATTACGCTGCCTAACAGCTGCCGCGTTTACAATGATGTTGCTGAACAGTTGGCCGGGCATTTTATGGAGTAGCTGTGGGTGCGTTATATTTTTGAGAATATGGTTTCCCATGCTGTGAAATATGGCCGATACCTGTGAGGAAGCGTAGTATTCATTGCGGAAATGGTCCATGGCCTGCATGGCGCTGACAAAATTAGCAGCGACTTCCTGTGCATTGCCGGCTGTTTTTCGCAATGCCATGTAATCGGTGGGCCAGTCAAATACCACCATATTGATGTCAAAACGGGTGGTAATTTCAAACCCCCGTTCCATGGTTTGGGTAAAATTCTTGCCATGTCCGTCGACATATACAAGAAAATTCCGGCCAGACGGAAGGTAAGGAACAGCTTCGTTCAGGCTGTTTAACACCCTTACATAGGCTGTGTCGTTTTTTATGCCGGCAATAAAAACGAACATATTAAGCCTGGGATGGAGTCCTCTTTTTAGGGCATAGCCCTTCTCAGGCAAAAAGTGGCGGTTGCTGATAATGAGTACATGATGATCAGCCTGTAAGGGCATGGCACTGACTATCTTTACCGGGTATTTGGGTTCGAGATATTGCTGCAGGGAATTTGCCGAACTGTGTTGAACCAGCAGCACAAGGGTTATCATAATCATTACACTTTTCATCTGGTTTGTTTTATGAATAGAACAACCCAGCAAAGGAAATGTTTAAGAAATTAGTATGAAAAGTTACACAAAACAAAAAGCAATCCGGGTTATTCCACTACTTTTAGTTCGGTACGCCGGTTCTGTGCCCTCCCTTCGGGGGTTTCGTTACCGGCAACGGGAGCGCTCCATCCGTAACCTTTATAAAGGATTCGTCGCGGATTAATTGATGCTGATACCAGGTAATCGGTTACTGCTTTGGCACGGTTTTCTGACAGGGCTTCGTTATAAGCCTCGGTTCCGGTATTATCGGTATGCCCGCCAATTTCGATGTGGATGCCGGGGTTGGCCTTCAGCAACTTCACTACTTTGTCGAGTTCAATGCGCGATTCGCTTTTCAGCGCGTAGGAGTCGGTTTCAAAGAATACGTTCCTGAGCACTATGCTGTTGCCGGCCATCAGCGGATTAAGGGGAATGTCTTTCAGAAAAGGACTGTCGGCATTAAAAATATTCTTGAGGGCCACGTTTTCGGAAAAGAACAAATAACCGCTGCGCGATACATTGAGCATGTAATTGCGGTTAACCGGAATGCTTACCAGGAATTCGCCGGTTATGCTGTCGGAGAATGACCGATAGGTAACCTGGCCGTTTTCCAGGTCGGTAAGCTCAAATTCTGCCCGAAGCAAACGGTGGTCGCGTGCATCAAAGACCTTTCCTTTCATGTAGGTGGTCATCACAGGCCTGGTTTCAACCGGGAGATCAAAAACAAAGATGTCCTTGCCATTATTTGCCTCAACATCGGAAGCATAATAGGCTTTGTTACCACGGGCATTTACAATGAGTCCCATTTCGTCGCGGTGGGTATTGATCGGGTAACCCAGGTTCACAGGTTGTTGCCATTCTCCGGCACTGTCGCGGCGCGAAACAAAAAGGTCGTACCCGCCCAGTCCTATTAGTCCGTCGGACGAGAAGTAAAGCGACTGGTTATCGGGGTGGATGAAGGGAGACATCTCGGTTCCGGGGGTATTGATGCGTTCGCCCAGGTTTTCAGGGACTGACCATTCGCCGTTTTCATCCAGCCGGGTTACATAAATATCGTGCAGACCTTTTCCACCGGGACGGTCGCTTGAAAAATACAGCGTGCGGCCATCGGGGGTAATGGAAGGTTGTGTTTCGCGATAGGCGCTGTTCACAGGTTTGCCCATATTGACCGGGACCGACCAGCTGTCACCAATCCTGTTGGCTGCGTAAAGGTCGCATCTTCCAATTCCGTCACTTCTGTTACAGGCGGTATATACCATTAAGCGACCGTCACCCGACAAGGTTTGGGCCCCTTCGTTATTGAATGTATTCAAAGGTGTACCCATGTTCTCCATGGTGCCCCAGCTATTTTCTTCCCACCGGCTGATGAAGAAATCTTCCTGTATTTTGTTCAGCACATCATTGCCGGGTACCAACCTGGTTATGACCAGCGTTTTTTCATCGGCCGATAGGCTTGGCCAGTATTCATCATCGGCAGTATTCACACCGGGACCGAGGTTTTCGGGGTGAAAGTCGACCGGGTTATTCACGGCATGTATGGAGAACCGGCAGCGGGCAATCCCGTCATTTGCCCTGGCAATATGCCCCGGATTGTTGGTACTAAGCGAAATAAAATGTTCATAAGTTTTCAGGGCATCTTCATATAACCCCTCGTTGAACTGGAGGTTGGCCTGCCGGATAAATCCATACGGGTAAAAGTTTTCATTTAGCGGCAGTCCTTTACGGTAAACCTCTATGGCTTTAAGCGGATAACCGGCGTCTTCATATACTTCTGCCAGCACCAGGTAGGCTTCAATAAATTTGTTGTCGGCTTCAATGGCCCTGTTCAGGCTGGCAGCTGCATCGGTATACCTGTTCAGGCTGAAGTATTTTAAACCATCGTTGTAAGCTTCAATGGCCTTTTTCGATTTTGAGGTCACCCCTTGTTGAGCTTTCAGCATGTACGGCTGCAGGAATAGTCCTGCAAGTGCTAAGAATATGGCTATGGTTTTGCTCATTTGCTGCAGCCGGATTTTGGTTAGCCGGTATTATTGTATAACGAATTTTCCCCGGCGGATGTTATGTTTATCCTGAACGAGTACCATGTATAATCCTGTCGGAAACTTCCCGATATCTATTACCTCCTGCGTTTCGGAGGTTTCTTTGATGGAGAGGATTTTTCCGGATGCATCTGCTATTACAAGTGAGCATTTGCCGTTGGGATTTTCGAAGTAAACAGTGACCTTATGCCGGGCAGGATTTGGTACAATCCGCAAGGTTTTTGCTTTTGGGTCGGGTTGGGTATTGGTAATGCCCTGCACTTCCATAACCGACCAGTGGCGCGGATCCACCGTTACGGCACTCACCTGTTCGGGCAGGTAAACCTTCCAGTTGGCAAGGCCTTGGGTCTGCCGCAGGGTAATTAAGGTATCACTGCCGTTGACATTTACGCCGAACTCTATGAGCATGTTGAAAGGCGTTGTTCCGTAAGAGGTGGTTTGCAGCGAGCTTATATAAAGGGTGTCGTTTGCATGATGCCAGTCGATATGACAGATGGGATATCCCTGCCCAAAATACCACTGGTTAAAGAAAGTTTCAAAGGCAATCCCGGTTTTTTCTTCGAGGTATAGTCTGAAATCGGTTCCTGAGGCTGTACCGTTGTTGTATCTTTGCAGGAACCCGGTAAGTGTGGCAAAAAACAGGCTGTCGTTGCCAATTTCCTGCCGGATCATGTGAACCAGGGCGGCTCCTTTTTTATACGACAGGCGGTAATCGAAAATACGGTCTTCATCGTCTGCATCATCTTCAGGTACATAAACACTTCCGGCAGAAGCTGATTTAACATAGTTGTGGCATCCCTTCATCCAACTGTCGGCAGCATCCTGCGATTTCAGGTACTGACTGGACACGTATTCCGAATAGGATGCAAAACCTTCGTTGATCCATATGTCCTGCCATGTGCTGCAGGTTACATAGTCGCCAAACCATTGATGGGCCAGCTCGTGCGCCACCAACAGGAATGAGAAGTTAACAATGGTAGTCATGGTTTGGTGTTCCATTCCACCACCAAATGGGGCAGTACAATGCCCGTATTTTTCGGATTTAAAAGGATAATCGCCATACAGATCGGAGTAAAGCCTTATCATGTCTCCTGTTTTGTCAATTGATGCCTGGTTTTGCTTTAGGTAGGACGAATCGTTGTAAATATAATTCTGAACCAAAACCGAATCGGTACCATTATTTAAAGGAACATAAAAACTGTAATCGAGATAATTGCCCACTGAGTAAGAGATAAGGTAGTAGGCAATGGGAATCCGCGATTTCCACTCATACCTTACCCGATTGCCGGGAAGCGGTACCTCTGCTGTGAGCAAACCATTGGATCCGGCTTTCAGGTTGGCGTCGGTGCTGAGGAACATGTAAACCGAATCGGCTTTATCGGTTAGCACTTGTTTGCAGGGGAAAAAATTCAACGCCGAAAAAGGTTCGGTAAGGGTGTAGGTGATACGGGTGTTCCAGGCAGAAACCTGCTGACTGTATACACCCGACGAAACGCCCGAATTGCGTCCCAGCCCATGATAATAGATAGTTACCATCAGCTGGTTTCCTTCGTCAAGGGGATTGTTCAGGTCGACAAAAAGCTTGTTGCCTGCATGGGAAAACTGCAGCGCTGTTCCTGTTGCAGTTACCGAATCAACCTGCAGCAAATCGGAACAGTCAAACCATACCTGTTCCAGCATTGGTACGGTAGCAGTAAATATAATGGAAGCCGAACCTGCAAGATAGGTGGAACTATCGCTGATATTCAGGTTAAGGTGGTAAAACTTAATATCGTAATTGTCCTGCGCTGCTTCCGAAACAGGTTGAAACCTGCCGGTAATACCGAAGCCTGCATTGGCCATGAAAATAAACGGTATTGCCACTAAAAATAAAAGTCTGTTCATGGTAGAGTATGTGAAATTTTTTATAAAAGTAAGTAAATTTGCACAAAAAAAAGATCCCGGCGCAAGCCGGGATCCAACA
>CAZUBW010000080.1:0-19231 GCA_964618645.1 uncultured Bacteroidales bacterium | reverse complement strand
TATGCCCGATTATTCCCTGGATATTTCCGAATTCCTTCAGCAGTGCAAACGGATGCCGGTGATGGATGTGCGCTCGCCAGGGGAGTTTTTGAAAGGGCATATGCCCGGAGCGGTCAGCCTGCCGCTGTTTACAAACGAGGAAAGATCGGTTATCGGTAAGCTTTACCTGCAGCAGGGAAGTACAGAAGCGGTGGCCAAAGCGCTTGAAATGATCCGCCCTAAGTTTAAACAACTTGCGGATGCTGCATATACATTAGCTCCCGGGGGCGAATCGCTGATGTATTGCTGGCGTGGCGGCATGCGCAGCAACAGCATGGCATGGCTGCTGAATACAGCCGGAATCAGCACCGCTACGTTAAGGGGTGGCTACAAAAGCTTTCGCAGGTTTGCACATGCTTTTTTTGAGAAGCCTGTTAATCTCCTGGTCATTGGGGGAATGACAGGGTCGGGAAAAACTGAAGTGCTTGAATCGCTCGAGGACAAAGGATACCAGGTAATTCACCTGGAACGGCTTGCCAGCCACAAAGGATCGGTATTCGGCGCCATTGGCATGAATCCGCAGCCTTCTACCGAACAGTTTGAGAATGAGTTATTCATGAAATTATGGCAATTGGATCTTAGCCAACCGGTGTTTATCGAGGATGAAAGCCTTTCCATTGGACGGGTTTTTATTCCCAGGCCTTTCTTCGACCAGCTGTCATCGGCTCCTATGGTTAAACTGGTTGTCCCCATGGAGCATAGAATAATTCGGTTGGTTAAACAATATACGCATGGTAATGCAGCGCAGCTTACCGTTGCTGTGCAGCACATCGAGAAACGCCTGGGAACGGAAAACACCCGTGCCGTGATTGAACTTATCCGTAGCAACAATATGACTGCTGCCGTGGAAAGGATATTGAAGTATTACGATAAATTATACACCCGCAGCATGCAGCAACGCCAACGCACCGTGAATGATGAGCTTGAATTTTCCACCGGGCCTGTAAGCGCCATCGCCGATAAAATTGCGGACATCGCCTTCGGTCGGTCAACAAATGCTGCCGGGTATTTCAACACAAATGTCCGGCAGAATGGAAATTCAGAAAACGTTACTCCTATAAACCATTTAAAAAACTGAAAAAATGAATGAACTTCAGGTCAGGTTAACGCAATTCAGTCCCGGTGCCGGTTGTGGCTGTAAAATTTCACCGGCCGATCTGCGCGAAATCATTGAACGGCTGCCTGCAAAATCCGCATCTTCGCATTTACTGGTTGGTTGCGAATCGCGCGACGATGCTGCTGTTTACGATATCGGGAACGGGCAGGCTATCATCAGTACAACCGACTTTTTTACACCCATCGTCGACGATCCCTTCGATTTTGGCAGAATAGCCGCGGCAAATGCTATCAGCGACATCTATGCCATGGGGGGTAGGCCCCTGGTGGCTATATCCATACTCGGCTGGCCATTGTCGAAGCTGCCGGCAAATATTGCCTCGCGTGTCATTGAAGGAGCTGCGGATATCTGCACCGAAGCAGGCATTCCGCTTGCGGGAGGACACAGTATTGATATTTCTGACCCGGTATTCGGACTGGCGGTGACCGGTATGGCCTCCGTTGAGTCAATCCGCAGAAACAACACAGCTAAGCCCGGTTGCAGGTTGTTTTTGTCGAAGCCCCTGGGTATCGGCATACTCAGCACAGCGGCCCGGAAAAACGTGCTTGAGCAGGATGATCACCTGAATGCTGTTCTGTGGATGACACGGCTGAATAAAGCGGGTATGGAACTTGGCAGCATGGAGGAAGTAAGGGCCATGACCGATGTCACCGGTTTCGGGTTGCTGGGTCATTTGCTGGAAATATGCGAAGGCAGCGGCTTGTCGGCCCAGATAAACATAAATGCTGTTCCTCTGCTCGACAATCTTGATTACTATATCGAAAAAAACTGCATTCCCGGGGGTACCTACCGCAACTGGAAAAGCTATGGCGCTAAAATAGGAGCAGTGACTGAATTTGGAAAGCTGGTGCTGGCGGATCCGCAAACCAGTGGAGGATTGCTGGTGGCTGTTGACCCTGTTGCCCCTGGTTTTGATGCGTTTGCCCGGGCAAATGGATTTGTTGAAATTGGTTCAATGGGGGAAATATCGGGGGATGTGCTGATTCATGTTGCATAACAGATAAGAATTAATCCGGAAAGGCAGCAAATGCATGTTGGTTTTTCATAAAAAAAAGAACTAACTTTGAAAGTAACCCATCGCCTCTCCGAAAGTTACCACTATGAAATTACGCGGAAAATACACCTGGGGGATTGTCATTACCTTTTTACTGCTCCTGCAGGGAGGGTGCCTCGAGTATGATATTACCACCCGCGTAATGTCCAATGGCAGCCTGATCAGGACCATCATTGTCAAAGGCGATTCCTCAGCTATTTTCAGCGGCGCTTTCCCGGTTCCTGCCGACTCGTCGTGGAAAATTTCAACACGCTACGAATCGCGCGAACGAAAGGATATGGAAGACGCCACGGTGTATGTTTATGAGGCTGAAAAGAAATTCGCTGACGTTGCAGCGCTCAACGAAGTTTTTGGCAAAGACAGCGGCGTTAGTGAACATATTGTTATCCGGGTGGATTTTCAAAAGCAATTTAAAGGTTTTATCAACCGCTATTCCTATGCCGAAACCTACCGTATGTTGTTTCCTTTCCGTTCCGAACCCATCAGTCTTTACCTGAGTGAACACGAACTCGACATATACCTGGCTGATGAAGAAGACCGGCGGTACTTTCCGGAACACGACAGCATTGCCGTAAATCCGGATTCTACTTACCATGCACTTTTATCACGGGAGGACAGCCTGCATTTTAAAGTACAAATAGACAGCATTGAACGGAAATTCCAGGTCTGGCAGAAGACCAATATTTACGACGATTTTTACACACTGGTAACCTCTTCGTTACAGAAACTGGGGTTGAAGGTAGAAACGCCTGAAAACAAATCGGCCTTTTATAAATGGCTCGATTCATTTGAGGCAGTGGAATCGGGGCTCGAAGATAACCAGGCCTTTATTAATGCCGCAGCCGCTTATTTTAAAGTCGATCCCCGGGAACTCGAAGCCTCCAACCCCGAAGGTTTTGCTACTTTTAACCGCAAATTCAGGGTGGCGGCCTATTCGCTTGAAACCTACAGCAACAGGATAAAAATGCCCGGATGGATTGTTTCGTCCAACGCCTCCCAAACCAACGGCAGCACCGTAACCTGGAATTTTAAAACCGAAGATTTTTATGCCGCTGATTTCACCATGTCTGTTGAATCGGAATCGATTAATATTGGCTTTATCGCGGGAATAGCTTCGGCGCTTATGTTGCTGGCCGGTTTGTTCATCGTCCGCCGCAAAAGAAAATAGCCGGGAGTTTCTTAAGTCAGAAAAGCGTAGTCTGGAGACTACGCTAAGCTGCGGGATTGCCCCGCTCCACTGCGTTTCGTTCGCAATGACGGTTCATAGCAGCATTGTGAATATGCAGTAGCAATGATCGAGGCGTCATTGCGAGCGTCAGCGAAGCAATCTGATGATAATAGTTAGATTGCTTCACTTCGTTCGCAATGACGGCTTCACTTCGTTCGCCATGACGGCCTCATTTCGTTAAAGAAATTCTTGTTTTTCTATCGCGAAATGCTGAACATATTGCAGGTAGTTAGTCAATGGCAATCGCCTGCGCGGGTTTCTTTACATAGGTTTCCTTTTTGGGAAGCGCCACCGTTAAAATGCCATTTTCAAAGCGGGCTCCAATCTGGTCGGGATTAACCTTGTTGCCGGTATTGAAAGTGCGCACAGCACCCGAATAGTCAAATTCACGCAGGGTGAAGTTTTCCTGGTTTTCCTGGTTTTCGGGTTGCTCAACCGAAATGGTCAGCAATTCCTTTTCGTGGTTAATGCGGATCGATTGTTTGCTTACACCCGGCAGGGCCATTTCAATACGGTATTCCTTGTCGGTTTCAACAATATTGGCCGAAGGCCTGTTGCCTTGTTCGCAACCACATTGGTTACTGAAATTGTACCTGTCTAACAGGTTACGGTAAGCTGCATTGGTGTTTTCATCCCTGTAGGCTGAAAAATACGGATTGTAGAATCTGAGGATAGCCATATTACTTAATTTTAAAGGTTTAACATTGTAATGTTTATCAGCAATAATCAATTACAATGCCAGTCCATAAAAACGACAATATGGCAGATTATTGAATTTTTGTATATGCCAATATGGCATATCTGGTTGTTTGGGTTACGTTGGGGAAGACGGTTGTATGGCCGATTGTATAAGCACTTCGGATGCGCGCGGGCCTTCGTTGAACAGCAAATCAATAATGCTCAGGTTGGGCAAAAAGCCATACCGATCCTGAAAAACCTGCTGATATGGGAAAGGCTGAAAGTGTTCATCGGGCTTTGACAGCCTGGCTTTGGGGTGTATGGTAATTCTGAAGTCGTTTTGCGTGTTTAACGCTGGTTCGAAACCGCTGGTTACGGAGGGTTTTATGGTGATGTTCAGCGCACCGAGCAGCCAGTTGAGCAGGATGGCGTTCCAATCGGTGAGTAACGGTATTTGTTGGGCGTACAGCGCGGTAAAATCATCGGCATAGTATTCGTAGAATGCCGAAAGGCGGTAGGCCGATTCAATGGCTTTGACGTGGTTTTTTTGCCAGTTCATGCAGTAGTCGATTTCAACCGAAGCAAGGGGCATTTTTTCACCGTGTGTTTTTTTAACCGGGATTACCAGACATTGTTTTCCGTTGGCTCCATAGATGTAACAGCGGTTGCGGTACGACTGCTTCTGGTAGTTTTCGTGGTTTTCGATATGCACAGGATGGTCAAGCACAAACTTTGTCATGTATTGCACCGGCGGCAGGTATGCGGTTGAAAGCAGTATGGGGGAGGGGATAGTCAAGGGTGATTGGTTGATTGATTAGGTGCTGGGTGCTAGGTGCTGGGTGCTGGGTGCTGGGTACTGGTTGCTGGGTGCTGGGTGCTGGGTACTGGGTGCTGGGTACTGGGTGCTGGGTACTGGGTGCTCTTCGAAATTCGGTGTTCGATGTTCGATGTTCGATGTTCGGTTTTTTTTATTGTTTGATACGGTTTGATGTTGTTTGAAATTGTTTGATGTTGTTTGATAAGGCCTGACTGCCTGGTTTGGGCTATGCGTTGGCAGGCAGGTTTGAACTATATCAGCATCAAACGCGAAGCTTCAAACTTGTTCTTCAAATGCCCCTGCCTGGTTGCTGAGCGGAGTCGAAGCACTGCCACTGCCACTTGTCACTTGTCCCTTGTCACTCGTCTCTTGTCCCTTTTCTCTAAATTCTTGCTTCTGGTTTAAAGCCTGTTAATCATACTCGCCAGAAAACCGGCGCCGAATCCGTTGTCGATATTCACCACGCTGGTTCCGCTGGCGCAACTGGTGAGCATGCCCAGTAAAGCCGACAGTCCCCCGAAATTAGCGCCATAGCCCACGCTGGTGGGGACGGCAATGACAGGCTTGTCTACCAGCCCGCCTACTACACTGGGCAATGCGCCTTCCATGCCGGCCACCACAATATTTACCCGGGCCTGCCTTATCAGGTCGATTTTCCCATAGAGCCGATGAATACCTGCCACACCTACATCTATTACACGTTCAACACGGTTGCCAAATATTTCGGCGGTTACGGCGGCTTCCTCGGCTACCGGCAGATCGGATGTGCCGGCTGTGATTACGGCAATGTAGGTTGGCGGAACCGGAAGGTCTTTTTTACGGATGGAAATGGTACGTGCCGTGGGATTGTAAATGGCTTCGGGGCAAACCTGCACAACTTTTTGGTACATTTCGGCTGTCACCCGGGTAGCCAGTATGTTATTCTCACGGGCAAGCATATACCCAATAATGCCTACCACCTGATCAGGGGTTTTACCCTGTCCGAAGATCACCTCGGGATAACCGGTGCGCAATTCGCGGTTGTTATCGATGGTGGCATAGCCAAGTTCCTTGGCGTTCATTTCAGTCAATTGCTGTAAAGCCGCGGTGACATCAACTTTGCCATCGCGCACATCCGACAGCAGCCTGTTAAGCATTTCATGGTTCATGGTGTTCATTTTTTAAGGCCGTATCGTAACTGCCACTACGGTAACCTTCGAGGTCAACGGTTACAAAGGTATAACCAATGCGGTGAAAATAATCAATGATTTGTTTCGATACAAGCGGATCTGTCAGCTGAGCGATGTTGCTGCCTTCAGCCTCAATACGCGCCAGGTTACCGTGATGACGCACCCTTGCGTTAGCATAACCCAGTGTGGCCAGGAAACGTTCGGCTTTTTCAATACGGGTAAGCTCCGAAGCAACAATGGCAGTGTTGTAAGGAATGCGTGTGAGCAGACAGGCGTACGAAGGCTTTTCTGCTGTGGGTAGTCCCATTTGCGCCGAGTAGCTGCGTACTTCGGCCTTGGTAATGCCATTTTCGAGCAGCGGACTGCTAATGCCCAGTTCACGCAGGGCCGCCAGTCCCGGTCGGTACACGCCTGTATCATCGGCATTAGAACCATCAACCAGGCAGGCAAAACCCTCGTTAAGGGCCTCGTTTCTGAGCCGTGTAAAAATATGCTTTTTGCAAAGGTAGCAGCGGTTTACCGGATTGCTGCCCAGTTCAGGCAATATGTCTTCCTGCAGGACAACCTGGCGAATACCCTGGTCGGTGCAGTATTGTTTGGCTTCTGCAAGCTCCCAGTCGGGGATATACGGCGTTTTCACCGTAAAAGCCATAACCTTGTCGCCCAGTATTTTGCGGGCAACGGCCAGGACAAAGGTGCTGTCAACCCCTCCCGAAAAAGCAACAGCAATACTGCCTTTTGCCTGCATCCACTGTTCGAGCTGATTGAGTTTATCCTTCATGGGATCCGGTTTTACGGGCAAGCGCTCTTTCAACCTCCCGGTAAACCTGGCTTACCGGAATTCCGGCCGAACGGGCTATGTTGGCACAATCGTCATACTCGGGTTTTGATTTAATGCAAACACCCTGGTAAAAGGCCGATTTCAACTGTATGTCGCCATACTGTGTGCTGATTTTCTCAATCCGCCGTTCGAGCATGGTTTTGTCAACGGCATATTTTCGTACGCCCAGGGTGGAGGTTTCCCTGAACAGCACTTCGTTTATGGTGTTTTCAACCTCCGGCGTGCATAAAACCGAAAGTTTTACGGCCGGACGCGACTTTTTCATGATGATGGGTGTTATAAAAACGTCTTTTGCGCCGGCTGAAAAAAGTGCATCGATGGTGTAATCGTAAAACTCGGGATTCATATCATCGATATTGCACTCAATGATAAAGGCGGATGATGATGTAGTCTCGTCTGCTGCTGCTGTTTCGCCAAGCATAACGCGGAGTACGTTAGGAATAGCCGAGTCTTTCATGCCTATGCCGTAACCGGTTTTTTGTATGGTAAATTCCACCCGGTCGGTAAATTTTTCTGCACAGGCAGCCAGTATAGCAGCACCGGTGGGCGTGGTGGCCTCGTAATCGACAGTTCCTTTCCGCACCGGCATATGCTGCAGGATCTCGGTGGTGGCCGGCGCCGGCACCGGATAAAGTCCATGGGCACACTGAACCATGCCGCCGCCAACTTCAACGGTTGAACATAGGATGGAATCCGGCGAAAGGAAATCGATGCAAATGGCAGCGCCAACAATATCGACTATGGAGTCGACTGCCCCGACCTCATGAAAATGTATGTCGTTAACCGGTTTGTTGTGTATTTTTGCCTCAGCTTCGGCAACTTTTAAAAAAATGGCCAGGCTTAACGCTTTGACATGGTCGTTTAACCCTGAATGAATGATCATGTGCCTGATTTCGCTGTAGGCGTTATGGGCATGGCGCACATGACCATGGTGATGGTCGTGGTTGTGCCCATGGTGGTGTGCTGTATGCTCATGATCGTCGTGCAGGACCACCTCTACACGGGTTCCCGAAATGCCTTTACGCATGTCTCTTTTCACCACCAGTTCGTATCCTTGAACCGGGAGTTTTAAAAGTTCTTTTTCCAGGTATCCGGGATCCACGCCAAGATCAATGAGCGCCCCCAGGTTCATATCGCCGGAGATGCCGGCAAAACAATCGTAATACAGTACTTTCATATAGCCTGATAATCGTTAAACGGTGAAATTAGGAATAATTTCGTTTTCAAGTCCGGGTAATATACCAAAGGTGTTATTCCTCGGGTGGATTATATTGCAGCACATTGAAAACCTGTTGACTGAAATTGCGGCCGATGGGCAGTTCAACCCCGTCCACATCAATTGCACTGGCGGTAAAGCCGGTAATATGACTTACCGAAACCACAAAAGACCGGTGAATTCTCAGGAAGTCCTTTTCGGGAAGCATTTCGATAAAGGCCGACAAGGTATGCCTGGCGGTTATTTTCCGGTTTACGGTATGAATGGTAATGTAGTCTTTAACGCTTTCGGCATAGCAAATGTCTTTCAGCATAATTTTATGCACCTTTTTATTCACTTTTACATATATAAAGCCTTCGGTGGTGCCGGTTGACTGACGCAGGGTTATTGTGCCGGCTTCGCTGTTCAGGGCAAGAAATTTGCTTACAGCCTTGAAAAACCGCTCAAATGAGATGGGCTTTACCAGGTAATCCACCACGTCGAGTTCATAACCTTCAATGGCATATTCGCGGTAAGCGGTGGTAAGGATAACAGGCGGCGGATTTTTGAGGTTTCGCAAAAAATCAGTTCCTTTCATGCCGGGCATTTGTATGTCCAGAAACAACAGGTCGGGTTTCCTGCGGGTAATCAGGTCATAAGCTTCGAGGGCATGCTGGCAATGCCCCACCACTTCCAGTACCTCCATTTTGGCAATATGGTTTTTGAGCACTTCAATTGCCAATGGTTCATCGTCAACAATGATACATTTTACCTTCATAATGGATTGTGCCAGTTTAACCTGAATGAAACGTTAAATACACCGTCATCCCGGGTGATATCAAGCTGGTGCCGTCCGTTGTAAAGCAGGTCGAGTCTGCGTTGTACGTTCTTCAATCCTATGCCTTCGGAATAGCTTTCCTTGGTTTGTTCGCCAAACGAATTGGCTACCGTAAGCAACAGCCATTGATGGGTTATCTCCAGCTTTATGTGGATGAATGGTTTGTTAATGTTGTTGCTGGCCCCATGTTTAAAACTGTTTTCAACAAAAGGGAGGAGCAAGAGGGGTGCAATGCGCTTTTCTCCGGGTTCTCCTTCGATGTTGAACCGCAGGTCGAGTCGTTTGCCATACCTGATGCTTTCCAGTTCGAGATAGGCCTTTATCAGTTCAATTTCTTTAGTCAGTTTCACCTCGGGTTCGTTGCTCTGATACAGCATATAGTCGAGCATTTCAGATAACCTGATGACTACATCGGGTGTTTTATCCGACTTTTTCAGCGCCAGGGCATACAGGTTATTCAGGGTGTTGAACAGAAAATGCGGATGTATCTGCGATTTGAGAAACTGCAGTTCGGCCTGGAGTTTGTCCTTTTCGAGTTCGCGTGTACGCTGCGCTTCGGCATACCAGCGCTTGAATATTACAATAACAGCAGCAATGGCAGGTATTTCGTAGTTGGTAATAATCAGTGCGAATATTTTGGGCAGGTAGAGCAGGGGATAATCGGCTTCGTATATGCATCCCGGGCAGTATACAAAAAAATACAATACCAGCCACAGGGCAAAGCCGAACAGAATAGCATGGAACACGGTGAGCACGGCAAAGGCAGCGTATTTCTTTCTGAGCAGGAGCGAAGGAATCAGCCAGTAAATAAGCGTGTAGGTTCCAAGGATGCGTACCGGCAACAGGAAAAGATTACTCAGGAATTCCTGGATGTAATTTCCTGAATAACTGCCGTAGGTAAGCGAGTAAAACAGGAAACTGAACAACCAGAAAAGGATATGCCATAGTACCCTTTGCCGGAATATCAGCCCTTTTGGTTTTTCCATGTTGTTTTTCATGTTCATGTGCAAAGGTAAAATTTATAAGGAAAACCAGGGACGCGCATTCGATAATCAACGCTTTACCACCGACGAATGATGTGTTTCGCATGATGTTGGCAGCCTGGCACGGTTTAAGTTGTAAATGCCGGCAGGTAATTGCAGTTGAGCTATTTGTCGTAGCAGGTTAGCCATGGTAATATAGATTTGTTTGCAGAATGTAATAGCGTAAATCATCCTAAAACTTATTATCATGAACAGAAGACAGTTTTTGGGCAACTCGGCAAAGCAAATGGCCCTGTTAAACATTGCTGCACTGGCACCGGCCGGATTGGCGGCCCGGGCAACTGCAAACAACCCGGCCCTTAACCTGAACCCGGTCAGCGACGATCTGATCCATCACCGTATTCTTGGAAGAACGGGCATAAAAGTACCGGTAGTGAGCATGGGGGTTATGAATGCCAGCGTTCCCAATGTGGTTATGCACGCTTACCAGAAAGGTATGCGTTTTTTCGATACGGCATGGTTTTACCAGAATGGAAGGAATGAAACCATGGTGGGCGAAGTTTTTGAAAAACTGGGTGCACGCAGCGAGGTGACCATTTGCACCAAGGTTTTTCTGAAAGAGGTGAATCGCGACCTGAACAATCCGGGGATTAAACAACTCTTTCTGAGTCGTTTCGAAGAGAGTCTGAAACGGCTTAAAACCAGCTATGCAGACATTCTGTTGTATCATGCGGCAGGAGATGCCGGTGAATTCAACAATCCTTATATAATTGAAGCCTTTGAAGAGCTGAAACAAGCCAAAAAAATCCGTTTTGCCGGTGTGTCGTTACATGGCGACGATGCCGCCATGCTCGATGATATCAGGCAAAAGGGATTTTACGATGTGGCCATGGTTATGTTTAACATTGCCATGGCCAATGACCAGCGACTGATAACGGCCATGGAAAATGCAGCAAATAGCGGCATTGGCATTATTGCCATGAAAACCCAATGCGGCGATGGTGGCTATATGTGGTGGGGCCGAAAGGACGCACCGGAAAATGAGGCCAGGTATAACTTAAACCAGACGGCCCTGCTGAAATGGGTGCTGACCTATCCTTTTGTGGCAACCGCCATACCCGGTTTCACTACTTTTGAACAACTCGAGGAAAACTTTTCGGTTAACCTCAACCTGAAACTTAACGACGCGGAATCGGCATTCCTGGAGCAGAACCAGGTTAACCTGGCACATTCGTTCTGCCGGCATTGCAACCAATGCCAGTCGGCTTGTCCGCACCAAAACGTTATTCCCGAACTGATGCGCACCTGGATGTATGCATTTCAGTACCGCAACATGGAACAGGCAAGAATAACGGCCAGTGCCATGAGCATTCCCACGGGAAAGAATCCGTGCCTGGATTGTGAGGTTTGCAATGCACAGTGCGTAAACGGTATCCCAATTGCACAGCGGGTAATGGCACTAAAGCAGCTCGAATTGTCGTATGCATAAGGCTATCCGGTGTTATTTAGAATCTGTTCAAATAATTGATAATCATATCTAATTATGTCACAAATTGCATAATTTTGGCATGGTTTTACAGGTGTTTTCCCATAATAATTTATAATATGTAACCCCATGAAGAGAAGAGATTTTATCAGAAGTTCGGTAGGACTGGGTGTTTTATCGGGAGCAGCACTTTCGATGGGTCGGTTTGGCGATCTGATGGCTGCAGAAAACAGTGGCTTGCAACTGCCCTATGATATGGTTGCCATAAGAGGTGGCGAAGCTGCCGAAATGTTCGACAAGGGTATTGCGTCCCTGGGTGGTATGAAGCAGTTTGTAAAGCCAAACCAGACAGTGGTTGTAAAACCCAATATTGGATGGGACTCTGCGCCGGAGCGTGCTGCCAATACCAATCCGCAGCTGGTTGCCCGTATAGTGGAACATTGCAAACGTGCAGGCGCCAAAACTGTGTATGTATTCGACAATACGTGTGCCGAGGCTACACGATGCTATAAAATGAGCGGTATTGAAGATGCCGTTAAAAAGGCCGGAGGCACCATGGTGTCAGGCAAGGCTGCATCATATTACCAGGATGTTACCCTTCCCAAGGGCATTAAGCTTAAAAACGCAAAGGTACATGAACTGATACTCGAATCGGATGTATTTATCAATGTACCCATATTGAAAAACCATGGCGGATCGACGCTTTCGGTTGCCATGAAAAACATGATGGGCGTTGTTTGGGACAGGGAATACTGGCATGCCAACGATCTGCACCAGTGCATCGCTGATTTTGCCGCTTTTCGCAAACCCGATCTCAATATTGTGGATGCCTACCGTGTTATGAAACGCAACGGACCGCGCGGTGTTTCGGTTGCCGATGTGGCTACCATGAAGTACCAGATGATTGGTAAGGATATAGTGGCCATTGACACTGCCTCAGCCAAAGTTTTCGGAATCGATCCCAAAATGGTGAAACACATTGGTTTGGCCGAGAAACTCGGCGCCGGCAGTACCAATATCGATGCCATGAAGGTGAACAGGATAACCATGGGGGCATGAAACAGCAACATCTGAAAATTATCCGGGCTGTTTTTTCCGTAATCCTGCTTTATGCCATTGCTTCACTTTTTGTTGATTTCAGGGAAGTAATCCCTACGGTTTGGGCTGACAGGTTACTTTTTTTGCAGTTTGTACCTTCGGTTATCAAATTTGTCACCATACCGGCTGTGATTTCAGCCGGTTTTATTGTTGTGCTGATGCTGACGGCACTATTTGGCCGGGTATATTGTTCCTGGATATGTCCCCTGGGGATTTTTCAGGATTTTATTTCCTGGGTTGCCAAAAAAGTGCATATCATAAAAAGGTATAAGTTTAGAAAAGCGCTGGATTACCTCAGGTATCCCATCCTGGGACTTACGGTAATTGCCCTGTTGTTTGGCAGCTTGTTCCTGCTCAACCTGTTAGATCCATACAGCAGTTTCGGGCGCATTTTTTCCGATATTGTCCGTCCCGGACTGATTTTGGTTAACAACGGGCTGGCCATGGTTTTCGAAAAGTTCGACTGGTATTTTCTCCACCGTATGAACATGGAGCTTATTACCTGGCGCACTGTTCTGATACCGGTTATTTCGCTGGTACTTGTGGTTGTGCTGGCCATCTGGTATGGGCGGTTGTATTGCAACACCATTTGTCCCGTTGGTACGCTGCTGGGCTTATTGTCGCGTTTCTCACTCTTCAAGATCAGGATGGATGCATCAACCTGTACCAAATGTGGAAAGTGTGCCTTTGCCTGCAAGTCGACCTGCATTAACGTAAAAACACTTGAAGTAGACAATTCACGTTGTGTTGCCTGCTACAATTGCATTTCGGTATGCCCCGAGGACAGCATAAAAAACGTACTGGCCTGGAACCATACCAATATTAAGGTTAAGTCGGTTAAGGCCCCGGCGGATACCTCCAAGCGCGATTTCCTGGGGAAAACCATTGTTTATGTTGCTGCCTTAATGGGCATATCGCGTAAAGCGTTGGCCAGCGTCGACGAAACCGACAGACCGGCGGGTAAAATTCCCAATGATAAGAAATACCCGGTATCGCCTCCCGGGTCGGTCAGTCTGAAACACTTTACCGAACGCTGTACAGCTTGTCATTTATGTGTTACCGCCTGCCCGACAAGCGTGTTGCAGCCCTCATTCCTGGAATATGGCTTTAAAGGCATGTCGCAGCCTTTTATGGATTACAGTGTGGAGTACTGCAATTTCGAGTGCACCAAATGTGGCGAAGTTTGCCCTACGGGCGCTATACTTCCGCTTACCGTTGAAGAGAAAAAGCTTGAGCAAACCGGGAAGGTGAACCTGATCCTGGAAAAGTGTATAGTGTACACCGATAACACTGCCTGCGGATCGTGTTCGGAGCATTGTCCCACCCAGGCGGTACGTATGGTGCCCTATACAAACGGACTCACCATTCCGGAAATCGATACGGAAATTTGTATTGGTTGTGGGGCCTGTGAATTTGCCTGCCCTGTTAAGCCGCATACTGCCATTTATGTCGATGGTAACCCGGTGCACCAGGTGGCTAAAGCGCCCCATATCGAAGAACTGGAAATAGAAACTTCAGACGATTTTCTGTTCTGAAAGGGTGTTGGCTTTGTACAGGTCGTCTCCCGGAAAGGACATATTGTTTTCATTTTTGCATTATGCCCAGTTTTTCGGAGTTACCTCTCGCTATGACGATTGATACAGAGATTGCCGCGCTCCACTACGTTCCGCTCGCAATGACGGTTCATAGCATCATTGTGAATATGCAGTAGCAATGATTGACGCGTCATTGCGAGGGAGGAGGTACGACGACCGTGGCAACCGGAGCAAAGCTGAGCTCAACGAAGTTAATCTCACGCCAGGCTTAATGTTTAGTGTTAATAAAAAATACTCCGGTAATACCTCAGTTTTCTAAAAAATTATTTGTAATATTGCGACCTGAATTTTGAAAGACGAACGCTTAATATAGAGAATGCCATGGATTTAATAAAAGTTGCTGAAAATCAGTTCACCACAAAAAAAGATTATCCCGATTTCAAGGCTGGTGACACCATAACAGTTCATTATAAGATTATTGAGGGTAACAAGGAAAGGATTCAGCAATACCGTGGTGTTGTATTGCAGCGTAAAGGTACCGGTTCTACCGCAACATTTACGGTTCGTAAAATGTCGGGTAATGTTGGTGTTGAAAGAATTTTCCCGGTATTTTCACCCTTTATCGATAAAATTGAAATTAACAAGCATGGCCGTGTTCGCAGGGCCAGGATATTCTATCTGCGCGGACTCACCGGCAAGAAGGCCAGAATTCAGGAAAAACGAATGAAGCTTGTTGCTGAGGCACAAAGTCCGGCACAGGATTGAAAAAGATAAAAAAAAGCGGGTCATGCCCGCTTTTTTTGTTGCTGTTCCTGATGTTTTTGAATTTTTAAATCGTCCCGCTTACTGGTTTAACAGTTTATCGCTTTGGTCGCGGGCCGCTTTTAGCACAGCTTCGGCTTTAGTGTCTGCCTCCCTGATAACCTTCTGCGCGCTGGCTTCGCCTTCCTGACGAACCTTTTTTGCAGCTTCCTCAGCCAACCGTTTGGAAATGGGATCCTTAGCCTGGGCAACCAGTTTATCTGCATTGGCATTGGCCTCTTTCCTGATCACTTCGGCAGCATCTGCTGCTTTCGACCGGATGAGGTCGGCTTCTTTCTGCGCTTCGGCCATAATTTTGTCTACCTGCTCCTGCGCTGCAGCCCTGGCTTCCTCCTTTTTAGTGTCAATTTGTTCCTGAACTGCCTGTTTCACTTCAGCTTTAATAGCTTCCTTGGCACTGGCGGTGTTTTCGTTCAGATCGAGACCAATTTTAGGATCTTTAAAGGTGCCGCCCACTTTCACTTTTATGTTGAGGTTTTGAAGCGGATCGATTTTTAGTCCGGCTCCGCTGGCCTTACTTACCAGGTTATCAATAGATGCGCCGGCGGCAGCGCCAAGCTCTGACCTGGGTATGTTTATACCAACAGTGTAGTTCATCACCTGATCGAGTCCCTGGTCACCACCGATCAACAGGGTGGCATTTCCCATTTTGGTTTCGAACGGGTTGACCATCAGCTTACCATCGCGGATATCAAAGTCAATACCCAGGTTTTTTAAGGTCATATTGTCAAATGCCTTCGTATTTAAGGCATTTCCAATTTTATCAAAAGTAGCCGATCCTTTCAGTCCAATCAGATCCGATGCCAGTTTTCCCTTTCCTACAATGGAATTCATCAACGGCATCATGTGCTCATCGAGCAGGCTCGAATATTTCATTCCTATGGAAACCTTACCGACTGCCTTGGCAGCAATGGGGGCAAACTTCTCGAGCATACTGAACGCAGCCACAGCCGAAGGAATGTCAATGGTTGTGGCGTTAAAGTCGAGGTCAACCATCGGGTTTTTGATGTCGCGGGTATTATACTCTCCTGAAAGTTTCATGGATCCTTCGAGCAGGTTCATGCTTAACCCATCGAGGATTACACGGCTATCCTTTACCAGGATGGTGCCAATGGTATTCTCGATATTGAGTTTGTCGTAATACAGTTTGTTGATACGCGACACAAGCTTGAAGTCGATGTTGCCAGGAACCTCAACAACGGTAAGCGGAACCGTATCAGTGGCCGTTTCTGTGGCGGATTCCGTTTCTGCTGTCATAAACTCGTTCAGATCAAGTACCCCCGAGGTAAAAATGAAACTACCCCGGATGGTTTCGTCTTTGAACACATAGGGGATGAAGTTTTCAACTTTACCCGAAAGTTGAAAATCGCTTTTGCCCATGGTGGCGTTAAAGCTCTTCACATCGACATACCGGGGCGAAAAATTAAATGAAGCCTGCGAAATGGTGAGGTCTTTTGGCATATCGGCACTGCTGTACGTTAAGTCGCTGATGTTCACAATACCGTCGGCCTTGAATTTTTCGTACTCCTCATTTTCAATGGTTGACATATTGCCCATGAAATCGAGGGCTGCTTCAATTTTGCCCTTGAGTGTTGTGCTATCAAGTGGAATTACATCGTTAACGGTGGCCAGGTCGAGGTTCATGTTGAGGTTTCCGTTAAGGTGCATATCGCTCATGGGGGTTTTGATATTCAGTGTCATGTCGATGGGATTACCGCCCAGGTCAACATGAAATTTGTTGACGTCCACCGTGGTGTTGTCGTTTTGTACGCCATCGAAGAAAAGGTTGACGTCAATACCAATGTTATCGGCCGATTTGGGCAGGTCGGGGTACTTGAACATGGCATTTTCAACCAGCAGGGTAAGGGCCACGTTGGGCATGGCCTTTTCATTATAGGTGCCCCTGACATTTCCGTCGAGTTGCAGTTTGCCTGCTGTTTGTATATCCTGGAAGTCCTGCATGTAAATAGCAGGAATCAGCGAAAGCAGCGATTTGAAATCGGCCTTGTCAAGGCCATAGGTAAGGTCAATGGTAATGTCTTCTTCGTTGGGCATGCCCATATTGCCATCGAGTCTGAAGATCAGATCATTAAGTGATATGGCATTGTCTTTAAGTGTATAAACGGCATTTTTCAGATCGGCATCGACATTCATCTGCAGCGTGATGGCCGCATTTTTCAGGTAACGGATGCCGCCAAAGATTACATTAACCGGCGATGTATTCGACTGAAGTTCAAGCGTGGTGAAATCCTTCGAAAGGTCGCCTGTCATCACAAAATTAAAGTCGCCCAGGCTTGCACTGATTTTGCTGCTGTCATCGTCGTAACGGATGATGGCATGGTTTATTTCAAAGCGCTTCAGGGCAACATTCATATCCAGTTCACTTGCCGATGTGTCTTCTTCGGCAGTTTCACCGGTATCTTTGGCAATATCCCAGTTTGCCTTTCCATCGGCATTTACCCATGCATGCACACGCGGGTAGTCGATAGCTATCCGTTTGATTTTAATATTTTCCATTTTTATGGCACTCACCAGGTCAACCGTAACTTCGGCATTTTTTACACTGAAGAGCGTGTCGCCTTCAAATTCGTTGATCCCGGCAATATACAGGTTTTTGAGTCCTACCGATACATTGGGGAACGAGCGTAACAGCGATAGCGAAAGCTTTTCGAAATCGGCTTTGGCATTCAGACTATTGTTAATCTGTTCCTTGGCTATTTTTACAATCTTGCCTTTAAAAAGGAACGGAACCGATACAACCAGGAGCACGAGGATCAGCAGGGCAATTCCTGTGATTTTTAGCGTTTTCTTCATAACTGATTATTTTAGTGTTTACTATGTTGTGCAACAGGCTTACTGTTGTACGTTTTGAGTGCAAAACAATACAGTAACGTATTTTGAGGTGTTAAGTTATTAAATAGCCCTGAAAAATAAAAGTCATATTCGTATTACGTAAAATGAGGATTTAAATGCGCAATTTACTATTTATGTCGCTGAAACGATGATTAGTTTTACAGGGTTAGAAATAGTTTAGTTCTTTAATGGTTCAATGGAATTTCAGGGGCAATGCTCAAGTTCCGAAATCCCTTCCTCCAACCCCGGTCTTATCTCATAAAGCTTGTATGAATGGGGTTGGAGGATTTTTAGCACATGGGATTTGTTCTGTTGGATTTTCTTAAAACCCTTTAACATTATGGTAGTAGCAGTAGATGTGGGAGGAACAAACCTCAGGGCCGGCCGGCTTGACGAAGACAATATTCTGGTTCAGCGCTCTGTTCCGCTTAACGACAAGGATGTACTCGACAAAACAATTGAACAACTGACAGCGCTCATACACTCGGTAATAGCACCAGGTGTGACAGGCATAGGTATTGGCGTGCCATCGGTAGTGGATGCTGACGGGGTTGTTACCGATGTGACCAACATACCTTCGTGGAAGCGTGTAGAACTGAAAAAAATACTGGAAGCCCGGTTTAATGTACCGGTTTGGGTAAATAACGATGTAAACTGCTTTATTTTAGGAGAACATCGTTACGGTGTGGTAAAGGGTTTCAGGTCAGTTGTGGGACTGGCCATGGGTACGGGACTGGGAGGCGGTGTGGTTATTGACAACCGTTTGTACACAGGCACCAATTGTGGCGCCGGTGAATTTGGCATGATTCCTTATCTCGATGCCAACCTGGAGTCATACTGCAGCGGATGGTTCTTTAAAAATCAGTACAGGTTTTCTGCGCTTGAAGCCTTTCACCGGGCCGGTGAAGGCGATAAGGAAGCGCTGGAAAGCTGGAAGGTGTTTGGCAAACACATTGGGAATGCCCTTAAAATGGTTATTTATACCTTTGATCCCGAGGCAGTTGTTTTGGGCGGTTCGTTGGCCAATGCCTATTCTTTCTTCAATAAAGCTATGATCGAATCGCTTTCGGATATTGTATTTCCTGAATCACTGAAAAAATTACGGATTTTTGTTTCAGAAAACAGTAATATTGCCTTGCTGGGCGCTGCATCGTTGATTCCGTGAACAGTGAAGAGACAAGGGCCAAGAGCCAAGAGCCAAGAGCCAAGACAATGAACAATGAAAAAATGAAGGAATGAAAAAAATAACTGCTATCAGCAAAGTTATCGTTGTTACGGATTCCCTTCAAGCGGTTGAAAACCCTTGAAGGGTGCTTGTCTTGCTTCGGTTTTGAAGGGAGTGACTTCTTTAAAAACAATCTTGAACAACATGGAACAACTCGAATGAACACCGAACCGGCAGGCATGCATCGAACACTGAAGAACTGTCCTCTCATGAAATAGGTTGACAAGAAGTTTAGTTAATAACTTTTAACTTT
>CAZUBW010000079.1:0-19314 GCA_964618645.1 uncultured Bacteroidales bacterium | reverse complement strand
TTTTCATCTGCCTGCTCCTGCACACTTTTTTCCAATTCGCCCCCGGGCGATTTTAAAGTTGATATGCCCAATTCTTGCAGGACCTGTTTTTCGTAATTCTCCGTACTGATTTCCGGGTCAAGCTTGCTGGCTACATTGGAGGCAATGCTGTGCAGCGTCTGGTGATCGAGTTCCGGTATGCCCTCACCAAAAGCCTCGTCCGTGGCCGATTGCTCGGGTTTTTCTTCTTCGAGGGGTACAATTTCTTCGTTAAAGGCAATTAATATCTCCTCGTGCTGCAGGTCTTCATCTTCCCCCAGCTTGAAGGATAAAAAAGCTATCACCACCATCAGGTGTATGCTGATGGCCAGTAATATGCTGTTTATATTGTCATTAAAGAAACGACGCAACGGAATCATGGAATTGTTTACGACAAAAATAGTAAAATGGGTACAATATGGTACCCGAATTCTACAACTCGATGCAGGCATTGTTGTATTTTTGGTTTTTTAACTTCACACGATGAATCGCCGCACCTGCTGGTTGTTGTTTTTTTTCGCTTCTGGCACCTTTTTTTCTGTCAGTGGACAGTTTTATGAAACAGGTGAAGTTCCGGCCGGTGTGCGCTTAAAAACGCTTAATACGCCCCATTTTAACATCGTCTTTCCGGCTTCGAACGAAAAGGATGCCCTGGAAACCGGCCTTAAACTCGAAGGCAATTTCAGTAAAACTTTCCAGGATTACCCGTTAACGCTCAGGCGCTCCTATCCGGTACTCCTGCATACCAGCACGGTGCTTTCAAACGGTTATGTTTCCTACGCGCCCCGCAGAATGGAAATTGTAACCACCCCACCGCAAATGTCCTATGCACACGACTGGATATCGCAGTTAGCACAACACGAATTGCGCCATACGGCACAGCTGAACTGGCTGAACCAGGGCGTAACCCGTGCCATGGGAATTTTCACCGGCCAGATTGCTGTAGGAGCTGTTTCTTCCATGATTCCCATGTGGTTATACGAAGGAGATGCCGTATACAACGAAACCATGCTGTCGCAGTCGGGCCGGGGTCGTATGCCTGCTTTTGAAATGCCTTTGCGCACCCTGTTGCTCGGAAAGCCTGGAATTTATTCATACGACAAGGCCGTGTTTGGCTCATACCGCGATTTTGTACCGAACCATTACATCAACGGTTACCAGATGGTAAACTTCGCACGGTCGGCCTTTGGCGATACGGTATGGTCCGGAGCCATCCGGCATGTGGCCCGCCATCCTTACCAGGTATGGCCGCTGGCCTTTTACCTGAAAAAGCATTTCGGCCTATACAAGTCGGGGTTATACCAGCAAACCATGAAAATTCTTAAAGAACAATATAACAATTCTATAGATAGTGTAAGTTATAGTAAATATATAAGTATAGTCGACAGAAAAAATGGTATACATACCCATTATACACGCCCACATGATCTGGGCGAGGGAAGAACGCTGGTTTACCGCAACGGTCTGGCCGATCCGGGATCTTTTGTGGTTATCGATACCGGCGGAAACGAACACCGGGTTTTGCAAACGGGATTCAGTGCCGAACCCAACTGCGATGTATACCAACAATGGCTTGTATGGGACGAATGGGTCCCGGATCCCCGCCGGGAAAGACGGGATTATTCAGTCATCCGGAAAGCAGACATCGGAAAGGGCAACATCATAGCGCTCACCCGGAAGACCAGGTATTTCAGTCCCGATTTTTCCCCCGATGGCCAACAAATTGCGGTTGCAGAAAATGATGCCAACGGGAACAACTTTCTTACCATTATATCGGCTGCTACCGGCGAAACGTTACTTCGCTTTCCTTCGCCGGGCAACAGGGCTTTGCAGACACCCGAATGGGATGGCCCGCACCGTGTTCTTGCTGTCACGCTGTCAGAACAAGGGAAACAAATAGAAATGCTCGATTTGCAAGTGGGCCAATGGCGAATGTTGCTCCCCTCCACCTGGTTTGACATTGCGGACCCCCTTGTTTATAAGCACTTTCTTATTTTCCGTGGGGCCTTTGGGGGAACCGACAACCTCTATGCCCTCAACATGAACAACCCCGAAGGGTGGTACCAGCTTACCCGCTCACGCTACGGCGCTTACTATCCTGCTGTAAGCCGTGACTCGCTTTCCCTGCTGTTTTCGATCTACATGCCTGAGGGCTTCGATGTAACGCGCATTTCTTCCGATACGCTCACCTGGCAAAAAATTCCGGCTCCACCAATCAGTAAATATACTAAGGGCACCTCCTCCCACGAAGGCCTGCCCGATACAACTGCCAACGGTTTTACAATTAAACCTTACCGGAAAGGCCTTCACCTTTTCAATTTCCATTCGTGGCTGCCTTTTTTTGTTGAATGGGACGATTTAACCGGAAGCTCACAGGATATTGCCTTATATCCCGGATTTACTTTATTCTCTCAGAATTTGATAAGCAGTGTTATTTCAGGTATTGGTTATGAATATTACGACAAACATCATCTTATTCATCCATTTATTGTTTGGCGGGAGTGGTATCCCGTCTTTGAACTGTCAGCCGTATATGGTGGCCCCGATCATCTGAAACCGACAGATCTTTCGGAATCAGGATTCACCAATTCCTCAGCGACCTATAACCAGGTGAAGCTGAGCACTTATGTCCCGCTTTCATTCAGCCGGGGCAACCAGCACCTCCGGCTTTTGCCCAAACTGGAAGTTGAGCATTACAGCCGCTGGTACACCCTCGATGAAACTCCACGGCGCGGTTACAACCTGGTGCACCTGCAGGGAAGTATACACCGGTATCAGCGCTATAGCCAACGCGACCTTTTTCCGCGATGGGGGCAGTATTGCAGATTTACGTACACCGAAACCCCTTTTGACCATGGGCTTTTGGGCAGCATGTTTTCCATTGAGGGCCGGGCCTATTTTCCTGGACTCTTCCGGCACCACCATTTTTATTTATCGACTGGCGTTCAGCAGCAGTACCCGGGCATGTACTATATTCCGCTTAACCGGCTTTCGTTTCCACGCGGATACAGCAGTACTGTCTCCGAATTTCTCAGTACCATGCAGCTGAACTATGCCTTTCCGGCGGCATACCCCGATTGGTCGCTGGGACCCCTAATGTACCTGAAGCGTATCCGTTGTAACCTGTTCTACGACTGGAGCTATGCCAGCAATCTGGAAAGGGATAGCGGAAGAATGACCGGCAATCTCTCTTCGTTTGGCACAGAGATCATGACCGACATGCATGTTTTGCGTATTCTGTTTCCGCTTAGCACCGGCATAAGGCTCGGTTATGCCCGTTATGACAACACCTTTTTTGCCGAATGGCTGTTCGGTTTTAATACCAATATATTTTAACTGCTGTTTAGCCTGTCACTTCAGGACAACTGCCGTACAATTTTTTCGAATCCTTTAACCAACGACGATTCTATTTCGGAATAAGATATATTAGCCTTATCACCAATATATATAAATGCAATATCTAAATAAATGGTTGAAGATAATTGATCGAAAAGCTGTTGGCGATTCAGTCGCCAAGCCTCCCGCATCAATCGCTTGATACGGTTCCGGTGAACTGCTTTTCTGAATTTTTTCCGCGGCACGGTGATCAACACCTTTACAGGCACATCGCGGCTTACTGCGGGCCGGAAAATGAGCCTGAGGGGTGCAACAGAAACCGGCCGGCCTGTGTCGAACAGGTTGTCGATATCGCGTTTCAGGGTCAGACGTTCTGCTTTATCAAATGTAAAAAGATTCATTTTTTCAGTATTATCCTGAATACAGTGCCTTTGTTCAATTCCGACTGGCTGACAAAAACACGTCCCGCATGGTATTCCTCAACAATTCGTTTTACCAGCGACAATCCCAGCCCCCATCCCTTTTGCTTGGTGGTATAACCGGCTTTGAAAACATTGCCGAACATGTTTTTCGGTATACCTTTGCCGGTATCGCGTATGTCTATCTGCACATGGTGAAGGCTGTCCGTTACCACAATATCAATGTTGCCCTGGCCCTGCATGGCATCAATGGCATTCTTGCACAGGTTTTCAATCACCCATTCGAAAAGCGCAGCATTCAGGGGGACAATAATCTCATGGCCGGGGGTATTGATACCAAAACGAATCTTGCCGGAGGAACGTGACTTAATGTAGTTGACAGCTCTTTCAATGATACGCATAACCGATTCAGCTTCCAAAACCGGTTTAGAACCGATCTTGGAAAACCGTTCGGTGATTTTTTCAAGCCGGTTCACGTCTTTTTCCAGTTCTGTCATCATTTCCTGGTCACTGTCCCTGATCTTCATCATTTCAACCCAGGCCATAAGCGACGAAATGGGCGTTCCCAGCTGGTGGGCCGTTTCTTTTGAGAGCCCTACCCATAGCTGGTTTTCGCTGAATTTCCTGGAAGTACGGAAAGCAAAGTAGGCTACCAGGATAAAAAGCATTACAATACCCAGCTGAATGTATGGATAGTACGCTAAACGGGTAAGTAAAACCGATTGGTCGTAGTACAAATACTGGTGCTCCCCGGGTGCCAGCAAAATGTCGATGGGTGTTGCATGTGCTTTCATCCTGTCAAGTGTGCGCTGCATATACCGGGGGTTGGCCATTCGATTGACATTGAGGTTCCTGTGAAATATGAGCTGTTGCAACGAATCGGTAACCATAACCGGTATGGTATGATTGTCTTCAATTACGCCGGCAAAAAAATCGAGGTTACTGTCATCAGGTTCGGAATTGACAATCTGCATCCAGGCACTGGCCAGCATTTCGGCTTTGAGCTTCTCCTGCGTGGCCATTTTTTTAACCAGCGCGTTCGTATACCATAACGATGCAAAGCCTATAACAACCGCGCAAATGAACAGCACCAGCTGCCAGCGTTGTTTGTTTTTATGTTGATTCAATATAAAATATTTTAAAACAAACGTTTAAAAGCAATCTATTCATCCTCCCATTCAACCTTAAAATCGTTGGAGGTATTTTCGGGTTTATCCGTTTTCACTGTTTTTTCTGTCTTTTCGGGCTCCTCCCATTCAATCTTTACCGGGTCGGGTTCCGATACCGGCGTTCCGTTTTCACCGTTTTTTTTCAGATTACCACGCGTCAGGCTGAAAGCTTTTTTACGGTCGAATTTTACCTCAAAATCATCAGGCGTGCCTGCAATCATCAGGGGAATGGTAGTCTGATCCGCACGCGTTTCTTCCACCATAAATTCATTGATTTCCTTTTTCTTTTTACGGGCTTTGTTAAACAGCACTTCCGAAAGCAGCACATTCACCCGGTAGTCAAATGCATTGTCAAAGGTATGTTGCCCGGAAGCCCTTATATTAAAAGCCGACGAATGGATGGCCATTTCGGGTATGGTTACGATACGGTTGCTGATGGAAATGGTGTTACTGAGGGTGCTGAACTTTACCTGCCGCAATTCATCCACATCTATGTATTTCGAAAGTTTTAACATGGGTTCAAACTGAACCAGTTCGCCGTTCACTATTTCAAAATCGCCTTTGGCCTTCATATTACCCGGCAAAAAATTAAGCAGCGAGTCCCATTGGGCAAAAAAGCTGATGTTACCGCTAACAAGCCCCTTCACATTTTTGTCGAGGATGAATTGCTGGCTGAAGTTGTTAAAAGCTGTAAAAAGTTGCTGGATATTGATTTGTTGCGGTTGCGCGTGACACGAAATGGAAAATATTTTGTCTTTATCAGCGGTAATCAATGCATTACCGCTTATACTGCCATCGGGGAACTTCAGGGCATACTGATTGATATAAACCGAATCCTTCAGGGCCGATAGCGAAACCATCAGGTCATTCGCCCTGAATTTGCCTGCTTCGAAATTACCGGCCCTGAGTTTCGCCTTTAAATACATATTGCAGGGAAAAACCGACAGACTTTGGTATCCGCTCCGGGCATTTTTGTCCGTGGGTTGATTCAGATACTTGCTAATGTTGAGATTATCAGTTGATATTTCAAGAGAAGATTTAAGTAAATCGTGTTTCATCAGGTAATCAACAATTTGTTGTACCTCTCCGCTGACCAGCATATCGGTTTCGTTAATCCGCAAAGCCAGGCTGTCGAGCTTCAGCACATCGCTCCACAGGGCTTTGCCCGAAACATGACTGATGACCACCGGAAAACCTTTTATTTGAATACCTGCATCTTCGAACCTGAACTGGCCTTGCTCAAGCAGTTTCAGTAACGAGGCGGCAGAAAAAGCTGTATCATTGAGATTACCGGCAGCAGTGATTTCAGATTGTACCAAACCGGTAAGCATTTCAAGGGTATCTGTTGGTATAAAGCGCTTCAGTTCGGCGAGGTCTACTTTGCCTTGTACCCCGGCACTGAAGCGCAACTGGTCAAGGCTGGCAAGTTCAAAATGACCGTTCATATTACCTTTGCCCATGTAGGCGCTTAATTGGTCGACCTGTAACCTGAAATTTGAGCGGTTGGTTCCTGCAATGCTTCCCCTGAGACCTATTTTGCTGACCGTTCCGTGTGTTTTTACCTGCCTGATACTGCCATTGCTGATTTCAAATTGCGAATTTACCAACAAGTTATTCCGGCTCCTGAGGGATCCTTTCACGGTAAGATTGAGTTTGCCGTTTCCGCCAAAGGTAAAATCGCCGGTCGTGAATTTGTCGCCCAGTGGAAGCAGCGACATCAGTTCACCGGGTCCGAATTTGGGTATGCTGAGACGAAGGTCGATGTAACGATCCTTACCTCCTTTAAATTCTCCCGAAAAGTGTGATACCGCCTTGTTAAAGTGCATTTTCGCCTCCGGGATCCGGATGCGGCTGTTGCTGTAAACCATATTCAAGTCGAGCTGCAGCAAAGCATTCCTGGCCAGGTTTTTATCATTTGTCTGAAGGCTGTGTAGCCGGAAGGCGCCCCTGGCATCGCCCGAAAGAATGCCATTTGAAAAACTGCCCCGGAACTGGGTTTTTTCGGAGTGTGCCAGCAAAAGGAAACGATCGCGCAGGGCCTGAACACGAATAGCCGACTCAATTAAAACAATATTCCGAAGGCTTACCGAATAGGTACTGCCATCACCCGAAGATTTCCAGATGCGCAGGTTGTGACGGTTCTGATTATCAAAGAGCAGATTAACACTGGCATGGGAAACCTCAATTTTTCTCAGTTCGTATTGGCCCTGCAGTAGTTTTAACAGGTTAAACTGCAGCAAAACACTACGGGCCTTCAACAGGGTGTCGGCATAAGCGCCTTTAAAGTGTTTCTTTTCGAATGATTCACCCGACAACAGCACTGCATTGGATATTTCAACAGTGGCCTTGGGAAAACCTTTCAGCAGCCTGAATTGCACATCATCCATGGATAGCTCGGTGAGCAGATGTTCATCAAGGTATTTCTGCATATAGCGTACAAGCGCCTTCTCGTAAAATACCGAAACCATCAGCGATATAACGATAATCAGTCCCAGCGCAGTGAGCAACAGCCATCCAACGGCTTTTAATATTTTACGAAATACCTGACTGTTCATGACAACGAAAATATTTACACATGGGGTTGAACAAGTAAACTGCCTTACCTGGCTTTTTATTTCACCAATTGCAAAAGTAATCCGAAATGATCAAAGTTGTTTTCAATTGGAAATGATCCCCGAAGGATTGTGCCGGTATAAGGTTGTTTTATCGGAGAGGTTGGTGTTACCCGGCAGCAGGTAACGCTGCATGATGATCAGCAGTTTTTTGAGGTCGAGGGGCTTCGAAATATAATCATCGCAACCGGCAGCCTTCATCTTTTCCATATCACCCGACATGGCGTAAGCAGTTTGGGCAATGACCGGTAAGCGTGGATTGATCAGTTTGATATTGCGCGTTGCTTCCAGTCCGTCCATTTCAGGAAGGAGTATATCCATCAGCACCAGGTCGACCCGGTTTGACGATACTGCCTCCACAGCCTGTTTGCCGGTGGCCGCATGAAGGATGGTTGCCTGGGTACCTGCCAGCAGTTCGCGCAGAAATCTGAAACTGTTATGATCGTCTTCGGCGATCAGCAGCGTTTTCCCCTGCCAGTTGTAATGGCTGTCGGTACTTTTTCGCTGATCGGGTTCATCAGCAAGTACAGTGGTTCGCAGGTACGGCAGCGTGAAAAGGAAGGTGGTGCCTTCACCGGCAACTGAATCCACCCACATTTCGCCACCAAGCAGTTTCACCAGGTTACGCGATATGGCAAGCCCAAGCCCGGTACCTGCAATGTTCTTTTCTTCGGAAAACCTGGCACGTTTGAACCTTTCGAATATCAGGTCGAGTTCCTCACGTGTTAAACCAGGCCCGGTATCCTTGACGAAAAACTCAACCAACCGGTCTTCCTTAATCCGGTAGCCAAAATCAACCGAACCATTTTCAGTGAATTTTAAGGCATTGTTAATGAGGTTGACCATCACCTGTTTGAGGCGGAAGGGATCTGTTTTTAGCAGCACATTGCACGAGCCGTCGTCGGGCATGAAGTGGAGCTTTATCTGGGCTTTGCCCAAACGTTTACGGGTTTCTTCCGAAGTAGTCAGCAATTCGTTACCCAGTGCATTTAAATCACAGTCCTTTTTGACAATTTTAAGTTCGCCTGCTTCAATTTTGGCAATGTCGATGATGTCATCCACCAGGTTGAGCAGCATCTCGCTGCTGGTACGAATGTATTGCGTGAAATCTTTCTTCTGGCTGTCGGGTATCTGCTCCGAGGCCAGCAGGTTAGAAAAGCCTATGATCGAATTCATGGGCGTTCTTATTTCGTGCGACATATTGGCCAGGAACGACGACTTTAATTCGTCGGATGTTTTTGCCCGGCTGGTTTCCTGCTGCAGCGACCGGATGTAATTCACCTTGTCGGTAATGTCAATGATGATGCCGCGTTTTCCGGCAACCTGGCCATGACGCATGATGTTATCAGTATACACCGAAGCCGGGAATTTGCTTCCGTTTTTCCGGCGTGCAATGAAGCTGGAGTTTTGAATTTTTTGCATGCCCAGGATATCGTCGTGCTGCGATCCGGAAATCAATGTTTCAATCAGGTTGAGTCCGTCATCCAGATCGGCCTGCACATAACCAAAGGCTTTAAACCAGGCCTTGTTCACATACGTGTAATTGCCATAGGAATCGGTTTCAAATACACCCTGTGGCAACAGGTCGGTGAGCTCGCGGTAGCGCTGATGATTGTCATTAGCATTTTTAAGCGCATGGTCTCGCTGCTGCTCACCGGTTTTGAGCTGGTTGAAAAGCTTATGGAACTCAAGGTAAACAGGCCTGATTTCAACGGGCGCATGCCGGTAATCGGCCCGGCTTTCCAGGGCCGTATTCCGGTTAAGCGAACCTATATAGCGGTTAAGCTTTTCAAGGGGCATTACCAAATGTTTCGAAGCCAGGTAACTGAGGCCTGCAGCCAGTACCAGCAACACCAGCAAAACCGCAACATACGCCAGCGCGGTTGTGCGCCGGCCGGCATTTATTTGTTGTGTAAAGGCTTCAAATTTGCTGTCGGCAGCTGCAAAAGCTTCTCGCTCTTCCAGGTATATGGGTGCCATGTCATCCAAATGGCCTGGTGAAAGGGTTTCAATCAAAAGCTTTTCATACCGGCGGATGGACTGATCGAGAGCCTGTAAAGCATCGTTATTGACAGGTGTTTTTAATGTATGCCGGCTGATTTGTTTCAGTGTATGACGAATGGCTGCCAGTTCCTGAATACTTCCGGAAAAATCTACTGCATTTGCACCGGTAAACCTGTTTCCGAAAGAACGGGATGCTTTTACAAAATCAACATGCAGGGCGTTTACCTGTTGCAGCAATTCCTGGTTTGCTTTTTCACGGGCACGAATGGCAATACCGGAAGGGAGAACAATGCCTGTGGCCAGCAGAACAAAAGCCACAAACCATAACAATAATCTGTTTTTTAAGGAATTGAGCATAAAACCCCATTAGCGTGCTTACAGCAACCAAAATAGTCATAAAACCAATATGCACGGAGACGAAGACGGAAAAGTTATTGACAGTTTGTTTAAATCGTATCAAGTTATGAGCATAAGCGCTGTCTGTTTGATACAATTTTTTATGCTTGCAAGGGCTATCCAGGTATATTGGGTAGGGTTGAGCAGTTTAGAAAGCCATGGCCAGCCCCACGGTAAACGGGTGCAGTTCGGGTCCCTTGTCTTTGACAAACAAGGTGCTGAAGTAATACTCGCCAAAAATACTCATGCCGCCAAATCCCATGCGTGCCGTTACGCCATAGCGGAAAGGATTGATGTTAAAATCGTCGTTTTTCTTATCACGGTCTTTGCCATTGCTGTCCTTGTAAACTACCTTGGTATGTGAACCCAGCTTGAGCGAGGCAATGATGCCTGCCGACATATGTATCCGCTGGGCACGTATGGTACCGGGGAACTGAACTTCAAAGATCAGCGGCACCCGCAGATACGTTGCGGTTAATTTGCTTTTTGCAATGTTCCCCGAAAGGGTATCCGCCACTACATAGTCGTCAACTTCCTTAATGGAATTGTCGTGATCGAAAAAGTAATTATTGAATTCCAACCCCAACCCGGTAACCAGTCCGGCATGCGATGTGCCAAAGCCTATGCTGTACTGCGCAAAATTCAGGTTAATAGCCCAGGAACGACCCGTGTTCAAATCCAGAAACTGGTTATCCCCTTCGCGCGAAATGGAGAAATCGTCGTCCAGGAAATTGTTGATGCCCCATTCCATGCCGGTCCAATGTCCCCTGAACTTTGGGTTGAGGATATCGTCGAAGTCATTTTCATCGGTATCATCTATAATTACATCGGTATCATCATCGCGTTCCACAATGCGAATCTCCTTATCGCCCACCCTGATGGTGGTGGAATCGGGCTGGTTCGAGACCTGGATAATACCTTTTTCTCCCAACCTGACGTAAGTAGTATCGCCATCTTCAATAACCTTAACCACGTCCTTGTCGAGTAACCGGATGTTAACGCCACTGCTGTCTTCATCCACAATTATCGGGGTAAACCCGTCACCGTCATCTTCGATTTCAACCCTATTCTCCGTGCTGGCCGGAGCATCCTTTTTATCCATTATATTTTGCAGCGAATCGAGTTCCTGTGCAAAAAGTGAAGCCGCAAAAGCGCTAAGCAACACCAGGGTGTAAAGCTTTTTCATAGTCGAATTTTTTAATGATTATCTGATGGTCGGACGTTTAACGGGGTAAAAAGTTACAGCCTACTTCCATTTTTTACCTGAAACGGTGTAACGTTCTGTTTCCAATAACAAGGCTGTGGTATTGCCCTCATCGTCGGTGGTTCGGTTTATTGAAACCCGGGCTTCGGTTAGGTAATTAAACCCCTGCACGGCTGTTTCGGCCGTTTTCCACAGGTTTATTTTATCGGCCAGCTGTGCCAGTAAATGTTCTGTTTGCGTGGGTATCGGCGTATTTTTCTCGTTATCCATAAAAACGGCCTGGTATTCGTGCTTATCCGGCAAGGATGATGGCTGAACAGGATGGCCCTCCGGGCTGGATACCCTGCCCGGCAAAGGGGTCAGGTTATTCATAATTCCGGGTATACGCATTGGCGGGATGCTCTGTGCTGAAGTTGTTTCTTCAACGCTTACGGGTACAACAATTGCCGGTGGGTTTGTTTTATCAATGGGCTGTCCGGTGATAACCGGCGCAGGTTCTGACGGAATACTTTCAGGGACAACCGCGAGAGCCGGTTGCTCCACAACCGGTGTTATACGGCTTTCCTGTTCAGGCTTTCGTATCCAAAGTGTCATCAACAGGGCAATGGAAGCCGCAACCCCCACCCAGGCATAATAACGGCCCAATATACGGGTTTTTCCTGTGGGTTTCCGCAGGCTGTCCTTGTGGTTGAAGGTAATGGATAAGTCGGGGGTCAGCCGCAATTTCCCGTATAAATGCAGGGTTTGTGCCTTTACCGGATCTTTGCCAATATAATTGCTGAGCCGCCGGCTATCACTGTTGTTTAAGGTGCCTTCGCAGGTAGCAATGCAAAATTCCTCGAAATTTGCAGCAGTTACTTCCGGCAGGTCTGATATATCTTTCTTAAGTTGGTCCCTGGCTGCGAAAACCACTGAATCAGTCAGGAAATAACTGGTTTCCATATCGCCCAACAATCGATCGTAATCCGGATTTTCTGCTAAAAAAGCCATTAATTCGGCTGTTAACAGCGGATCCAGGTTGCCCTCGATATAATCGAGCAGATAAGCCTCGCAGTTATTTTTGTTGATGGTCATTTTTTATAGTACTGCTTCGATACTGCCAATGTAATTTTTCAGAAACATGCGTCCCCTGAATATGTATACCTTTACCTGCGATGCTGATAATCCGGTTATTCCGGCTATTTCTTCGTATGAATAACCTTCGTAATCGCGCAGCATTATCACACTTCGCTGGTCTTCCGGAAGTTTTGCCACTGCCTCGTTGAGCAGTTGCGACAATCCCGTGTAAGCACCTGTCGCTGCAGGCGAATCGTGCCGGTCTTCTTCCAGCACAGTCATCCGTTTCTCTTTCCTGATCATGTCAATCATCGTATGATAGGCGGTGGTAAACAGGTAAGCCTTTACCTTTTCTGCCGATACTTCATCTACCTTTGTCCACAATTTCTCATAGGTATCCTGCACAACATCTTTTGCCTTGTCCTCATCCCTGGTATTTTTCAGGATGAAGCGATAGATGCCGTCGGAAAAATCGTCTATGCTTTTGTTGTATTCGGCAACCGTCATGTATAATCAGCTTCGGGGGTATGACGTTTCAATGGGTATAAAGTTACAGCAAAAGCGAAAAATGCTTCACTTTTTTTATCGCCTAAAAATGATACGTTATTTTCAGGTATCCCAGGTTCATCCGCACCCGCAGGTCGGCCATTTCAGCATTCACATGTTGCCACAGCACCGAAAAATCAATGTTTTCGGCCAGCGAAAAGCTCGCTGCAGGCCCGGCATAATATCCCCTGAGGTCGGGAAACCACATGGCCGATGCGCTCAGGTTGAACAGGGGTGTCAGGGTCCAGGTAAACTGGCCGAAGGCCGAAAAGGTTGAAAAGGCCAGGTCTTTTGCATCCGTACTGCCCGGGTGAAAGAACAGGTCACTGCCCCAGTCAACCGGTTGGTTGCAATACATTACCTGCAATTGTGCCATAAATTTGTCACTGAACATCTTTTCCGCACCCAGGGTGGCCAGCACGCTGCTTTTTTCAGTATCCCGGTCGCGATAAGGCTCAAACCACGATATTTCCCCCCTGAACGCTAGGCTGCTGATGGCGCCTGACCATCCGGTACCCACTACTACATCGCGACTGTTTACAATGCCCCCCAGGAACTGTATGTCGTATCCCCATTTGTTGAAACGGTATAAGGCTGCCGCGGTAATATCGTTATCGCTGTTGGCTTTAACGGCAAGTTCCACCGTTGATGAAGCGGAAGGAAAATATTCGATCCTGATGGCATCGCTTCCCGGACGCTCCACATAGTCGACGTCGAAAAAAGAATAAGCATTAAAAATATCATTGGGATTCCACACAAAGGTTTGTCCCCAGTTTATACGCTGACGTCCCAACGTAACCGCTGCATTCCCCAGGTTCATACTTATCCAGAGCCTGTCGATAGTGGTATTCAGCAGAAACGATTGTTCTTGGGCCAGGTTCCACGACATATCTGCCCATCCGCCATCTTCACCCATCATATCGGCATAGGAGTCACCCAGCCTGACACGGTCGCCTGTAAACAAACGGTTACGGATTCCGGCTGCTGCCGTAAGCTTCGGAGTGATAGTAGCTTCAAGGTTTAGCCGGTTATGCAATATATGTTCGCTGACAAAGGGGCCCGACAGCGAGTCGAACATTACACCCTGCAAAGCTGTAACGTAACCGCCCAGGGTCACCGCGCGGGGTTCCTGCGTAAACAGTGGCAGGGTGATGAACCAGCACAGCAGCATACCTGTAAAGAATTTTTGCATGGCCTTATCAGCTGAAGGTTACCTGGATTCATCGGAAATGACCCTGCCATCTTCGAGTGTGATTACACGCCGGGCCATTTTTACCACCCGCGGATCGTGGGTCGAAAAGATAAAGGTTACTTTTTGCTCGCGGTTAAGCTTTTCCATAATCTCCAGCAAGGTAGCTGCCGATTTCGAATCGAGGTTGGCGGTGGGTTCGTCAGCCAGCACAAATTTCGGTCGCGATGCCAGCGCCCTGGCTACTGCCACACGTTGCTGCTGCCCGCCCGAAAGCTTCGAAGGCCTGCTGTTCATCCTGTCACCCAACCCCACGGCTTTTAACAGCTCTTCGGTACGTTCATTACGCTCTTTTTCGGGCCATTGCTGTAGCGTCATAATAAATTCCACATTTTCCCTGGCGGTAAGCACGGGGATGAGGTTATACGACTGAAAGACAAAGCCTATGTTTTTTAGCCTGAAATCAATCAGCTGCGAGGATTTCAACTGCGATAGATCGGTGCCGGCAATGATGATCTCCCCGGAGGTTGGGGTGTCAAGACCTCCGATGAGATTCAGGAGCGTGGTCTTTCCCGAGCCCGATGGACCTACAATTGCGGCAAATTCAGCTTCTTCAAAAGCGAGACTTACCTCGTTTACGGCATTAACCTTAACTTCCGAGGAATTGTATATCTTATTTACGTTTTTAAGTTCGAGTACTTTCATAATAACCTGGGTTTATATGGTTGCTATTCTGTCCGCAGTGCTTCCACCGGGTTTAATTTCAGTGCTTTACGGGCGGGCCATATCGAGGCAACGACAGCCGTTACGATTACCATCAGGGTGGTGATCAGTAAAAAAGCCGGGGTTACCACCGGGTATACCTTGGCCGCGAAGCCAATGGCTTCAAAGCCTTCTCCCCAGCTGGTGAAATGAATACCGGTACGCCCCAGTAAGGCAGCCAGCATCCAGCCGGTAGCCATACCGGTTACTGCACCAGCCAGTGTAAGGTAAAGGGTTTCAAGCATAATCATGGAAAAAACTTTGCGGTGGTTCATCCCGATGGCCATTAGCATGCCCAGTTCTTTGGTCCTCTCGAGGATGGCCATCAGCATGGTGTTGATAATACCAAAAGCCAACGCCAGCATGATTATGCCAATGAAAATAAAGTAATACACCAGCATGTAATCGCTCATCATGGCTGCATCGGGTGCCAGTTCTTTCCAGGTCATCACCGAATTACCCGTCGAAACCGGAATGAGTTTTTCAGCTGTTGCACCGGCGTCTTTCGTATCGTTCAGGAGTATGGCTATTTCGTGCGCGAGTGTTTCGCTGCCTCCATACAGGGAAGCCAGCGCATCCGCATTGACAAACAGGGTCGACTGGTCAAAGCTGGTATTGGTGGTTTTATAAATGCCACATACCCTGAAAATGCCCTGTACCGGATTTCCTTCGCGATCCGAAAACGTTACCTGTACTTTATTTCTGAGCCGGTAATCCAATGCCTGATCCATCAGGAGGGCCCCGTAGCGGTCGAGTTCCTTTTTGCTGAAGGTTTTCCCGAGCGCGTTACGGAAGTCAACAGGTGAACGAAATCTTTTTTCCTTAAGCTGCTCCAGTTTTGCCAGCAGCGATTCCGGCACTTTTGCCATACGTAGCTTATCCAGCGTGCTGTCGGCAATTATAAACTGTTTGAGTTTGAGAATTTCGGCCGTTTTATCGCTGATCAGCATATCCGAAGGGTTCCCTGCATCCAGGTACCTGCCGCCCCGGGGCACTATTTTTTGGTGTATATGACTAACCAGCTTTTCTGCCTCAGGATTTATACCGTAAAGATTTGCGCCCGAAGCTGCCCATGGAGTGCTGGTCATGGCTACAATACGGGTTCTTTTCACCCATCCGGTAACGCCCGGCAACGAATCAATCACCCGGATCAGGCTATCAGGCTGGCGCACGGTGAGGTTAATCTCTTCGTTGTTCATGAAGTCGGCCTGATGAATCTGAATATGCGATACTTCGTTGTAAATAGCATCCTGCAGGCGCTGCTTCGACCAGCCTTCGAGGATGCCTATCAACAGCACACCCGAAATAATGCCGAGGGTAACAGCGGTAATAACTACCAGGCTTCTTTTATGGTTACGCCATATGTTTTTCCATGCAATCGTTCCTGTCATGGCAAATGTGGTTTATCCCCGGAGGGCTTCAATTACTTTTAATTTCTCGATTTTGCGGAGCGGGTATAAGGTAGCCAGCAATACCATGATGACCACCACCAGCGCCTGCCAGTAAAAATAGGAGCCAACCGGCGCGGTAGGCATTACAGCTTCCATACCCCAGTCTTCCATTGTGTTGGCCAGGTTTCCGGTAAGGGTAATGGGGTTATAATGGAAATACAGGATGAGGGGTGTTGCAGCCAGCAGACCGGCAATAAGTCCCATGATACCCAAAAACAGCATCTCAACAGATACCGTTCGTTTCAGTTTGGTTTTTTGCATGCCTATGGCAACCAGCACACCAAACTCTCTTTTACGTTCCGAAACCATCATCAGTACCGTTCCGAAAATGCCAAAGAAAATGATAAAGTACAGCAGCGCCAGCATGGCTATCCCGCTTTGGCTGTCGCCCTGAATCTGCTGGTAAAGAATGGGGTTTAATTCGTACCACGTCCTGGCAGTTGTTTCCTGGTCGTTTAACAAGGCATTCACAGCTGCCTTTGCCGTTTTCATGGTTCGCGGCGATTTACCGGTGAGGTTGATCACCAGTGAGCTGATTTTTCCCCCGGCATCAAAATATTGTTGTGCCGTGGTAAGCGTCATAATAATAAGCTTGTTGTCGATCTCCGGCGAGGGCATTTTGATAATACCCCTTACCGGAAAGATACCCGATGCTGAAACGCCATGATAGCCCTGACCCATTAAAATCACAGAGTCGCCGATATCCACTTTCAGATAGGTGGCAAGCCTGTCCGAAACCAGCACGCCATTGTCGCCGGCAGTGAGGTAACCATGCGGTACGGCGGTGGCTTTAAGGATCAACGGCAGTAACATATCACGCTCAGCCGTCTTAAGCCCCAGTTCGCGTTCGATACGTTCCGGCGAGGTATACGACCGGTTCAGGTTCTTACGCAGTTTTTCCATTACCTTTTCGGGGATAGCCTGTTGTTGCAACTGTTGCAATGCAGCTGCAGAGATGCGGTGCCGGACCAGTTTGTTTTCGGGATCGGAAAAGCGTTTTTCGTTTTCCGGATCAATGGCAATGATGGCAACACCCCTGGTTTGGGTTCCGCTCGAAGCCAGCGAGAACGATTCGAGGTGTGGTGTAACGGAAACCACGGGGTCGAGGCCTTCAATAGCTGCCAGAAGCGAATCATTAAGTTCAAAAGTATTGTCAATGACCGGGTTATCGTGGTAATCTACCTGCTGTACCTGCAGGTAGCCGGTAAACGACTCGATAAAATTGTTGATCATCAGATCGTACGAACCCAGCTGATACGAACGCATGAAAACGGCAAAAAATACCGCAAAGAAAACCGATGCCGAGGTGATAAACGTCCGGCGTTTGTTTCTCCACAGATTTCTCCAGGCTATGATTAGTTCTTCCTTCATGGTTCTAAGGGTTTAGCGCACGCTTTTCATGTTTTGCTGCGAAAAATAGCTTTCCTCGACCGGTTGGTTAAAACGGATTTCTTTTATTTCAACCATGGTTTTATGGGCGGGCTCATCTTCAGGTACCAGCTCAATGATGGTGGTAATGGTCCGGCCGTCCATTACCTTTATGCCTGACCCTGTTTCGGTACGCACCAGGTAACCGTCCTCGTCGTACAATTCGGCCTTCATCACCAGGAATTCCTTTTTATCGATCCAGCGGATTTGCTTGCCCCATACAATGGCTGCCTCTTCGCGGGCTGTCATCAGTATTTTGTAACACAACCGCCCGCCCATGGTTTCTTCACCCAAAAGTTTATGCGTGTAATCTTTCACTACAGACGACTCGCGCAGAATATCGTCGTTGGTATAATCCGACCCCATCCATCCCTGCGACATCATCGAGGGTGGAAGCTTGATAAGCCTGCTGATGGAAGGATTCCAACTCCACATTTCGTTATGGCGCTTCAGGAACGACTGTCCGGCTTCTTTGGCCGGTGACAGCACCAATGTCAGTGCATATTCGCGGCCAAGGGTCCAGTTTTTGAATTCCAGCGTACGTTTCCAACCGGGGCGGACAATGGTCATGGACATTAAACTATAACTGCTCTTTTCGCCATTGTATTTCTCGTCGGCTTTTCTGACAATATCGGTGGCCGTGAGCGGTTGGGCCGACACCATACACGCAAGTATACCGGGCATAACAAGCAACAGGGTAACCAGGAACTTTTTCATATTCGGTTATTTAAAATAGTCGATGATATATTCCAACATTTTTTCACGGTTTGGATCGGGATGATCTTCGTAAACCGAGGTCACTACATACCCGACAAGCACCGTACGGAACAGGCCGAGCATAACTTCAGGCTCAACAGTCTTACCGTTTTGCAGCCTGGTGGCAAAATAAGTAGTGAACATTTTTCTCACCTGGTCCGGCGAATGACGTCCGGCAATCAGATTATGGGGCCCGGCCGATGAGTAGGCCCTGATGAGCTCCTCCCTGACGTCTTTTTGCATCAGCAGTTGCGAGAATAGCTGCCAGAAATAGCGTTTGGCTTTCAGCAATTCATCGAGCCTCCGGATGAAATAGGTAAATTCGCTGCCGGTCAGGTTTCCGTCATGGTCAAGGTCGAGGTACTGGTACACCTCGTTGACCGATTTCTGGATAATGGCCCGTAACAAAGCCTCCTTGCTTTCGAAATAATTGTATAACAACCCCTTGGAAATGCCGGCCTTTTTGGCAATATCACTGATGGTGGTGCTGAAGTACCCGTTATGGGCAAACAACTCCAGGGCGGTTTCCATGATGAGGGCTGTTTTCTGCTCCCTTATGGCTGCAAACTGTTCCGATGTGCGGGGTGACATAACGGCTCTATAATGAATACATTGGTTAGTTCAGGTATATTATGATTGAACGCTTAGTCAAAGATAAAACCTTTTTAGGTAAAAACAAATGAAAAAATGAAAAAATGAAGGAATGAAAGAATGAAGGAACGAAGGGATGAAGTAAAAAGAATTAGGGGCAATAAGTGTAAGCAGAAACTTTAGTTTAGGCGCTATCCCCCTCCAAAGGCTTAGCCGTCAAGTTAAGACGGTTTAAATAATTAAATAATAAATAGTTATACTATTTTGTCATTATTTTTTTGACATTTATTATCTACCGTACACACCTACACGGCAGATTTTGTAAACACGAAGCACTCAAAGTGAAATCGTCACTATGAACGCTAAGAACTAAGCAC
>CAZUBW010000078.1:8210-19482 GCA_964618645.1 uncultured Bacteroidales bacterium | reverse complement strand
GCGTGGCCAGACAAAGCACGTAGCAGGTTTACGGCGTTAACCGAAAAATTGAATAGGGTATTGTGTTCTTTCCGGGTCATTATTACGAAAAGCTTTTCTAAACATTGCCCATTGAAACGGAGATAACAGATTCAAAAAAATAACTTATACAAAACACAAAGGCTATGAAAACGACTTATAAAAAAGCCACCCAGGTACTTGTATTGTTGTTGGCAGTTATTGGCTTAACAACCATGCAGGCCAGCGGTTCGATGTTGAATCGCGAGAAAGCACAGCAGGATACTGCTTTTAAGGTATTCACCGGTAAGGTAATTGACCAGGCCACTCGTAAACCGGTAATTTTTGCCAACGTGTACCTTATCGGCAGCAGTCTGGGTACTGTAACCAATGCCGAAGGCGAATTTATCCTGAAGGTTCCGGCCAGCGAGCTTAACCGCAAGCTGGGGATTTCGAACCTTGGTTACAAAAACATGGTAGTTAATTTGTCTGAACTGAAAAGCAGGGAAAATGTTTTCAGGCTTGAGCTGGCAGCAACGCCTCTTGAGCAGGTGGTAATCCGCAGCGACGACCCGGTTGAACTGCTGAAAATGGCTTACAGGCGCATTAATGAGAATTACAACCTGAACCCCGAAATGCAGGTGGGTTTCTACCGCGAAACGGTTAAACAAAACCGTTCCTATGTTGCAGTGGCGGAAGCTGTGCTGGATGTATACAAATCGCCCTACACAAGCCTGATGGACTACGACCGGGTAAGGATATTCAAAGGCCGCAAAAGCGAGGAAGTTAAGAAAATGGACACCCTCATGTTCAAACTACAGGGCGGACCCCGCACAAGTTTCCTGCTCGATGTGGTTAAAAATCCTGGTGAAATTCTGTCTGAGGAATACTTTGACATGTATAACTTCACCTTTGCCGGTTTCGCCGCCATCGACGGACGCGATAATTATGTAATCAAATTCGACCAGCGCGAGGGTGTTGAGATTCCGCTCTATAAAGGTACCATTTACCTCGATACCAAGAACATGGCCTTTTCACGCATCGACTTCTCTTTTAGCGACAAAGCGCTTGAAGTGGCCGACAACGAGCTGGTGAGGAAAAAACCCATGGACCTGAAGATCGATGTGCTGGGTGCTGATTATATGATCAATTACCGTGTACTCGATGAAAAGTGGTACCTCAACCATGTACGGTCAGAACTGGTGTTCAAATGTATCTGGAAGAAAAAAAGGTTCAATGCAACCTACACCACCGCGCTGGAAATGGCAGTAACCGACCGGAATACCGACAATATAACCAAGGCAAAATACAGGGATCAGAGCAAGATGAACGATATATTTGCCGATAAGGTTAATGCATACAAGGATGAGGACTTCTGGGGCGACTACAATTACATCAAACCCGAAGAATCGATTGAGTCGGTCATCAACCGGCTGAACAAAAAGTTAAGATGGGAGTCAATTGAATAGTCCATGGTTACAGCTTAAGATCATCATCCCCGTCGGGTGCCCGGTTAAAGCCGGATAATGACCAGGCGGGGGTGATTTTATACAATTAGTAATGAAAAATTGCCGGTGATTATTAATTTTACGATCCTTGACAATGCTTACATACAGGGAACAGGTAATGACAAGAGCCGAAGGTAAAGATACAACCGGGCAATTGCCCTTTCAGGATCTTAAATCATTTGAGGAATTGTTCAGGCAATACTATCAGATGTTATGTGCCTATGCCTATAAGTTTGTGAGTGATGGCGATACGGCCGAGGAGATTGTTCAGGACCTGTTTTATAAACTCTGGGAGAAGAGGTCGGAGTTGCTGATCAACACATCGGTTAAATCGTACCTGTTTTCGGCTGTACACAACAGGTGTCTGAAATATATCGATCATAAGAATGTTGAAAGCAGGTACAGGAGCTATTATCTCCAACGTGAGTCGGAGGTGGACACCGAACCGCAGCAGACAGCTGACCTGAATGAATTACAGGGTGCCATTGACAGGACCCTGGAAGCCTTACCCGAGCGATGCAGTCACATATTCAGGCTGAACAGGTTCGAAGGGCTCAAATATCACGAGATTGCCTCCAGGCTTTCTATTTCGGTGAAAACGGTGGAGGCCAATATGGGAAAAGCACTTAAAATGCTCAGAAAAAACCTGAAAGGATATGTCGGTATTGCTTAAATATTTAAAATCAATGTTCTCAACAAAAAGAACCGATTGGAAGCTGCTGGCCAGGTACCTGGCCGGTGAAGCCAGCGAAAAAGATACAGCCATGCTGTTATCGTGGGCCCAGGAGAAGCCCGGAAACAATGCATTGCTGAACGAAGTTAAAATGTACTGGAAGAAAATGGATAGCATGGATGCGAAATTTAATGTGGATAATGCCTGGAGCAAATTGCAAAATCGTATTGTGGCGGATGAAAGGCCGGTTGAAAAGCTGACAATTCCGGTTAAGCCCGGGAACAGGCGCAAACTATGGCTTTCGCCTATGCGTGTGGCAGCTGCTGTTTTATTGCTGATACTGTCAGGGACGGTCCTGTTGGTTGTTTCACGCCAATTGCAAAGGGTTAATATAATTACCGCACAGGACGATGCCAACAGGGTTGTCACCCTCCCCGACGGATCGAAGGTTTATCTTAACGAGAACACCCGGCTTACCTATTCCAGGCATTTCAACACCCGGTCGCGGGTAGTGAAGCTCACGGGTGAAGCTTATTTTGAGGTTACTGCTGACAAGGACCGGCCATTCAGCATACATGCCGGGAAAGCCTGTGTTAAGGTATTGGGTACACGTTTTAACGTGAACGCGGCTAAAAACAACGAACAGGTTGAAGTATTCGTAACTTCAGGTCTTGTTGAATTGTCGGACCTGGGCAACGAAGAAAACCGCGTATTGCTTCATCCGGGTAGTATAGGACTTTACCATCAACGAAAAGTTACATCGCGCATGGCGGAAAATGAAAACTGCATTGCCTGGAAAACAGGCAGGCTTACCTTTGCCGATACGCCTATTTCGGAAGCAACTGCCGTACTAAACGATGTTTATAATGTAAATATAGTAATCACAGGACCCGGAATGGACACCACACGCATAAACGGTGCGTACCAGGATAATCAACTTGAAACCATTCTTGAAGTAATTTGCACGCAGAATCACCTGACGCTTGCAAAAACGGGAGATACGATTTACCTTTCACGGTAATATAAACATGCAATATGTTACCGCGAACTGTATTGGCCGCTGTCCTGTGCCTCTTTGTGCATATCCTTTCTGCAGGTGCACAGGATTCCCTGCTGTATAGCAGGATCACGCTGCCCGATACACTGGTAACCACCGAAAAAGCGCTCCAGCATATAGAAAGGCATACCGGGTTATCTTTTTCGTACAATTCGGGCCTCATCGACAAAAGACGCAAGGTTAATTTATATGCAGGTAATGAAAGACTTATTGATTTGCTGACGCGGCTTTTCAACGATAACACACTGCAATATGCCGTTATTGGCAAACACCTGGTTATTTACCGTACCCTGAAGACCCTTGCCGTTAATCCCGGGCAAAAGGGCGATTCGGTGTATTATTTCGAGATCAGGGGAAAGGTTTTTGATAGTGAAACGCGGCACCCTTTACCGTTTTCGAGCATTTTTCTGGTAGGAAGAACCATTGGCACCATCAGTAACGAAGACGGGGAATTCCTGCTCAAGCTTAGCTCATCCGAAATGGGCCAGGTGCTGCGCATTTCGTGTATAGGTTATAAATATTTCCAGGCGCCGGTATCCGACCTGGTAAATTCCCAGGCAAATTACTATCTCGATGCCGATATCATCTCCATCCAGGAAGTGATTATCCGTAAACTGAATCCTATTTTCCTGATACAAACCGCTAACAGTAACAAGGAGAAGAACTACCCGCAACAGCCGGCTCTGCTGACCTCGTTTTACCGCGAGTCGATACAGCGTGGAACCCGCTTTACCCTGGTTTCGGAAGCCATTCTGGAGAATTTCAAAACCAGTTACGCCTCGTTGGCACAGGATCAGTTTAAAATACTGAAAGGACGGAAAAGTGAATTGGTAAATGCCAACGATACGGTGATGCTCCGGCTGAAAGCCGGGTTGAATACCATGTTAATGCTGGATGTGGTTAAAAATCCACCGGATTTTATGTCAACCGATTACCTCGACGAATATGTTTACCGGATGACCGATATTGTGGTGGAAGACGGGAGAGACAATTATGCCATTGAATTTGTACCGCGCCCCGGGGCTTCACCTTCTGCCATTTATTCAGGCCGTATCATTATCGATATCAACGATATGGCATTCCGCTGGATCGAATTCCATGTGAGTCCTGAATACCTCGGTCAGGCCACCAACCTTTACATATTGCGGAAACCGTCGAATCTGACGGTGAAGATGCTGAAAGCAAATTACAAGGTTGCCTTCAGGCAAACAGGCAACAAGTACTACCTGCATATGATACAATGCGAAACAGGGTTCAGGATACGTAAACGCAAACAGTTTTCGGGAACGGTATACAATACCAAACTCGAAATGGCCGTAACCGGAATCGACACGCTGGATGTCAGCCGGTTTCCCGCGCGCGAAGTCGCCAGACCCTATGAGTTTTTTACCGAACAGTTAGGCGCATACGACGAAACTTTCTGGGGCGAATATAACTTTATTACCCCCGACGAGTCAATTGAACATGCCATTGAGCGCATCAACAAAATACAGGCTGAACGTAAGGAAGAATAATCTTTTGCATCGACGATCAGTTTGTTTTATCTTTATTACCTTTGTCTTGTCTTTATAAAACTTTAAAGACTATGGAAGATATTAAAGGTCCATTGGTTAAAGATTTTGTAGCCACGGCAGAGGTGTTTTGCCGCACGCTGGAACAGGCTTCCAACAAACGCACCGGCGAACTGTTAAACGGGTTACAGTTGTTGTTACCACAGCTGTATATGAAATGTGCGCTTTTACCGAAGCCCAAATATTGTTACGAGGAAGAGCCTATGACCTTTGTCAGGGAGGACGATTATGCCCGCGTACACAACGCCCTGCAGCATAAATTCGAATTGTATAACGGCATTACCGGCATGTCGCCGGGAACCCTGCCGACCCAGCACGAATTGATCAGCTTTGGCATGGCAGAAAGTTTTACCGATTTATACGAAGAATTAAAGAATTTTGTAAAGCTATATGAAGTGGGCCTGCCCCAGTCGATGAACGATGCTGTGTGGAACTGCCGTAAGGGTTTTGAACACCAGATGGGTAGCCGCATGATCGATTGTATGAAATCGCTTCACACGTTTATGTACGATAAAACAAGCACGGGGTCCAGGGCCATCCAGCGCGACGATTTCAGTCAGGATGCTGATGAAGAAGAACCCTGGTATTCCGACGATCAAGAAGAAGTTTATGGAGATGACGAATAACGGAAATTTTTTTACAAACATTGCAGATGAATATGTCAGATCGCTACCTGTTATGACCTTTCCCGGAATAATCAGGTTAATCGATCACCCCGCGAAGTTTGAAGAAGCAAGAAAACTACTGCATAACGAAAAACTCCTGGGTTTTGATACCGAAACCAAGCCATCGTTCAAGAAAGGCCGGGTTCACCCTGTGGCCTTGCTCCAGTTGTCTACGCGCGACGAGGCCTTCCTGTTCAGACTGAATAAAGTGAAACTGCCGGAGTTTATTATAGATGTGCTCGAAGACGAAACCATTACCAAGGTTGGCGTGGCCCTTAAGGACGACCTGAACGGGCTTAACAAACTAGTGCCTTTTGAACCGGCAGGCTTTATCGATCTGCAGCATTTTGTCAAAGACTTTGGCATCGAGGACAACGGCTTAAAGAAGCTGGTGGCCAATATATTGGGATTCAGGATATCCAAAAAATCACAGACCTCCAATTGGGAGCTCGATGAACTTAGTTCCGAACAACTCGATTATGCTGCCACCGATGCCTGGGTTTGCCGCCAGATATACGAAGCACTGACCGGTCAGCGCGAATTCAATAATATAGCCTGATGCCGGAGGATGTTTTTATAAAAGTAGTTTTGAAGCCGGGCAAAGAGCAATCGGTCATGCGGCTTCATCCGTGGATATTCTCGGGAGCTATCCGTAAAATTAACGGTAACCCGACCGAAGGAGAGGTTGTTGAAGTTTTTTCAGCGGCTGGCGACTTCCTGGCCATGGGCCATTACCAGATTGGTTCCATTGCGGTGAGAATATTCTCGTTTGAGCAGGTACAGCCCGATGCAGATTTCTGGAATGACAAAATTAATAAGGCATTCGCGGTTCGTAAAACCCTTCAGCTGGCCGAAAACGAAGCAACCACGGTTTATCGCCTGGTTCATGGTGAGGGCGATGGCATGCCCGGTCTTATAGTCGATTATTACAACGGCCTGGTGGTAATGCAAACACATTCCATTGGCATGTTTCTGATACGCGATCAGCTGGCTGAGGCCATTTCGCAGTTGTACGGACCTTCGCTGAAAGCCATTTACGACAAAAGCGAAAACACCCTGCCGTTTAAGGCCAATACCGGTGCCAAAAACGGTTTTATCCGCGGCGACATGGCCAGGGTTGAAGTGCAGGAAAACGGCTACCGTTTTTTTGTTGATGTGACCACAGGACAGAAAACGGGCTTTTTTATTGACCAGCGCGACAACCGGCAATTGCTTAAACATTATGCCACCGGTAAGGAAGTTCTCAATATGTTTTGTTATACAGGGGGATTTTCGGTATATGCACTTGGCGGAGGTGCTGCCAGGGTAGACTCGGTTGACAGTTCCGATCAGGCCATGGAACTTACCCGGCAAAATGTTGAGGCCAACGAAATGAATAACGGGCAACATAAAGCCATATCCGCGGATGCTTTTGCCTATCTCAGCGATATAAAAGATGCCTATGACCTGATTGTACTTGATCCACCTGCCTTTGCCAAACACCAGGATGCTTTAAACAATGCACTGCAGGCTTATAAACGTATGAATGCAAAGGCTATCGAGCAGATACGCAGTGGTGGTATTATTTTTACTTTTTCGTGTTCACAGGTGGTCTCGCGCGAGAATTTCCGGAAGGCTGTTTTTGCTGCAGCTGCTAATACCGGTCGCCATGTGCGTATTCTTCACCAGCTTACGCAGCCACCCGATCATCCGGTAAGCATTTATCACCCCGAGGGCGAATATTTGAAAGGATTGGTGCTGCAGGTGGAGTAGGAGAAGCAGTGGCAGTAGCAGTAGCAGTGGCAGTGGCAGTGACAGTGGCAGTAGCAGTAGCAGTAGCAGTATGAAGAGTAATAACAGTAACAGCAAAAGACACAGTAAGTCTGCTGGTCTTCTGGATGCTGGATACTGGATGTGTATTGAGAATGGGGTTTTGACTGCTACTGCAACTGCCGCTGCAACTAATCCTGGTTTTTCTCTTGCTAATTACTCAAACTCTTGCTGATTCCCCTTGTCCCTCGTCCCTCGTCCCTTGTCACTTATCCTCTTTACTTAACCAGTTCCCCTTTCGAATATACACCTTTCTGACTGGTACCGTCGGCCCAGGTATAAGTGCCTTCGCCCTCGAACAGGTTGTCCTTGAAAAAACCGGTATACTTGTCGCCGTTGGTATAGAAATAAATGCCGTAGCCATTCTGAACGCCATTTTCCCAGGCCCCGATATATTTGGCGCCGTTGGGCCATACATAGGTCCCCTGTCCCTGGAATTTGTCGTTTACCCACATACCATCGTACCAGCTTCCGTCCGATCCTTTAAGTATGCCGCGTCCTTCGCGCAGTCCGTTTACAAAACTACCTTCGTAGGTAAAACCGTTTGAATACACGTACTTTCCTTTACCGTTTTCGCAATTACCCCAGGTACAGCCGTCTTTTTCCTGTGCCCAAAGCACAAGCGGAAAAAACAACATGAGCAACATTCCTGTTCTTTTCATCCTTTTCCATTTGTTATATGGTCATTATTACGTAATACGCTGTTTTCGGTTACATGTGTTCCGTTGTACTTAAGGCGCTTATAGTTGTATTTCCCGGTCAGGGTTTCAGCAGTTTCAGCGGCCAGGGTAGCGTGTTTCGCCTCACAGAAGGATAGGTACTGCTCACGGCTCCGAAACCCGCATTGAAGTATGCCACACCCGGCATGTTGGAACCGGTAAAGTCGAGTAATACAGGATTTCCCGCTTTAGTATGGATAACATTGTCAATTAGCAGGTGCATGGCCTGGTGTTGTTTGCCTTCGGCGTTTGATGCACATACTATAAAAAGACAACGGTTGCTGTTGTTGACAAACCAGCCGGCCCCCATTAGCTTTCCGCCTGCATTGTAAACGCCTTTTAATGCGCCGGTTCCATTATTAAGGCTCGCCTGGGTGATGATCTTCAACATCGGCAACATGCCTTTGGTGAGATTATGCACTTTGTTTTCGAGGTTATCCCCGACAAAGGCAATGAAATCCGAAAGGTTGTTGATGGCATCGACACGAAAACCTGCGTTGGAAGCTTTCTGAATGTTACGCCGGCAATTACGGTGGAAACCTGTTGCAAGTTCGTCATATGAATGCGACAGATCAAGGGTGTAATTGTTACGGTAATGGATTCCGAAACCATCGTGCTGGAGATGATTCATCCAGTTGAGCTGAATATCGGTGTACCTGAATTTATGGGGTATGGCATTCAGAAAGGCACTTACGACAGCTGGTGTCAGCTGTCCGGTTGAGAAAATGCCCAGTTGCTGGGTAAATAAGGGTTGGGCAAGGTACAGGATCCCGGCTTTTTTACGCCAGGTGAGTGGCATTACAACCGTGTAATCGTCATTCACCAGGGCATCCCAACCGTTACTGACGATGTCGAGCCACCAGGTATAAGCATAAATCAAACGGTTGCCCGATTGGCCGATGCAGTGATCCCATCGGATACGATCAATTTCAGTATGGCTCAGATACCTTATCAATACAAGAAGGGTGGAGGTTACAATGGTGAAAATACGCCGATTTTTGCATTTATCAGCAAAAATCCTTTACTTTTGAAATACGGTTAAAACCGAATTTCTCATGATCACGTTTTTTATAGCCATTGCGGCGTTGATACTGGGATATCTATTATATTCCCGTGTAATCGAAAAAATTGCCGGTGTTGATCCTTCGCGACAAACACCTGTGCACAGCCTGAACGACGGAGTTGATTACATACCGATGCCTTGGTGGCGGCTGTTCCTGATACAATTCCTGAACATAGCGGGGCTTGGTCCCATATTCGGGGCAGTGGCCGGCGCCATGTGGGGTCCGGCAGCTTTACTCTGGATTGTGCTGGGTTCTGTTTTTGCCGGAGCCGTTCATGATTTCTTTTCAGGATTTTTGTCGATCCGTCACAATGGATTGAGCATCACCGAAATCATTGGCATTTACCTGGGAAAGGGGATGAAATACTTCATCCGCGGATTCACGGTTGTGCTTATGGTATTGGTAGGTGCGGTTTTCATCATGGGTCCTGCCAAAATTCTGGCTGAACTCACGCCCGGGAACTTAACCATGAATTTTTGGGTGTGGGTGGTGTTTGGTTACTATGTGATTGCCACCATGTTGCCCATTGACAAAATTATCGGCAGAATCTATCCTTTCTTTGGGTTCTGCATTCTGTTTATGGCAGTCGGACTTATTACGGCATTGCTGGTAAAGGGATACCAAATGCCGGAACTCAATGGCGACACACTGCATAATTTTCATTCGGAACCGGGGAAGTTCCCGTTTTTCCCCATGTTGTTCATTACCATTGCCTGCGGTGCCATATCAGGTTTCCATTCCACGCAGTCGCCCCTGGTTGCCCGTTGCATTACCAGTGAAAAGTATGGCCGGCGCGTGTTTTATGGAGCCATGATATCCGAAGGCATAGTGGCGCTCATATGGGCCATGATTGGCATGAGCTTCTACGGGGGCATTCGCGAACTCAACGATATAATGAACGCGCAACAGGGAAATGCGGCCTATGTGGTGCAGGAAATAGCTTATAGCCTGCTGGGGAAATTTGGTGCGGTACTGGCATTGCTGGGTGTGGTAGCTGCCCCCATCACTTCAGGCGACACGGCTTTCAGGGGCGCCAGGCTCATTGTTGCCGATTTTCTCCATTTCAAACAGGGACCCATAAAAAACAGGCTTATGATCAGTGTCCCCTTGTTTTTTGTGGGTTACCTGCTCACACTGATCGATTTCAGCATCATATGGCGTTATTTTGCCTGGGCCAACCAAACGCTCGGCATGGTTGTATTATGGACCATCACAATTTTCCTGGTCCAAAACAACAAGTTTTTCTGGATCACCTTTATTCCGGCGGTATTTATGACAGCGGTAACCACAACTTATATCCTTTTTGCACCCGAGGGTTTTGCATTGACACCGCGGCTTGCCTATTCGCTTGGGGCCATATTAACCGCTGCTTCAGCAGGCTGGTTTTTTGTATACCAGCAGCAATTCCGGAAACAATTCATCACAAGCCGTTAAAAATAAATACAGCAAAAAGGGTTGACCATCAGCACAGGATGAACGGCTGACCGGAAAGGGTTATTTATAACCGGTTGCGGCCTTCACCAGTTGGTTGAATACCTCCCGCCATCCTGTCCAGGGGCCATATTCCGACAGCGACTCATTATGCCACAAGCTGGTGAACACCCCGTTTACCCGGCGGACCTGCCGGATTTGTTTGTGCAAAAGGTCAGTGGCTTCAACGGGGTTTAAGCCCAGGTATTGCTGTAAAGTTACGTCCATCACCGCAAAGGGATGGATGACCAACGGGGTTTCCGTTTCGTTTTGCAGGTGATAAAACCTGAAGGGCAGGGTAGTGCCGGCCCTGAAACCCGGTTGCGAAGCATAACCCATAGTGTAATCGGTTTGGATACCCAGTGATATGAGCCGGTCGTAGGTTTCCGGGAACCTGAGCATCAGGAAGTGTTGGCGGCTTATTTTGGGCGCTGATTCCAGCAACAGGGTGAATTTTGCGTATTCGGCCCTGAGCCGGTGGAGGCTTTTGTTCGATTGCACCGAAGGATGTATGCCAACTTCCCGTTCTGCATTCATTTCCCTGAGCAGGTTGCGGAACGCAGTTGTGTTCAGGGCATGGTTTATGTCGTATTTACTGTTGTTACCCGACAGGAAGAAGAAATGGGCGCGGAAATGATGGGTTTCTTCAATGTTCCGTAGATAATTGTAAATGTCGTAGGGGTCGGGGATACTGCCGGTAAGCACAGCCAGGCGCAGGCGGACTTCACGGTGGTGAAAA
>CAZUBW010000078.1:0-8110 GCA_964618645.1 uncultured Bacteroidales bacterium | reverse complement strand
TATTCTTCGTAACGCGACAAAAGGTAAAAAGCAGCGGAAAAAAGGTCGAATGGCAGGTCAAAACCGTGAGGCGCCGGAAACAATAAGGTGAGTTCACCCGCCTTTACAACTTCAGGCTCAAATGGCCGGATGGTCGTTTCCGAAAGCATACCATGTGCCCATATGTTATAAGCGCTATCGATGGGCGTGCTTCCATAGTAAATGCAACAGGTATTGTTTTCAACAACAGGTTGTCGGTGATCCAATTGCGGCTGTATCTGCAGTGATATCCCCAGCGCTTCGGAAAGAAAACGTGTTATGTACAAAAGCCTGTTGCTGGTGGCTTCGCATACAACCAGTATTTCGGTTTGCTTTTCCATGCCGCTAAAAGCCCAGTTTAACAACTGTTATACCCGATCCGCCGCGTTCTACATGTTCGTCTTTAAACGACTTCACGACATCTGTACTCCCCAGGAACTCGCGTATGAGACTTTTTAGAATGCCATTTCCCTTGCCATGCAGGATTCGGAGTTCAGCAACACCCACAACCGTGGCATCGTCAATGAAACTCCTGACAATTTCCACCGCCTCTTCGCCCCGCTTTCCGCGAATATCTATTTCCGGTTTAAAATTGAGCTTACGCTGACTGATACTGAAATCGTATTTCACAGCGCTTCTGGTGACTTTACTCTTCCCGTTTTGCAGAGTAACCAAGGGCAGGATGTTTTTACGTTTAACCAGGGTGATCATGCTTTCACCATAGGTGACCAGGATATTGTCGCCGTTAACCTCCAGTACTTCGGCTTCGGCATCCAGCGAGACGATCTTAACCCTTTGACCGGGCATAAGTTCAGCAGGTTCGGGTGTAATTGCGGTTTGTTCCTGCACGGGTTCGCGGTGCATTTTCTTTGTACGTTTCTGCACTTCGGCCAGTTTATGATCAATTTGTCCGTCGCCTGCAGAGCCGTTTTCAGGTAGTTTTTCACGATACAATTCGAGTTCCTGACGGGCCTGGCGTGTTAACGACTTATCGGCCTGGCTTTCTTTGATGACCCGAATGGTTTTTTCTATTTCGCGGTTGGTGTTGGATAGCAGTGTTTCTGCTTCCCTGCGGGCGTTTTCGATTATTTCTTTCCGCATTTTTTTGGTTTGGCCAAGCTCATCCTCGTATTGCTCAAGCATGGAGGCCAGCCGCTTTTCCGATACGCGTATTTTCTCCCGCTTTTCCTCCCAGTAACGCTTGTCACGTATGATCTCACGCAAGTGCTTGTCGAAATTAACATGATCGGTACCCACTTTTTCCGAGGCGTTTTTGAGAATGTCTTCGGGAAGTCCAATTTGTCGCGCTATGTCAATGGCAAATGAACTGCCGGGCTTGCCAATTTCGAGCCTGAACAGAGGTTGCATCTTTCCTGTGTCGAACATCATGGCGCCGTTGCTGATCCCCGGGGCCGAGGAGGCAAAGTGTTTCAGGTTCGAGTAATGGGTGGTGATTACGCCAAAAGTGCCTTTTTTGTTTAGCGATTCGAGGATTGCTTCGGCAATGGCACCGCCAATCTGCGGCTCGGTGCCGGTTCCAAATTCGTCGATCAGCACCAGGCTTTGGGGCGTTGCGTGGCGCAGGAATATTTTCATGTTCAGCAAATGCGAACTGTATGTGCTCAGGTCGTTTTCGATCGATTGTTCATCGCCGATATCAATAAGGATGTCGCTGAAAATGCCGGCTTCGGAACTTTCAACAAGGGGTACCAGTAACCCGCATTGCAACATATATTGCACCAGTCCTACAGTTTTGAGACAAACTGATTTGCCACCGGCATTGGGGCCCGAAATAAGCAGTATCCTGTTTTTGGCATCGAGGTAAATGTCGAGCGGAACAACAGCTTTATTTTCCTTTTTAAGATGAAGGTAAAGCAAGGGATGAACGGCTTGTTTCCACCTGAAACCGGCTTCGTTGATAAGGGCAGGCAATCCGGCATTTATTTTTAGGGCAAACAAGGCCTTGGCCCTGATAAAGTCGATGATTCCCAAAAAATCATATGTGGCTAACAAATCATCAATATAAGGCCTGATTGAATCGGTAAAGGCAACCAGTATTTTAATGATTTCGCGGATTTCGGCAATCTCCAGTTCCCTGATTTCGTTGTTGAGTTCCACTACTTCGGTAGGTTCGATATAGGCGGTCCGGCCGGTAGCCGATTCGTCGTGTACAATACCGTTGATGCGTCGTTTATTCGATGCCGGAACCGGTATCACCTGCCGGCCGTTACGGATGGAAATGGCTGTGTCTTTTTCGATAAAACCTTCGTCAATGGCCTTTTTAAGCATAGCCTGAAGCCTTTTTCCCGCACTGGCCTGCTTTACCGAAATGGCCTCACGAATGTGCCTCAGATCGGGTGAAGCATTGTCCTTAATTTTGCCATGCTTCGACAATATGGCGTCAATGCGTTCGTCGACATAGCTGAAATACTTCACGGTGCCTGCCATTTTTTTCAGGCGTGGATATTTTTCTTCGGGGGTGGCTTTGAAAAAGCGGATGATGGCCTTGATGGTATCCAGCGACCTTTTCAGATCAAAAACCTCACTGGTTTCGAGGTAGGTGCCTTCGACACGTGCCTTTTTTAACCCGGGTGTGAGATCGTGGTAATTGTCGGTTGGGAAGTTGTCTTCAAACAGGCAGATTTCCCTGAATTCAGCCGTTTGTTCCAGCACTTCCTGTAACTGGTTGAAATTGTTCATGAACCTGATCTCGTCGACTTTTTGCCTGCCGGGGGTAAACAGGCAGTATTCCCTGATCAGGTCCTTCACCTGCGTGAAACCGGTCTTTTGCTCGAATGTCTGCGGATATATCAAGAGCTGTCGTTGTTTGTTCAGCAAAAATAACGGAAAACTATCGTAATACTTTATCTTTGCAAAAATTTTGAAGGGTTTGAAATATCATATTATAACGCTTGGCTGCCAGATGAATAAGTCGGACAGCGAGCGTGTGCGAACGGTGATTGAGGCAATGGGTTACCTATGGACCGATGAGGAAGCGGAAGCCGGTTTGCTTGGTATTCTTGCCTGCTCGGTACGGCAGAAATCGATTGACAAGGTATACTCACGCATTGCCCGGTGGAATAAGTGGAAAAACAATCGTGCCCTGATAACTTTTGTTTCGGGATGCGTGCTTCCTGCTGACCGCGAAAAATTTCTGAAATTGTTCGACCTGGTGTTTTCGATGGCCGAATTGCCTGAGTTTCCCAACATGATAAAACAATATGGCGTGGTTACCATGCAGCAACCGGCAACACCTCATTTGTCATTTGCAGCAAAGCCACGCGCCCTGGGTTTACAGGTCAACAACGGGGTAATGCTGCCTCCCGAAAAGATAAAGGATTTCTGGCAGCTGAAGCCAACGTATCAGTCGGGTTACGAAGCCTTTATTCCCATTCAGAATGGGTGTGATAAGTTCTGTACATACTGTGCGGTGCCCTATACAAGAGGGCGCGAAATATCACGACCTTCGGGTGAGGTACTGGCCGAGCTGAAACTATTGGTCGACAAGGGGTATAAGGCCATTACACTGTTGGGGCAGAATGTCAATTCCTACGGCCTCGATAAACATGGGGCCGAAAGCACTTTTGCCGACCTGCTGCGCAGGGTGGGTGAATTTGGCCTTTATTCAGATAAAGAATTCTGGGTTTATTTTACATCACCCCATCCACGCGATATGTCCGACGAGGTGCTCGAAGTGATTGCCCAATATCCCTGCCTGGCCAAACAAATACATCTGCCTATACAATCGGGCGACAACGAAGTGTTGAAGCGCATGAACCGCAGACATACTTTTGAGGATTATCAACGCATAATTCATGCTATTCACAGGTTGTTGCCAACAGCTACCATTTTTACAGACATTATCGTTGGGTTTACCGGCGAAACGGAGGAGGAGTTCGAAAATACACGAAAGGCTATGGAAATTAACCGTTACAACATGGCCTACATAGCACAGTATTCTCCACGCCCCGGTGCAGCCAGTGCAAAGTGGGATGACGATGTACCTGCACAGGTGAAAAAAGATCGGTTGCATATACTTACCGAAGAGCTTACCAAGCACACCATTCTATATAACCAGCGACTGGTGGGGCAAACTTTGCGTATACTGGTCACCGGGCACGATCGTAAGCCCGGGTACTATTCAGGCATGACCGAAGGCCGCATTGTGATCAGGTTTTCTTCGGCACAGCCTGTTGAGCCCGGTACACTGCTATGGATGAAGGTGACTGCTGCAGCGCCATACTCGGTAGAGGGCGAATTGGTTCATCAACCTGTTGCCGTTTAATGATGAAACGGAAAGTAGCCTTTAAAACCCTGGGGTGCCGGCTTAACCAGTTTGAGACCGATGCTGTGCTCACCGACTTCTACCATGCGGGTTACGAAGTGGTAGACTTCAACGACCAGGCCGATGTGTATATCATTAACACCTGTACCATCACCAACCAGGGCGATCATAAGTCGAAAACCGCCATCAACCAGGCTGTACACAAAAAAAACGGTTCGCTGGTGATTGTAACGGGATGCATGGCCGAAAACCAGCGTAGTTACTTGCAGGCCCGCGGCGACATCGACTTTGTGATCGATAACAAAAGTAAAGTTAGCATACTGCCCATAGTTGAGGCTCATTTAAACGGAGAGCTGGCAGATCCCGATTTGTTCCGAAAAGATGTCTTCGGATTTTCGGTAACTGAAAAGAGCTTTCATACACGGAGCATGATCAAAGTCCAGGATGGTTGCGATAATTTCTGCACTTTCTGCATTGTACCCATGGTACGGGGCAGAGCGGTCAGCCGGCCAATGTTGGAAATTACCGATAACATCAGGCAGGTGCTCGACCTGGGTTATAAGGAAATTGTGCTTACCGGCGTGAATATCAGCAGGTACGAATACGAGGGAAATGGTTTTACCGGCTTGCTGGCTGCTATCCTGGCCATTCCGGGTGATTTCAGGGTACGCATATCATCGGTTGAGCCCGAGGGCTTTAATGAGTTGTTCTTCGATATGTTCCGCGATGGCAAACTTTGTCCTCACTTGCATCTGTGCCTGCAAAGCGGCTCCGATACCATACTTAAGCAAATGCACCGGAACTACAGTGTTGCAGATTATCTCGGCATCATCGGAAAGCTCAGGAAACGGGATCCGCTGTTTAATTTCACTACGGATATTATGGTGGGCTTTCCCGGTGAAACAGACGACAACTTCGAAGAAACCTGCAGGGTGATACGCGAGGTGGGCTTCAGCCATATACATACTTTTAAATATTCGGTGCGTAATGGAACCAGGGCGGCGAAAATGCCGGGTCATCTGCCCGAAAAGGTCAAACACGAAAGAAGCCTGCACGTCCGCAACCTTGCGGCCGAAAACAAGCTGAATTACCGTCGGCAACTCATAGGCAAGCAACAAACCGTGCTGGTTGAAAAGGTAAGTGAAACCGGTATTGCCAAAGGTTATGGCGAATACTATGTTCCGGTGGAGTTTCCAACGGATCAGAAAACCACCAACTACTTCAGCAAAGTAACGATAGAAGGCATATCGGGTATTTCACGTGATTATATTTTAAGGGGAGCATAGGGTAAAACCCATTTAACCGGTCCTAGTATGGTTCAATTGTTTTGACCATTACAAAATGCTGCATCAATTGGCTTGTTTCCATGCAGCAACCGATTATAGTTTTCGTATTTACATCCACAAACCAAACCGGGTTCATTTTTATTTACATGATTAATCCTGAGCGGATGAAGATTGGTTTCTATTGCTTTTGCTTACTGTTCTTAACAACCAGCGCTTTTGGACAGGAAAAGAAAACGGTTCAGGCGTTTTATCTTGATCATCCGTTGAAAATCGACGGTTATCTCGATGAACCTGGTTACTCGCAGGCGCAGGTTGCAAAGGATTTTGTACAGTTGCAGCCCTATAATGGTCGTCCCGCAATGCAGCCATCGGAAGTATATATCATGTACGATCAGACAGCCATATATGTGGGCGGTATGTTTTACGATGCGCCCGACAGTATTTACAATTATCTCTCCGAAAGGGACAACATTGGCCGTTCAGATTATTTTGGCATATACTTCGATCCGTATAACCAGGGTCAGCTGGCGTATGGTTTTTTTATAACACCCGCGGGGGTGCAGACCGATATTAAGGCTATAAAAACAGCCTTTGATTATGAAGATGATTCATGGGATGCCGTTTGGGAAAGTAAAACCAGGGTAACCGACAAGGGCTGGATAGTGGAAATGAAAATTCCTTACGCCGCCATCAGATTCCCCGAGAACGGCAACGGCACCTGGGGAATGAATATGTTCCGGAACCTGAGGAGGCATAATTCCAACAATTCATGGAATTTTATCGATCGGGAGGTTTCAGGCTTTATTCATCAGCAGGGACAGCTGACAGGTATTCAAAACATAAAACCACCGGTACGCTTGTCATTGAGTCCATATGCCGCGGCATACAGCGAATTCAGGAGCGACAGGTCGTCCCCCGATTTTACCTATAAAGGTGGCATGGACCTTAAATACGGTCTTAGTGAGAGTTTTACCCTCGATATGATGCTGATACCTGATTTCGGACAGATTCAGAGCGATGATAAGGAACTGAATCTTTCGCCTTATGAGTTGTATTATTCTGAAAAGCGCCAGTTTTTCACCGAGGGGACCGAATTATTTGACAGGGGTGAAATTTTTTACTCACGACGTATTGGTGCAGCGCCTAAGTTTGCATCAAGAGCGTCGGATGCATTGGCTGATCACGAAGTGATCGATTATAATCCCACCGAAACCCAGTTGTTGAATGCTACCAAAGTTTCAGGGCGTACCACCGGCGGGTGGGGCATTGGCATGATGAATGCCATGTCGCTTCCCTCACACGCAAAACTTAAGGATACAATAAGCGGTGCCAGGCGCGAAATACTGATACAGCCATTTACCAACTACAATGTTGCGGTTATTGATAAGTCGCTGAAGAACAATTCGTATATCAGTCTCATCAACTCAAACATGTTCATGGTCGGTGATCCTTTCCGTGCCAATGTTACTGCAACCGATTTCCAGCTGAGAAACAGGAAGAAAACCTATGCCGTTAACGGAAAGGGAGGATTCAGCACCCGGACCAATGGTGAACATCAGGATGGCTTTTTCGCCGATTTGGGTTTTGAGAAGAATAGTGGCAAACTGCAGTTTGGCGTATCCCAGCAGGTTGTATCAGACAAGTTTAACCCTAACGACCTGGGATATCTGCGGCGTAACAACGAATTGGAGACAGAAGCTTATGTTTATTATGGAATTATTGAGCCGTTTTCGGTCTTTAACCAAATGAGCGGAAATATCTGGTACAGCCATGAGCGCAGGTATGAGCCCAATGCAATAGCGGGACATGCCGTGGGCGCTCATTATTTCACCCGGTTTAAAAATAACTACGGTATTGAGGCCAGCTTCAATGTAACGGGCAACTGGCACGACTATTATGAACCACGTGTCAGTGGCAGGTATTATGTCGAACCCTATTATTACGAATACAGCTTTTGGGGATTTACCAGCGGAACCAAGCCGGTTATTTTGCAGCTTGGTTATACTGGTGCCCGACAGCCCGATACCGATCAGCGTTATAAAGAAGCTAACCTGTATTTAAGTGTCAGGGTGGGACGACATTTGCAGTTTAATTATAATACCTATTTTGCAGATGAGATCAACGATCGTGGATATGTAGACATGACCGACAGCGAAGACACTATTTACTTTGCCAAACGGAATGTGCGAACGTTCGAAAATGTTTTGGGTGTGAATTATGCCTTAAACAACAAAGCCGGCTTGAGCTTAAGGATGCGGCATTACTGGTCGGGCGCCGGCAATAAAAACTACTATCAGTTGCTCGAAAATGGCAACCTTTTAAGCGATGCTGCCTACAACGAAAACCAGGATGAGAATTACAATGCCTTCAATATCGACGTGGTATTCAGGTGGATATTTGCCCCGGGTTCGGAGTTTTCGCTGGCCTGGAAAAACGCCATCGTTACCCATGGCGACCGGGTTGATAACAATTACTGGAACAATTTCAGCAAAACCTGGCGCTCGGACCAGGTCAACAGCCT
>CAZUBW010000077.1:0-19490 GCA_964618645.1 uncultured Bacteroidales bacterium | reverse complement strand
AGTATAAAACCAAAATACCCAATCCGTTAATAACTGCTGCCAGGATGGCAAATACCACAATGTAAATGTAATAATCAGCGCTTGCAGACATAAAATCCTCCGTTTTTAAGTTATTAAAAGCATACACAGTTTTAGATAGTTTACTTTTCCGCCTGACCTACCTGTTTAAGCAATCAAAAACAGTAACAAATGTATATGAACTTATGTTCATTTCATAATGATTTTTGAAATATTTTCAAATTATTTGTATTAATCGATAAGAGAAAGCATACTTTCCTTTACAAATACCTAATTATTATTGCTAATGTTAAAATTGCTGAAAACTCAAAATGTTTTTCAGCACGGAACCTGCGCCATAAATAACCGGGCCTCAAACGGTGTAAAGTTTTTGTTACGTAATGAACATATGTTCTTTTCGCAGTTGTTTCCCTAATTACCTGACGGAGTCAAGCATACTGCCATCGGGTAACATTTCGTCGGGGTGGTAAAGCCCGTTTTCTTCCATCTGGTAACGCTTACACCCTTCCCAGTTGCCCTTGCAATACTGTTCAATCCACTTCTTGTCGAGTTTTCCCTGCTCATAAAAACGTTTCATGGGACAAACCCGGTACCATTTGCAGCATGGTTTAAACCCGTTGTTTCCTTTTTCAATGGTTTTCATAATTCATGGCTTCTTCAAAAACATACCATTCATGTTGTGTCCCCGTCATAAACGCGTTTTTCATTTTTGCACCAATGGCTAATCCCGATCGTTGACCAAGCATTTCGGTTATGTCAATAAATCTACGCGTGTAACATTTGTATTCACCACCCGAATAGGTATCAATCCATGTGCGGTAAGGATTTGTTGCCCCGGCATTTTTCAGCACAAACTCCCCTGTTTTTCCATAAACCCAGAAACAAGGCAACAATGCCGCCACCGAAACCTCGTAAGGTGCATGGAAAGCGTTATCGAGCAAAAAGTCGGTGTAAGCCTTAAAAGCAGGCGATTTTGTCGTAGCCGGCGGAATATTCAGCTTACCGATAAAATCGTTATGAAGGGCCCGCTCTATATCCAGACCATCTTTTGCCATCTGAAGAAAAAAATACATCTCGTCGGGATGCGCTGCCCGGGATGCCGTTGCAGCCAGCGCACGCGAATCATCGATAATATATAACACATCCTGTGAAAGGTAATGTGCAAAACAGGCATACGGCAATGTTCCGTCGGTTAAGCCTTTTATATAATTACAATCGAGTATCTGCTGAAAAACAGGTACGATGCTTTCCCATAACTGCCGGGTAAAAGGTCCTGCGGGTTCCATTACTGCCAGCAATTGTAAAAATGATGCACAGGGCCATGACCTTTGCCCAGGGCATAAGCTGCCCCTTGCAGGATGGCACCATCAATGTAGGCTTTGGCCTGTTGCACTGCATCATTCAGCAATAATCCCCTGGCAAGGAATGCAGCCAGCGCCGACGACAAGGTACATCCGGTTCCGTGTGTGTTGCGGGTAAAAACTCTTTTCGACTTCAGCGTGAGCGTGGTACCATCCTCCGCGTTATAAAAAACGTCAGTCAATTCTTCATCGGCCAGGTGTCCGGCTTTGAGCAACACCGAGACTCCTCCGTTAAGCGACAGCTTTTGAGCTGCCTCCGGCAAATCTTGCTGTCTTAGCAATGCTTCGCCAAGCAAAATAGAAGCCTCGGGAATATTGGGTGTGATAACCCGTACGCCCGGTATCAGCACATTTTTCAACGATTCAATGGCGTCGTCCTGCAAAAGCTTATCCCCCGATGTTGCCACCATCACCGGATCAAGCACAATATTCCGTACCTGGTACCTGGCCAACGTATCGGCTACCACCCGGATAACCGTCGAAGAATGAAGCATGCCAATTTTAACGGCGTCTGCACCAATATCATCCAACACGGCATCAATTTGCCCGCTAATGGCTTCGTCAGGCAGTGGATACACCCCCCTGACACCAACCGTATTTTGGACGGTTATGGCAGTGATTGCCGAGGCTGCATAACAACCGCATGCCGAAATAGCTTTTATATCCGCCTGTATTCCGGCACCGCCTCCCGAATCGCTACCGGCAATGGTTAGCACCCGACTATAACTTTTCTCCATATTCTTCAGCTTTTAAAATGATCAAACCCGTGTTCCCCAAAAACAATGACCTTGCCGCCTTTGCACCAGGTTATATGCGGCTCACCTGGTTCTATGGTTCCGATTGGCGCCAGATCGCGTCCGAACAACGTGTTGAAACCCGACCGGACCTTCCCGAATAACTTTTCATCAAGGGTTAGCAACAGAACGTAATCTTCCCCGCCCGAAGTAATTAATTCATCGATGCGCCATTTTTCCGCTAATGTTAGTCTTTGCAGTTCATCCGACACCGGGATGGCATCTATGTCAATCCGGGCCGACTGCTGCGAAGCCTTTAGTATATGTATCATATCCGAAGAAATGCCGTCAGAAACATCCATCATGGCATGCACTGCCGGTTGTTTTGCCAACCATTTGCCCTCGTTAATATGCGGTTCAGGCATGTGATGAGCGGCTATGAGCTTCAGGTTATCCCCGGTTTCCGGTAAGTTTTTCAGCAATACCTGCAATCCACCGGCCGAATCACCAAGCCTGCCGGTAACAGCAATAACATCGCCCGGCTTTGCCATCGAACGCAGCCTGGCCTCACCTTTTCTGCATCTGCCTATCACCACCACGTTAATGGTAAGGTAATGTTTTGACCGTGTGGTATCCCCTCCCAGCAAGGGCACTCCATACTTCAACGAAAGCTCATGGTATCCTTCCATAAAATCATTGATATAAGCCCCCTCGGTTTCAGCAGGTATGCCAATGGAAAGGAATGAGCCTGCCGGAATGGCTCCCATTGCGGCAATATCGCTCAAATTAACGGCCAGTGATTTATAACCCAGGTCATGCGGAAGTATGCGGTTTTTCAGGAAATGTATATCCTCGATAAGTAAATCGGTTGTCACCACCAGGTCTTCATCGGAAGTATAGGGCAAAACCGCACAATCATCGCCAATACCCAAATAACCGTTCAGCGCCAGGTCGCCAAACCTTGCAGCAATCTGGTCAATCAAACCAAACTCACCTATTTCACTTATTTTCATCTTTCAGATGCTTAAATCCGTCCATCGTACCTTTCAATACTTCGGCTGCCTTCCGGGGGTTGTCGGCCGACACGATGGCCGATACAACAGCCAGGCCGTTTGCTCCCGCCTGCAACACAGCTCCGGCATTAGCTGCATTGATACCACCGATGGCAACCGTATAGTGTTTTGATAATGAAGCAATCGTCCGAACACCATCCAATCCCAGGCCTTTTTCGAGTTCCGGCTTTGTACCGGTCACAAAAACAGGCGATATGCCAATATAATCCACGTTAAAATCATTGGCCTCTTCTGCCTGGTCAATTGTTTCCACCGATAACCCGATAATCTTGTTTTTTCCCAGCATCTTCCGTGCATAGGAATAAGGAATGTCATCCTGACCTATATGTAACCCATCGGCACCGGAGGCCATGGCTACATCAAGCCTGTCGTTAATGATCAGCGGAACACGATAAGGTTTAAGCAGTTGTTTCAACCTCAGTGCCATGCGAATGAACTCAGGTACCGGACAGTTTTTCTCCCTGAGTTGCACCATGGTAACCCCTCCCTGAACGGCCTGTTCAACAATGAACGCTAAAGGTCGTCCACCTGAAAGGCTGCGGTCGGTAACCAAATAAAGATATGGATCACTCTTTTTCATACCTGTACATTTAACCGGTCAGCTATTCCCTGCCCCGATAAATTGTAAAGTTCGTCAAGAAAATGCATTTGCAAGGTGCCGGGGCCGGAAGATTTTTCGGCAGCCAGTTCACCTGCAATACCCATCACCGACATGGCATGTGCCGATGCCCGGGTGAAATCGTTGTTAACTGCTATAAAGGCTCCAATTAATGCTGTAGCGGTGCATCCCAGACCGGTAACCCTTCCCATCAGTGGAGATCCATTGCTGATGCCGATCACCAAATCGCTATCGATAATATAGTCTACCGGACCGCTTACCACAACTACCGCCCCTGTTTCCTTATGCAATGTTTTTGCAGCCTGCAGGGCAGCTGATGATGAATCAATGCTGTCGACTCCCTTCGTTTTTCCTCGTTCATTTACCAGGGCCATAATTTCCGAAGCATTCCCACGGATAACTGAGAACCTGCACTCCTTGATCAGTCGCAAACAGGTTTCGTTTCGGAAAGGTGTGGCCCCTGCCCCCACAGGATCTAAAACAACAGGAATCTTTAATGCATTGGCAGCTTTACCGGCCCTCATCATGGCTTCAATCCAGGGTGTGCTAAGGGTTCCTATATTGATAACAAGTGAGGAGGCTATCTTCACCATGTCTTCAACTTCCTCAACAGCATGGGCCATCACCGGTGAAGCGCCAATAGCCAGCAGTGCGTTGGCTGTGTTGTTCATTACCACATAATTGGTAATATTGTGTACCAGTGGCGATTTTAACCTGACAAGTTCCAGGTCGGTTTTTACAGATTCATGGATTATTCTATTCATGGCTTATTGTTATAAACACATACTTAAATATATTTGTCAGTCGCATACAGCATATAAAAAAACGAAAAAACCGCTTCGCGGCAAGCAAAACGGTCTTTTCAATTTTATCATTGAAATTTACTATACCATTTCCCTCCGCTGTTATTACACATCTCAGGTTCAGGGGTATATTCTCAGCCTGTTTTTCACAAGCACCCCCAATAGTATATTATGCTAATTCAAAAAGTATTTTTCATATATGATGAATAGATGCCATTAAATCAATCGCAAAGATATAAAAGATGATAATCAATTATACTCAATTTTCTTTGATTTCAAACATGTTGTATCATAATACCGAACAAAGTCCTTCAAATGTATATGAACTTTTGTTCATTTTAAAATTTTTTACGCTATTTTTGTCCAAAATTTAATGCTGACAGGTTCCGTTCTTTCTGCTCATCAATGCGGCATCAGCATAAATCCCGGATTAACTTACGCCATTCCGCGCATACAACTGATGATATTTTTCAACTTATCTAAGAATACATTTAACTCAATATCAATATATTATGAAAATAGCCTTTCCGGCTTCAGCCGATAAACCAGAAGCACTGATCGATGAGCGTTTTGCACGTTGTCCCTTTTTTTGTTTTTACGATTTTGGCACCAGGCAAATGGAATTTAAGGAAAATACCCTAAGAAACGGTGCCGGGGGCGTTGGGCTACAGGTTGCTGAATTTATGGCAAACCATGGTGTAGACAAGGTTTTTGCAGTTGAATTCGGTCCCAAAGCAAAAGACACCCTTACTAAGCTCCATATCGAAACACAACTGACAACGGCCGGGAAAACAGTGCTGCAAATAATTGACGAAAACAAACCGGCCTGATACGGCAAACACCATAGCAGCAGCGAATTTTTACCCTGGGCAGGTGCCAGGTGAATACGAATTAAATAAAGTGCTCCTGTTCAACAGGTGTTGAACACATGGTCCCGTATGAACATCTTGCTCAGCCCGAAGACTAAAGTCAGAATAAATGAAAATTGCCATTACCAGCGGAAAAGGCGGAACAGGAAAAACCACCGTAAGTACAGGCCTGTTCCATGTGCTTAGCCGGTACCTTAAACACAATGTACAGCTATTGGATTGTGATGTAGAAGAACCCGACTGTCACATTTTTATCAGGGCCTCGAAAACTGCTGTATACCCGGTAAATCTGATGATACCGGAAATAAAAACCGACCTGTGCACATTTTGTGGAAAATGCAAGGAAGCTTGTGCATTTAATGCCATTGTTATGCTACCACCTGCAAAATTTATCGAAGTCTCTGCCGATATGTGTCACGGTTGCGGAGCCTGTAGTTATGTTTGCCCCGAAAAAGCCATTATCGAGAAACCCAGGTCGATTGGCCAGGTAACGCATTTCGACTATTTTGCCAGGGACGAATTTATCGAAGGCAGGATGCATATTGGAAGTGCCCTTCAGACACGTGTAATCAGAGAAACCATTACCCATGCGCGGCAACAGGGTATCATCCTGTTTGATTCGCCTCCGGGTACCTCGTGCCCGGTAATTGCAACAGTTTCAAAATCCGATTATGTTGTTATGGTTACAGAACCAACACCCTTTGGCCTAAACGACCTGATACTGATGGTTGAAACCGTGAAGCAACTGGGTAAAAAGCACGGTATTATTATTAACAAAGCCGGACTGGATTACAAGCCTTTATATGAGTATATTTCGCAAAACAATATCCCCCTGCTGGGAGAAATTCCATTTCGTAGAGAACTGGCCGGCGCTTATTCAAAAGGGGAAATTGTTGCCGAATCCAGCCCCGAAATAAGAAAAGTATTCGAAGACATCACCAGAAAGGTATTGCATGAAACATCGGAAAGCTAATGAAAAAACCTTTTGAAATTGTTATATTAAGCGGAAAGGGCGGAACCGGTAAAACCAGTATTACAGCAGCTTTTGCCTCACTGGCAAAGCATGCAGTTTTTACTGATTGTGATGTGGATGCTGCTGACCTGCACCTGGTGCTGTCACCGGATATCTATCGCACCGAGGAATTTTCAAGTGGTGCAAAGGCAATTGTTGACACTGACAAATGTACCGGTTGCGGATTGTGCCAGGATGTATGCCGGTTCAGCGCACTCGAATTCAATGGGAATATCCCGGTCATTGACGAATACGCCTGTGAAGGATGCGGACTGTGTTCAATTGTTTGCCCTGTTGATGCTATATCCGTGCAAAACTACAACAACAACCAAATATATTTTGCCAATTGCCGCTTTGGTCCCATGGTATATGGCAAACTTGGCGTTGCCGAGGAAAACTCGGGCAAGCTGGTTTCCAAAATCAGGCAATATGCACGGGAACTGGCCCAAAAACATGATGCCGGAATAATTGTTACCGACGGGCCTCCCGGAATTGGTTGCCCGGTAATTTCGTCTGTAACCGGATCCGACCTGGTACTTGCCGTAACCGAGCCAACCATGTCGGGTTGGCACGATCTGGAACGACTGATTGAAATGATCGGTGGATTTAAAACTCCCGTTTATGTTGTTATCAACAAGTACGACCTGAACGAGGAGATGACACAGCGTATCGAACAAAACCTGCAAAGCCGGAACATTCAGGTTCTCGGCAGGATTCCCTATAGCGAATCTATGGTGCTTGCCCTGCTGGAAGCAAAAACAATCAATGAATTCGACCCAGAAGGTTGGATTGCCGGTGAATTAAAGCGTATCTGGGATATCCTCAGCAACCATAGTAGAACAGAAAAAACCAACTAATCTTTTAATACCATGCCACATTTAAACGGAACCGGCCCCGAAGGCAAAGGGCCTAAAACAGGGCGCGGATTGGGCAACTGTAAAGGCGAACCCAATGCAACCAATAAAAGCGAATTGGGCAAAGGACAGGGTAAACGCCGTAAATCGGGTGGCGGCGAAGGAAGAGGCGAAAGACTGAAATACAACAACGACTAAACGAAGAGATTCAGTCCGGAACCTTCGGTACGTTCCAGGTAGGTGGCTACACCGCCTATCTGAACACCATCGATAAGTTCTTCGGCTTTAACCCCCATTACATCCATCGACATCTGGCAGGCCACCATCTCAACGCCATTTTGCAACGCAGCCTGGATCATATTCTCCAGCGTGTCAACATTTTTGTCCTTCATCACCATGCGCATCATTTTGCTGCCCATGCCGGCCATGTTCATTTTCGACAGGCCCAGCTTTCTGCTCGACTGCGGCATCATCATGCCAAACATCTTACCAAAAAGGTCTTTCTGAACCGCTGGTTTCTGCTGTCGCTTTATCACGTTCAAACCCCAGAAGGTAAAGAATATGGTTACTTTTTTACCCGAGGCGACCGCGCCGTTGGCAATGACAAAGGTAGCGAGTGCCTTATCCAGGTCGTCGCTGAAACAGATTAGCGTGGCTGCATTACCTCCCTGCCGGGCCCCGGTCTTAACTACAGGCTCGCCCTTGCGCACAATGGCTGTAATCTGGGCTCCTTCCTGCGAAAGCTCCAACAGTTCATTACCGGTTACATTGGCCCAGGCCTTCACGTCTTTGTAAAAACCGGCATCGGTAGCTCTTACTTTTACTGCCTCCCCTATGTCGAGCTTATCCATGGTCTGTTTAAGCTTTAAAATAGGCCCCGGGCATTGTAATCCGCAGGCATCCAGTTCCTGCAGTTTGTTTACATCAACCGGCTTAAAGACGGCCCTTTCCTTTGCCCCCTGGTAAATATGATCATCATGCCCGATATAATCATTGGCAAAAATATCCTCATTGCTTTGCTTTTGGCTGGCCGTTTCAAAGGTTTTTAAACCGCCCGACAAATTGAAAACCTCAGTGAAACCACTCTGTGTAAGTATTCTGCAAGCTACATGTGCCCTGAGCCCAACCCCGCAAAAAACAATCAGCTTTTTATGGCGCGGTATTTCACCCACATGTTGCCTAAGCTCGTCGAGTGGAATATTCACCGCCCCTTCGATGCTGCCCAGCTGAAATTCATCGGGGGTACGCACGTCAATTAAATAATTATCCCCTGATTCGCAGTCGGCTACTTCGCGCCATGAAATCACCCGGGTGATACCTTCGAGGATATTCTGGGCCACCATGCCGGCAATGTTTACCGGATCCTTGGCCGACGAATATGGAGGTGCATAGGCATGCTCTATTTCGGCCAGGTCGTATACCGTTGCCCCGTTTTGTATGGCGCTGGAAAAAATATCAATACGCTTGTCAACACCGTCAAAACCCACAATCTGGGCGCCCAGCAAACGACCAGTATCGGGAGCAAACGAAATTTTTATGGACATGGGAACCGCACCAGGGTAATAACCTGCATGCGACGACGAATGTGTAATGGAATCGATATGCGAAATATTCATTTTCGCCAGCAGCTTTCCCGAAACGCCTGTTGAAGCGACTGTTACATCAAAAACTTTGGCAATGGCCGTGTTGATTGAACCGGTGTAAGTTCTGAAATTACCTTTGTAAATGTTATCGGCAACAATACGGCCTTGCTTGTTGGCCGGACCAGCCAGGTAAGTGATCATGCTGGTACCGGTAACCGGGTTTTTAAATTCAATCGCATCACCCAGTGCATAAATATCGTTATCGGTGGTTTGCATAAACTCATTTACCACAATACCTCCTGTTTTGCCCACTTCCAGGCCCGCTTCCTTTGCCAGCCTGCTATCGGGTTTCACCCCAATGGACAAAATAACCATATCCGTGGTAATCGATCGCGAAGAGTTCAGTTTAACCACCAACCTGCCATTTTCGTTTGAAAAAGAGGAAACCGCCGTATTCAGGTAAAACTCCACATTTTTGGTTTTCAGGTGCTGATGCACCAGTGCCGCCATGGAATAATCCAACGGTGTCATCACCTGTTCGGCCATTTCCACAATGGTCACCCGCAATCCATATTCGTGCAGGTTCTCAGCCATTTCCAGGCCAATAAAACCGGCGCCAACCACTACAGCATGGCGGGGATTCTTTTCGGTAATATACTTTTTGATTTTATCGGTATCGGGCACATTGCGCAAGGTAAAAATTCCCTCGGCATTAATCCCCGGAAGCGGCGGCTTAACCGGTTCTGCGCCAGGCGACAATACCAGCTTGTCATAGTGCTCGATATAAGTCTTTCCCGTTCGCAAATCTTTTACCGTAACTTCCTTAGCTGCACGGTTTATGGAAATCACTTCGGAAAGAATACGCACTTCGAGATGGAAACGCTTACCAAACGTTTCAGGCGTTTGCACAAACAGGTTTTCCCTTTCACTGATGGTACCACCAATGTAATAGGGTAACCCGCAGTTGGCATAGGAAATATACTCGCCCCGCTCAAATATGATGATTTCACTGGCTTCGTCCAGACGCCTGAGACGTGCTGCCGTAGTGGCACCACCTGCTACTCCGCCTACAATCAGATACTTCATATGTCTTTTTTTAATAAATGGCTATACTTACTAAGTTACGCACTTCAAATGAATCGTACAGCAAAAATAAAATAAATATATATTTCTACATATGACAATACTTAGGATTGTAAAGAAATTACTCCCGGTGTAACCGGGGCGACCCGGTGCGGTATGTTTCGGGGATATCGGGAATACCATTGCCATTGCTATCGGGTTGTTGCTGCAGGTACCAGAGCAGGGCCATCCATTCCTTTATCTCCTGAACACCTTCAACAGCCGGATCAGCATCAATAATAGCCGCATTGATTGAATTTATCGGATTCCCGTTGGCATCTTTCAGGGTTACCTTCACCAGTCCCTTACTGAGTTTTTTAATGATGCCAATAAACTCAAGCAAATAGGTGTTGGCTGTAAGGCTGTATAATTTGGCATTATGCTTTGACCAATCAACCGGCACGTAATCTTTTTTGTCTTTGTCACGTGTTTGAATGGCAGTGATTTTCTTCAGCAATCCTTTTTCGGTATTATAGGCGGCATCCAGCCCGCCGAAATACATGTAGTTACTCGGACTGCTTGAGGGTGCCAGGTAGAGCACTTCCATAATCCCCTTCAGTTCTTTGCCGGTAACATAAACACGCGCCAGCGGGTAACCGGGAACACCATCGTTTCCGCTGCCGAGTGATACCACCCTGAACAAGTCCGCTACCGATTGTTTACCGGTAGCACCGGGCACTATGTTATCGCGCACCATGCCCGTAGGGAAGAGCGTAATATTGGCCCCCTCAGGAGTATTCCGGTTAACATAGGCATAAATGGCGTCGGCGATCAGGGGTCCCAGGTTGCTGTTCTCTGCTTCCTTGCCCTCGTTGCATATCAGCGGGAAAGTGGTTTCGGCAATTACCGAATTGTATTGCAAACCCAATGGTTTCAAAATATACTGTGTAATAAGCTTTTCCTGGCCGCTAATGGCTTGTTGAAAAGCTGTATTGGCAGCAATCGCATCGTCAATTGGTATAACACTGGCCTCGGACCGCAACACTTTTCCATTGTCAATTTCCAGTTCAAGCCGGCCCAGACCTGCGCCATACGCTCCGGTTTGAACTATGGGTTTACCGTTTACAACCAGTGGCTTGTCAATGAGTGTATGGGTGTGCCCGCTGATAATTACATCAATGCCGGGTACCTTTTGGGCCAGTAAAACATCTTCGCCGGTCCAGTTACCTGCATCATCCTTACCCAATCCGCTATGCGACAAGCAGATCACCAGGTCCACTTTTTCCTTTTCGCGGAGCAGGGTTGCCAATTTCCTGGCTGTCTTCTCCGGATTTGTAAACATAACAGGCCGGGCCAAAGGTGCATCGTGAATGGCAACATTTCCCAGGATACCAAAAAGGCCTATTTTCAGCCCGTTTTTTTCGATCACCTGGTAAGGTTTAATAACACCCCTATCCATTAGGGCCTTCAACCGGTCATCTGCCGTATCTTTCTCCGAGAAAGCCATATTACCCAAGGTTAGTAACGGAACCTCACCGCTTTTCAATGATCTGTCGATAATAGCTGCCAGTGTGCCAGGGCCAAAGTCGAATTCATGGTTTCCCAGGCTCACCACATCGTAACCAGCCTTTTTCATCAATGGCAACTGAAAGCCTGTCTCCTGTTCCACGGCATGGAACAGCGTACCCATCAGGAAGTCGCCTGCATCCAGCACCAGCACCTGGTTGCCGTTTGTTTTCTTTTCGGCTTCGATTAAAGAAACCATGCGGGCAAATCCGCCAATGGTGTTGTCGTCGTTAACGGTTTCAGGAGTGTAATCGATTTCCGGTGCGTAACCGTTTAATCGACTGTGCAGGTCGTTGGTATGCAGGATGATGAGTTTTTTAGGACTCTCCTGCGCATTTGCCAGGCCCGGAATTGCCATTAGCAGCAGGGCAATACAAAGGGAATTGATTTTCATGGTGGTATGGTGAGGGCTATGATGACTTAAATAACAATTATCAATCAAAGATGTAATTTCTCTGTTATTTAATAAAAGTTATATATTTTCTTTCGACTTCTATGAGAAATCTATTATCAGCATCCAGTTTTTGAATAAATACCATGTTCTCAGACAATACCTTAATTAACTCTGCATTTGAGATATTGCCCAGATTAATTTTTATTAGTTTTCTCGGGGTATTTCTTATGAAATAGCTATTTCTAAAGTCAGCGTCCTTAGTTATAACTATTAAGTTGTTGTCATCAGCGTAATTGCAAATATCTTTATCATCTGTAAACCACTTATTGAGAATATCATTCACGTGAATTGTTTCATATCCTAATGAATTAATGTGATTTACCAATTTGTATGAAATATGAACATCACAAAGAAATTTCATTAAGCTACTTCTTTAATTGATCTACCTGACAAATAAAGTTTTGCAAAATTCAATGCTGCTAAAATATCTTCCTTTTCTAATTCCGGATGATCCGATAAAATTTCTTCAATGGTCATTCCGGAACCAAGCATGTCCATGATTACTTCTACAGGCCATCTCATACCCCGAATACATGGCTTGCCATGACATAATTCCAAGTTAATGGTAATTCTATCCATCAGGTTCATAACCATAAGTGTTTTACACAAAATTAGTCAAATTATCTTAATAAATAGTATATTGACATGGGGCTAAAAAATCAAAAGAGTCGAGTAAAACCTGACTCTTTGGATCATTAACCTGTGCAAAGTATCTATTCAACAATCAGGTTACTTTATCTGGATTACCCCTTAGATTAAATCGTAATTCGGACACTAAAGGTATAAATTTTCGGTGGATAAGCCCTGATTTTATCCTGGTTCAGTGAGAAAATACCTGAATAGTCCAGCTCAGTTTCAGGATCTAATCCGTTATATCCGGTTATGGTGAGCAACCGTTGTCCGCTTAAACTGATGCGAAGATCCTGAACATGGATTTTGCGGCAGATTCCAGGGCCAAACTGATAGGTGAGGTTGACGTAATTCATCCTCAGAAAGTCTCCGTTTTCAACAAAACGATTGGATCCCAGGTTATTGGCAGGGTGATACAGGTATGCACGGGGCGCCATGTTACTTTCCTGTTGTCCCGGATACCTCCACCGGTTTAAAACATTTGCATTCTGATTGTGTCTGGCAGAAAGACCTTCAGAAGCCATGGCTACCTGGTTGATAATCTTATTTCCGGTACAGTAATGAAAATTACAGGTAAGTGAAAGATTTTTGAACCTGACTGTGCTTCCGAAGCCGCCAGTAAAATTGGGATAGGAATTCCCCAGCTTAACCAGGTCGTTTTCATCAATAATTCCATCATAGTTTACATCCCTGTATTTTGCGTCACCACCCTGAAAGTTGTAGTTTTCATAGGACACCTGAAAAGGCAACCCGTGGATGTCGTATAGGGTGTTGCCATCTTTGTCAACGGCAATAGCTTCCTGATCCGTGGGGTATACGCCTTCATAGTTCAGCCCATATATTGAACCTAAGCGTTTGCCCTCATTGAGATAAGTAACATATTCCCCGTTACGCAGGGTTGCTGACTCCCTGTTATTAATATCAACAGGTGCTTCAACAAGGATTTGTTGATTGTGGGCTGTGGAGAAGTACAAGTTCCAATCGAAGTCTTTCTCTTTGACAATCTCATAATTAACCCTTAATTCCCAACCCCTGTTTCGAAACTGCAGCATATCATCAGCACCCGTTCCGTAATAATTTGTCATCCGGGATTCCTTGCTGTAATAATCCATGATCGCATGTACCCTGTCTTTGAATAAACCCAGCTCAATTCCTACATTGTAAGTCATGATTTCGTTCTCCGGATGGATATTGCGCAACGGGAACTGTACATATCCATTGGGTTGGAATCTGGAAAAGCTCCACCCTGCCCGAATCATACTGGTTTCATTCATCATCTGAAGTTTTTTAATGAAAGGCTCTTCAGCAAAAAGCCACCCGATTGACACACCATAGTGTTGATCCCAGGCATACCTATTGCCAAAATTTGAAACCGATTCAAACCTGGTATTGGCATTCACAATGTACTTACCAAGGAGTTTATATTGCAAAGTGGTTACAAAAGCGTTTTTATATCTGTCGGGAGGTCTGTTGGACATCAGCAAACTATCGGGCTTAATGGAGAAGTCTTCGTCTTGCATGATCAAGGAAAATAAACCACTGAGCGCATTCTTTTGCTGATCCCGTAATGGCAGTTTAACAATCGCCTGGAATTCATTACGAATCTGCCGAAATTTCAGATCGCTCTGCGTATTAACAAACGGTATTGTCCATGTAAACCAATCCGATCCGATGGCATAGAAAGGCAGAACTGCATCTGCATCCGCCAATGATTGTTGATAGGTGAAGCACTCCCGGAACCTCAGCCAATCTTTAAAATGATATTGAACCCATACTGTTGCTGCCAATTCGTTCAGTGTACGTTTGGCACTTCCAATGTCCGAAACAGCCACCGGGTTATAATTATCCCATCCGTTCCCCTGATAGTTGTTTGTTGGTGTGAAATAATTTCCTGTAAGGTTGCCATCTGTATCATATTCCCGGATACTCATATTCGGCGCTTTGATAAAAGCCATTTCAAGAATATTATTTTCAAAACCGTATTCATCTTCCAATACCATATTATCGCTGCTTTTTTGACGCACATAGCTTGTATGCAAGGCCAGGGTGAGTTTTTCTGTAAAGTCATGCTCCAGGTTAAACCTGCCCATAAACCGGTTGTAACCTGTATGAATGACGGTGCCTTTCTGATTGAGGTAACCCAAGGAACCAAAGTACCTGCTTTTTTTGTTTCCTCCCTGAATACGCAGATGGTGATTAGAAAGTGATCCTCTTTGGGTGACAGTTTTTAACCAATCTGTATTTGCAGCGTAATTATAGAAATCATCATAATCCTGATCAAAGGCTATTTCCGGAGGGATATCGTTGATTCCGGCATTGCTATGAGCCTCCAATTGGTACATGATATATTCATCCCTGCTAAGCATAGGCCGAAAATCAGGCTCACCGATGATTCCCTGGTTGAATTGATAAGTCACCTGCATTTTTTGAGGAATCCCTTTCCTGGTTTCAACAAGGATTACACCATCGGCACCCTCAGCGCCATACAATGCCGTGGAAGCGCCATCTTTCAGCACTTCAACAGAAACGATATCTGCCACCGGCACCGGAATCAGGTTGTACAGATCCTCCATACCAGCATGAAAGGTATTGAAAAAATGGTCATTTGAATTCCAGGGTATTCCGTCAATCACAACCAGTGGAGCGCGGTTAGCCATGACTTGCTGACCTCGCAAAACTGCCAACGGACTATTACCGGGATTACCCGAAGCACTTGTGATGTCCAGTCCGCCAACTCTGCCCTGAAGTAGTTCAAGCAGGGACAATTCATTTGTATAACCAAGCCCCGAAAAATATATCTTTTCAGAGGATATGGGTTGGGGTCCGTTAACAATACTGAAAAAACCGGTTTCAATCTTTGAAATGCCCACCAGGGAGTCGGCAGCAACATGCTTTTGTTGCGAACTAATTTGCGCCTTCAGACCAAAATTAGTGAATATGAGTACACCAATGCAAAAAAAACGAAAAGGCTTTGTCATCATAAGGTATAATTCTTTTAACAGGATAACTACTGCTTTACATAACATATCAGATGTCAGCACGAAAGTTTAAATATACAAATAATTCTCAAATGGAGGCAAGGTCAGTGGCAGTAGCAGTAGCAGTATCAAGATAAAAAGCAGACAATTTCAAACAATCAAACATTTCAAACAACATCAAGCCCTATCAAACCCTATCAAACCCTATCAAACAACAAAAAAACATTGAACACCCAACACCGAACCTGTCTGCCGGCCAGGCAGGCACCGAACTTCGAAGAATCAACACCCATCATCCATCCTCATTTACCTTTTTGAAGGGTTTGCAACCGCTTGAAGGGATATCCGACACGACTTTTTGACCAGCAAACCTAATGCACATATGTTCATTTACGAAAACTTTGTTTACACCAGCTCTTCGGCCATAACAATCCTGGGGCGGTGATTTTCAACGTCCTGGCTGTCAATCCACGTATAGGCCATAATTATTACCAGGTCGCCCGCTTGTACCTTACGGGCTGCTGCGCCGTTTAAAACAATATCATGGCTTCCTTTTGTGCCTTTAATCACATATGTCTCAAACCTTTCCCATTGTTGATATTCAGCACCTGAACCTTTTCAAATTCATACAACCCTGCCTGTTTCATCCAATTCTCGTCAATGGTTATGCTCCCCACATAATTCAGGTCGGCACCGGTAACCTTTACCCGGTGGATTTTTGATTTCAGTATTTCTATTTGCATGATATAGTTTTTAAGGTTATCACATGGCATAAAATATCAGCTTCACACGTCATCAAAACCGCTTCTCATGCATAATGATGCAGTGAAATTATTCTCAAAATTAGGCCATTTTATTTTATTATGAACAAAAGTTCATTTATTTTTGATGAATGTTTTCCTGTCAACCTGCTCATTCACCAATCATTTACTTTATCATATGATAAACTGGAATAAAGAAAAGGCTAAGATAAACCTGGTTATCGACGCCATCATGTTTGTGTTGTTCATGGCTATAGCCGGTTTGGGTTTTCTCATCAAATTTATACTGGTAGCCGGTTACAAGCGTAATGCCTTATATGCTGGTGATGTGGACCTTAAGTTTTTGGGGCTCGACCGGCATGCATGGGGAAGCATTCATTTATGGATGGGGATTATACTGATTATCTTGCTGGTATTGCATATTATCCTGCACTGGCGTTTGATTGTCTGTATATTTTCCCGAATGATCAAAACCCCGTTGCTACGTTACTTTATTGGTATATCTCTGTTGGTAGGCTCGCTTATCCTCGCCCTGTCTCCTTTTCTGGTTTCTCCTGAAATTTCACCTTTACCCCGCAGGCATATTCACAGTAACAACGCATTTACAGATTCCGTGTCGGTTGACCACACTCCGGTTCAGGCTGTTGTACCTTCAAATAAGGCAATACCTGAAAATGACGATCGGTTGCACCAACGGCAGTCGAAACCAAAGCATGACCATGCCCTTGAACAACCCGAAATATATGGCAGCATGACGTTGGGCGAAGTCGCTACCCGGTATAAAATACCCCTTCAGGAAATCACCGAAGGTTTGAATATCCCCGAAACCTTACCTGACGAAAGAATAGGTCGGTTGCGGAAGATTTATGGATTTGAAATGCAGGATCTCAAAGATATCATCAATAAAGCAGGTGACAATAACTGAGCCTACAGTTCAGAATGTCTGTGCAACAGGATTGTGAAGTTTCCGTTAAGCCGGGGTTTATACGATGCAATATTGGATAATATATGATAATATTGCTGTCAGCCATTTCATCATTAAAAAGAAATCTGCAGAATATGAAAAACCCATTTGTTGTATTGATCATATGCATGCTGCTGTCAGGTGCATACACCGCCACAAACGGTCAATCCATTGCACGGGGCATTGTTTATGCCGATCTGAATAAGAACAATAACAGGGATCGCAAAGAAAAGGGTATTGCCCGGGTTCCGGTTTCAAACGGGAGAGATGTTGTGCTAACCAATGCCAAAGGCGAATATACGCTACCAGTAGCCAACGACAACATTATTTTTGTCATCAAACCGCATAACTACAATGTGCCGCTTAATGCAACCAACCAGCCCTTGTTTTATTACATTCATAAACCCAATGGTTCACCGGAGCTCAAGTATGCAGGTGTTCCGCCTACCGGTCCGCTACCGGCGTCAGTAGACTTTCCGCTCATTCCTGCCGCAGAAAAAGACAGTTTCACAGTGTTGGTTTTCGGAGATCCCCAGCCCTATTCGCTCGAAGAGGTTGACTATTTTCACAAAGGTATCGTGTTGGAATTAAAAGGCGTTCAGGGAGTGGATTTCGGCATCAGCATGGGCGATCTGGTGGGTGACAACCTCGATCTGCATAAACCCTATATCGAAGCGGTTAAAGATATAGGCATACCCTGGCACAATGTAATGGGCAACCACGATGAGAATTACGATGTCAAAGCCGACAGCCTGTCCGATGAAACCTTTGAACGGAATTTCGGTCCGGCCACCTATGCCTTCAACCACGGGAAAGCACACTTTATTATCCTCGACGATATTCTCTATCCCGATCCGCGAGACGGCAAAGGCTATTGGGGCGGATTCCGTAGCGATCAGCTGGAATTCATCAAAAACGATCTCAGTTTGGTGCCCAAAGATCGCCTGGTAATCATGGCCTTTCACATACCCATCAGCGAAATTGAAGGCGGGGATCCTTTCAATGATGAGGACCGTATGAAATTATTTGAACTACTCAAAGAATATCCTTATACACTAACGCTTTCGGCACACACTCATTTTCAAAGCCAGGACTTTTTCGCTGCAGCCGAAGGATGGCTTCAACAAAACAGGCATCACCATTTCAACGTGGGAGCAACTTGCGGCGATTGGTATAGTGGTCGTTTAGACGCCAATGGCGTTCCCGTTTCTACCATGCGCGACGGCACACCCAAAGGTTATGCCTTTTTGAACATCAACGCCAACCAGTATACAATTGATTACAAGGTGGCCGGCCAGCCGGCCGATTGCCAAATCGGCATTTTTGCACCCAAAGTGGTTGAACAAAACCGGTCAACCAGCGCCGGCATTTATGCCAACTACTATATGGGAAGCGCTTACGATACGATATTTTGCAGAATCGACAATGGCCCCTGGAAAGCCATGCAACGGGTTGCAGATTATGATCCTGCCTACCTTCACCTGTTGCACGAATGGGACTATGCCGAAACGCTTCCGGATGGCCGGAGGCCTTCAAACCCGGTATTCTGCAACCATTTATGGCGAACGGGGATTCCCACCAGGCTACCTGTGGGGGAACATGTCATTGAAATAAAGGTTACTGATATGTTTGGCCGTTCACTCACCCAACAAAGCAAGTACCGGATAGCCGTGAAACAATAGCCAACTTTTAAAACCCGGAGAGAAAAAACATCTATGGGAAATCTTTGATTTACTTGCGGGAAGACTTTTCCAACTGTTGCAATTTGCTTCGCAACATTCTTCGCCGAAGTGGATTTATCCTGTCAACGAACAAAATTCCCTGCAGGTGATCATATTCGTGTTGAAAAATACGGGCAACTAAACCATCCAGCGCTTCCTCGCGTACATCGAAGTTCTCATCGCGGTACCGAACGGTTATTTTTTCGGGCCGTATAACGTTTTCATTAATACCGGGAATACTCAGGCATCCTTCGGTATATTCGTTTTCAGTTGAACTGGCATGCAATATCTCGGGATTCAGGTATACCTTCTCCAGTGGAGGTATGCCATCTTCCTGCAAGGGTATGGTATCAATAATAAAAATCCGCTTTAGCACACTCACCTGCGGACCCGCCAGTCCAATTCCACCGGCTTTTTTAAGGGTTTGT
>CAZUBW010000076.1:0-21033 GCA_964618645.1 uncultured Bacteroidales bacterium | reverse complement strand
CCAAACAGGAATGGACAGTTACTGTTACCAATGCGCCAAGTTATTATGCCGATATCGAATCATTTTCTTTAGCCGAGCAGACAGGTGAAGCAACTATATTATACGGGAACCGGAGAATTGACATTGAGGTTGAGGCAGGTACAGACCTTAGCGCATTAATACCAACCATTGTAATATCCGAAGGTGCGTCAATATCTCCAAATTCAGGAATGTCAACTGATTTTTCAAGCGGTTCTGTGGTGTATACTGTCACTGCAGAAGATGAAACAACCACAAAAGAATGGACAGTGAATGTTACCCGGGCACTGAGTTATTATGCCGATATCGAATCATTCTCTTTAGTTGAACAGACAGGTGAAGCAAATATTGACCCCGGGAGCAGGAAGATTGACATTGAGGTTGAGGCAGGAACAGATCTTAGCGCATTAATACCAACCATTGTAATATCCGAAGGTGCGTCAATATTTCCAAATACAGGTGTATCAGCTGATTTTTCAAGCGGTTCAGTGGTGTATACTGTTACTGCAGAAGACGGAACGACCACAAAAGAATGGACAGTACATGTTACAGTTGAAGCAGCAACAGGATTAGATTTAAACAATGACCATCCAGGCTTTTACGTATACCCGACATTGTTTGAAAATGAATTTCAGATTGTTAAGGCCGGCTTTGAGGAAGTGACCTTTGAAATATACAATTCCCTGGGTCAGTTGACCATGCGCAGCGAAACAAAAGGAAATATCACCACGGTTAACACAAGTGCATTTAGTAAAGGCTTATATTTCATTAAACTTGGAAGCAGTGAAAAGATAATAAAAATCACTAAACAGTAATCCGCTGCCGCAATGGTATTTATTGGTTAAGGCTGATGAAATAGCAGGGTGTGCCGGACTGATTACCAATGATTTTAACAGCAGGATGCTGATAAGCTTTTTTCAGGAAATTCTGTGAGGCTGTGTAAAAAAGTTATAAAAGAGCGTAGTCAGGAGACCATAGCCGTCAACTTAAGGATAAGCATATATTGACATCAATATCAGAGCAGTTAACGCTGAGCAGAGCGCTATCCCCCGCTGGCCTTGCTCTGCCGTAGCGGCTACGCGAAGGCGCAGCGGGGGATAGCACATTTTCAAAACTCATCTCAAATTAATCAAGCAAGAGCTTTGTTCTATTGAATAATTTCTTAAGTTGATGGCTATGGTCAGGAGACTACGCCTGCCTGACAGCAGACAGGCTCAGTGTTCAGATTTGACATTCAGTGCAATGCGCCAGGCGTAGTTTAGCTGCGCTGAGATATGTTATTCCCTTCTGTCATAAGTTCCTTTCTGTCGGTCCGGTCGGTTTAACCAGGGCTAATAAATTGACTTTTTATATAACCTCATAGTCCCGCGAGTCTTTTAAAAGCAAACCAAAAACACCATTTGGTCTCTTACTTACCCCTGTAAAAGACGAAAGCTATTTGTTTCCTACACTACATATCCACCACAATGTATTTTTTTTGATTTTGTGAAACACTACAATAAATATTTAAAATATTAAAAAAGAAATATATAGAAATATTAAAAACACTACGTTAATTTGTGGATTGTTTTGTATAACACTATACAGATCGTACAGTAATTACATTTGTATCACTTAAACACTTTTAAACGATGTTTAATTTCAAGCACGCTAAAAAATCGATTACACTCATCGAAGCGTTTTTGACCCTGATGGACGAAGGCTGTCTTATTTTTAAAGACGGCGTGAAGAACTACCTGTTCGGTAACCGGCCCAATTTTGAGGATAACCTAAAAACACTTGCCAACATTGCTGCCGAAGCCGATATTAAGAAAAGGGAGGTGGAGAATATCCTTTACACCCAGTCGCTCATGCCCGAACTCAGGGCCGATATCCTTAAGCTGCTCGAAGAACTGAACAACATCCTGGAACTGGCCAAAGCCAACTTGTTTGAATTTGACGTGGAGGTGCCTTTCATACCCAGCGAGCTGAACCAGGACCTTACCAAACTCACCGAACTATCGGTATTGTCCATTGACTCTCTTATTCCGGCCACACGCATTTTTTTCCGTGATCCCGAATCGGTGAAGGAACACTTGCACCGGGTATACCTTTATGAAAAGGAAACCGACAAGCAGGCGCTGTCCATAAAACGCCGTGTGTTTCAGGATATGCCCAATATAAAGTTGAGCGAAAAAATACACCTGCGATATTTTACGCTGCATATTGAATTATTGTCGGATAAAGCACAGGATGCGGCTGATGTTTTGTCGATTATGGCCATTAAACGATCGCTATAGCCATGCAGTTGCTGTTGATCATATTGTCGAGCGGGCTGTTCCTGGGATGGCTACTGGGATCGAAAGATACCGTTAACCTCTTTGGCTCGTCAGTAAGCTCCCAAATGCTGGATATCCGTAAAGCAGCCCTGATTGCCGGTATTTTTATTATACTGGGTGCCGTTTTCCATGGTCCCGCCACCACGCAAACGGTACACGAACTGGGCAACGTTACCGAACCCATCATTGCCTTTATGATTGCCCTGGTGGCTGCACTGGTGGTATTACTGCTGATAAAAATAAAACTTGCGGTTTCAACCAGCCAAACCGTTATTGGCGCCATACTGGGATGGGTACTGTTTTCTACCGGCAGTCTTAACCTGGCAAAGTTTTCGGAGTTTTTATCGGCCTGGATTATGGCTCCCATAGCAGGAATGCTTATCAGCGCCTTGCTCTTTATACTGTTTCGCTGGATTATCCGGCGGTCGAAAATTCACATGCTGCAACTCGATGCCTGGTCGCGGGTAGGGCTCATCATTGGCATTGCTCTTTCGGCATTCGGGTTGGGGGCCAACAACATTGGCAATATCTCTGGGGTGTTTTACTATTTTTCGCCTGACTTCCAACTTAACTTCGGGCTTTTTGGGGTAAACGGACTACAGTTCATAAGTCTGCTAGGGGCAGTGGCTATAACCGCCGGCCTGGTTACCTACAGCTTTAGAGCTTACAGTGGCGCCGGCCGGCGCGATGTTTTGTCGCTTATGCCCGAGGCAGCCATTGTGGTGTTGTTTTCGCAGGCCATTGTGCTATTCCTCTTTTCATCGGTATGGCTGAAGAACCTGCTGAACCAGCATGGTATTCCCTATTTTCAGCTGGTGCCGGTATCGAGCACACAAATTGTGGTGGGTGCCGTGCTGGGTATTGGACTGGTTAAAGGAGCCCGCGAAATTGATAACCGTACGCTGGCAGGCATGGGCATTGGCTGGATTACTGCACCATTAAGCGCCGGGGTACTCATGTACTTACTGCTTTTTGTGCTGAACAACGTATTTGGCCTGCCACTCGAAAGAGAAGTGCCATCATTGCCTGTAACACCGCCTGCAGGAACACATATCTTTAACATGGTGGTCCCGGGCGTAGCGGTATTGGTGTTACTGGTGCTTGCGGTATTCCTGTACCTTATTTTCAGGCAGCAACGCATTCGTCTTAAAATGGAAAAGGACATGCTGATCCAGCAAAGTCAGCTTTACCATTCGCAAAAAACCATGTACGAGCTCGAAATGAGAACCATCAGTATTGAAAATGATGCCCTGAATACCAAGCTAAATGCCAAACGAAAGGAGTTCATGGACATTGCCCTGAATATAAATGAACAACGCCTTTTTCTGGAAAAACTGTCGGCCACAGTGAACGAGATCATTAAAACCACCGATGAAACTATACGCGCTGAAATGCTTAACAACATGGCCATGCAGATCAGGCAACGGATGTCTTTTACACAGGAAACAAAGGAGTTTTACCTGCGGGTGGAAGAAATACACAAGGATTTTCACCTGAAGCTGAAATCGTCGTATCCCAATCTTACCGAATTCGAAAAACGACTGGCCGGTTTGTTGCGGCTGAACCTGTCGACCAAGGAGATGGCTTCTCTGCTGAATATTTCACCCAAAAGCGTTGAGGTGGCACGTTACAGGCTGAAGAAAAAACTTCAGTTGAATAAGGACCAGGTTTTGAACGACTTCATTAATAACCTTTAATACTAAAACTATATCATTTATGAAAATTAAGAACAGCATGTTGATGGTTTTGCTCCTTGTTGCAGCCGCTTTTGGAAGCAACAAAGCATACGGACAAGGCACCGATTCTGTCCGGTATAACCAGTACGGGCAGATTGTAAACCGTAATTCATTGTTCACCGAAAGTCGCAATGGTATACTGGTTTTTGAATCAGCCGATATGAATTACCGCACATGGTTCGATTTCCGGGTGAATTTCGACGGCGCTTATTATTTCGATAAGAATGCACTCAACCCGTTGGGAAACGGACTTACGCTGCGTCGTCTTAGGTTTGCTGCAAAAACAGTATTGTATAAACACTGGACAGGCGAAATTGACCTCGATTTTGCCGGTGGGGAGCTGGATGTTAAGGATGCCTTTATCGGCTATAAGTCCGATGAACACAGCTTTTACTTCAAAGCCGGTTATTTCAAGGAACCCATTTCGATGGAAACCACCACAACATCGCGTTACCAGACTTTTGTTGAGGAGCCCTACGTTACCACTTTTGCACCACAACGGCAGCTGGGCTTAAATGTTAGTAAATGGCATAAAAACTACATGGGTTTCTTAGGGTTGCATTTCAACGATGTGGAAAACATGGAGGTTACTACTTACACCCAGGATGCTAATAAAGATTATGGCACTGACGAGGGAATATCGGTGACCGGTAAAGCCGTGGTAAGGCCTGTAAATGCCCAAGGCAGGGTTGTTCATGTGGGTTTGTCAGGCTCCTACCGTACCCCAAAAACAAGCTGGGAATATGAAAATACCTACCGTATTTCAACCCGCGACATGACCAACATCAGTCGTAAAAAATACCTCGACACCGACGATATTCCCAATGTAGATTCGCATGTTCTGTTGGGTGGCGAACTCTCGGCAAGCTACAACAATTTCAAATTCTCAAGTGAATACATCTATACTAAAATCAACCGTAAGTCGGGGAATCCCGATTACGAAGCCAATGGAAGCTATGCTTCATTGTCGTGCCTGCTGTTTGGCGGCAAGTATGCCTATAACAGCGAAGAGGGTGAATTCACGCAGGTTTCCAGGGGAAAAGACTGGGGTGACATCGAACTTGCACTTCGTTACGATTATATTAACCTGAACGACACCCATGCGCAGATTATGGGTGGGAGCGCCAACGGGTTTACCGCGGGTGTCACTTACCATATCAACTACAATGTGAAATTTATGGTAAATTATTCCTATATCAACCACGACCGCTATGCCAGTGGCAAAGGAAAACTTTTTGTTGGCACCGACGAGAATGGCGAATTGACCAAAGACTATACACGGGTTACCGAAAAAGCCGGGAAGGCCGGGGATGATTATGGTTTCCTGCAGGCCCGTTTCGAAATCGATTTTTAGTAATTGCACCTTATAACATTTATAGCATATGAAAACAAGATTGTTTTTTACCATACTTGCCACAGGCTTTCTCCTCCTTTCGGCATGTGTCGAAGACGAGATGTTTGTAAACAATGAAGGGCCTGTTTCTGAGGTTGTTCTGGTGATTAATGAGGTGGCCTCAAATATGGGTGACCCGATCCCCGACTGGATTGAAATCTACAATCCGTCTGCAAGTCCGGTGGATATAAGTGGATTTGGCGTGTACGACAAGCCCGATGCCATTTATACCTTTCCTGCCGGAACTACCATTCCTGCACATGGTTACCTGGTAATTACCTGCGACAAGGACCTGGCAACCGCCAATCCGGAAACCTATGCCAATTTTGGTATTTCATCGGGGGGAGAAACCATTTTCCTGGTAGATGCTGAAGAAGCTGTCGTTGATGAGGTAGATGTTCCCGGTTTGGATGTGGGTGTTTCGTATGCCCGGATTCCCGATGGCGGCGAAACTTTTTCAACCGCCAATCCTACTCAGGGAGTGGCCAACAGCAATACCAACGAGCCCCCGGTTATTGAGGCTGATACGCTGGTTACCGGCATGCTGAATGATAATGAACGTTACCGCTACGATGTAGTGGTTAAGGATGCTTCAGGCATTAGCAGCGTGAAGCTGTGGCTCGAAACCGAAACGGATATTTTTTACCTGGATATGGCGCCCATGGGTGGTGGTGAGTACAGGTTGCTGCTGCCATTGTTGTCGATTGGTAACATTGCCTATTATATTGAAGCAGAAGACGAAACCGGTTTAAAAACTCAATTCAGGCCCGAAGATGGGGACGCCTTTGAATTAACGGTGGTGGACGGAATGGCATTATTCAATAGCGTGGAACTGTCGAACAGTAACCCTTCGGCCTTTGAAGATATTATTATCAGGGTTGATGCCTACGATAAAAGCGGATTGGAGGAAGTTCGCCTATACTATACCATTAACAGCGAAAATGCTGACGATAAGGAAAAAATTGACCTTACCTATGTTAACGGTGTATGGACCGATACCATTCCAGGTCAGGAAGATGGTACCGTGATCAGGTATTACCTGCGGGCCACCGATATGGCTTCGGTTAAGTCGTATTACCCCTTGGAAGAACTTGATGGCGAGGGCAACGTGACAGGCGATTTCGACCATGATGATGCCACCACCTGGCCACAAATCACGGTAGCACCCTTGACTATACTGAACCAACTGGTGATTAACGAGATCAATGCATCGGGAGATCCCTATGATTATATTGAGTTGTATAACGGGACCAGCGCAGCCATTGATATCAGCGGTTATAAGGTTTATGATTCCGGTGGACTGACAGAAGCTTATGTGATTCCGGCTTCCACCAGTATTCCGGCAGGCGGATTTTACCTTATCGAAACCGGATCGGGCGCACCACAGGGAACCTTTGGCATATCAAGTTCGGGTGAAAATATTTCCCTTGCTAATGCCTCAGATGTGGTTGTGGATGATCTTGTAAAAGAAAACTGGCCCGGTACACCGCTTGTATACCGCAAAAAAGATGGAGCCGATCTGTGGATTACAGGTCTTGCCGCTACCCCCGGCGCTACAAACAACTAGAAACTTTTCCTCCGGGAAGCGATACCACCACCGCATTATGGGTTCTGGTTTCGCTTCCCTTTTAAAAATCAATTCATTACATTAAAATAATTTTTATGGCAAAAGAAGAAATGAAAATCGGCGAGATATCCAAGCCAAGGTTTGAATTCCGGTCGTTCGGACAGCATTTTGAGGAAGCGGCCAGGCGTATGGCCCGACTGTCGGTTCCCGTGCCGGAGAAAGTGTGGGAGCGTTATTCCGATGAGATTTATATCCTTTCGCGGACCAACGATGTGAACAATACCAAAATCCGCGATGGTAAGATGGATATCAAAACCTATGTGCAAACCGTGGACGGACTTGAACAATGGAATCCCCTGATGAAGGGTGAATTCCCCATTAAAGCCGAAGTACTGAAGAACGAAGTATTTCCGGCTTTCCAGGTACAAATGCCGGCATTGGTGAAAGATGTTTATACCTTTGAGGAATTCATGGAAATGGTTTACAGACATCCTGATCTGGCCGCTGTTAATGTTCACAAACAGCGGTTCGGCTACATGGTGAACAACACCATTTGCGAATTTGGCGAAGTGCTGATCAATGGTGCACGGGTGTTTACCATCAATTCCGAATCCACCGAAATTGAGGACATTAAAAAAACCATTCGTGAGGTAGGCCTCGAAGGTGTGGAGAACATAAATTATCTGCAGGCCATCAAAAGGGTCATTGGTATGATCCGGAAGCCTTTGGCCAATTGATTGATGCATATGAACCAAAATAATTGAAAATATTATGGCACAGGAAATTGAACGTAAATTTCTGGTAAAGGGTGATTTCAAACAGGACGCCAGCAAGGAAACCCGCATTACCCAGGGCTATTTATCGTCGGTACCCGAACGAACGGTAAGGGTTAGAATAAAAGGCGACAAAGGATTCATCACCATAAAAGGGATAGGAAGCGCATCGGGGGCAAGCCGGTTTGAATGGGAGAAGGAAATTCCCGTTGCCGAAGTGGAATCGCTGTTGCAGCTTTGCGAGCCTGGTGTGATCGACAAAACACGCTACCTGGTGAAATCGGGTATCCATACTTTTGAAGTGGATGAGTTTTACGGCGATAATAAGGGACTGGTGGTTGCAGAAGTAGAGCTGCAGTCGGAAGACGAATCGTTTGTTAAACCCGCATGGCTGGGCGAGGAGGTCACGGGCGATGCACGTTACTACAATTCCATGCTGATGAAGCATCCGTATACGAAGTGGTGAAAAGCGATTTGTGAAAGCGTAGTCAGGAGACTACGCTTAGCATTGGGCGTGGAACGGAAGCGTAGTCAGGAGACTACGCTTAGCATTGAGACAACGCTTAGCATTGGGACTACGCTTAGCATTCAGAGCTGGGTATATGCCCTGAAAGGGCAACAGCAATAGCACAGGGCATCGCCCTGTGTGATTGCTTAACATTGAAAAATTTGCATGGTAGTTTGCCCGATTTTATATTTTCAAACAAAAACAGAAATCATTTATTTCAATATGTCCGCTATTACACAAGCATCTGAAAACAAGTCTTTTGATCCGCTGGATATGCACAATTACCGGATCGAAAAACTTCCCAAACGCGCAAAAGGAAAGATTGAAAAATGGCTTACCTATATTGGTCCCCCGTTGGCTGTTATTTGTTTTCTGTTGTTCTCGTTTGTTTTTAAGCTTCCGTTTTTACAGGATATCGATCCGGGGCAGCTTACCGATGCAGCGCGTGAAACCTTTGATAAAATTGGTGCCGTGGCCTTTTCACGTAGCAATGCGTTTATGCTTGGCATTTTTCTGGCCGCACTTATTTTGTGGATTACCGAGGCCATACCCAATTACCTGACCTCACTGATTGTAATTATTGCCCTGGTGCTTACCGGTGTGCTACCTGAAAAGAAGGCCTATGCCCAGTTGGGGCACCCTGTAATGTGGCTGAACATCATGTCGTTTGTACTGGCCAGCATGCTGGTTACCACAGGCGTGGCCAAGCGTTTTGCCTTGTGGTTTATCCTTAAATTCGGAAAGAATGCTTCGTCGATATTCCTGAGTTTTATTGTGATCAACGTGGTATTGTCGGCTTTTATCTCAGCCACTACGGCTAAGGCTGCCATTCTGCTGCCCATTTTTATGGTAATTGCGGCAATTTACGGGGCCAGGGGCGGGAGCAGCCGCAATAACTTCGGCAGGAGCATTGTATTACAGAACCTGTTTTGCATCAATATTGGGGCAAGCGGGTTTTTAACCGGATCGGGGGCCAACCTGCTGGCTGCTGCCCTTATATCCGGGGCAATAGGAAGTTCGGTATTCTTCAGCGATTGGATGATGGCCATGTTCCCGGTTATGCTGGTGATGATGTTCCTGGGCTATATCCTGGCCCTGAAAGTGTTTTTTCCGTTGGCACCTGAAGAACGACTGCCACGGATTGAAGGGGGTATCGAACGCCTGAAGGCTGAATATGCCAAACTGGGCGAGGTGAGCTTTCAGGAGAAGAAGTCCGTGGTTATCTTCCTGCTTATCCTGGCTTTCTGGGCAACTGATAAGCTACACGGCATCAGTCCCACAGCGGTTGCCTTTGTCGGCGCTATTGTAGCGCTTCTTCCCAATATAGGGGTGGTGAAATGGAACGAGGTGGATGTGCCCTGGCACCTGATGCTTTTTTCGGCAGGTGCTTATACATTGGGATCGGGGTTGGAAGTAACCGATTTGCCGGCTATCAGCATCAACGCATTCTTCGACCACGTTGGCATTACCGGCAACACCCCGTTTTGGGTGTTGTATCTTTTGTTGACTGGTGTAATGGTGTCGAGCGCACTGATGTTCCAGTCGAAAACCATGCGTGCTATGATATTTGTACCCATTGCCATTGGAGTCGCCAACCGGTTTAACTTCAGTGTGGTGAGCCTGGCCTTGCCGGTAGCCTTTATGATTGAACACGTTTACGTATTGCCCTTTAACAGCAAGCCCGCAGCGCTTTTGTATGAAACCGACCATTACAGTATGGGCGATACTTTTAAATTTGGTTTTACACTGATGTGCTCGGGATGGATATTAAATATCATTGCGGGTGAAACCTGGTTCAGGTTTTTAGGTATAACACCAAATGGGGTATTTGGTATATTCTAAGTTTTGACTTCAGTATAGGAGGGTTTATGCATGCTATTCCGGATTTACAATAACCTGGTGAATTACCTGAGCTTTACCAGCGAGCTCCGGTCGCTCCGCAATAAAATAAACATCAGCATCGATCTTCCGGAGTATATCGAGGAATTTCCGGATTCACATCCCAAGGGCTTTATTAAGGAATTCAAAAAACGAAGGACAACCATCGCCGAAACGTACCTGCGCATCACCAAGAGTCTCGAATCGGCACGCTATAGTCAGCGTATCCAGGCTTTACGTCTGCTGGCTGAGCATATCACCTATTCGCGTTCGCTTACCATGCCGTTTAACGCTGCACGTGTGCAGCTTGCCATTATGAAGGCTGTGGTACAGAACCGTCACAATAAAAGGGTTCAATTAGAGCTGATGCACGATTTTTCAATTTCGTCGTTTGGCCACCCCCGGGCTATCAGGCGTTACCTGAAAAAATTCAACATGGTTGAAGTCCCCGAAACCGGAAAGGAGCTTTTTGAATTGAACATGGGTTGGGACTACCATGTGCACGATAAAACCTCGTATGGTTATAAGCTCCCCTCGCAGCTGATTATTGATGCATTCATCAAGGGGATTTCGGAGTTGACGGTTGTGTACAATAACCTCGAAGAACCCGATGCGGTAAAAGAAGTGCTGGAAGCGGGCCGGATCATGGGCATTAAGGTGAATATAGCCCTTGAATTCAGCGCCATGCACGGTGGCAGGCGCTTTCACTTTATTTATACACTACCTGAATTCTCGAGTAAAAAAGGACGTTTTAAAAAATTCCTCAAACAGCGTTCAGACGATTTTGATGCCTTCCTCGATGAGTTGGAAGCCAATGAAAAAATACGACGCAAAAACCTGCGGTTGCTCATTGACCAGTTTAACAGGGTGCACCTGGCCGGCATTAATAAAGAGTATGAACCGGGTTCGGTATATTATCTTGATCCGATTCTGATGGATGACGAAAAAGGAAATGGCTGGAGTAAGCTATTTTCGCGCCGGCAGTTAGGGGAATTCCTGTATCCCAGGTTGAAAGAAATCCTGGAGAAACGCCTGCTGCGAGCCTTGGCCGAAAAAGCACAGGTTAAAAAATCACCTGCCCGTTTTCCCGAAGCTGAAATTGAAGCAGTCTGTCAGCGGTATGCTTCTATTCGCGACCAATACAGAAATCTCGACCCCGAGCGGCTCAGACAGGCATATTTTTCTGATCAGTCCGCATTATCGGCCGAAACAGCAGTATCAAGCCTGCAGGCCATTCACAAGCTGGCAAAAAAATCGGGCGGTAGCATACGATTGGTACAACCTCTTGAGCATGGGTTGCAGGCTGCTGTGGATCTTATCCTTGATGAAGCCCCGGTTATTGCGCAGGTGGAATTGTTCAACACTTTTGATACACTGCAGGTGCAGGAAACTGAGTTTATTCGTTTTGCCCGGCTTGTAAAGTTGCTGAACGAAGGCGACCGGGAGTCGTTGATCCATTTCCTGGAAATAAACCATTTATCGTTCAAAAAAAGCCAACTGGCAGCAGCCCTGGAAGCTTTAAAACGCAGGAAGCTATTACCAGTGGCCGGGAGTGATGCCGCGGGAACCTCATTGTTATTACCAGGTATGGGTTTTATTTTCAGTAATCGCATTCCCCGGCATCAGCTGAAGCATTTTAAACAGGGACACCTGGTAGTGCCGACAGACATTTCGGAGCAGGTGTATGATTGCATGGCTGGTAAACAGGGCCATTCCATGGCTGAGAAGCCTGAGATCATTTGCCTGGGATCTAACAGCAACGGGAAACCACAACTTGTGACGGAGGAACCCGGTGAAATGATCGATCTGCCCAGGGCCTGGGCTTACCTGAACCCGCTGATCAAAAACCTGTTTTTTATACTGATAGGGTTTGTTCCGGCATACCTGACCGTGGGTTTGGGATACGCCCTGATATGGTTTGGCATTACCGGTTTCAGGAATATATTTGTGGATATTATTTCGGGTAAAGGGTTTAGCCTGCGCGAGTGGAGCCTTTCCGAAGTCAACTGGAACAACCTGGCACATTCGTTATTTTTCACCGGATTTTCTGTTCCCATCCTGGGTTTCATCAAGAGCCGCTATGATGTTATATGGACGGGTCCACAGGAAGGATGGCTGTATGAGGTAATCGGGTTCTTTTTCATAAACCTGACCAATGGGGCTTATATTGCCTCACACAATTACCTGCGGGGATTTGATAAATCAACCATACGGGCTAATTTCTTCAGGAGTGTTATGGCCTGGCCATTGGCAACGATTTTCGCACCGGTGGGAAATTTCATGCTGGTGCCAAGGATTGTCCAGGCTAAGTTCTGGTCGGATGTAGTGGCCGCTATTGTTGAAGGCACAGGTAAGTACCGCAACATCATAAGGGTAAAAAACCAGGTGATGAGAAAGCTGATTCCCGGTCTGCTGAGCAAGGATGAGGAGGATGAAAAGCTGGCTTTCCTGGACATGATTTATTTTATCAGGGAAAGCAAACGTGCAGGAACAGCTTTGATGCAGCAACTTGTACCCGAGCTGGGTTTCTGGCGAAATATGAACCCAAAGGTCAGGAAACGAAAACACAAACGATCGCGCCACCTGGCTTTTTTCGGGGTGAAGAAAAAACTCGATCAAAGCGGAACATTTGGTAAGCTTGCAGATTATGTAGTAGCGCATTATAACCGGCAGCAAAGCTTGTTTTTACTTACCATGCTTTCGGAGGAATACCAGAAGCTATGCCGGCGGTTCGAAGGGGTGAGCCAGGGGCTGAAAAGGAGGTGAAAAAAGGGACAAGGGACGAGGGACGAGGGACGAGGGACGAGGGACGAGACTGGCGGCAGGGGCAGTGCTTCGACTCCGCCTGCCTGGCAGCAGACAGGCTCAGCATCCCTGCAGTGGCAGTGGCAGCCAAAAGCCAATGGTCTAAGGCGATAAACAAAAAACCGGTTCAGAAATTGAACCGGTTTTTTTGATGATGTTTTCGCCCGGCGTGGTTTTGGTAACTATGCCGGAACGGGTATTTTTAAACGCACGTTACCTGATCTTCGATCCTTTTACGGCAAAGAAGGTGATGTAGGCGTAATACAGGAAAAGGCAGCTTATGGCTACGGTAAGGCCTATGCCTTTTTGTATGCCACCCATCAGAATGGGCAGAATGGCAGCGCCGATAACCGAGGTGGCAATAACGCCCGAACCCACCTTTGAATGGGGGCCGAGATCTTCCAATGCCAGGTTATAGATGCAGGGCCACATAATTGAGTGGAATAAACCTGTTCCCAGGAACAGCACCAGGGCAATCCATTTGGTATCGCCACCGCCGATGGTCAGTGAGCCAAGAAGCATGGCAGCGCCCAGTACGGCACAAACACTCAATATCTGGCTGGCAGTATATTTGCGAAGGATGAAGATACCGGCAATACGACCTACCATCAACCCGCCCCAGTAATAAGCCAGTAATTGGGTACGCATTTCGCCGTCGAAATCAAAACCCAGTCGTGCAGAGTAATCGGCAAAGAAACTTGGTATACCGATTTCAACACCCATGTAAAAGAAAATGGCCAGCGAACCAAGCCACAAATGGGTGTATTTATAGGCACTCGATTTTAATTTTTTTGCACTGCTTTCAGAAGCTGTTTCTTCTTTAATTTCGGGAAGTTTCAGGAAGAACATGATCACTACAATGGCCAGGGTGACAATGCCGATGCCGGCAAAAGGACCTTGTACAGCCTTGGGGTCAGTGGCTCCTTCTGTATTGGCCGAAACAATCAGCATGGACACGAAAATAGGTGCAATAACCGTGGCTACCGAATTCAATGCATTGGTTAATGTAAGCCTGCTGGCAGCGGTTTCGGGTGTACCCAGTGCATTAACGTAAGGGTTGGCAGCAACCTGGAGTAATACTACACCAATGGCAAAAACCGATACGGCGCTCAGAAAGCCATAGTATCCCAGGGCTACGCCGGGAATACAGAGGAAAAACCCGGCACAGATCAATGCCAGTCCCGATAACACCCCGTTTTTATAGCCAATGCGGTTGAGCAGGTAGCCCACTGGTATCGACAGGATGTAGGCTCCATAGAAAAAGGTATTGGGCAATTGTTTTTCAACTTCATTGAGGCTGAACGCATCTTTCAGGTAATCGATCAATGAGTTGTTCATGGTGGTGATGAAGCCCAGCAGGAAAAACATGGATGCCATCACAATCAATGGAAACAGGTAATTGTTGGTTTTGTTTGTCATATGCTTTATTGTTAATTTGTAAAGTGTAAGTTGCCAGGTGATGTGTGCTGTGAACGGGGTGCTGGGTGCTGGGTAATGGGTGCTGGGTGCTGGGTGCTGGGTACTGGGTGCTGGGTACTGGGTGCTAGGTGCTGGGAGCTGAGATTTTTTCGTTACGTTATTATACAATGTTATGCGACGGTAAATTTATGTACGCACGAGTGGATGAAGGTTTCGCCGGGATTGAGGATTACGCTGGGGAAGTGGGGTTTGTTAATGGCATCGGCAAAAAGCTGTGTTTCCAGGCAGAATGCTTCGCGCTTATTGTACACATGGCCCCCTTTACCCTTTTCATTTTCCAGCCAGTTGGCCGAATAGAACTGTACGCCAGGTTGGGTGGTGTATATTTCCATTACCCTGCCCGATGCCGGATCCACAGCTCTGGCAGCAAGTCCCAGGGTACCAGACCGGTGATTCAGCACCCAGTTGTGGTCGTAGCCATTGCCATATTTCAGCTGTTCGTCGGTATTGTCGATGTCTTTTCCAATTTTTTTGGCCACGGTGAAGTCCATAGGACTCCCTTTTACTGATAAAATCTCGCCGGTGGGTATGTTGGTATCGTCGGTGGGCGTGAAGTATAGCGCATTGATCATCAGTTCCTGGTTGTAAACACTGCCCGATCCTTCACCGGCCAGGTTAAAGTACGAGTGACTGGCCAGGCTCAGCAGCGTGGTTTTGTCAGTTATGCCATGGTAGTCGAGCCTGAGTTCGTTGTCGTCGGTCAGTGTATAGGTAACGGTTACGGTCACCGTACCCGGGTATCCCTCTTCGCCGTCGGCCGACACGTAGCGGAGCTGCACGCTGTTACCTGTCGATTTTACCACATCCCAGACAACCTTGTTAAAGCCGGTGATACCTCCGTGGAGATGGTTGGGGCCGTTGTTCACGGCAACCTGGTATGTTTTACCGGCAAGCGTGAACTGCCCTTTGGCGATACGGTTGGCAACCCTTCCGCAAACGGCTCCCATGTATGGTCCATTGCCGTTGATATATGCATCAATATTGTCGTATCCCAGCACAATATCGGCAAGGTTACCGTTTTTGTCGGGTACATAAATACTGACAACTATGGCGCCGTAATTGGTTACCTGGGCAACAAGACCGTTTTTATTCTTCAGCGTATGCAGACTGGTTTGTTTGCCATTGTGCATGGCGCTGAACTTTTCTTCGCGTATGATATTCATGAGGTATGTTTTTTAGTTTATAAGAGCCAAGAGCCAAGAGCCAAGAGCCAAGAGCCAAGAGCCAAGAGCCAAGAACCAAGAGCCAAGAGCCAAGACTGGCAGGGGTAGTGGCAGTGGCAGTGGCAGGAGCAACAGCAGCGTTACTCAACTCAACATCCACAACTCACAACCTCTCTCCATTGCTGCTTAAATAGCCACTTTAACGGCACCCTGCGGCCTGATGAACAGTTTATGGCACGATCCGGGTCCGTAGACATGTTCGAGGGTGGAAACGTATTGATCGAGCAGGTTGTTGGGAACAAAAGCCTGAATGGTTCCGGCGAATCCTCCGCCATGCACGCGCCAGGCGCCTTTGCCTTTAAGCACCAGTTCGCTGAGTGCAAGGGCCAGTGAAACGCCCTGTTCCCGAATATTATTCACAGGAAAGATATTCTGGTTGTACATATAGGAGCTATAACCCGAATCGACTACCATTCCCAGGAAAGCTTTGAAATCGTTTCTTTCGAGCGCAGCCACCTGATCAACCACCCGCTGGTTGTCGCCCTGGAAATGTATGGCGCGGAGGATAGCGCGATCGCCCACCTTTTCCCTTATTTTTGGGGCAATATCAAGTACCTGTTCCAGGCTGACTTCGCGAAGCACTTTGGCACCAAGTTCTGCTGCCACGGCTTTCATATCGGTGGGAAGCGAAGCATATTCATCATTCAGGTCGGCATGATTGCCGCCGGTATCGGTTATCACCAGGGCGAAACCGGTGGCAACAAAATCGAATGCCACTTTCTTCACAACCGGTTTCGAAGGATCCTTGAAATCAATGGTAATTAGTCCGCCCATGGAACAGGCTGTCTGGTCCATCAATCCGCAAGGCTTACCAAAGAAATGGTTTTCGGCATATTGTCCAATGATGGCATTTTGTATCGGATCGAGTTTTCCCTGGTTGAAGAGTTCGCTTACCATGGCGCCAATAAGCACTTCGAAAGATGCCGAAGAACTGAGTCCTGATCCTTTGGGTACACCACCGTCAATACAGGCATCGAATCCGCCTATGGCAAAGCCCAGCTCTTTAAGTCGTGCGCACACACCCCTCACCAGTGAAGCAGAGGTGAATTGTTCTTTTTTATCGGGTTGAAGGTTGTTCAGGTCGACTTCAAAGCGCGGATATCCTTCGGATTGTACGCGGATAACATTGGTATTGTTTATGGCAGCTATTGCTGCATTATCAAGATTTACGGCACCGGCCAGCACCCTGCCGAAATTATGATCGGTGTGGTTACCGCCAATTTCAGTACGGCCTGGAGAGCTGAAGAAAGTAACTTCGGCATTGCCAAAAGCATTATTGAATTGTTGTGCAAGTTGGTTATAACGGTTGGCTTGTTTTGAAAGTTCGTTTGGATCGGTTCCGTATAGCGCTTTTAATGCGGCGTTACTGTTGGTGATTGCTGTATTCATTAGTAATGTTATTGAATGAGTGTATGGTGATTAGGGCTAATTAAACATTTTTCGAATTTTATTGACAAGCTCTACATAGAGGCGTAAATATAATAATTGTTTGCATAAAAAAGCAAACACCTGAACGGATATGGATCAGGAAATAGAAATAAAACGCGGGTGTCAGAAAAGACTTGCGTTCGTCATGGGCAGGAAAGAACTGCCATAGCAGCCAGCCAGTAACTCCCGGTAACCCGGTAAGATGATTTATAACAGGAAGATGTTATTTTTCTTACATTCTGCAATCAGCTCCAGTGGCCAGATACTCGATTGCACCTCGCCGATGTGCGCCTTACGGAGGTAAAACATACATATACGCGACTGGCCGATGCCTCCGCCAATGGACAGGGGCAGGTTACCACCCAAAAGACGCTTATGAAACAGCATTTCTGCCCGTTCGGGTACACCGCATAGTTCGAGCTGGCGCAGCAGCGCTTCCCTGTCTACACGAATGCCCATGGATGATATTTCAAAGGAAGTTTCAAGTACCGGGTTCCACAAGATGATGTCGCCGTTGAGACCTTTGTAGCCGTTGATGGTTGGCGTGCTCCAGTCGTCGTAATCGGGTGCGCGGCCATCGTGTTGTTCACCGTTGGCCAACATTCCGCCAATGCCAATGATAAATACAGCCCCGTATTTTTTTGCTGCCTCAAATTCCCTTTCCCTGGGCGGAAGGTGCGGATACATCAATAGCAATTCCTCGCTGTGAATAATGGTGATTTCGTGTGGCAGTAAAGGTTGAATGGAAGAATAGTTTTCAAAAACAACGTATTCGGTTCTTTTCAGTGCTTCGTATATTTTCCGAACGATATATTTCAGAAATTCCACGGTTCTGTCGTTTTCAGCGATCACCCTTTCCCAATCCCACTGATCGACGTATATCGAGTGTATGTTACTGAATTCCTCGTCGGGTCTGATGGCGTTCATATCGGTGTAGATGCCGTTGTTGCAGGGAATGTCATAATCGGCCAGGGCCATTCTCTTCCATTTGGCGAGTGAGTTCACCACTTCGGCAGTGGAATCGTTCATATCCTTGATGGGAAAACTGACCTTGCGCTCACTGCCGTTCAGATCGTCGTTAATACCTGTTCCCTTGAGCACAAAAAGGGGAGCGGTGACCCGCCGCAACTGAAGTTCGGCTGATAATTGCTGCTGAAAGGTGTCTTTTACCAGTTTAATAGCCTTTTCGGTTTGGTCGAGGTCAAGCAGACTGCGGTAGTTTGTGGGGACAATCAATGGTTTACTCATAATGCGTTTCTTATGATCGTATTGTCAGCGAAAGTACAATGTATGGTTATAAATCTCAAGTTTTCCATGTTGTTTATTGTATAAATATGCGCTTTTAATTACAATATGATATAAAATACTAGTTTTGTGTTAAAATATTTAACATTACAGGCATGAAAGCAAAAAATACCTTTCAGATTGACAGTTTAGACCGTAAAATTCTTTCGATCCTTACCAAAAATGCCAGGGCTCCATTTCTTGAGGTGGCCAGGGCCTGCAATATTTCAGGGGCTGCCATACATCAGCGTGTACAGCGGTTGATGAGGCTTGGCATCATCAGTGGGTCACAGTTCAATGTCGATCCCCGGAAACTGGGTTATAAAACCTGTGCTTTCGTGGGCATTTTTCTGGATAATGCCGCCTTGTTCAACAATGTTTCGGAAAAGCTGCTGAAGATCCCCGAAATTACGCAATGTCATTATATCACAGGTCAGTGGGCCATGTTTGTGGAGGTTCGCACGCGCGACAATGAGCACCTGCGGGTGGTGCTTGCCGATAAAATACAGGCCATCAAAGGCGTTTCGCGTACAGAAACCTTTATTTCGCTTGACGTGTTGATCGACAGGCAGATGCCGGTGCTTGAAGAAGAATAGGTCCTGTTGTATTCGATTTATAGCGGTGAGATAAATCACTTTGTTGCATAGCAATTTTTTAGCTATATTTAATTGGCAAAACAATCTTATGAAGAAGTTCATCAATATTTGTGTAAGCGGCCTATTGGCAGTTACACGTTCCACCTACGGCGAATTACGAGAGCTTAAAGAAACACGAGAGCTGATGATCGCTTTGCTGGAGGAAATATACCAGGTTTCGCAACAAATGAACATCCATATTGAGCAAGACTTTGTTACCAAAACAGTTGCTTTCATTGATTCGTTTCCCTACCATTCCACTTCGTCGCTTACACGCGATGTGTGGGAAGGGAAACCTTCGGAGATCGAATACCAGAATGGTACGGTTGTGCGGCTTGGAGAACAGTACGGCGTACCTACACCCGTGAACAGTTTTGTCTATCATTGTATATTGCCCATGGAAAAAAAGGCGCGGAAAAGCAACCAGGTTTGATCCGCCGGCAGGGAGGGTCTGCTTTCGAAGAGATTTCAATTTTTTGGAAACCTCAAAAGGGGATGTATGGAGCAGCTTATTAACACCATGACTGAGGCCAAGATCAGGATTATCAACCGGTCGCTGATAGCATCAGCCATCATTGGCGCAGCCAGCTACCTGCTGAGCCTTTACCGGTTTTTTCTGCAGGGGTTTCATATTTCCTTTCTCATCAACCTGGTCATTATAATTACGGTTATTATACTGGCCTTTATACGGCACCGGTTGTCACTTGCCTTTAAAACCTATGTGCTGATCGCGTTGATTTTGATGCTGGCGCTGGCCGATTGCATCAGTTACGGACTCTTAGCCACCACAAGAATGTACCTTGTGCTCATTCCGCTGTTTTCCATCATCAGCCTGTCGCTGCGACAGACCATTGTCATTTTTACAGGGGCATTGCTCACTTACCTTGCTATCGGGTACCTGCATACGAAAGGTATTTTTACCATGCCTGCCGATATTGAGCTGACTGTTTATTTTAAGGGGTTTTACCCCTGGCTGATCCGTTCGCTGCATTATATGCTTATTGCCACCATCATTCTGCTGGTAACGCGGACCTTTATTTCAACCTACACGGCGCTTATTGATGAACTAGAAAGGGTGATTAAAGAACGAACCGACGACCTGGAGGCTTCCAACGAAGAACTGAAGGCCACCAACGAGGAGATTTTCGGGCATCGTGAGGCTTTGCAGAAGGCATTAAGCGATTTGCAGAGTGCCCAGGATCAACTTGTCCATTCCGAAAAAATGGCTTCACTTGGTGTGCTTACGGCAGGCGTGGCACACGAAATCAACAATCCCCTTAACTTTATCAACGGTGGTATAACTGGTATTGAAAGTTATATAAAGGAGAATCTGCCGGATCACGAGCAGGCGCTGGCACCCCTCGTAGAAGGTGTTCAGGTGGGCGTAAAGCGTGCTTCGGACATTGTGGCAAGCCTGGGCCGGTATAGCAGGGAAGGTGATGCCGAACCAAAACCCTTAAATGTTCATGTACTGCTCGACAATTGTCTGATAATGTTGCAGCACGAACTTAAACACCGGATAACCATCGTTAAACAATATACCGGAAATAGTTATATCTTTACCGGTAAGGAAGGAAAACTGCACCAGGCATTCCTGAATTTGCTGATCAATGCGGTACAGGCCATTACGGACAGGGGGAGCATTACCCTTTCTACCAAAACAACCGGCGATGATCTGGAAATTTGCATTGCCGATACAGGTTCAGGCATTGATGCAGAAGTTCTTCCCCGGATTACCGAACCATTTTTCACCACCCATGAGGCAGGAAAGGGCACTGGTCTCGGACTCTGGATTACATACAATATTGTCACTGATCATAAGGGTAAACTGCGATTTATATCCCAGCCGGGAAAGGGAACGCAGGCCATTGTGACATTACCGCTGAACAAAAAAGGTTAGTTATGAATGAAAAACCTAAATTGTTGTATATTGATGATGAGCCCATTAACCTCAGGCTTTTTGAACTGAATTTCAGGAAGTCGTTTGA
>CAZUBW010000075.1:13934-21235 GCA_964618645.1 uncultured Bacteroidales bacterium | reverse complement strand
TTAGGCAGGTGCTTGATACTGGATACTGGATACTGGATACTGGATACTGGATACTGGATACTGGACCTGCCTGCGCCGAGGCTTCGGCAGGCTGGTGTGTGGGAATTGGGTTTTGGGATTTGACTGCCACTGCCGCTGCCGCTGCCACTGTTACTACTGTCCTTGGCTCTTGACTCTTGGTTCTTCTCTTGCTCATTACTCCAACTCTTGCTGATTTCTTCTGCCGCTGCTACCGCCACTCTTCCCAGTCTTGGTTCTTGGTTCTTGGCTCTTCTCTTGCTCAATACTCAAACTCTTGCTGATTTCCCTCGTCACTTGTCTCTCGTCACTTGTCACTTCTTTAATACCTCTTCTCCAACTCCGCACCCCTGAAATAATGCAGCAGTATTTGTTTATAGGTATATCCCTTTGCGCCCATCACGGCTGCACCTATCTGGCAAAGACCAACACCATGACCCCATCCGGCGCCCTGCAATACAAACGTAACTGAACCGGCTCCATCTACCTTATCCACCACAAAGGCCGAACTGTACAAATGTGTTTCCGAAAGCGCCTTCCTGATCTCAAGCTCTTTGCCAATTATCATGGTTTTGGACTTTCCGGTAATCCGCAGCCTGATCAACCTTCCCGACACTCCCCGTTCCACCGGGGTGAGATCGCGTATCTCACCAAAATCAATACCGGTTTTTCGTTTGATCAGATCACCCAGTTCTTTCCCGTTGTAACTGACTTTCCACCGGTAAAAATCACGGGTAGTCTGGTCATAATCGTTGAGTACCTGCGAAAGCACCTTTTTGTCGCTGGTATTGCAAAACGCAGGAGGATCTGACAGTATCCACTTGCGGGCTGCTGCTTCATCACGCAGATCGGCTTCGGCCATAGGATACATTTCGGGGTTATCAACCACGCGCTGCAGGTAAGGATGATTAACCGGTTCCCATACATTTTCGAATACTTCAGTAACCCCTCCACAGCATTTCGAAAAGCGGGTGTCGCATATCATGCCCTGGTAAACGAGTATTTCTCCCGATGTTTCGCGGACTGCCTGCTCTGCGAGTGGCGTTGAAGCACGGGTAATACCCTGGTAGCGCTGGCAATGATCGTCGGCGCATACATCAAAATCTTCATGGTCCTCACGATCGTACCACACCATCAACTCATCGTCGGTACGGTATGCCGACTGGTAGCTACCCTCCTGCCCGCGCACATGCCTGCCCTTTTCGATCTGCGCTAACAGCCAGCCGCGCGAAATAACAGCATGGGCTTTGAGCATTTCGGGTGACGAAGTGGCACTCATTTCCGATGAAATTACACTCACCAGGTAATCTTCAACCGGCAATACATTGATGGCTGTTATGCCTGTCGCTGTTTCTTTCAGGTGAAGTGAACCCTGGAATACCTGGTCCTCCTTTTTCTGCCAGTGGAAACCAATTCCAATGGTAACATCAAAAAGCCTGAAGCTGGCTTTGCTGTATGTAACCGGATTGAGCTGAAAGTCACCGGCTACACTTACCTTGCCATCACCGCCCTCGATCTTCAGCTTTCCACCTTCCGACGAGATGCTGTAAATCCCCTTTTCAAAACGCCCGCTTTGGGAATCGGTATACAGGTCATTCAGTTCAAAACGTATGACCTTATCCGACATAACACCGACCTGTATCACTGGTTTTGCTTTCATGACGCTTCGTTTATTAGCTGGTTGATTATCCTGTTCACTGTGGCCTGGTCGGGTGTAACCTGACTGAAAATGTCTGCTATTTCGGTTCCTGTTATTTTATCAAAATCTTCCCTGCGGGGCATCACAAGTAACCCGCCCATATCAATGCTGGCAGGACTGATCAGCATTTGCTTTTCCCCATGCGCGAAATATTGCGACGGCCGGTGCTGTTTGCGTGGATATACATGAACCACCCATTCCTCAGCATTTTGCCAGCATAACACATTCATCAGCGGTTCTCCTTCGGCCGGCATTTCTCGTTGCAACAGGTGATATAGCCTTTCGAACAGCCTCTCCAGTTTTTGCCTGCCGGCACTCACCAGCGTTATGGGATAACGCAGGTAATCGTTCCAGGCATAAACCCTAACGCCCTGAATGGTTGCTACAAGGCTCGTTTGTCGCATGGTTTCAAAATCATTTTCAACTGGCAATATTCCCCTTGCAATGGCCTGAAAATGAAAATGATCTGGTGCAGAGGCACCACATCGCGGACCATTGTAAAAAACAACAAAATCCTGAAGATAATGAACCAGTTGCAGCATGGTGCCAAAACGGCTGCCTATTTCCTGCGGACAATGCTCCACCGAGGGAATGGTCAGGTGCTTATTGAAAACCGGATAAGGGTTAACCAGGATAACGAAATCCTCTCCGAATGGCAGGGCCTGCTGTTGAGCAGGACGGTTATGAGTGCACAAAAAGCAGGGTCTTTTACTGATGGATGCGGCATCGACCTGTGCAGACGATGAAATGATGCGCCGGGGATTGAACTGAACCTGGATGTTAACCGTCCCAAAAGTGAATGTTTTCAACATAACCTGCCGTAAGCCGGCATAGTGTTCCCTGGCCATATCCCAGCTGGCCAATTGTTGCTCCACAAATTCATCAATGCCTGTTTGCCGCGTTGTTTGCATAATAGTGTTCTTATACCATTTGTCCTTCCTGGATATACCGTTGCCGGGCCCGGAATTCGATGGTCCGTATCTTATCCTTGTAAAAATTATGGAGATTCATTTTGTTAACATCCAGTGAGGCATCGGAATTATCTTCCCAACGCCGGCATAAATACAGCGGTTCGTATACGCGGCCTACCTGGTAAAACCGACTGATGGCCAGTCCTACGGCATAATCCTCTCCATAGCTGACATTGGGTATGCCAATTGCCCTTATCACGGGTGTGAAAAATGCACGGGGGGCTCCCAATCCATTGATGCGTAATGCATTGTTCCTTCCGTTATCCGGGGTCCATTCACGATGATCGATAAGACCCGGGGGAATTTCTTCGAGATTGAAGTTGACCATGCGATACGAGCCAACAATCATGGCGCACTGTTGCTCGTAAAATGCGCCTACTATTCGCGCCAACACACCATTGTCGATATAAAGATCGTCGCTGTCGAGCTGCACGGCAAATTTGCCGCACAACGGGTGAAACAAAGCCTCATTCCAGCAACCGCCTATGCCCAGGTCGTTTCGCATCGGAACAAGGTGGATCACCCGATGGTCTTTTTTGCTGAACGACCTGATAATCTCGGTGGTACCGTCGTTGGAATGGTTGTCAACAATGATCAGGTTGAACGGGAAGTCCGCTTTTTGCATAAGCACCGATTCAATGGCGTCAGCAATAGTCCTGACCCTGTTTCTAACAGGTATGACAACTGAGGCCTCATATTCGAAGGGCACTTCGCCAAACTTTACCTGCCTGAAATCGGGCTTCAGCCATGCGCCTGTTTCCTTCAGGTGCGAAGTGCAGGCCTGCTCCATTTCAATCTGTACTTCCCGGTTCCGGGGATTTACATAATCGAACAGTTTTTCCCCCGATTTGCGGATGTCAGGCTCAACCTGGGTATACAAAAACTCAGCGACCCTGAAAATTCCATATTTTTGCGAAAGCTTAAGCCTCAGATCATACAGACCTGCAAACTTGTATGAATCCTTCATACGTGAAGCCGTTTCGATAAAAGCTGCGGTTTCAAAAAGCAATAACGAGCCGAAGTTGAAATCGTCGCGCAGACTGCCGTCCTGGTATTCGATTACCGGGTTAGCCATAAGCCTGTCTTCTTTAAGCGCATGGTAGTCGGCATAAACCATTCCGGAAAAGGTGTCCTCTGCAACCTGCAACACTCTTTCGATTGCACGGGGACCAAGTTTCAATGGAAGTGTTGACGTGTACCAGAGCAGGTAATCAGTCTTTGAATGCAGCGCAATTTTGCGGATGGTTTCAGAGGAGAATGGCGCTGAAACGCTAATGGCACTTACCCGCGGAGGCAATTCGGGCATAGCGGCATCTTTGTCCACAAGCACATAAATATGCTCTTCAAGTCCATTGGCCTTTAGCTCAGCAAGTGTTTGTTTGAGGAATTCGGGATTGTCAGCAGGTAGAAAGGCAGTGATTCGGGTGTTCATATGGGTTATTGATTAAAGAAAAGCATTATGTTTTTCATCAGTTGGGTTCGTTGGTGGTCGTCAGAAATGGTCTCGAAAGGAAAGCCGAGCACAACCGCACGGTAAGCGCCATCATAAGCAATGCCGGCGCTACAATTACCTGAAGTATAACGACATATACGGAAAGCATCGTTACAGGGTTCTATGGCATCGGGCGATTCAACCCGGTATATGCCGGCATTCAACAAGGTATTGAACCCGATTCGCCCGGGAAAAAGATTCAGGTTTCTGCCCATGTCGGTTGCATATGCTTCCCCCAGTTGCGATGCATGATGCGTACGCCATGTATAATGCAGCACATCCGCCGCGAACCGGATGGCCAGTGAGTCGTTATGTTCCACCATATCCGTGCCAATATAGGCACCGGAAATAAAAACATGACCGCCCTGCCGGGTAAATGCCTGCAAAGCCCTTATCATGCCGGGGGTATAAACCCGGAAATCAGTTACCCTGGTATTACCGAATATAGCCGTGCCACGCTCCTCCCCAAATATAATATCGGCTGCCCGGTAAGGCCGGGTGTCAAACGCAGGAGATTCAAATACCTCATCGCTAACCGAAACAAAAGAATAGCCTGCATCGCGCAGTGCTTTGCCATGTATATACGGAAAATCAAAAGTATTGCCCGTAACCGTTATGGCCTCCTTGTCGGCGTGACTTGCCCCCCAACCCTGACTATCATCGTGCAGCCAGTCCGAATGCCGGTTGAAGTTATACTGGTAGCCCGAAAAGCCGGACTCCTTTCCGTAGGGTACACCTTCGTCGTCCCACCAGGCAATTCCAGCCATGTCTCCTTTATCGAAAAATGCCGGACCGCTTAGACGGTCGAAGGCACTCACAATAAGAACAGGCGACTGGTTTTGCGGGGAAAGGGATACCGACAGCGTTTCGCCCGGAAGGCTTTCGCCGCCCTGGTTCAACGCGGTAACCTTTATACTGTATAGGGTCTGCCAGTTATCAATTTTCACCACCATAAAGGTGTCGTTGGTAAACATTCCGGGGGCAAAGCCCTTGCCTTCCTCACGCAAATAAACCTTATAGCCTGTAGGCACAGCAGTGGGTTCGAGCCGATCATGCACAGGCCTCCAGCTTACCTGTATCTCGCGTCCACCTTTTGTTTCTATGGCCATATGACTGGGAGGCAGGGGCTGCACAACCGCATCAAAACCCTGGGAAGCTGCAAGGTATTTGAGTATGCCTTTGTAAATCGACCGGGAAACCGTGAACCTGAAACGTGGATCGAGTCCGTACCGCATGTCAGCAAGGTTCTGATGCGACAACAATTCAAGTAGCATAACCGGTATTACTGGACGCCATGCTTCGGAATATTCGCGATCCCACAAGCCCCTGCGCGTCCACTGCGGGTTGTACGTTTGCCGGATGTCGTCCACTACCTGGGTTTGAATCAGGTCTGCCAGGTCGCGACTGGCCAGTTTCGACCGACCATCGGGGAATAGCCCGTTATTTCGCACCGTGCTGTATATGCCCAGTGTACCAATAACCGAATCGTTTTCAGTAACACCGGCATCGGTATGAAAAGCCATGGCCAGGTCGACAGGTATGCCTAATCCATGGTCGTATTTATCGGAATATTGGGGACGTGAATTGCCAACCAGGTAATTTACCCATTCACCGCGCGACATATAATCATCGTTATAATCGTTCTTACCGTCATTCAAACTGTAAACAATGCTGTCGGGCATGCCGGCATATTGTAAGTAATATCGCGATCCTTCCATCCAGCGGGGTTTTCCGCTGGTTTTATAACTAAAATCAGATTCAGGCTGATGTATTTCAGTTGCCGTCAACAATTTACCATCGAGCGAAGACTGTTGCCGGTTATTGTAAAACTCGCCAGGCTTGCGGGCCACATTGCCCATGCCTCCGCCAAATTTAACGGCATCGGAGGTAAGGGTTCCCAAACCCTTTCCGCCGGTGAGCGTTACCGAGCCCGAAGCACGATGCGCGCCCTGCAGAAAGGTAAAGGTACCCAAATATAGCCAGGTACCCGCACCCATGGTCTGGTTCACACGAAAACGCGATATACCTCCCAGGTAACGCACCTCGTAATTTACCTCGCTGAGATTGCCTGGTGCTTTTGCATAGCTGACGTATACGGCATATTCACCTGTTGCCGGAATATCCGGAACATAAACAAGTGCAGCCGTATCACCGGGAGATGTTGAAACAGACAGGCTTGTACCCTGCTGAAACGGATTCTCCCCCGGGTAAAGGGTATCTGCTAACATAAAGCCTGGAGAGGATTGTGACCAGCTATGTACCCCATTGCTGACAACCATATGGGAATTGCCTTTAACCGTATCATTGTCAACAATAACTTCATGTACCTGCATGTCTCTTTCCCTGGGCAGTAGAACGTATGCCCCGGCATTTTCGAGCATGGGAACCAGGTAAGCCGAAGTGAATAACCAGGGGAAAATGTCCTCCACGGTTTGCCACAACCTGGCCCGTTGCCACTGCCAGCGGTCGAGTTGCTGATCATAAAAAAGGCCGTGACTCGGCCAAAGGGCAATGTGCTTACCGCTTAAACCCGAAGGAAACAAAGGCCTGTCCAAACCGGCAACCAGGGGTATAACCTGTATTTGCCCGGACATGCGGTTTTTATCGTACAACGACTTTTCTCCGCGGAAAGCATTGGGTATATAGGCATCGAGCATTTGCCCTCGGGCATGGCACTGTACCCGGTAATCGCGGAAAGAACGGCCCAGGCCTTCATTGATTTCTTTATTGATTTCATCGACCCAGGCCCTTCTAACAGGGATATGGGTAACATAGGGGCTCAGGTAACAATGTACCACGCCCTGGAGTTTGTCTACCTTTATGCTGTCGGCTTTTACCGTGCCCACATGTCGCCAGTCGGTGAATAGTTCCGGAACAAACTGTGCCTTCCGCATGGCCTTCTGTTCCAGGCGATGCGTTTTCCTGTCGGCGGGTTGCCCCATAACCGAAGGAAGCCACAGCAATGGCATCAGCATGATATAAATATACACTAACCCCCTCATAAACGAACATTTACCGGTTCCGCGTCAGCCAGACACTCCCGTCTGACCAGCGTTTTATCGTTGATAAAAATAGCAACTTTCCGCAAATGAAACCCGAAAACCTTTCAACATTACGCTAA
>CAZUBW010000075.1:0-13834 GCA_964618645.1 uncultured Bacteroidales bacterium | reverse complement strand
ATGATTCTTATCGCCGACAGCGGATCAACAAAAACCACCTGGAGCCTGGTTAACAAAACCAACGGGACGGTTCGGGCCTGCCAAACGGCAGGGATTAACCCCATGTACCAGGACGAAGAGGCTATCCTGGCCATGTTGCAGACCGAATATACGCTGCCCGTATCAGAAACCGAAGCCATTTACTTTTACGGGGCCGGGTGTATCAGCAACAACATAAACCTGATTGTTTCGCAGGCACTGAAAAGATTCTTCAACAGTCCCTTGATCCAGGTGAACACCGATCTGCTGGGTGCAGCGCGGTCGCTCTGCCAGCACAACGAAGGCATAGCCTGCATTTTAGGCACCGGTTCCAATTCATGTTACTACAACGGAAAAGAAATAGCCGCAAATGTGAGTCCCCTTGGCTACATGCTGGGCGACGAAGGAAGCGGAGCGGTAATCGGACGAAAATTTATTTCCGACCTGCTTAAAAACCAGTTACCGGAACATTTAACTACCGCATTTTTCAATACCCATAAACTAACCCGGCAACAAATTATGGAACAGGTATATAAAAAACCTTTTCCAAACCGCTTTCTGGCACAATTTACCCGCTTCATACACCAGAACCTGCACGAACCCACTTTGTACAACCTGGTAAAAACAAGCTTTACCGAGTTCTTCAGCAGAAATGTCAGTCAATATCCAAAGACTCATGAACTTCCGGTACACTTCACCGGCAGTGTGGCCTTTCATTTCAGTGAGGTGCTTCGCGAAGCAGCCGGAACAGCAGGCTATGCCATTGGCACTATTACCGAAACGCCTATGGAAGGACTGATTCACTTTCACCTTAAACAGTAACGCCAGCGCCAATATGTCGTCTGAAAAAAAAGAGTTTACGGCACCCACGGTTACCGAAGCACCGTCGCGATTTCAAAACCTCGGTGATATGTCGGTTTTGGAGCTGATAACCAACATCAATAAAGAGGATGCTTATGTTCATAAGGCAGTTCATGAGGTACTGCCACAAGTCGAAAGGTTGATCAACCCCATCCTCTTTCGTATGCAAAAGGGCGGCAGGTTGTTTTACCTGGGTTCAGGAACCAGTGGCAGACTGGGTGTACTGGATGCCTCCGAACTGCCTCCTACCTTTGGGGTACCTTACGATTTGGTCATAGGATTGATTTCGGGAGGCGATGTTGCGCTGCGAAAAGCCATTGAAAATGCTGAAGACGACCCCGATAAGGCATGGGAGGAATTGCATGCATTCGGCATAGGCCCGGACGATTCGGTAATCGGCATTGCTGCATCAGGTACCACACCCTATGTAACCGGAGGCATACAAAAAGCCAGGGAAAATGGCATTCTTACCGGATGTATCACCTGTAACCCGGGATCGCCACTGGCAAAAGCCGCTGAATATCCGGTGGAAGCTGTTGTAGGACCCGAATTTGTGACCGGAAGTACACGTATGAAGGCCGGGACCGCACAGAAAATGATCCTGAACCTGATTTCCACCACACTCATGATCAAACTTGGCAAAGTTAAAGGCAACAAAATGGTTAACATGCAACTCACCAACCGGAAACTGGTTGACAGGGGTACCCGTATGTTGATGGAAGAATTGTCAATCGACTATGAAAGCGCCCGGGAATTGCTGCTCAGATACGGATCCGTCAAAAAAGCCCTCGATTCAGGCCGTTAACCGGAATAATCTTCTCCGTTCATCAAAAAGTTTATTGCCATCAGCTATTCAGCAGAAATTTGGAACGATAGCGGCAATCTTGGTAAACACAACCTTTACCTGATTTTCTGACGGACAGGTAATTTCCACCCTGCTGGGTAAAGATGTTACGGTTACCATTAATGGTGAAGGTGTTTTCATCAACGATGCCAAGGTAACCGTAGCCGACATCGAAGCCGTCATTGCGAACGAAGTGAAGCAATCTGTTAATATACAGACAGGTTGCTTCAGTCGTCCCTCCTCGCAATGGCGGTTTCCGACTTTTTAAACAGCCCCTAATGCATCGTGCAGAATGTCAACTCTGTATGCTGAGTTTGCCTGGCAGCAGACAGGCCTGTCTGCGCCAGGCAGGCGTAGTCTCCAGACCATCCCTGCCAACTTGTTTGGATTATCGCTTTTCTTATCCCCATTTTTGTAGTATTTTTAACCCCTCAACCGTTAACGACCCATATCATGAAAGTGTTGAAATTTGGTGGTTATGCCATTGATTCTGCCGAAAACATCCTTAAGGTAAGGGATATCATAGCTGCGCAGAAAGAGCCTGTAGTTATTGTGGTATCAGCCTTTCATGGGATTACCGACAAGCTGCTTGATCTTTCAAATGCAGCAGCTGCAAGGGACATGAATTTTTTCCGTTTGCACACCGAAATTGAGAACAAGCACACCGATATTATCAAAACCCTGTTTGAAGAGCCTTTACGCGACCAGGTTCTGTCGAAAATAAGTACCTGGCTAAAAGACCTGGTTAGTATCATTAACGGCGTTTACCAATTGAACGACCTGACGCCGAAAATTCAGGACAAGATTCTCAGTTTCGGGGAAATCATGTCATCTTACATTATCAGTAAGGTGATTGAAAATGCCGAGGTACTCGACGCAAAACTGCTGATTAAAACCGACGATCATTATGGCAATGCGCATGTAAATTTCCCGTTAACCAACCGGCTGATCAGGGCCCAGTTCAACAATTACAAAAAAACCGGAATCGTTCCCGGGTTTATTGCCAGCAGTGAACACAGCCATATTACCACGCTTGGCAGAGGCGGATCGGATTACACCGCTGCCATAATTGCAGCCGCTCTCGAGGTAAATCAGCTTGAAATATGGTCGAATGTAGACGGTTTTATGACGGCCGACCCCAAAAAGGTAAAAAAAGCGCTGGCCATCGAACAGCTGAGCTATGCCGAAGCCATGGAGCTTTCGCATTTCGGGGCTGAAGTTATTTATACCCCCACCATTCACCCGGTTTACAGCAAAAACATCGAAGTTGTCATTAAAAACATCAACAATCCGGAAGGGCAGGGCACGTTAATTTCAAGGGAAGCGGGCAAACCGGGGGCCTCTCCCATCAAAGGGATATCCTCTATAGACGACATTGACCTCATCACCCTGCAGGGTGCCGGGATGGTTGGGGTGAAAGGAATATCATCGCGCCTGTTCGGAGTCCTGGCACGTACCGATGTTAATATAATTCTTATTACACAAGCCTCCTCGGAATATTCCATCACCTTTGCGCTGATTCCCCAGGACTCCGAGCGTGCATTGAAATGCATTCAGCAGGAATTTGAGGTAGAAATTAAAACCCGGAACGAATTGCATGTACTGGTGGAAAAGGAACTCTCGGTTATTGCCATTGTGGGCGAGCAAATGAAGAACAAACCGGGTATTTCGGCTAATCTTTTCACCTCGCTGGGTCGCAACGGTATCAGCGTAATTGCCACGGCACAGGGTTCTTCGGAGCTTAACATTTCGGTGGTAATCAAAAAGGACAACCTGCGTAAAGCACTGAATGTAATCCACGAGGGCTTCTTTCTGTCGCATTACCGCGAACTTCACCTGTACCTGGTTGGCGCCGGAACAGTGGGCAGCAGCCTGCTCAGGCAAATACAAAACCAGCAGGAAATACTGCTCAGGGATCACCATCTCAAGATTAACGTTATTGGCATCTGCCGTTCCAAACTGATGTTGCTGAACCCCGAAGGCATTAACCTGGCTAATTATGCCGGGGAAATGGAAACGCAAGGCGAAAGAGCTGACATCGAACTGTTCATTCAGAAAATGCAATACCTGAATTTCAGAAACAGCGTTTTTATTGATTGTACCGCTGAAGCCCAGATTGCTGCCACTTATCAGAAAGTGCTGGCTTCGTTTATATCGGTGGTTACCTCCAATAAAATTGCCTGCTCATCGGAATATGCGGCTTATGATCAGCTTAAAAAAACTGCCCGTGAGCATAATGTAAAATTCATGTATGAGACCAATGTTGGAGCAGGACTTCCCATCATCAGCACCCTGAACGACCTGATCCGCAGCGGGGATAAAATTCTGAAGCTGGAAGCCGTACTTTCCGGGACGCTGAATTATATTTTCAACACCATCAATGAAGAAATTCCACTTAGCAAGGCAGTGCATATGGCCATGGATGCCGGCTTTGCAGAACCTGATCCACGTATCGACCTGAGCGGAATAGATGTCAAAAGGAAACTGCTCATTCTGTCGCGTGAATCGGGCTATCCACTGGAGGCAGATGATATTCACATTGTACCCTTCCTGCCTGCCGGGTGTTTCGAAGGCAGTCTCGACGATTTCTGGAAATCGGTGGTTAAGCACGATGCTGCTTTTGAAGCGCGCAGAAAGAAATTGTCCGGCGAAAATAAAAAACTCCGTTTTGTAGCCCGTCTCGAAAACGGTAAAGCATCTATTGAACTGATGGAGGTGGATATCACCCACCCGGCTTACCCGCTTGAGGGCAGCAACAACATCATCCTCATTACAACGGTGCGGTATAACGAACAGCCCATGGTAATCAGGGGATACGGAGCAGGCGCCGATGTGACAGCTGCCGGTGTTTTTGCGGATATTATAAGAGTCGCTAATGTTTAATCAAACAGTACCCGGGATGAAGGCATGAAGACCAGCAGCAGTGGCAGCGGCAGCAGCAGTGGCAGTGGCAGGGCGGGAACCCGGCACCTTATAAATAGCACCAGGCAACAGAAACCTGAGATAAAAGACAACCTATAACCGATTATAAATAAATGATTAAAGCAGTAATTTTTGATTTTGACGGGATCATCATCGACTCCGAACCTCTTTGGGTTGAAGCGGAAATTGAAGTATTTAAAACAGTTGGTGTGGAGCTGAAACCCGAATTGTGCAGGCTAACCACCGGACTGAATACCCAGGACACCATACAATACTGGCATAACATTCATAAATGGACCGGCAAGAGTACATTCCAGGTTTACAAGGAAATTTTGGAAGCCATGCAAATCCTCATTCTTGAACGTGCCGACCTCAAGGATGGATTTCTGGATGTACTGCAATTGTTTGTCGATAAAAAAATACCGGTTGGCGTAGCTTCCTCCTCTCCCCTAAAGCTGATCACCACCGCGCTGAAAAAATTCCACCTGTTCGAATTTTTCAAAATCATCAGTTCATCAGAGAACGAGGAATTTGGAAAACCCCATCCGGCATTGTATTTGGGTGCCACGCGTAAACTGGGCATCGACCCCGTTAATTGCCTTGCTTTCGAAGATTCGCTGAATGGCGCCATTGCAGCCAAAGCAGCCCGTATGAAGCTGGTAACCGTTCCCGACAGTCACGATTACGCCTCCACCCGTTTCGACTTTTCTGACCTTAAGCTTGCTTCACTCACGCAATTCAAGGAAAAGGACTTTGAATTTCTGAATGCTTTAAACTAAAGTCCACGATTATTTAGAGCTTGTCAATAAAGTTAGAAAAATGTTAAATTAGCCATGTGTCTGCTCAGAGAGTTCCATTTGCAAGGCTTGCGCAGTCCGAAAATGCGGAGTTTACTATTCGTAAATGAGCAATTTTCGGACAAGCGTAACGCGGCAAATGGGACTTTATGGACAGACACTATTTATTAGTACACTTATGCCACAACCGATCTTATATTATTCAACCAACCATAACGCTCCAAAAGTAACCTTCGGAGAAGCCCTGCTAAAAGGACTGGCACCCGACAGGGGCTTATATATGCCCGATCATATACCAGCCATTGATCCGGTCATACTCAGTAATCTGCGCGGAAAGCATTACCCCGAGGTGGCCTTGGCCATTGCACGTAATATGTTGCACAACGAAATTGCCGATGACGTGCTGGAAAAACTGGTACACGACGCCTACAATTTTGAAGTGCCACTCGAAAAAGTTTATCACCGGAATTTTATCATGCGACTTGACAGGGGGCCGACAGCCTCTTTCAAGGATTTTGCCGCACGTTTGATGGGTCGCCTCATGCAGCATTTCCTGAAACAGCAGAACAGGAAAATGCTCATTCTTACAGCCACTTCGGGCGACACCGGCAGCGCCATTGCCAATGCTTTCTATGGTCTCGATAACATTAACGTGGTGATCCTGTATCCCGAAGAAGAAGTGACGCTTCGTCAGCGTAAGCAAATGACCACGCTGCGCCGTAACATAAGCATCATTGCACTAAATGGCAAATTCGATGATTGCCAGGCTTTGGTCAAGCAGGCTTTTAATGACCGCGAACTTGATCACCTGGAGCTTTCGTCGGCCAATTCCATTAATATTGGCAGGCTTATTCCCCAATCGTTTTATTACTTTTTTGCCTGGTCGCAATTGGCCGAACCTGGCGAAGAGATGATCTTCGCGATTCCCTCGGGTAATTTCGGCAATATGATGGGTGGCTTGCTGGCCAAAAAAATGGGATTGCCGGTACGGAAAATCGTCATTGCCACCAATGAAAATGACGAAGTTCCGGTATACTGGAAAACTGGAGATTACCAAACCATTGTCCCTTCACGCAATTGCATTTCGAGCGCCATGAACGTGGGGCACCCCAGCAACATGGCGCGTGTGATTGCCCTTTACGGGGGGATTATGGACGAAAAAGGCAACATCACCCGGCAGCCCGATGTGGAACAAATGCACAGGGACATCTACGCTGTAAGCGTCACCGATAAACATACCACTGAAATTATGCGGGATGTATACAACCGGCACCAGGTAACGCTTGAGCCACATGGCGCTGCCGGATGGGCCGGGTTGATGGATTTTTATAAGGGTTTTCCGGCCGAAGATAAAAACCGGCTGGCTGTATGCCTCGAAACAGCGCATCCTGCAAAATTTCCCGATGAGATCAGGCGCCACCTGAATGTCGATCCTGCTCTTCCGCCTGCACTCGAAGGTCTCGATAGCCGCGAAGAGTATTTCGATAAACTCGACAACAACTATTTGGATTTTAAAGCCTGGCTTACCGGCAGATTTTAAAATTTGCCTATCTTGGCACCCTAATTTTAATCGACCATTATGAAGAAACTGCACGCTGTATGTTCTGATCTCGAAGGAGTTTGGGTTCCCGAGGTGTGGATCAACGTGGCTGAAAAAACCGGGATTCCCGAACTCAGGCTTACTACACGCGATATTAAGGACTACGACGAATTAATGCAATATCGCCTGAAAATACTACGGGAAAAAAACCTTACCCTATTGGACATTCAACGTGTAATTGCTACCATACGTCCGTTGCACGGTGCACTCGATATGATCAACTGGCTGAAACGGATTACCCGTTTCATTGTAGTATCCGACACTTTTGTTGAATTTGCTGATCCGCTGATGGATCAACTCGACCGCCCTACCCTGTTCTGCCATTCACTCGAGGTTAACATAAACGGTATCATCAGCGGTTACCAGTTAAGGCAAAAAGACTCGAAACGCGAAGCCGTAAAAGCTTTGAAGAGCCTGAATTACGAAGTGATTGCCTTTGGCGATTCATATAACGACATCAGCATGCTGAAGGAAGCCGACCAGGGTGTGCTGTTCCGCCCCCCGCAAAACGTAATCAGCGATTACCCCGAATTTCCGGTAATTCATGAATACAGCGAACTTAAGAACTTCCTCGAAGAAAGGTTCAGGATTTAAAGTCAACCACGTTTCATAGCGCCGGATACCTGGCAGGGTTTGATTCATGCATAATGGCATAAACAGCATCGAAAACATCCTCGGCATTGGGATTCGAGAAATAATCACCATCGGTGGAATAGGCAGGGCGATGCTCACGAGCCGACAAGGTTTTCGGCTCCGAGTCGAGATAACGGAATGCTCCCTGTTCCTCCAACACCTGCTGCATCATAAATGCTGTTGCACCACCGGGAACATCTTCGTCAAAAAGCAATATCCTGTTTGTCTTCCTCACAGACGCCTTAATTATTCCCGGTAAATCAAAAGGTAAGAGGGTTTGTACATCAATCAGTTCCACACTTATCCCAAACTCCTGTAATTGCCTGATGGCATCCAATGCAATCCGCACACACGAGCCATAGGTCACCAGGGTAATGTCGGTTCCGGGTACCAGTACTTCGGGCACACCCAGCGGTGTTTTAAACGCACCCCAGTTCAAGGGCATTAACTCCTTCAACCGGTATGCATTCAGTGGTTCAATCACCAGGGCCGGGTCGTTACCTTCGAGCAGGGTATTGTAGAAACCAGCCGCCTGCGTCATGTTTCGAGGCACACAGACGTAAATGCCCCTGATGGAATTGATGACCATGCTTAAGGGCGACCCGGAATGCCAGATCCCTTCGAGCCGGTGACCACGCGTGCTGATGATTAAGGGAGCACTTTGTATCCCTGCCGTACGCCAGTGTATGGTGGCCAGGTCATCGCTTAACGACTGCAACGCGTAAAGCAGGTAATCGAAATACTGAATTTCGGCGATAGGCCGGAAACCACGTAAAGCCAATCCAATTCCCTTGCCAATGATGGATGTTTCACGAATTCCTGTATCGAAAATCCTGTGCTTCCCGAATTTCTGCTGCAATCCTTCGTAAGTCTGATTTACCCCGCCAATGCGGCCAACATCTTCTCCAAAGGCCATCAAGAGAGGATTCCTGGTAAAAAGGGCATCGAAATTGTTTCTGAGGACCTCACGTCCGGTTATTTCTACAGCATTTGCAGCATATTCCGGTGCAACCGGTGTTACATTCAGTGCCGATTTGTCAGTTTCGTTATACAAATGAGCGCTGTAATGTTCAAATCCATTGCCGGCGTACCTGTCAATCCATTGTTTCAGGTTATTCCCGAATGTTTCGCGTTGCGCACAATCGTGGCAAACATGCCTTGTTATCCTGCGCGCTGTGCTGAGGATATCCTTGCGGATGGGAGCCTTTAAATTGCGCAGGTTCCCGGCATATAATCCTATCTTGTCAACCCCTTCGCGGCGGCAGACGCATCCTTTGTTCCCAATTATGGAGAGCAGTTCATCGCGTTCGCGGCGTAAAACCGACTGATAGCTATCCCATGCCCTGTCGCGCGCCCGTGTAGCTTCCGCTGAGGCGCTGTCGCGAAAAGCTTTTATTTCATCCGGTATTATCAATTGCTCGCTGAGCATCCATTGCTCCATGCGTGTAATGCAGTCGTGGTCGGTTTCCCAGGCCAGCCGTTCCGGCGTCTTATATCGCTCGTGTGATCCCGAGGTGGAATGGCCAAGAGGTTGTGTAGCGCCGGTTATATGAAACAACACCGGAATATGATCTTTCCGGCACCTGTTGATACCTTCGGCAAAGAGCGAGCATAACCCGGCATAATCCCAGGCGTCACCTTTCATGATCAGCATTCCCCTTCCTTCCCTGTCGATTTCAAATCCGGCCAGCGCTTCGGATATACTGCCTTTGATAGTTTGCACCGATGTCGGCACCGAAATGCCGTAACCATCGTCCCATACGGCAACCGCCAGGGGAATCTGCAGTACACCTGCGGCGTTCATGGTTTCAAAAAAGTGACCTTCGGAAGTGGAAGCATCACCAATGGTGCCAAAAGCCACCTCATTTCCGCCCCGGGTGTATTTTGCATTGGAAGCTTGCCTTTTCATGTGGCGGAACAGTTTTGAGGCCAGTGCCAGCCCCAGCAATTTGGGCATATGACCTGCCGTAGGCGAAAGATCTGCGGCCGAATTTTTCTGATCCGCCAGGTTCAGCCATTCACCCCGGGGATCAACGTTAGCAGTGGCATAGTGATTGTTGAACGAACGTCCGGCGTTACCCGGATTTAGCTCGTTACCGGTAGTTCCGTATAACTGTGCAAAAAACTGTTCGGCACTTAACAGTCCGGCAGCCATCATAAAGGTCTGATCACGATAGTAACCCGACCTCCAGTCGCCTTTCCTGAATTGCTTCGCGTAAGCAAGCTGGGCTATTTCCTTACCATCACCAAAAATACCAAATTTGGCCTTCCCGTTAAGCACTTCCTTTCGGCCAAGCACACTGCATTGCCTGCTCAGCAAAGCCAGGCGGTAATCATTTAATATTTCCCTGCGCGACAATGACGGGGTTTTATTGTCAACGGAATAACGTTTAATATTGCTCATCGTAAAAAACTTACGGTATAGTAACATAAAACCAACACGATTGTTTGACCGGATTGCTTTAACAGGTCTGCACCAAAAATTACAACGTATTGGGGCAACTTTTAACCGGAGAACATAAACATAAGCCCTTCTTTTTTGTTATATATTTGCAGGCAAATTTATGCTTACCATGACCCAGCTTATCCTCATAGCCGTTATTATTGTCGCCCTGTCCATACTGTTGCTGGGTATAAATATTTTCGTGTTTGGACGGAAATTCCCGGAAACCGAGGTGGGTAAAAACAAAAACATGAAACGTTTGGGGCTGCGCTGCCCCCAGTGCGAAGAAAGAGCACGTTACCGTAAACTCAAACCGGCAAAGATCAACACCCGAACCCTTGCACCGGACTGGTCGGCCCTTAAAAACAACAACTTAACTTAAAAATACCTTTAAACCATCCTGGCCTAATACGCCAGAAAATCGTGATAAAAGATATATTCCTTCACCTGGTCATTTGTACCATTCTTACCCAACATCGTTAGTTTTCCTAAAATTAGATTATAACCCTTCTTACTTGGTTTATAATAAAAATCCAACGACAGGGAGTCGCTGATTATCGCTTCACCAATACCTCCAAAACTAAGGTCTCTGGTATAATTACCCAGCATGAGTGAAATTCGTGAATCCACGTCATCGTTTTGCACAACATCAACACTTACTTTCAGGCTGTCAGAAAAACTAATAGAATCAGCGGATGCAGCAACATAGTAATCCGATTGATCAACGGCAAATCTTCCACTGGCATCATAAAGCAAATGGCCGGTTTCTGGAAAATCATTTCCTTTACGTTCAAAAACATTCACCCGTGTACGGCCATTTTTATAAAAAAACTCCGCTTTCACCATCAGGCTGTCGTAAATAAACAACCCTTTGTCTGTTAACTTACCGGCAGCATTATAAAACCTTCCTACACTGTTCAACCAGCCATTATCATAATAGTACACCGTTTTTATACTGCCATTTTCGTAATACGAAAAATCGCGCCCATCGCGAATTCCATTGGTAAATTCCGTGAGTGATTTAATTTCCCCGTTCGGGTGAAAATAATACTCGCGGTAATGCTCCCGGGTAGCGCGATCAGGAAAGACTGTTCTTTTCAGCAGCGTACCATCTTCGGCATATTCATTTATTTCGCTATCCTGGCTTTTACAGGCACCCAAAACAATCACCAGGGCAAGGAGAAAGCTTACTTTAATTTTCATGCGATTCTATTTGGATGCCAATATAGCAAATATTTTTGCATTAACCCCTCTGGGTGACTTCGCCGCTGAGGTTGCTATATAAAATCGAAAAGGGAGGCAGCCCTTTTTCTACCTCCCCTTCTCTGATAATAAACCTAAAATTAAACCTTTTTGAAATGTTTTATTATGTTTGTTGCCATTAATATGACATTTCTCAGCAATTTTTCACGTAGCCTCAGACCACAAATAAAATCAAAAAGCTGGGAACCAATTAACTCAGACAAATAATCCAGGAAGCCGCGGAAGTTCAAAAGTTCCATTTTCGTTTACCGGGAAGTCAACAGTTTTTATAATGGCATCATGGTTAATGGGGCCATAAACATGCGGAAATAGTTTATCCACACGTGGATCGTGACCATCGGCTGAAATGCCTGACGGGTCTTCGAATTTACAAACTGCTTTCAGCTTTTTTTCATCAATACACAGCAAAACCAGTTCGCTTTGCCCTTTGAAAAAAAGATTTGCCGTATCAACGGTCTGGTTCAGTGTTGAACAGTGAATAAATCCCTCCGATGTAAGGGAAGGAGCAGTATATTCACCTTTTTCCTTTGCTTCGTTCCACTGTTTCCGGGTGGTAATGTGATAAATCATTTTATAGGTTCTCCTTTCTGCTTTAAAAATTCAATCAGTTCAGCGATATCGACTCTCAACCGGCGACTTACCAACCACCTGTGTATACACAACGTATTCATGCGCCTGCAGACCCATGGCTTTATGAAGCCTATTCCTGTCGACCAGTGCAATCAGCACCGTGTTTAAACCTGCTGCAGCACAATACAAATACACATTCTGGCTCATCATGCCAGCCTCGTTTACTTTTACTTTTTAAGGTGGCAGGTTTGGTCTCTCCACAGGCTACCCAACAGAGGTCAGCCAATTCCTGCAGCGATAATTCCTCTTCTTTCCATTTCCTTTTGGTCCGCCGTTGGAATAAAGCTTCCATCAATGGGAACTTCATGTCTGACTGAGGAGGAGGCAATTGAATAATTTGGCACATAGTAATATTTTCAAGCTAAAGAAATAGACCCTGGCAAACCTATGTTGTTTTAAAATTTCTATCATCTTTTCCCCCGGACAATTTTAAAATTTCCTTTAACGGCTAACCACCTCAGGGATAAATTTCATGACCGTCCCGCTCATAGCCCTGTAAATTTTGTCCTGTGCATACAAAAGCCACCTGACAGAATTGCTTTTGTGTCTGCTTGTTCTGCCCGGTCAACCCCATTGCCGTCAAGCTAATATTTTTACAGTACTGATATTCAATGGTTAATACGGTTTTTACCATACGCTGCCAGCGCTTTGCTTGGCAGTATTTTTTTAAACACGAAGTGCACGAGGAAAAAACTTCACTAAGACCACTAAGTTTAAGAACACCAAGAGAGGCTGTGTAAAAAGTCATTTTGTTAGGCGTAGTTACAAACTGCGCCTAGCGCATTGTGCTGAATGTTAGCTTTGTATGCTGAGCGTAGTCTCCAGACTACGCTCTTTTTATGACTTTTTAGACAGCCTCTTTCCTTCGTGTTCTTGGTTCTTGGTGTTCTTAGTGTCGATTTCGCCTTGAGTGCTTTGTGTTTAAAAATGCCGGGTATGTGTGCCCGGCAGATTATCAAGTTAAAAGAATCCAAACCAGTGTTGATATAACTGTTAGTTTTATTACATTCTGAAAATTTCTTAGCTTGGCGGCTATGGGTCAACCCTGCTTCAAACCTTTCCAACACGAAATGTTTGCTTTTGGAAACCCTCGTAATGAAAAACTTTATGACCTATTTTTGTGTTAGTGTTGAATTGGAACGAATTTTGTACCTGAATTGCTATAAAAACAGGCATCCATGCAGATTCATTATGACTTTTTTCAGACCGGGAATACGCTTCTTCCGCAAAAGGGCAGGATTCTCATCTCTGAGCCCTTTCTGCTGGACAACTATTTCAAACGGTCAATTGTCCTGATCACCGAACACTCCGAAGAGGGGACCGTGGGCTTTGTGCTCAATAAACCAGTGAACATGAAGGTGAATGAAATAATGACAGATTTTCCACCGGTGAACGCCTTTGTCTCACTCGGCGGACCCGTTCAGACGAATACCCTTCATTATATCCACACGATGGGTGACATCATTCCCGGCAGTATTAAGGTAATTGAAAACATATACTGGGGAGGTGATTTTGATGTGATCCGGCGCCTGCTTGAATCGGGTAGTCTGAACAACGAAAACATCAGGTTCTTCCTGGGTTATAGTGGCTGGCAATCGAACCAGCTCGAAGATGAACTTAGCAATAATGCCTGGGTAGTTGCCGACATAGCGCCTGAAGAAATCATGACCCCCATGAACAAGTTCTTCTGGAATAAAGCCCTCAACAAGCTGGGCAAAAAATTCCAGATGTGGGCCAACTTCCCCGAAAATCCACAGATGAATTAAGCCCGGGCCATAAGCCCTTCAAGCTAATACCTCTAAAGTTATAATACTTGTACTTTT
>CAZUBW010000074.1:0-21468 GCA_964618645.1 uncultured Bacteroidales bacterium | reverse complement strand
TGCTGGTTGCTGGTTGCTGGTTGCTGGTTGCTGGTTGCTGGTTGCTGGTTGCTGGGTACTGGTTGCTGGTTGCTGGTTGCTGGTTGCTGGTTGCTGGTTGCTGGTTGCTGGTTGCTGCCTAACGGCTAGCAGCTCACAGCTCACAGCTCACAGCTCACAGCTCACAGCTAGCAGCTCACAGCTCACAGCTCATAGCTCATAGCTCACAGCTCACAGCTCACAGCTCACAGCTTTTTCTCACGTATAAATAATAGCTATAGCTCCATGCAAAAAGGCAAACACACCCAGGGCTATGCCAAAATACTTGTGGGCTTTGAAAGATATTTTAAGTATTCTTAACCCGCCAAGCACTTGTATGGCTACCAGCACCATATTGATGATTCCCAGAGGCATAATTAATGAATACATAACCAGTGTTTTATTGGGTGATTTTTATTACAGCTGTTTTCTTACCGGTTGAACCGTGAATGTTACAATGCCCCTCTGCTTCAATGTTAAGGGTTTCATTAGCCACTACCTTGTACTCTATTGAGAAGTTCTCGGTAAGCGGAAGCTTGGTTTTGTTATATTCCCAGCGCTGAACTTCCTTTCCGTTAATCTTCAGGTACACCCAATTGGTATAATGCGACTTGCTATTCCCTTTGTGTACCACGTCAATTACAATGGTCACCTCGGTTCCTGCTTTCACTTCGGCCGGCGCTTTAATGGTAACGGTTGTTTTGTTTGCCCATGCGCCGGCAATAAAAACAACAAACAGGGCCAAAAATGTTACTGCAAATTTTTTCATAGTCATACTATTTCAATTATTAATATGGATTGTTCAAACAAATACCGTACCTGACAGGGTGCGTATAAATCAATTCTATTCTTTTGCTTTCAGCCATATCTTCATAATATTGTAAACCGAGCCGGCCCAGTAATTCCGGAAACCAATACCCACGGCTTTGGCTACAAAACGCTGTGAATAAACGATTTCTTTGGTATCCTGGTTAAAAAACACAACATAATAGCTTCCGGTTTGGGTTACTTTATGCAGGTTCTCTGCAACAAAAATAAGGCCAAGACCAGGGCCCTGCGTTTTATAGGCTGATACCACTTTTTTCACCTCATCGGGCGTAATTGTATGCTCGTCATTAATTACCAGGGTTGCCGGATCAATTTTACTATTGCGTTCATTCACCTGATCGAGGTCAATTTTCGTTTCGGTTTTATTAAACCATTTTTTCAGGTCGTATTTCGTCGGCTCCATTTGAATCAACTGGTTGATCGACTTAAGATATTGGTTAACAATGACAGACGGTTCTTCCGTAACCAGTGTGAATTTGGCCAGGGTATAATCAATACCATACCAGGTAATGGCTTTTTCATCTTTGGCTTTAGCTTTATCTTGTGCCAGGCTTATTCCCTGAATGCCAAAGGCCAATGTCAGCAGAACACATATCAATTTACTTTTCATGGTGATTAGGTTTTTAGTTGTATGGCTAATTTACAAAAATTTATGCATAGTTCAGATGGTAGCAATCTTACCCGAAAAATTACCGCCTGTCGATGAGTTTTACCGGTTTACGGCTCATGGGCGGATGCTGCAGGCTACTGATATAATCAACAGTTTCGAATGATACCGATGGCGCTACGCGCAGTTTAGCCCTGAAATGGTCCTTGATGGTTTTTTCGAAACTCTCGGAATGATCCGTTGAGCCAACCCTGATGAGTATCTCGTCGGTTCCTATCTGGTTGGTATATATCTCAACCACATAATTCTTAACTCCCTCAATATTTTCGAGAATATCATATAAAGCCGGCGGGTATAGTGTTGTTCCCTTGTATTTGATCATTTGCTTTTTCCGCCCGATGACAGGACCCAGCCGGATAGAATTTCTGCCACATGCGCAGGGTTCAACATGTGCCGTAGATATATCCCCGGTTTTAAAGCGTAAAAGTGGCATGCCTTCCACACCCAGTGTTGTTATGGTAACTTCACCCGGCATTCCCGGAGGAACGGGTTTATCATTCTCATCCAGAAATTCAACTATAATCAGGTCGGGGTGATGATGCCCTCCCCTTCCCTGTCCGCATTCCGTAAATGAGGTAGCCATTTCGGTTGATGCGTAGGTTGAATACAGTTTAAGTTCTGGCCACCGTTCTGAAATTTTCCGGCCCAGGGTATTGAGTGTGAAATCAGGGTTCCGCAATGAATCGCCAATACAAATAGCCTTTTTAACGCTTGACGCGTGGTAGTTGATCCCGTTTTTTTCGGCATAATCAATAATGGTAAGCAAAAACGATGGAACTGCCATCAAGGTTGTTGGCGAAAAACGTAATATCGAATCCCACTGCAACTCGGGTATGCCATTGCCAACCCTGATCATGGCCGATTTAAGCATTCTCGATCCCAGAAAATAGGCCAATCCTGCCATAAACCGCCTGTCAATGGTGGTCATCAGCTGAATTACATCGCTGCTGGTACAGTCGGCACACTTAAACCCCAGGTATTCATTGTAGGCCAGCCTGTCAAGATCGTGATCAGTCATGGCAAAGGTAACCGGTTCGCCGAGTGTTCCCGACGTGGTGATGTAATCAATAATTTTATCCCTGCTTACGCAAATAAAATCCGAACCGTGCTTCTGCAGGTCTTCTTTTGTGGTTAACGGAAGTTTTGCCAGGTCATCGAGGCTTTTCACCCCGCGGATATCAATCCCGTTTTTTTTAAACATGCGCCCGTAAAAGGCTGAGTTTTTTTCAAGGTAATCCAGCAATTTTGCCAGTTCCTGTTCCTGGAAAGCGCTGATTTCGTCTAAACTTCTGGTTTCAATGTCGGGTATTGTCATGATTTATTTTACTATAAATTTCATCGGCTGTTTCAGCAAGGTCCCTGCGTGCATTTTCGCCCGGAAGCTTTCTGCGCAAAGCCTCACGATAGTATTCGTAGGCCCTGGCACGATCGTTTAGCTCAAGGTAATATTCACCCAGGTTCACATAAACCGAATACAACGATGGGTTTTTCATTATATATTGCATTTCAAACCCCTGTGGCAGCGGACTTTTTTCTTTTTTATAACCCGAAAGCTGCCTGGACATGGAACGATATTCGGTAAAGTTAAGATACGATTTTGTTCCCAAAAAGGTGTCAGCAGGTATGGTAAGGTTTTCTATGTAAAGTTCTCTGCCACTGGCAATACTGTCAACAGTGAGTTTGAATATTTTGTTAAGGTCATAGGCAACATACCTGCCCAGCTGCCAGGGCGACGTTGAAACCCATACCTGCAGTTTTTCGGGCCTGAATATTACCGAATGATGGGCAATTAACTGATTTATAGCCAACTGATTACCCATTCCGGCATCCGAATCGCCAAGCGTCTGTTGATTTCGCAGTATGGCAGCCACACCGGCAACGTCGGGTTTTGGATTCCTGTCGAGTAATTCCTGCACGCGCTGATAGCGTTCATAGGAATCGGACCCCAGGATATTTTCCTGGTTAATCTCGTCGGCTTTAAATACTTCGCCCTGAAAATGATTGGTAGAAATAATCCTGTCGGCACGGGAATACACAATGTCCATTTTATCGGGCGATTTTTCAATTATGGCGGTCATACCATCGCGTGCCGACCCAACCATGATCGACTCTGAAACGAACAGCTTTCGTTTTTCAGCGAGATCGTATGCCTCACCAATGGTTGAGGCATATTGCAGTATTTCCCTGGCCAGCAGGGTAACGGGTGTTGCTGCCTGGGTAGGAATGGTTGATTTTGAAGCATTCAGGGTAAGAGTAAGCCCCGTTTCGTTCATACCCGACACCACGCCAATCAGGTCGGCCCAGGTAACCGTCATAAAACGGTAACCTTTGTCGGGGTTTACAAAGCAGACGATTTTATTCTCCGCGAACTTGTCACCCATGTAAAAATCGAAATTGCGGCCTACCAGCAAAGATGAATCCGATGAGCATCCGTCCCAAACCGAGAAAGCGGTGCATGCCACAAGGTTCAATCCCTGCAATGCATGTCCGATGTCGTGGGCGGCATGATAGTTCAACTGGCGCTGGTATCCGGTGCCGATGAAATCATATTCGTTACTGCAGGCAAATGAGGTTCCGTAGATTTCATCCTTGTATTCATCGGTGATATGTTTGTCGAGATTCCGGTTAAAAAAGGCTGTAAAATACTTGAGCAGTTTCAGGTAACCGTCTGAAGGCACCAATTCCCTTATCTGCTCCACAAACGACGTCTCCTGGTAGTATAGCAATTCGCGGGTAAGCTGACCAAAAGCAACACCCCGCTCAAAGGGCTCTCCCGCCAGGTAAAGTTCCCATAAACCGGTTTCACTTTTGCGCATCCAGCTTTTGCCATAAATATAGGTACCCGCTGACGGTTCAATCCTTTTAATGGTCAGACTCGAATGGTCTTCAATTACCGGCGGACGATCAATGGCCACTATGGCAAAATAAAGTACAAAAGCAGCAATAAGCAGCAAAAATACCAGTAAAACGAATCGCCCGGTTCTCCGTTTCTTTTTCTTCTCAGAGGGCATCTTGCATTTTTTTTAACAGGTGAGGCATACCCAGTATCTCGCCACAGGTAAGAATGGCGCTGATGGTTACCCCAATAACGCCGTGGATGTTGATATTCTGACCTGTCAAAAACAGGTTGGAAACACTGGTTCGGGGCACAATGATGGTTTTTAACGGGTTATGGTAGTCTTTGAGTATTCCGTATATCGAACCTTTGCTGGTGGAAGTATAATCGCGGTAAGTCAGGGGAGTGGATGTATAATAATTGCTTGTGTAACTTCTGATGCCGGGAAAATTCCGTTCGAGGATGTCCAGCATTTTTTCCGCCTTCCTTTTTTTGAATTCCCTGTAATCGCTGCCCCTTTTGCCAACTGTGGTATTTTCCCACTTTTCAATGTCGCTCCACTTCATGTAGGTGTTAACAATAATGGCATCTGTATATTCCGGGTCTTTCGATCCGGGTGAAAAATGCATCATATAGCCCTTGGGCCAGGTGGTATCGTTATAATTCTCACCATCCCAAACATTGGGTGTATCAAAGTGATAATAGTTATGGTTGATGTACCTGAACGATTTTTCTTTCATCGCCAGGTAAAGGGTGAAAATACCAAATGTATCCTCAATGCTTTCAATCCGCTTCCGGTAGGCTGGTCTGAAAGGTGAATCACCGGCCAGCTCAAGCAAATGCTTCGGGTGAACATTGGAAATAAAAAGTTTCCCTTCTATTTTTTCCTGGTGGTTAACCTCAACAGCTGTAAGAACATTCCCGTTAAAAAACATTTTTGTCGCTTCAGCATTTCGCATGATGGTACCCCCATGATCCCGGATCGACTGTTCAAGCAGGTCGCTGATCTGTGATCCGCCATCGATAAAGCGGTAAGCACTTTCAATATACGACGAATGGATAATCATGGGAATATAAAGCGGGGTTCGGTCCTTCACCCCTGCGTATAAAGGCGAGGTACCAAGCAAAACGCTTTTCAGGGTTTGATTACCGGTAATGCTGTCGAGAAAAGAATCAATGCCCTGCGCGTAATAGCTCATATATTGATTACTGACGCCGGCAAAATCACGGAGGTTATACAGGTCAACCGCGTTGCTTATTTCATGCAATTTGGCTGTATATTTTTCCAGCGCCTCCCGCTCTTTTGGGAAATGGGCAACAAGGGTTTCCAAAAAGCGCTCATATCCCATGGCAAGTTTATATTCCTTTCCGTCATAACGCACTACGTCGTATCCATCCTCATCAAGCTTTTTCAATTTCAGCTTACTGGTAAGGCCAAAGTACCTGAAAAACTTATTGAGTACCTGACCGTTGTCCATGCTGCCGATATAATGCATCCCGGTATCGAAAATGACACCTCTGCGGGTAAAAGTCTGAAGGCAACCTCCCAGCTGATCATTCTTTTCAATAAGACACACATTATATCCTTCCCTGCTCAGGATATAGGCCGATTCCAATCCACCCAGCCCGCTTCCGATAACAATCACATCATATTTCATATCGCAAAGATACGATTAACCCTTTTCAACATGCTTTTAATTTTTTAACCAGGTATTGCATATCAATCAGCTCGGAACAGGTAACAAACGAACTGATAGTCACGCCCAATATGCCATGAACATTGATATTCTGGCCGGTAAGCAATAGATTGGGAACCTGCGTTCTGGGCACAAGAAGCGATTCCAGCGGCCTGTTGTAATCCTTCAGCACACCATAGGCCGAACCCGCCCTGGTTCCGGTGTAATCGCGCCAAGTTAGCGGAGTGGAGGTATAATGGGCTGAAACATTACTGCTTATTCCCGGGAATTGCTTTTCCAATGCATTCAATAGCCTGGAAGCTTTTGCCTCTTTAAATGCCAGGTATTCATCACCACGGTTGCCTGTATAGGTATGCTCCCATTGTTTCAATTCGGCGTAACTCATATAGGTCAGCACTACACCGCTGGATGCATAGTCAGTTTGCTTCATGGCGGTATGCATATACAGGTAGTTCTGTGGCCACTTATCCAGGTTGTAATCCGAAGCCACCCAAACATTGTCCTGGTTGAAATGATAAAAATTGGCATTGCTATACCGTACGGCATTTTTTTTGAAAACCAAATACAACGAAAACATGCCCATGGTATCTTCCATGTTATTCAGCCGCGTCCGGAAGGTTTTCCTGAAGACTCCGGGCTCAAACATATTGAGCAGGTGATCGGGGTGAAAATTAGCGATAAAATGCTTCCCCTCAATTCTTTCGCCATTGGCCAGTTGTGCCGCGCTTACCATTCCGTTTGCCATTACAAAGCCATTTACACGCTGTTTGGTAACTATGGTTCCACCATTACGAACAATGTTTTCGGCCAGAATGTTCACCAAATGGTGACTTCCGTCTACAATTCGCCAGGCACTTTCGATAAACGAATTGTTGATCAGCGCATGAATATACAAGGGTGTTTTGTAAGCGTTTCCTGCATAAAGCATATTGTTCCCGGCCAAAATCTGCTGCAACCTTTTATTGCCGATTACTGAGCTGATATAATCCGCCGCGCCTATGGCCATGTTGGTGTTATCAATCAGGTTGGTCTGCTTTTCAGAAAAGGTATACATCGAAATTGCCTGGCAAATTTCACTAATCCTCCGGGTATAGGCTTTAAGTCCGTTTTTCTCCGACGGAAAATCCGCTGCCAGCGATTCAACAAAATGCTCCCTCCCCATGGCAAACCGGTACCTCCCGTCGGGAAAATCCAATACTTCGAATCCGTCCTCATCGAGCTTTCTGATCTTAAGCTTATCCGTTAACCCGAAATATTTAAAATACTGATGCAGCACCTGGCCTTCGGCAAGACTTTCGGTATAATTCAGGCCGGTATTGAAAATGCAGCCCTTGCGACCAAAAGTTTGTAACGATCCGCCAAGTTTATGGTTCTTTTCAACCAGGCATACATTAAATCCTTCCTTACTGAGTATGTTACCACATAGCAACCCACCCAATCCGCTGCCAATAATCACTACATCATAAATGGCCATAGCTGAGCAAAATGAGTGTGTGTTCGGTATTGTTTACCTGGTTATAAATCAACAGGTTTTTTAATGCACTAAGCTTGCCCTTTCTCACTCTCACCATTGCGGGAATTTGCTTATCGCGTAACAGGGTCGATCCAAGCCAAAGAGCAAAGGCCGATGAGGTATAGTACTCGCCGCACAAATGTTTGTAATATAAAGGCTCAGCATCAGGCCCAAAATAACTGTCCATTAACTCATAAAACACCGCATCGTGATTAATATCTCCGTTTAACCCCAACAAAACGCCCGCCAGGTTGTTCTTCCCAACCCGACAACCGTTTAAAAAGCGCGATATTTCAGCTTCAATTACAGCCATGGTGTCACCATCCGGGGTAAAAAAGGTGTGCACGCCTTCAATAATCACTTGCTGGCCTGTATAAGCAGTACTCCCCGAAAGCATAAAAAAAGCAGCGCCCTCACCCGCAATGGTTCCGTTCGTTTTTTCCGACAAAAGCGCTAAATTGCTGCCAGGTTGTTTCCATGTACCATGGTAACTGTATAACTGCATGAAGTCGTTGGTGCATTCATCAATTCCACCAGCGAGTATATGATTTTCGTTGTTTTCGTTTATCATCATCAAGGCATCAAGCAGGGCTGTTTCAAACGAAAACCCCCGATGACAATAAGTTACATTGTAGTTTTGGTTTTGCTGCATAAGCGCTATTTGCGCGGCTACCGCATTGTGAGTTGAATTTATAAAAGGAAGAACGCTGGTGATACGTTCGTTGGTATTCAGTACTTCCAGCAGAAATTTCTCGAGGTTGTCAAGACATCCCAGACCTGTACCTACTATTATGCCATCGGGTCTGATACCCCCTGAACGGTTAACACACAACTGCGATGCTGCAAGTCCCATTTTCAGTATCCTGGGCATGCGCCTGAGCTGCATTGGATTAATCAGCAACTTGTATTCAGGTTCAATACAGGTTAGCCGGTTGGATATTACCTCGTTCACCACAGCAGGAAAATGCTCAGCATCATGGGTATGCTGAGGCGAAATAGCGCTTTGTGCCACAATCACTGCTCTCATATCAGACTTTTGAAAAGATAAGGGTGGTGTTACTTCCGCCAAATCCAAATGAATTCGACATTACATGGTCAATCCGGGCAGGTGTCATAGTCAGTTGAGGCTGTATGGCAACCTCAGCCATGGGCTGACCAAAATTCACCTGGGGGATGATCACCTGTTGTTGAATAGCCAATGCCGCAATAACAGCTTCAATAGCGCCTGCTGCACCAAGGGTATGACCCGTAAATGACTTCGTTGAACTCACCGGAGGCAATTTTCCGCCAAAAACCTTTGAAATGGCAAAGCCCTCCGACAAATCGTTTACCTGGGTTCCGGTGCCATGGGCGTTAATGTAACTGATATCGGCCGGAGTAAGCCCTGCAGCTTTCAACGCGCCTGTCATGGCCATTATGGCCCCCGATCCGTCTGCTGCCGAAGATGTGGCATGGTAGGCCTCGTTGATATTGGCATAGCCCTTTACCTCGCAAATAATAGATGACGGATCGGCAGAATCCTCCGATTCGAGGACAAGGGCAGCGGCACCTTCTCCAATGGTTAATCCGTTGCGGCACAGATCAAACGGCCGGCAACCAGTAGGCGACAATATTTCCAATCCGTTGAACCCGTTGATGGTAAATTTTGTCAGTGCATCACTCCCCCCGACCAGCACACGCTTAACCAGGCGGTTTCGGATAAACCTCGAACCCAGTAATATAGCATTGGCCGAAGACGAACAGGCCGTGGAAACTGTAGAAATCAACTGTTGAATGCCAAAGCGTCGGGCCAGTTTTTCCGTACAGTCGGAGCTGTCGAATAACGATATCATATCCTTGTGTGCATCGCTTTCGAGCAACGATTTGTAATACTGTTCATTCAGGTCCATTCCGCCAACGGTGGTGGCAAATACAGCACCGGTTGGCAAATGAGGATTTCTTTCCCAGGACGACGACTTTACAGCCTGCCAGGCGGCAATGAGCGAAAGCATGGTATTGCGTGATTCCCTGGCAGCATTGCCGGCAAAACCTGCCATGCCGGCCAAAGCCTGGTTATTGAACTTAACTTCAGCAACCGGAATGTTATCATGTGCAGATACAAAGTGTGTTAACCTGCCAATGCCCGTTTTGCCATTCCGCAGTGCATCAAGGGTTTCCGCGGTACCGCTGCCAATAGACGAAATAATGCCTACACCGGTAACAAAAACCCTTGGGTACATTATTGCTGTTCTTTTCGATGATTCATAATGCACTCAGCCATAGCCCGCACATTACGCAACACATTGCGCCTTTCTTTGGGATCTTCAATTTTTACACCATATTTGCGTTCCATGAGCAAAATCAGCTCAAGTGCATCAATGGAATCGAGGCCAAGCCCTTCGACAAACAAGGGGGTATCGGCGTCAAAATCATCTGCCACCACATCCTCCAACGAAAGCGCTTCAATAATATCCTGCTTCAACTGCTTAATTAATTCTTCCATGCGTGAAAAGTAATTGATATCATCATTCAGCTTTATCCCCTGCTGGTTACATAGGGTTTATGGCCTGGTTAAAATTATCCCGGCCCGTTAAAACCGTGCAAGTTATAAAAAGTAAACAAAAAAACAGGCGAAATAACCCTTACGCCTGTAAAAATATCACCCGTTTCACTGATATGAATCGGCCGGTTCAGTTAAGCATTTTCCGGGTATGGTGCCAGTATAGTGCTACCAAAAAACACACTGCAGAAAACAACATCAGCCACAGGGCATACGGATATACATCGGCAAAACGGGCGCCACGGACCAGGATGTCATAAAACCCATTCAATCCCCAGTTCAAGGGTGAAATTATGCTGACTTCACGCAGAAATGGGGGCATAATAAAAACAGGCACCCAAATACCACCTACGGCTGCCAATATAACCACCGATATCGAAGCAAATACCGCTGCCTGTTGATGGGTTCGGGCAATGGTACCTACTGCTATCCCATAACCAATAGCCGCAAAAGATGCCGCCACAGCCAAAGCCGACAGTGCAGGCAAGTGTCCGTTCAGTTCAAGGGCAGGCAGGCCTATGGCCGGGAAAAGGTAAATCCCCATCAGCATAATCAGGATAAACTGCGAAAAACATACCAACAGGTATACCGCAACTTTACTGATAAGTATGGAGGCATAGTTGCAGGGTAATGTCAATAGCCTGGACAGGCTGCCATCTTCTCTTTCCTTAATCATGGCGCTGGCAAAAGGGATCACAATAAAAAACATGGCAAACAGTGTCCATGCCGGCACATTGTGCTGAACGGCATTGGGTATCGTGCCATTATCTCCCCGGGTGACATACTCTTCGCGATACGAAACAGCCTCCTGGTTCAACAAATTCAGGTTGGCCAGGGGCATCATCATCTTTTCATTGATTTCGCGCGTTAGTTCATTGAGAACAATCCGTGATTCGATTTTTGACGAAAACTCGCGAATAGAACCTTGCAGTGAAGAGCGCAGTGAACTTTTGGTAACGGGGTCAACATACAACATGATCACCACCGAATCCGCTGTCGCGGTGTTATAAAGGCTGTCGCCCGAAAAAACTCGTTCGACGTTTGCCTTCACACGCTTACGGATAATTTCAGTGGCATTCTCCGGAATAACCATGCCAAACTGGAAATGCCCCTCAGTAACTGCTTCCCTAACCTGTTCTTCGGTTGGCCGTTGTCCGTCAATTTCGTGGTGTACGTTGAAGAAATTCGACCGGACTATTTCTTTTTCAATAGCTTTTCCCAATGAGTCGTTATCGTAGTTAAGCAATAGCAGGTTTATCCCGCTTTCGTTAATGGCATTAAAAGTGTTATTCTGAAGGCTGGTCATTATCAGTACAAGCGCCAGCGGCATCACAAACAGCATGGCCAGCCCTCCCCTGTCGCGGATCAGCACCAGCGAATCCTTATATACCAGTTTCCAAAAAGTGCGCATAGCTTAATCTCTTAAATCCTTGCCCGTCAGTTCCAGGAAGATATCCTCGAGCCGCTTGTGGGTTTTGTTTTCCAGTTGTATTTCGTTAAGCGTTCCCTGCAAAATAATGTGCCCGGCATCAATAATGGCCAGGTGGGAACACAACTGTTCAGCTTCCTCAAGGTAATGCGAGGTATATACAATGGTCGTCCCTCCCCGGTTAATTTCCATGAGGTTTTCGATAATCACATTTTTCGATTGCACATCCACGCCTACTGTAGGCTCATCCAGGAATAGTATCCGGGGGTTGTGCAGTAACCCTGCAATCAGGTTCAGCCTTCGTTTCATACCGCCCGAATATTGGCCCACCTGCTGATGCTGATGCTTTGTCAGTCCGAATACATGCAACCATTTGTCAATCTGCAATCGCAGATCTGCCCCCTTTAACCCGCAGATTCCACCAAATATTCCCAGGTTTTCCCGTGCGGTGAGTGTTGGATAAAGAGCAATTTCCTGCGGAACCACACCAATTATGCGCTTTATCCTGGCCAGATCATCCTTAAGCGAGTAACCACCAATGGTTACCATACCATTGGTTGGGGCAATAAGTCCGCATAATATACGTAAAGTGGTTGTCTTACCCGCCCCATTGGGCCCGAGCAATCCAAAAATGCCACCTTCGAATATGTCCAGGGTGAGCTTGTCCACCGCCGTTACCGGACTCCCCTTGTATATTTTGGTGAGGTTTTCGATATGTATGGCTACGTTTTCCTTCATCTTCCAAAGTGGTTACGCAGTTGCTGAAAGACTTTTTCTTCACGCCCGGCAATGGTAATGAGTATGTCGGCAAGTGAATCGTACGAGGTGTTACCTTTATCCCTGTTTTTAAAACACCGGGCAGCCTGCACGGCAAAATCGCGCCACTGATCACCAATTGCGGTCATTTCCTGGCTTAACCCGTTTAGCCAGGGCATTTGCAGATGTACCGCACATTCCTGCAAAAAAGCTGCATACATAAAGCGGAATCCTGCACCTCCCGTACCGATCTCCTCGAGCATCCGAATAACCTGACCCAGGTTCAGCGCAGCCTTCTTTGCACCCATTTTTTCAGGCCATTTTCGCATACGCCGGGCCAGAAATCTTATGCCTTTAATGCCGAACATAGGCACGGGTATAGTAAGCATATCCTTTGCTGTTTGCCTGATACCTTTTATTATGGCAGGCTTTATGTCAATATTATCGGGAACATACGTAATATAATACATACGTCCGCCCGGCTGGTAAGTCCCTTTGGCATACCTGACCTTTTTTAGTTCAGCGTAGGTAAGGGTTTCGATATGCTCCATAACCGGGTCACTAACCAGGTACTGGTCGTTTTCCTTACCAAATACCGTAATATTGTGCGCGTTAAAATGGAAACGATATTCTTTCGGAAAGTATGATAACTGAAACACCCCAACCAGCATGCCTGCCGGTATTTTTTGTTCCAACAGGCGGTCGAGTTCACGCATGGCTAAATCGGGGTTTCTGAATTTAAGCCTTTTTACACCAATACCCAACCTGCGCGTTACACGTTTAAATATCCATCCCGGGAGCACCCTGAACGAAGTAACTGCCATTCCATTGAGCCTGATAAATGGCATATGCGAAAAAAAGAACCCCGATCCTATTCCAAAAACCATGGGTTCACTGAGGGTTACGCCGTAGAAGTTAAGCAGGTTAGCGGTTACACCGTTCTCGCAGTGGGCTGCCTGGTGGTGTTGAAAATCAACTTTCATGTTTCAAAACAATCTCTTTCACTTTTTGTATACTAACCAGTTCATCGGGTGTTAGGTTCAATGCTTCGGCATACTTTGCTATTATTTCAGGCTTAAGTTTTCTGAATATCCTCATCTTCAGATGCCGCCTGACCTTCCACCTGGAAATACCTGTATAGGAAGCCAGGATGGCAACATCCATAAGGTTTATTTCCATATAAAAGGCAAGTGGACTAAGTTTGCCTGCTAAAATTTTGGCACGGGCTGCTTCGGCACGTTCAAAAACATCTTCCCAGGCCAGCTTCATGGCATCGTTTTTAGGATACCAGCCCTTGCTCTGAACACTGGTATAATGGCCATCCTTGTCCACCACATAATTTACATCGCTAATCCTGCCTTCAATCAGATAGCCCTTGTCCTGTGGAACCTCTTCTATCTTCATCTGTTTTAGACTTTATGCCATATATATTGGCTATTGGCTATTGGCTATTGGCTATTGGCTATTGGCTATTGGCTATTGGCTTTTAGCTCTTGGTTCTTGGTTCTTGGTTCTTGGTTCTTGGCTCTTGGTTCTTGGTTCTTGGCTCTTGGCTCTTGGCTCTTGGCTCTTGGCTCTTGGCCCTGCCTGCGCTGCCGCTCCGGCAGGCAGGTCTTGGTTCTTGGCTCTTCCTTCAGCATACGGTAAGCAGCGCATATGCATAGGTGAACCGGGCACTTTCCGGTACCTGCAGTAATATCTTCTGCCCCTTCTTCAGGTCGCGTGTGCGGATGAGTTCTTCGAGCATCAATATAAACGATACGGTGGCCACATTGCCTACATTGATAAGGTTGGTGAACCATTTTTCCCTGGGAATGTCAATGCCAATAGCCGCTAATTCCTTGAAGATGGGTTCCCTGAAAAACTCCGAGGAAAGATGGGGAAGAAAGTAGTCCACCGTGGCAATATCGAGATTTCTTTCTGTAATGATCTCCTTCAGGAAGCGTCCGCCAATTTTAACAATAAAATCGCCCAGCATACGCGTATCCTGCTTTAATGAAAAAATCGACTTGTTCAGCCAGTCCTCCGGCTCAAACCGGCACCAGCCCAACACTTTTCCATCGGGACCCTTATCTCCTCCGGCATACATACAGGTTTCCCTTTCACTGGCATACGAACGTATATCAATCCATTCAATTTTCAGGTTCATGTCACCCGATGGCTTATTTTCCAGCAGCACTGCCCCGGCACCATCCGACAACATCCACCTGAGAAATTCCTTTTCAAAAGCCAGCAGAGGGTTTTCTTTGAGTTTGGCTTCGTTTTCGGTTTCTTTTTCAAAGTATTTCGCCAGCATCCAGTGCGAAAGGGTTTCGGAACCGGTACATACAGCATTTTCAGTGCTTCCTGCCAGAACAGAAAGATAGCACATCTTCAGCGCCTGAATACTGGCACAACACGAACCGGCAAATGAGGCAATCTCAACAGCAGGAATATCCAACAAGCCATGAACCATTGATGCATGCGAGGGCATAATCTGATCGGGTGAAGCTGTGCCACATGCCAGGAACTGTACGTCCTCTTTTTTAAATCGATTGTTAAACAACATTTTAACGGCTTCAGCAGCCAATTCTGCATTCGAATGGGTTATTTTACCACCCTTTTCAAGCGCGTAATAACGGTTAACAATACCATTGTTTCTGAGAACAATTCTTCGGGCTTTTGAAGGCCGGTTATCAATCATTCCGAGATATTCCTCCATTTCGTCGTTGGAAACCGGTTTATTGGGTAAGAACTTGGCAATGTTGGTAATGTAGACCTCGTGCGACATAGAAAAAAAAATTAAACTTTAGCAATATGTACATTGATCCGAGATGAATGTACAAAAAATATTCAGTAAATGAAAAAACAAGGTGCAAAGCTAAAAAAAACAATCATTCACATGAAACAGATTGGTATAAACTAATCTGTTGTTGTATGGTTTTCTTTCTGAAGGGTTTTATCAGCCAGTAAACCGCCGATGCAAGAGGCGAAACCAGGTAAATAACAAACAGCAGGTAGTATTTAAACATCCTGACACGCAATACACGCGACTTTGCGCCATAAGCCCCTTTTCGCCGGATGAAATCCGCCCAGATCCTGAACATAACCTTTCCTCTTTTTTCAATCATGGCCAGGCTGGTTTTAACATCCACTGCCCCGGCAGCAACAAGTTCCTGCTGAAGTGTATCGAAACCACCTTTGTTAAAGGCCTCCCCGATGATCTCACCATAAACCGACGCCCCTGCAATATCTTTGGCAGAAACCCCCGAAGGTGGAAATACCCATAAGTACCTTTCGCTTTTGCCATGAAACATCCACCGGATTACCGACACCACACTCAGCAGGTTTGGCGCCTTGTCGTAAAACAATATATTGCCAACCAGCCTACCGCCAGCCTCCCGTATATAACCCCTGATGGTTTCATGGGCCATAACCCACATATTACGACTTCCAACAATGGTAACTATGGGCTTGCCCTTTATCAGTGCCTTTCCAACCGTATGCTGGAAAAATGCGTGTATAGGAATGGAGGGCGACAGGTACCAGGGTTGCCAGGCCACCATTACCAGGTCGAAGTGTTCATCGCCCTTGAGCGATAACGGCTCGAGCTCACAAGGTATACCTGCAACCGATTCGGGCATAACCTGAAAAAACTCATCGGCATTATACGGGAAAGGGAAAGGTGGTTTGGGTTTCAGTTCCTCGAAATGCAATTCGTATGCGCCATCATCAGCCAAAGGCTTTGTTAACGATTGTACAATATTGCGCAACTGTCCGGTTTGTGTGTAGTAAACTACAAGTATTTTTTTCGTCATGACATTGTTCAAATCGGTATAAATGTAAAAATAAAAAGTGAAAACCCATAAAACAGAGCCGTTGACGACACATAAAAGTCAACCGGCATAGTCACGCTGTTTTAACATCGTTACGCTTTTGCACTATATTTGTGGTGTATTTGAAATAAATATCCCGGCTCCCACGTTTTGGGGACAGGGAACAATGGCGGTAATTAAGAGTTTAATGACGGATATTCAGCGAAAAACTGTACGAGGGCCCATTCAGCTTGGCGAAATTCATTCTTCCGGAAGAAGCATTGCTAACCTCGAAGGTAAAAACTATTACATCGACTTTGGCATACCTGGCGAAGAGGTGACTTTTCTGTTACACCGCAAAAAGCTGGGGTTCAGACTTGGCGAAGTAGTAGATGTGGTTACCCCTTCGGCACACCGGGTTGAGCCCTTCTGCATGCATCACCAGCAATGCGGCGGTTGTCCCTGGCAACATATCAACTACGACTACCAGTTGGTGCTGAAGCACACCATACTTTGTAATGCCCTCAAGCATTATGGGATAGAAACTCCTGATGTTCCTGCCGTAATCCCTTCGCCTATCATACATTATTACCGGAACCGGGTAGAGTATACCTTTTCGGCAAACCCTTTGCCCGATCCGCGGCACACCGGCCCCAACAATACCGGCCTGGCACTTGGTTTTCACCGTTATGCCGAACCCGGCCAGGTAATTGACATCCGTGAATGCTTTTTGCAACAGCAACCCTCGCGTGCCATATGCGCCTTTGTTAAATCTTATGCCATAGAACAGGGGCTCGAGTTTTACAACCACGAGCTGAAAACAGGTTTCCTGCGTAGTATTTCTATTCGTACCAATCGCGCCGGTGAGGTACAGGTAGTTGTGGGTTTTAACACCGACAAACAGGCCGAAAGAGAACAGCTACTGAGAAAACTGCAACAGGAATTCCCTGCCATTGTTTCGCTTTGCTGGACCATTCACCCTTCGCATGCGCACAGTCAGCTGCAGGGAGAGATCCATTCCTTTGGCAACACCGAACCCTATACACACAAGATACTACGGGGTAACCGTTTCCGTATCCATGCCGCTTCGTTCTTTCAACCAAATGCAAGACAGGCCGAAAAGATATTTGAAACCGCCACACAATGGTCGCAACTTACCGGGCGCGAAAATGTATATGACCTCTACGCGGGTGTCGGAACCATAGCACTGTTTCTTGCCGCAGGTGCCAGGCATGTTACAGGTATCGAAGGATCGGAGTATGCTGTGGAAGATGCCAGGGCCAATGCGCTGATGAACGGTATAAGCAATACCACCTTTATTACCGGCGATGTGCTGGAAACGTTCAAACCTGGGTTTCTGCACGAGCATGGCAAGCCCGATCTGATTGCATTGGATCCCCCGCGATCAGGCACACTTATAGAAATTAAAAAAACAATCAACGGATCAGGCGCCCGTAAGGTACTGTATATCAGCTGCAACCCGGTTTCACTGGCATTCGATCTGAAACAGCTGTCAGAAGCCTATAATGTTGTTCGCATCCAGCCCTTTGATATGGTCCCCCACACCCATCACCTGGAAACCCTGGTAATGCTCGAAAAAAAAGCTTAATTTGCCTGAAGCATTTTAATGGCATTCTTTCCAGTTCAAACGCCAATGTAGTATCAATTAGTGCTAACAACATTTATCCGGTTATATCATCAAAAACATATTGTGTCCCATATTTCAAAAAGCCAGCAGTGAATAATAAATAACTGTCATAATTTAAAACTATGATTCCCGGTAATTTTTCCTTGCTGATTGCAGTTTTTTCTTTTTGTTGTTCAAGCTTTAAACGTATTGCATATGACTGCATGTTATGTGCCAGACGTTCATTATTACCAATATTTTAACTTTCAATTTGGCAATCGGTAATTGATTCCAAAACTGACGAAATTATCTATTGCAGTTTCTGATGGGCCATGCCGATTTAAGCAATACCCTGAAATACCTCCATGTACAACAGCTGGGGACAGACCAGGTTGTCTGTCCGCTGGATAAACTAAAAGGAATACAGGAGCTATGCAACAACAAATTACCATTGCCGATATTCTCCGGGAGTATGGCGATAGCTATATCTCCCGATACAACATCACGGGACAACAAAAAGCCAAAACGTCGTTTTTGCTGACCGGGAAACGTATGCACTGCTCTGAATGAAAACCAGTGGCACTGATAGCATGAATCCGGTTATCGCATAAAAATGACCATTTATCACCTTATTTTCTTTGTAAAAAACACACGCTCCCGGTTCAATCCCCTTATACGTTACTGCTGATTTGCAAGGGTTTAGCCCAACACGATTTAAAACACAATTGAGCTTGGGTATTCGGACCTTAAGCGCTGAAATGAGGTAGTGGGTTCTCTTACCTACTGCCTCTTTTTTTGGCTCAACTGTGCCTTAAATCCTATATTGTTACCGCCTGTGCATTTTTATCTCTTTGTCAATAAGTTAAATAGCTCCTCGTTAATATAATAATTTCCAGTCCCTAATTTATCTTTTCGTAACATTTTATCCTCAGCTAATTTGTTTAAATAATTTGCAGCTGTTAATCTTGATACTCCCAAATCATTTACTACAAACTCAATCTTTGTATAGGGATGTTTGAATAAATTATTTAGCAAATCCTGACTGTAAAATTTGTAATTATCTCGAAGTCGGTGCTTATAATCAAGCATTAACTCTTTAATTTTTATAATCAATTCTATTGTCTCTTTTGCAGTTTGTTCAACTCCTTTTATCATAAACAATAACCAATCCTCCCACAAATTTTCATCTCGAATATTTTGTAAAAGACGGTAATATTCAGGTTTGTGCTTAATAATATAATTGCTCAAATATAGAACTGGCAATGATTGGAGTTTTTCCAAAATCAAGTATAATATGTTTATTATCCTGCCAGTCCTGCCATTACCATCATAAAATGGGTGAATACTCTCAAATTGAAAATGAATAATTGCCATTTTAATTAATGGGTCACAATCTTGCATTTCTGAATCATTAATGTATCGCTCAAGATTCGCCATTAACCTCATTATTTCCTCATAATCTTGTGGAGGAGTGTATATAGTCTCACCCGTAGCAGCATTTTTCAAGGCAGTACCTGGCAATTTTCTAAATCCAGCTTTATTATCTTCCAACACTTCTTGGATTTGCAGTATGCTATTGTTTGTGAGCAGTCCAGTATTTGTTATAAGTTCAAATCCTTTTTTTAGTGCCGAAATATAGTTCTGAACCTCCTTAGCTTGAAGGGATTTAAAAGCGTCAAGATTCAATTCAGATTTAAATAAATCATCATGCGTTGTAATAATATTTTCAATCGCAGAGCTGTCTTTGGCTTCTTGTAATCCAAGTGTGTTAATCAAGATATTTTGATTGGGTATTGTCGATGCAATTCCTTTTAACTCAGCTAAGGCAGCATGTGCTCCGGGTAAAGCTTTTAAAACCCTTTTAGTTTCTAAATCAATATTTAATGGCAATTCTGCTAATCCCCAAGTTGTCATTTGTAAAGTATTTTTAAATTTCTATACAAAGATAGTGTCTTTTGTATAGAAATCGACAGAATTTATACATTTTAAAATCAATCTGTATAGAAAACGTTCAAATCTATGTATGATGTGTTTTTTGCATTGGCGGTAACGTTTGACAATATGAAACGGTTGGGTTTTCGGGCTGCGTTCTTGTCCACCGACAAGAACGCTGACGCGAGAACCAAACACTCGCAAGCCACTGATACCCAACTGTTATATAGTGTGTGTTGGCGGTATGTGCTTTTTTTAAGTATCATTTTCTTTATTAACATAATCAGATAAACAATTAGTCCTAAATAGATTAATAATGTAAAATAGTTACGCAACATCTTGTTAGCCAGATAGACATTAAAATCACGTTTATCTCCCAAGTATTTCTCAATAGAATCTATTGATTCGCTGATATCAAATAGGTACTTTTTAATCTCAACATTCATATAACAGAGTCTTTGTCTGATTAACTGAGTCTATAAAATAGGGATTTTTTAAAGATTTATCAGTAACTAAATCTACTTGCCTTTTAAACAACATTTCGAATTTTTCAGCTAGTTCAAAGTAGGTGTCTGCATAATCACCGTGATCCATGGGATTAAAAGATACCAGTAGATCTATATCACTTTTATCATTAAACCTGTCAGTAACAACATATCCGAATGCAAAGAGACTCCTGACATTGTGGTTTTTGCACAATGCGTTTATTTTGTCCATATTATCAGTCAAAAGCCTTTGCATAGCGTAATATTCTTACAAATTTACAAAAATCTATGGTCTTTGGCAAATCTGTCTTTTGCAATGGGTTACAACGTTGGCGGTATGAAATCGTTGGGGATTGCGGACTACTTTCTTGTCCAGTTCTACTGAACTTGATGCGTGGCAAGAAGATTGAATAACCACTTAATCCACAATGTTTTATATCGCGTGTTGTGCCGTCGTGCATTGTTTTATTCAATTTTTTTCTGTCGAATTTCTTCAAGCCTAATTTTTGCATCAGGGTCAAGCGAAAAATGTTTCTCTAATGTCTCACATGCATAATCATTACAAAATACGCAACTAACAATATTTTTCTTGCTTGCACATTTTCTGATATCACAATTTAAACATCCCGAAAATATCCTTCCAGTATTGGCCCGACATCCATCACAATCTGTAATATCTTCGGGTTGTAAATTCATTCCATATAGCTTAGAACATTGCTCGGCTATTGATTCTCTCAGAGCTCGTTGTCGAGATTTATCCTGTTCAAATGTTGCTAAATGAATAGGACAAGTGTCACATGTCAAACCGCAATAGGCTATCATTGTTGCCATTTTCAGTGGAATTATTTTTTTATACTCTTAATGCTCTTGTTAAGCAATACTTAAAAAAAAACATCTATGGTTATCGATTTGATACAAACTCAGAACGAGCTTTTCCATCGTTCTGTATTCCCATAATTTTACAGTAATCAATCAATTCTTCTATATCTACTACAAAATCAGTAACATGGAATCCTTGAGAAATTAACTCTTTTTTTTTATGTATGCTTTGTGCCAATCCTTCCATCTATCATGCAGACTTTCCCTGTCATCAATAGATTCCAAAAATCGTTGCCAGTCTTTTTCCTTGTAAAATGCCAAATTTATTGAAGGTGTCATGATGTTTTTTAAAGCTAACGGCCGGCGGTATGCGCAGTTGCCGTTTCTGAGCGCTCGCTTGTCGTGTTACCGGAAAGATAGCCAAGTGAACTGATTTTAGCAACCCTTCTGCGCGGCAATTGCGTATGACCGGGTGTTATGGGCTGGCAATTTTATTCGTTATTCAATTTTAAAATCTCTTCGATAATA
>CAZUBW010000073.1:0-21964 GCA_964618645.1 uncultured Bacteroidales bacterium | reverse complement strand
GTGGCAATAATGTTTTTATTCTTCACCTAATAATCTGTGAATCTGTGGCAATAATGTTTTTATTCTTCACCTAATAATCTGTGAATCTGTGGCAATAATAATTTTAAATTTTAAACTAAATCATATGAAAAAAATCTCACTAATAAGTTTTGCCCTTGTAATGATTATGGGCTGTTGGTCGTGCAATGCACAAACCGGTAACAAGGAATCAACAAGTAATGCTTCCACAAAAGTAGAGGCCTACTATTTTCACTTTTCTGCACGTTGCGTAACCTGCAAGGCAGTGGAATCAGAAGCAAAAAGCAGTATTGAAAGCCTCTATGGCGGCAAGGTTACTTTTCAGTCGGTCAATCTCGATGAGGAATCAAGTAAAGCCCTGGCAGAGAAACTTAAGGTAGATGGCCAATCTCTCTTGATAATCAAAGGTGACACCAAAATAAACCTCACCAATGAAGGCTTTTTGTATGCCCGAAACAACCCCGAAAAATTCAAAGCAATTATTAAGGAAAAAGTAGATGCATTAATACAATAAGATGAATGATTTCCTAACATCTCTATTGGAAAGCAACTCTGCTCCCTGGATATCGGCACTGGTGCTGGGCCTGATGACTGCCATCAGCCCCTGCCCTTTGGCTACCAACATCACTGCTATTGGCTTTATCAGCAAAGATATCGAAAACCGCAACCGGGTTTTCCTGAACGGATTGCTTTATACGCTTGGCAGGGCAATCACTTACACTTCCATAGCTCTGATTATTTATTTGGGAGCCGACCAGTTCCGTTTTTCCGGATTTTTCCAGCGATACGGTGAAAAATTTTTAGGGCCGTTACTTATTGTCATTGGCATTTTCATGCTTGGAATTATTAGAATTAATTTTCCGGGGCTGGGTAAATTAACCTCCCGCATGGAAAACAAAAGCTCATGGAATTTCATTGATGCAATTTTATTGGGAATAGTTTTTGCATTGGCGTTTTGCCCATACAGTGGCGTGTTGTACTTTGGCATGCTTGTTCCCATGACGGTTGCCAGTGCTTCTGGTTTATACCTGCCTGTAATTTTTGCTATAGCCACAGGGATTCCGGTAGTTATTTTTGCATGGCTGTTAGCTTATACAGTTTCAGGTATTGGCCATGTATACCACAAGGTAAAAACCTTTGAAATATGGTTCCGGCGTATTATTGCCATATTATTCATTTTGGTAGGCATATACTACATCATCAGGGTATACTTGTAAAAAAATTTGATAGGATGTTTCGGATTTAGACGAAACGCTAAATACAATAATTAATGCAAAATGGAGCCTAAGAAAGAGTTTAAAATCCTGTTATGGATTGCTGTTATTTTCGGGGTGGCATTTTTCCTGCCCATAGAAAGTGCAAGGTTTAACACAGCAATAGCGGCAACATTCGACCTGGTGAAATGGTATGCACGTGAACATGTTATTTTGTGCTTATTACCGGCATTTTTTATTGCCGGGGTAATTTCTGTATTTGTAAGCCAGGGCTCGGTATTGCGTTACTTTGGCGCAAATGCAAAGAAATGGCTGGCTTATTCCGTTTCAGCTGTTTCCGGTACCATTCTGGCCGTATGCAGCTGCACCATTTTGCCTTTATTCTCAAGTATTCACAAGCGTGGGGCTGGATTAGGTCCTGCTATTGCCTTTTTGTATTCTGGTCCGGCAATAAATATTCTGGCTATCATTTTAACCGCCCGTATATTGGGTTTTGAAATGGGTGTTGCCCGAACTATTGGCGCTGTTGCATTCAGCGTTATTATCGGCGTGGTCATGTCGCTGATTTACCGGAAAGAAGAAAAAATTAAGCGCGAAGAACAAATGAATATTGAAATGCCCCCTGAAAAACGTCCGATGTGGCAAACATCATTTCACTTTTTTACATTGGTTTTAATATTGGTTTTTGCCAATTGGGGCAGTCCTGCTAGCGGAGATACTTCAAGTGCCTGGTACTATCTGTGGGCCTACAAATGGTATATCACCGGGTTCTTCTCACTCCTACTTGGCTATTCATTAATCCGCATCCTTAAAATAAAATGGCAGTGGGTTTTATTAGCAGCCCTGGCCACTGTTGCATCCGCATTGATAGCATCAAATTTTATAGAAAACACCAAACTCGCCCCGCTTGTTCCTATGATTGTTGGCATTGCCGCTTTAAGCACCATAACACTGTTGGATAAGAAAGATGAAGATAACAAAGAGTGGACCATTTCTTCGTGGGGTTTTGCCAAACAAATCTTACCCTTACTTGCAATTGGCGTAGTTACGGCAGGTTTTCTTTTAGGCTCAACACATGATGGACAATCCATTGCAGGGATAATACCCAACGAATGGATTCAATGGCTGGTTGGCGGTAATTCTTTTTTTTCAAATTTTTTTGCATCCATAGTTGGGACATTTATGTACTTCGCCACGCTGACTGAAGTACCCATTTTACAGGGGTTAATTGCTTCAGGAATGGGTAAAGGCCCGGCGTTGGCTTTGCTGTTAGCCGGACCATCCCTGTCGCTACCTAACATGCTGGTTATACGAGGTGTACTTGGCACTCAAAAGACGGTTGTGTATGTTTCTTTGGTTATAATAATGGCAACATGCAGCGGTTTACTCTATGGGATGCTCTAAATAGCCATACAAAACTTATTTCGCATGAAATCCAAATTTTCCGGTGATATAGCAGGAAAAGCATTATATTGATCCGCTTTATTAATTGTCACCATGACTGAATACCTGATTGGCGGAATATCGTTTGCTGCAGCCTTTATTTTTTCCCTGGGCGGTGTAGGTGCCGCGGTTATATTAATTCCAGTTTTGGTTTCATTTGGCATTCCAATCGGGATTGCAAAACCTGTGGGGCTATTTTACAATACGGTTAGTTTAGCTGGTGCAAGCATTTCAAATATCAGAAACAAAAGACTCGATTTCAAAATTGGAATCCCCATCATTATCTTTTCCTTTTTGTTCGCCATTGTTGGTGCCTGGGTATCTCAGTTTATCTCAAAAAATATCATATTGATCCTTTTTATTGGATTTCTTTTATTCTCGGGATTAATGTTTTTATTTCATAAAAACAGAGGAATTGACAACTTTCGTGAAGACAGGCCTTTTTTGAAACTTTCAGTAATCGGGGCTTTTGCCGGTATTATTTCCGGCTTGCTCGGGGTTGGCGGTGGCGGCATAATTTCACCGCTTATGTTCATGTTGGGTTACAATCCAAAAAAGATAACCGCAATAACAGCCTTTGTCATTCCTTTTTCATCGTTTTCAGGCTTTCTCACTTACTGGGCAATGGGAAATATCAATTGGAAAATCCTGGTTATAGCATCATCAGCCGGAATATTAGGGGCAACACTGGGGACCATGTTTTTACACAATAAATTAGACCCTAAAGCTGTAAAAAAGATACTGGCTGTAATTTTGTTAGTAATGGCCGTTAAATTAGCAATTGGGTTGTGGAGATGAGTTTTCAGTTTCATTAGTACTGTCAATCTTTCTATAGGTGGTATAAACATGCCCGAATATTTCTATATTTGTTTACCTATACATACATTATAATGAAAGAAAACGCACTAAACCGAAGGAAATTTTTCGCGATCCTGGGCGCAGGAAGCGCCGCCCTGGCCACCAAACCCTTGTCGATATTTGGTTCAGTGCCGGTATCTCAGCATGATATACCCGCCACCAACATAGCAGATGCCGCCAAAGTGGCCAGAACCGAATGGTCCATGCCGGGCAAATTTCCCGGAAAGGTGGTACAGGTGAAAAATGCCAGATCGGTTGTCAATGGTGACCCTGTGGAACAGGAGGCTTACCGCATGATTGAAAAGGCCATGTTGGAATTAACCGGAAAAACAGATTTGGGAGAAGCGTGGAGAACCTTTGTCAGTCCCGGTGAACGTATCGGATTGAAAGTGAATCCTGTGGCAGGAAAGTTACTCTCCACCAGTCATGCCGTTACCCAATCGGTTATTAAACAATTAGAGGCGAGTGGCATCGAAAGAAAAAACATACTTATCTGGGACAGGCGTGATATGGAATTGAAGGATGTGGGTTTCACGCCTGAGAATTACCCTGGCATTGCCATAAGAGGAACTGAATGTCAGGATGAGAAGGGTTCTTTTTATGATGCAGATGGTAAGCTTTATGGCGAAAGGAATATTGACAAGGATTGGTATTACTGGGCCGACGTAGAAGGTGAATACGACAGCGAGACCATGCCATATATGGTAAATGGCGGGAAGTATTCGTATTTTTCGAAAATTGTCACTAAGGAAGTCGACAAAATCATTAATATTCCCATACTCAAAAACGCGGGCGCTTCCATTACCAATGCCATGAAAAACCTGGCCTACGGTTCCATAACCAATACAGGCCGGTTACATGCCCAACTCTGGAACGAAACCAGTGCTGAGGTTTGCGCATTTGCTCCCTTGCGTGATAAAGTCGTGCTAAATATTTGTGATGGCCTGAAAGGCTGTTTCAATGGCGGACCGGCCGCAAATCCCCAGTTTATCTGCAATTATCAGACTGTATTGGTTGCTTCTGACCCGGTGGCACTCGACAGGATTGGCTATGATATTGTCGCCGAAATGCGCGTTGCCAAAGGCATCCAGAAATCCCCCACCCCAGAGGTACTCAAATTCCTGGATCAGTCTGCTAAGCTGGGACTTGGCATAGCCGACAAATCTTCCATCAACCTCAATATCATTGACCTGGGCTAAAAGATTATGCAAAGCAAGCCAATTCTATACACAACAATAGGGATAATTTGTCTCTTTTTACTTTTAACTGCCAGGGGTATGACCCAGCAACCCGACACCTTTCCGTCCATTGATGCAAAAGATCTTCACGGGGCCTCATTTGGTAAGCCTAAGGTATACACCGGTGCTTCGCTTTTCGGGTATATGAATGGCGGCGCAGAATTGTATCGCGAATATGGCTGCGCAGGGGCATGGATAAGTGAACTGGAATATAATGGGAGCGATTTCAAGATTGAGGTATTTAAAATGACTGGCGCTGAAGAAGCCTTTGGCATTTTTTCGGTATCGAGGTTTCAGTGTAGCAGCACACCTCCCCTGTCGACTTTTACCTGCCATACCCCCTACCAATTGCAAATATGCCTGGGTCCCTATTATGTTAACATTATCAATTCCACCGGAAATGCAAACGACAGCCTTGCTGCGCTAAAAATTGGTGCAACTATTGCTGAAAAGATCAGGGAACAACCAGCCGATGTGAGCAGGTATTTGCCCGGAATTCCATTGGAGACAATCAATAGCAAAGCGGTTCTGGTAAAAGGTGAGCTTGGCATTATGAATGGCGCTCCTGACCTGGCAGATTATTTTAACAATACAAAAGGATATTGCGCGGTAATACTGCGAACCGAGGCACAAAATCTGCTTTCTGTAAGGTTTGCAACGGAGAGCCAGGCAAATGAATTTATTCAGCTGCATAAACCTGGTAAAAGTTTTAAATCCACAGCAGCAGAAATATCCAGGATAGCCCCGAATCACCTGCTGATTCAATTGGGCAATTGAATCATTTATTAGTTGGTGGATACACACGAGACTTTCCTTTGGTTATGAGTGACAGCAAAAATGTCAGAAAAGCCGTAACGTTTTCAAAACACTTTCGTTAATGAAAGGCGATAACCAAACTCAACATAGCATGAAATCTGAAGTAATTTTTAAACACGAGAGCTTAACGCTTACCTACTATCCAGAAGCAAGTTGTATATTGGAAACCTGGAATGGATTTACCAGTTTTGAACTTTTCTCCGAATTGCTGGAGGAAGTATTGAAGTTGATGGTTCAGAAAGGAGCCAAAAACCTGATTTTGGATACACGGTTACATAAGGGGCTAAGCCCAAAGGGACAGGAACATGGAGTTAACCGTTGCACCTTGCACGCCAAAGAACACGGTCAGATGTTGCATGCCATCATCGTTCCCGAGGATGTCTTTTCGAAGTTTTCGGTGGATAATTTTGTAAAGAAACTTGACAAGTCGCAATTGGTTGTAAACGGCTATTTCAAGGAAGTGGAAGATGCCCTGCATTGGATCATGGAGAAACACTGATAGCACTAGAACCAGCTTTAGCAATACGTTTTATGAGCATTTATCCGGACTATAGTCAGCAATTTTTTCCGGTAAACACTACCCGATTTGAAAGGCAGAATTGGGATTAAATATTTATGTTTGCAAACAAATAGAAAATAGAATATGAAACGTCCATTTGCAAATAATCATTATCTCACACATGAATATGATTATTTGCGAATGGTAAGTTACATCTGACCATTGAAAATTAAAAAATTAACAGATGAAATACTGGATAATTTGCTGCCTTTTCGTGATATACGTTCCGGTATTCGGGCAAAAGGCCGATCTGCCAAAAAGGGTGCTTAAAACCTTTGAAACAAAATTTCCCGGTGTGGAAAACCTGAAATGGAACGTCGAAAAAGGAGATTATAAGCTGAAATTCGTTTATAACGGTAAAAAAACCACGGTGGAAATAGATGGTGAAGACGGGCATTGGGAAAAAACCTCCACCCACATTGCTTTTGATGAACTTCCTGCTCCTGTTCAGGCTGCTGTAAACAAGCAGAAAAAAAATGCAGACATTGATGAAATTAAGCGGGTTGTAAATGACGATGATGAGCTGTACTACCGAATTGAATTGCTCGAAGGCAACCTGGTAACCAAAATAAACATAGACGAAAAGGGCACGGTTATTAAGTCTGAAACAGAGCCCAAATAGTTCATTGCGTTAACCAGCTTACGCTGTGGATTGAACTTTTTAAACCGGGCGTTTGTTATCCAATGCAAAAAGTATGGCAAAACTGTTTGACTCCCTCACCCTAAAAAGCATTACACTTAAGAACAGGTTGGTAATGTCGCCGATGTGTCAGTATGCTGCCGAAGACGGATACAGCAACGACTGGCACCTGGTACATTTAGGCAGCAGGGCTGTAGGTGGGGCAGGACTCATACTCTCCGAAGCTGTTGCCGTTAGTCCCGAAGGCCGTATAACCCCCGGTGACCTGGGTATATGGAAAGACGAGCATTTAGCGGGGTTGAAAAGAATAACCAGCTTTATCCATTCACAACATGCCATTGCAGGCATACAGTTAGCCCATGCTGGCAGAAAAGCGTCGTGCAATCTACCCTGGAAAGGAGGCAGGCAATTAAGTGATTGTGAGGGAGGCTGGCAAACCTTAGCCCCTGACCACATACCGTTTAACCCTGATGACCGGATTCCGGAACCATTAGACGAAGCAGGAATCGACCAGATTATAGCTGCTTTTGCTTCAGGAGCTCACAGGGCAAAGCAGGCAGGTTTCAGGGTAGCAGAAATCCATAGTGCACATGGATACCTGTTGCATGAATTTCTGTCACCGCTTACCAATCGGCGTACTGATCAATACGGCGGTCCGTTTGAAAACCGAATCCGCTTATTACTAAAGATAGTGGATGCTGTTAAAGCAGAATGGCCTGAAGATTACCCGCTTTTTGTGCGACTGTCTGCTACCGATTATGCCGATGGCGGCTGGAATCTTGAGGAAACCGTTACACTCGCAGCAATTCTCAAAGATAAAGGTGTGGATGTAATTGATTGTTCTTCAGGCGGCAATTTGCCCACAGCACCTGTTCCCTTTGCACCGGGTTACCAGGTTCCATTCTCTGCTGCTGTGCGAAAAACCGGTATCCTGACCGGGGCCGTAGGACTAATTACAACCGCCATGCAGGCAGAAGATGTCCTGAAACGCGGAGAAGCCGATCTGATAATGATAGGGCGGGAGATGTTACGCAATCCGTATTTTGCTTTAAATGCAGCGCAGGAACTGGAACACCAGATCGATTGGCCGGCCCAATACCTGAGGGCTAAATTGAAATAAGCATGACAACCCAACCCTGAAAAGGCTTTCTGTTTTTTGAAAAACAATGTTCGGCAATTAAGGAGTAATACTAATAAACGACGATCCTGTTGGTAAAACAGACAGTATCTTCCTTACTAACCGTAAGTAAGTATAATCCTTTGCTATAGTCGGAAACATCAAGATTTACTGAGCCTGTAAAAGACCCATGGGTCAATTCAACGCCATATACATTCGTCAGCCTGTAATAATATATGATTTCAGATTTTTCTTCTTCGATAATCCAAAGATTGCTGTGTGCAGGATTGGGAAAAACCTTAAAAGCAGATGTGGCTTTTTCATTATCAAACCCCACCACTCCAAAAGGATCATATTTGCATGATACCAGAAGCTCTTTAGTCAGGTAATCTGTATCAAAGTATATTACTCCGGTTACATCTTCATAAACATTATGTTTTGTTGAGATTCTCACTGTACTGTCATTATCCCAAGAGTTTGAAATCCAATTATGATAACTAAACAATTGAATTGTATCAATATTAGTGGAAACATCAAGTAAAACAATCTCCCTGTCATTTTTGAGTCTAACTGAGTCAAACGGGATATTGATATAAGGAATTGATGCATGCTGAAATACCTTGAATTCAGTCAACAGGTGCTTGCCAAGGAAGGCCTTTAAGGTAGATGAACGGGGTTCAAACCCGGAATTTTCAGCTGCAGCAAGTTGTATGATATTTCCAAAGGTATCCACCCTTAACCATTTTGCCCCGCAAGACAGATCATAATTTTGCAGATTTGTTGAAACAGCTACATTTAGCGTATCCCCGGATGCGTCCATTTCAATCAAATACTTTTCTGCCTTTATGAAATCGCGGGCATATTGTGTAACCAAAATGGTATCACTATCACCATTTTCCAGCAAAAGTTCAACACAAGCATTTCGTTTTTCCAATGTGCTATTGCTTTCAACTTTTACCATAACCAAGGTATCATACTTAACGGCGGACAACCAATCGCACGACTCCTTAAGTTGCCATTCCCAGGGTGAGTTGACATAAGTAAAGTTTGAATCTGGCATAAAATCGAAGGCAATACTATTGTTTTCAATAATTGTGGGTGAATTAGAAAAACACTCGTTGACTCTATAGAAATCATTCAAATGAAATCTGTTTGCAAAGGCTAACATTTGTCGTTTATGCAAGTCGTGATAATTTGCCTTGTATTGTTTATGCAAACAATAATAACTTCTATCCTGATTAGGTATATTCCACATATAGTAATTATCCAATATCGTTTTAATTCCTGCTTCCAGCAATCGAAGTGCTAATGTCTTCTTTGTTACAGCATAATATTGAAAAATTCCCCATAGAGCAGCCATTTTGCCGTTTAGTACATGACAAAAACTGCTGCTTGGATATTCTTCTAACCAATAATAGCCTTTGTCATCGAGTAGCACCGACCAATAATCCGGTGAATTGTTGTGCAATGTTTGAAAAACGCTATCAGCCTCAATTAAATATCTTTTGTCTTTTGTTATGAAATATGCATAGCTCAATGCCCCAAGAGCATACCCCTGAGCCATCGCAGAAACCCAGTATTTCTTCATCCTGACTGTTACATAATGAGAAAAATCAAAATCGTACAGATAGTACCCTTGCTGGTTATTTTCAACCAACCAATTGGCATTGGCTAAAAAGCCTTTCATGCAAATTGAATCGGGAAAATTCAGATATTGATTATGAAATGCAAAGACCATCTGACTTGTTGTTACCGGATTTCGGTAGTATTCATTACCATACTTTATAAGTGGAATAAAATTTGAATCCAGTATTTCATAATTCACAGCATAAGTGTCATACCATTTGAGACCCTCATTGTAAAACGCATCAGCAATCATGTCGGCTTCCGGTATATCATATCGCTTCATAATAGTGGTATCAATAGTTTTTCCAAACAAATCCGATTCGGAAATTTCCTTTTCAAGCAACCAGTATACAGTAAAAATAGTTTCAAAACAGCTTGCATTAAAAGCTCCATTAACCTTCCTGGTTTCATTTAAGGAATTGAAATATCCTTTGGCATTATCGGTAAGAACTCTTCCTGAAGCAAGTGTTACTGTAATTTCCAAGTCATATAATCCGGTATGATGCACCAAAAATTTATTGCTTAAGACATCTCCTTCTCTATATAAGTATTTTTGCTGTATGTTACTGCCATGTATTAGTTCTGCGCTGGCAAATACAACCGAATCATTATAGGGCTTAAAATGCACTGGTATTTCAACATCCACTAAAGCTGCGAATACATTAGCGTTTAAAAGCAAAATGCATATAAGCATTATTAATCTTAACATCATTTAAAATTCCATTTTAACGAATTACCTGCAAAGTAGTAAAAAATCTAGCTTTATGATTAAAATACAGATACAATATTCAAAGCCGGCCAGTAGTTCCCATGTTATTCAATTAGTATTGCAGTACTTCCAAATGCTAAAAAATGCTACTTTTACCTTACTAATTAAGAATATCATGACAAATTTAGTTTTTCACAGATCCGAAATTCGTTCGATAAAAACTCCCAATGTGTTGAAATTGTTGCCAAATCTCTTTTTCATAGCTTGCTTTTTTATGTTCTCGTGTTCTGCCGGTAAGCTTACCACCAAAGAACCAGCCCTGCCTGAAACACATTGGGTGGGAACCTGGGCTACCTCGCAGCAACTTGTGGAACCCCATAACAATCCGCCGGAACCAGGATTGTCTAATAACTCGCTCCGGCAAATATTCCGCATCTCAATTGGCGGAGACAGTCTGAGGTTCCATTTCTCCAATGAATTCAGTAAAAACCCTGTCACCCTTAAAAAGGTCGCAGTCGCACTTTCAACTGGAGGCAGCAGTATTGACGAGTCTTCGGTGCGAATCCTTACCTTCGCAGGCAAGACTGAAATCACCATGGAAGCCGGGAAGGCTCTTGTTTCGGACCCGGTTGCCATGCATGTTAACGCCAGAACAGATCTGGCAATTACCATTTATTTCGGCAACACATCACCTGATGTGACTGGTCATCCCGGATCGCGTACCACCTCGTATATACTGACCGGAGATAAATTATTATCCGCTGATTTTAACAATGCCATACCAACTGACCATTGGTATGTTATTTCAGGTGCCGACGTTATGGCTCCTGCTTCTGCCGGAGCCATTGCAATCCTGGGTAATTCCATTACCGATGGCAGGGGGTCCGGTACCAACAAGCAAAACCGCTGGCCTGATGTGCTGGCTGAACGACTGTTAAATAACCCGGCCACACAAGATGTGGCAGTTCTTAACCATGGTATCGGCGGTAATTGTGTGCTTCGACCCTGTTTGGGCCCGTCGGCAATCGACCGTTTTGATAGTGATGTCATCCGGCAACGCGGGGTGCGCTGGCTTATCATACTCGAAGGCGTAAACGACCTGGGACAAACACCTTCCGATTCCGTTGCCGGTATGGTTGCAGAAAAGCTGATTGAGGCTTACAGCAAAATGATTGATAAGGCACACCAACATGGTATTAAGGTATATGGTGCCACCATCCTGCCTTTTGGCAAATCGTTCTATTATGCCGATCACCGAGAGGCAGCACGCAACAAGGTCAACGAATGGATACTTACCAGTGGCCGCTTTGATGCAGTGATCGATTTCGACAAAGCCATGCAAAACCCTGGAGAGCCCTTAACATTGCTTCCCGATGCCCATACGGGCGATTACCTGCATCCAAACGAAAAAGGATATGTGCTTATGGCTGAAGCGGTTGATCTTGAATTATTTGAATAAAGAATTCATTTAATCGCTGATTGCATCAGGGATACTAATGTGATGGTATCTTTTGGCTCATGTAAAAAAGGTATCTTCAACCCTAAAAACAACCCATGAACAAGTATACCTGTCTTTTTATATTGACCTGTCTTGCAGTGCCTGTCGTGGCCCAGCAGGTTAAGGTGGCAGACCCTGATTTGCCCGCACCGGTTACCTTTACTACCGATCAGGACCATGAAAATATGATGCAGCAATTGGGTATTACCCGGTTACGGCCTGGTTTCAGCGGTAACGAGAAAGATCCCAATCATGCCAATTACGATGAATCCCTTGCCAACCCCTGTCCCCAACTCCCCGATGTACTTACCCTTAGTAATGGAAAAAAAGTCACTACGGCTGATATGTGGTGGAAACAGCGCAGGCCGGAAATTGCGGCAGCATTTGAACGCGAGGTTTATGGCAGGCTTCCGTCAAATATCCCTGGTGTAACATGGACTGCAAAAATAACCGACCGCGAGTTTGTTGGACGCATTCCGGTATTGGCAACACAACTGATTGGTCATGTCGATAACAGCACCTACCCGTTGATTGACGTTAATATTAATATGGTATTGGTGGTCCCCATGAATGTGAAAGGACCGGTACCGGTGCTGATCCTGTTTGGCCGGCCCTCACTGCCCTCTCCTGCCCAGCCCATGCCCGATGATATGGAGAAGTTAAATACAGCCTTTAAAAAAATGATGATCGAAGGCGATCCTTCGGTGAAGGAGATTTTTGAAAAATATCCTGCTTATTCACCCATTACCCGGTTGCCCGGCCCTAATTTCTTTGCTCCTCCACCCGACGGAAATTCGGCACCCACAGAACAATTGCTGGCTGCCGGCTGGGGATACGTGATCCTGGATCCTTCAAGTGTTCAGGCTGATAATGGTGCAGGACTTACCCGGGGCATTATCGGCCTTGTGAATAAAGGTCAGCCACGAAAACCCGACGACTGGGGAGCGCTGAGGGCGTGGGCCTGGGGTGCCGCACGCGCACTGGACTACCTGGAAACCGATACCCTGGTGGATGCCCGGAAAGTGGGCATTGAAGGAGTGTCGCGTTATGGTAAAGCTGCTTTGGTGACCCTTGCCTTTGAACCCCGCTTTGCTGTGGGACTGATTGGTTCATCGGGGAAAGGCGGCACCACTTTACACCGCAGGTTTTATGGTGAAGCCGTTGAAAATCTGGCCGGTGGCGGAGGTTACCACTGGATGGCTGGCAATTACCTGAAATATGCAGCAGAAGAATCAAAATTTGGAAGAAAAACCGGTTGTGACCTTACAGTAGATTCGCATCAGCTTATAGCCCTTTGTGCACCACGTCTTACTTTTATCAGTTATGGCATTCCCGAAAAAGGCGATGCCCATTGGCTCGACCAGAAAGGGAGTTATATGGCAACGGTTGCAGCAGGTGCTGTATTTAAGCTTTTGGGCGCAAAAGATATTGGGGTTTCCAACGACTACCTGAAGGAACAGATGCCTCCGGTGTTAACCGGGCTGCTTGACGGAGAACTCGCCTGGCGGCAGCACGATGGAGGGCATACTGATGCCCCTAACTTTCAGTATTTTATTCCCTGGGCGAGCAGGTTGCTGAATTACCAGGCGGTACCTGGATGGTGAACCAAGAACCAAGAACCAAGAGCCAAGACTGGAAGACCAGCAGTAGCAGCAGCAGCGGCAGTGGCGGTAGCAGTGGCAGTGGCAGTCAAAACCCAACTCCCAAACTACAACATTCACTCATCCAGTATCCAGCATCCAGTATCCAGCATCCAGTATCCAGTATCGGGTATCATCTTCAAATTTCGGACCTACCTTCCGGCCCCGAATAGCGAATTTAGAAGTTTAACGACCTACAGCCCAAAAAACACCTTGTAAGTACCGTCATTGTCTTTGCTTAGCCAGTGCTTATAGCCCAGGCTCAGCGATTTGTCGAGCAACGGTGCCGGAATGAAAGGTGCGATAATTTCGAGAATCTGGTTATCATTTAATTTACGAATAGCGGCAAGCACTTCGTGAACCGGTTGTTCATCGCGGTTCAGCATTTCGCGGATATCAATGGTGTTAACAATTGCCTGCCGGCTAAACCATTCAGGTTGCACCGTATTGTACTTATTGCCTGCATCGTCAATGGCTTCGATACTTCCCAGTCCCACCTCGTTGCGCAAGCGGTTTACCAGTTCCTCAACATTCAGTCGGCCTACAATGGCAGCCTGACTGATACTGGTGATGCGGGCTATGGTTTTCCGGAGTACCGGGTTCTTCAGCTTCCTGAATTCAGGAGCCATTTCAATCAGCACATCCTCCAGGGTCGGATAGGCTTCAAGCAGATCGTATATTTTAGTTTTGGGGGTAATGATGAGTTTCTCCATGGTAGACCAATTCCTTTAAAGATGAATTCAACCTTGCACCCTAATAAATCAGGGATAATTTATTGTGTTGCTGCGTTACCTGCATAAGAAAGAATACGTTGTTCGCCATCGAGCTTACGCAACTCAGTGATATCCTGCGATACCTCAAGTGTTCCCATATATTGCCCCTGCTCATCGTGCAAGGCAAAATACTCGATATGAATGAATTTGCCTTTCATCTGAATCCAGAAGGGCGCATGCGAAGCCCTGCCCGATTTGAAATCATCAAGTATCTTCTCAATGATATGCACGCTTCCGGGAGGATGGCAGAGCCTGACATCGCGGTTGATGATCGACCGGCTGCGGGCAAAAATCCGCTCACTACCCTGGGTGAAATATTTCACTTTATCGTTTTTGTCCACAAAGGTCATATCTACCGGAACAGTATTCAGGATGGCCATAATTTCGGCAGCGGTAAATGACCCCGAGGGTAGTTGTATGGAACCATCGCCCCTTGCTTTAACCTGCTCATCCGCTTTATCGGCATATCCTTCGGGCTTCCATTCAACCTGCGGGTCATAGAGGGTAAAACCAAATTCGAGAGTCTGTTTATGAATGCTCCACCAGTCGTCGGTTGTCAGCACATCCAGACACATGGGAAAAAGAATATCGGCTTCTTTTTTTGTCATATCTGCCACGGCCCTGAGTACCGGAACGAACAATATTTCCATGGCATCCTCCAGGTCGCTTTTCTGCAACCCCTCCGTACGCAATATTTCTATGCAGCCTTTAAGCTGATCGCGAATTTCGTCGTGTTTTCCCCACATCACTTTGGGCGGACCTGTAATCCCGTTTTTTTCAAGGTAAGGAAAAACAAGGTATTCCTTTCGCTGGTAATGCTTATCAACATCCATCAGCGCGTTGAAGTGAGCCAGCAATTGTATGACAAAATCATTAAATTTTTCAGCACTCACAGCATGCAGGTTACCCAGCATGGTTTCAGCTTTTTGCACCACAGCAAGCAATTCCTTGTTCTCGTGCCGGAAAATATCAACCGGGTGACCATCGGGTACAGCTTTGGTACCGCTAACATCGATATGGCCATCGAGCACTTCGCCATGTATATCACAGAGTCGGAGCACTTCGGTTTCGGGTAAACCTTCGGCTATGAGTTCCTGCTCCACCTCCACCACTTCTCCATAGGGGATCTGCTGAAGCGTAGTGATCAGTTCCGCACGCACAGCCGCAGGATCTTCACCGGCATGCAACTTGAGGATAAGCGACTTCAGCTTTTCCTTACGGAAGAATGAGTTGTTGATAAGTTCGCTCATGGGTTGTTTTTTTACTAATTTACAACATTTACAGCTTTTTTTTGTTTGCGCCGGTATAAGAAATAGCCGCTGATTACCACCATAACAGCAATAATTCCTGCGAGGGGCACGATGAGTATATAGAAAGGACCCATCAGACCCTCAAAAATACGTCCGGTATGAACTTCAAGTGCAAAATTCCAAAGCGACATGTCTGATGCCTTACAGACCTTTTCAGGCATATCGGGAAAAGTCAGGCTATGATGCAACGGCATAATCCCCTTGTTGTAGTCAATTACATAACGATTTCCGGCGAAATCACTTAGGGTTCCGGTAACCTTCAGATCACCTATGGGAGGTCCGGCCTGAGAGTCATTATATAATTCACCTGTAACCGCATCATAAATTTCAGGGGATTCGGTGTTCCATAAAAACAAACCGGTAAACGAACCCACCAGGTATGTTGTTCCGCCGTAAGGTTCAAAGGTATTGATGCCCATCACGCTTACCGGTGGCTGATTCAGGAATGGTTCCGGTGCTCCGCCACCCGGTATAAACTCGAATATGCCGTCGGAAGTAGCCAGGAAAAACGTTTTCTTTTGAGGATTGTATAAGATATCCCTAAACTTGTCATACCAGGGATTGGGCTGATCGAGGTGCGTAAATTTAACCGGGGCAACGCGTGCTTTGGCAATAAACAACAGCATGGGAGGCCGGAGAAACATACCCGTTAAGAATAGAATCGTTACGAAAATAAAGAGCCACGATCCGGTAACATTATGCCATTTAAGCGACCAGCGTGTGGCCGATGCCAGTTTGCCAACCGGTTTATTCCGGCGACTCCGGCGTTTGATCATGCCGGGGAAAAAGAAATAGAGGATTCCGGTAACAGAAAGTACAATGGTTATGGCGCCCATAAAGTCCACCCATAGCTTTCCCGGCAAACCCAGTATTTCCCCCGAATGAATCTGCCACATGGTTTCGAACAAGGTAACCTGATGATCGTATGTTGCCGGAGCAGGTATTTCGTGCCGGCTCAATTGTGTGTTAACGCCTTCGGACAAGCCCGTGTAAAGGTGCGACCGGCTTAAAATATATAGGGAATCGCCAATGCTTTCAATAGCCGTAAACCGTTGTGCCGGTTTTTCAATTTCAAAACGCTGCCATGCTTTTGCATGTGTGTTGTATGCATACAACCCAAACAACGTGGCAGCATAGAGATTGCCATCGGGGGTTTGGTGCATGTCAAAGATTTTAACATGGTCGCTTCCCCGGGGGAATCCCCTGTGAAAAGGCTGAAAATTAGTGAAAGACGAATCGGCGAGCCAGATACCAATATTTCCGTACAGCAGCATGCTGTCCTCTCCCAACTGCAAACTTCCTTTAATAGCAGCATTATTCCAGTTCCGGTACTGATAGCCCGCGGGCAATGATTCGCGTGAAAGATCTATGCCTGAGATGAGTTCCCGGTGATTCATCAGCATACCGGTAACAGCATAGTAAATGAGCACAAAAGCAATAATAAGACCCGGCCACTTATGCAGTCTTTTAAAAACACTTCCCTTTCCTGCCATGGTGAAATTATAAAATATCAGGATGCTATTCGTTTGGTTTTGCCCGACCACTGAATTATGTCGAGGCGGATGATGGCTGTGCGGTCAAAGGATTGACGGGCATACTGCATGCCAACGGTTTTATCATTGGGCGAATACTTATCGAGCAACAATTCAAGGGCTTTCATTCGTTCCCCGTCATCCGTTACCAGTTGGGCAGCACATGAAATCACAATACTTTCATAAGCAGTGGTAAACTGATCAGGAATGACACGGGTATGACCCACGACACAGAACGAAACGCGGTCGTTTACGGCAATGCAGCGCAATTTATGGCCCTCGGGTGCGCAATGGAGATAGAGGTATGAATGGCCGTCCCAGGCATAACTGATGGGTATGCCATATGCGCTGTGGTTTCCGGTCAGCATGGATAAAACACCGTATTCGCCTTGTTGTAATAGTTGTTTCGCTTCTGCTTCGTTCAGCAGGCGATCCTGGCGTCGTACGTTTTCAGTGGAATAATTCATGTTTTTCAAACAGTTTTCAGTTAGTCATCAATTGTATCGGAAAAACGTTTTGCCAGCGACTGTATGGTTTCTTCCGAAACAAGCCGGTAAATTGCTTCCCGAATAGGGGCATAACGGTCATGCATCGGGCAGGGATTTTGTTCACTGCATTGTTTCAGTCCGAATGCACATCCCGTAAACAGGCGATCACCCTGTATGGCAGTTATGATATTGTACAGGGGAAGGTTTTGGTTTTCAGCAGGGAAATAGAATCCTCCGCCCTTACCCTTAATCGATGCAATAAAACCATATCGCACCATGCGCTGCATGATTTTGGCCGTGTAAAAGGCAGGCGCTTCAATTTCGCGGGCTATCTCAGCAATACCGGGACGATGGTTCCTGCTGTTTTGGATCTGTATGTAAACCAGACCACGCAAAGCATATTCGGTTTCTTTATTGAACATTTTTTTAATAAGAGTAACAAATATAAAAATATTATTGAAATACTAAAAGACCTTATTATCTTTTTATAAAAAATCATTACATTTGAAACACCATTTTACATAACTTAATCATCCTTTATATGATAAGTGTTAAATCGATTATGACTTAACCTTCAATATACACATAAAACCATGCTGAACATGAAAACCAAACAACTCTGGTATGGCTTTTTAGCCGTAATTATCGTATCGTTTGCCGTATTGCTGTATTACGGCAGGGAGATTTACAGGCAGGCACCACCCATACCTGAAAAAGTAGTGACTACAGAAGGTACGCTGCTATTCACCGGCCAGGATATTAAAGACGGTCAGAACGTCTGGCAATCGCTGGGTGGACAGGAAACAGGCACCGTATGGGGACACGGAGCATACCAGGCGCCCGATTGGAGTGCCGATTGGCTTCACCGCGAAGCGATATTCATGTTAAACGGGTTGGCCCTGGAGCAGGCCGGGAAATCATTCAATGAGCTTCCCGAAGACCAGCAGGCAGCCTTAAAAGTATTGTTGCAACAGGAGCTCCGTAAAAACGCTTATGATCCGCAAACAGGCCAGCTTGAAATCTCGCCTTTACGGGCTGCTGCCATTGCTGACAACAGTAATTACTACAGCGGTCTTTTTACAAATAATCCGGAAATGGCGCCAGACCGTGAAATTTACAGCATCCCTGAAAACGCACTAAAAGACGCAGAGCGGGTAAGGCTACTGAATGCATTTTTCTTCTGGATTTCCTGGGCATGCGTTACCGAGCGGCCCGGCCAGGAAATAACCTTTACCAACAACTGGCCTCCCGAAGAACTGGTTGGTAACAGACCTACGGGTTCATTGTTGTTGTGGACAGGTTTCAGCGTGATCATGCTGATTGCAGGTATCGGGTTTATGGGATGGATTTATGCACGGCGACGCGAAGATGCGCCTGAACATCTGCCTGAAAGCATACCCCTGCTTAATGAAATACAAACGCCTTCGCAGAAGGCTACCCTCAAATATTTCTGGATTGTTACTGCACTGCTTTTGGTTCAGGTGCTCATGGGAATCATAACGGCTCACTATACCGTCGAAGGTCAGGCTCTTTACGGCATACCACTGGCCGACTGGCTACCCTACTCCATCTCGCGTACGTGGCATGTGCAGATTGCCATATTCTGGATAGCCACTTCATGGCTTGCAACCGGACTCTATTATGCTCCGGCTATCAGTGGAAGTGAGCCCAAATACCAACGTCTGGGCGTTAATTTGCTGTTTGGCGCCCTGCTGGTGGTTGTATTGGGTTCACTCATCGGACAATGGCTGGGTGTTATGCAAAAACTCGGACTGGTTGAAAACTTCTGGTTTGGCCACCAGGGATATGAATATGTCGACCTGGGCCGGTTCTGGCAATTGTTCCTGTTTGTCGGACTGGTGATCTGGCTATTCCTAATGGGTAGGGCCATAGTGCCAGCCATAAAAAAACGTACAGAGAGCAGAAATCTTCTCATACTGTTCTTCATTTCAACCATTGCCATTGCTGCATTTTATGGTGCCGGTTTGATGTGGGGCCGGCAAACCAACCTGGCGGTTGCCGAATACTGGCGGTGGTGGGTGGTTCACCTCTGGGTTGAAGGATTTTTTGAAGTATTTGCTGCAGTTGTGGTTGCCTTCCTTTTCACCCGACTGGGGCTGCTTAAAGTTGCTACCGCTACCCTGGCAGTACTTTTCTCAACCATCGTATTTCTGTCCGGTGGCATACTGGGAACCTTTCACCATTTGTATTTCACGGGCACACCAACTGCTGTACTCGCTATTGGAGCAAGCTTCAGCGCCCTTGAAGTGGTACCACTTGTTTTCATGGGCTTTGAGGCGTGGGATAACCTGAAGGCCAGCAGAAGCAATGAGTGGATAAAAGCATATAAATGGCCCATATATAGTTTTATCTCGGTGGCGTTCTGGAATCTTGTCGGTGCAGGCATTTTTGGATTCCTGATCAACCCTCCGATTGCCCTTTATTACATGCAGGGATTAAATACAACACCTGTTCACGGCCATACAGCACTGTTTGGTGTATACGGCATGCTGGGCATCGGCCTGATGCTTTTTGTGCTGCGCGATATGAACAAGGAGAAAACATGGAATGAACGTTGGGTTAAGTTTGCCTTCTGGTTCATCAATATCGGACTGGCCGCCATGGTTATCATCAGTGTGCTGCCGGTGGGACTGGCCCAGACGGTGGCAAGTGTTCAGGAAGGATTGTGGTTTGCCCGTTCTGCAGAATTCATGCAGCAACCCTACATTGTGGTCTTTAAATGGCTTCGGGTTATTGGTGACACCATGTTTGCGCTGGGCACTGTGGCATTGGCCTGGTTCATCATAGGCCTGTCAACCGGATGGAGCTACATAAAAAAATAGCGGACATACATTTATTAAGCATTAGTGCCAATCATTACCTTTGTCGCAGAAAAGCAGCAATCTCCGGGAGAAATACAAATTGCTTGTATATCCCGGCGATTGCTCAGGTTAAAACCGACTCTTTTATAATAAAGACGAATGTACCAAAAACTTCGCATTCACATTTTCCAGCATGTATCGTTTGAAGGGCCTGCGGCCATTGAGGATTGGGCCATTAAAAACGGTCATTTACTGAGGTATACCCGTTTTTTTAACAATGACAAAATTCCTGAACCTGATGAAATCGACTGGCTGGTAATCATGGGCGGTCCTATGGGTGTCTACGACCGGCATCAATACCCCTGGCTGGATTTGGAAACCGACTTTATCCGTCGGGTCATTGAACAATCGAAGGTTGTAATCGGCATTTGCCTGGGAGCGCAACTCATAGCCAAAGCTTTGGGAAGTAAAATCTACCGGGGTGCACATCCCGAAATCGGCTGGTTTCCGGTTAAAATTAACCAGCAAGCGGCCAGCCTGAATGGTTTAGGCTTTCTTCCCCCGGAAGCAGTTGTTTTTCACTGGCACCAGGATACTTTTGAGATACCCGAAAGAGCAACATTACTTGCCTCATCTGGAGCTTTTCCAAATCAGGCATTCATATATGGTTCCCGCGTGCTGGCCCTCCAGTTTCATTTCGAAATGGACTACCCTGCCCTGGAAAGGATGATCAGCAATGGCAGTAACGAACTGGTTGAAAGTGCTACTGTTCAGTCGGCCAGTATAATACTTCAACAACAAAAACACATTGCACCTAACAATGAACTATTATTCAAACTGCTTGACGCAATGGCAACTATAACTTAGTCAATAATCAGAAAACAATATTATCTTTAAGGCACTAAATATTGCATTGCCATGGAAGCTATGCCGGATTTCGGCCTTTTCATTTCAACCGTTTTCATTGGTTTTTTTGCCATATTAAATCCCATTGGCAATACACCGGTATTTATGTCGATGGTGGGCGATGCCGACCGGGGAATTATTAAAAGGGTAGCCTTTAAATCGGTTATGGTTGCTTTCGTAATCATCACCATCTTCAGCCTGTTCGGACACATTATTTTCAGGCTCTTTAACATAACCTTGCCGGCTTTCCAGGTTGCCGGCGGAATCATTGTATTTTTTATCGGCTACGACCTGCTAAAAGGCAAGTCTTCAACCGCCCACCGGTCCAAGGTAATGGATACAGGTTCTGCCTACGAGGAAATGGCCGTATCGCCATTGGGCATACCATTACTTGCCGGGCCGGGTACCATTTCTACGGCCATGAACTTTGTCGGACAGGGCAAAAGCTTCCTGAACACCCTGCTCATCATTTTTGTATTTGCCATTGTTTGCCTGATCACCTATTGGATGTTCATCATCAGCCATCGCATTGCCGACAAGCTAAAACCATCGCTGATCAAAGCTATATCGCGGATCATGGGACTTATCCTCGCCGTAATTGCCGTACAGATGATCATTAACGGCATCTTTAATATTATCAAGGAATATCCGGGGAAATAACTGGGTACTGGATGCTGGATACTGGATGCTGGATGCTGGATGCTGGATGCTGGATACTGGATGCTGGATACTGGATGCTGGATGCTGGATGCTGGAT
>CAZUBW010000072.1:22139-22228 GCA_964618645.1 uncultured Bacteroidales bacterium | reverse complement strand
CCGGGACTCCACGTTTTGGCTTTTAACGCGGGAAATTAGTAAAAATCCGGTAAAAAGAGCGTAGTCAGGAGACTACGCTCAGCTGCTAT
>CAZUBW010000072.1:13147-22039 GCA_964618645.1 uncultured Bacteroidales bacterium | reverse complement strand
TGACTACGCTCAGCTGCTATTGACTACGCTCAGCTGCTATTGACTACGCTCAGCTGCTATTGACTACGCTCAGCTTTGGAGCGTAGTCTGGAGACTACGCTCAGCATACAGGGTACGATAATCGAAGCCGTCATTGCGAACGAAGTGAAGCAATCTGTTGTATATTAGAAGATTAACTTCGTTGAGCTCCGCTTCGCTCCGGTTGCTTCGTTTGTACCTCGCTCGCAATGACGTGATGAAGACTTTTTACGCAGCCCCAGCCTAAGAACTACGTTCGGCTTTGGAAGACCAAACTCAACTATTCATAAAAAGCATGGTTTTTCAGTTCTTATTTATACCGGTTTCGGAAAAGGCTACTGTAAGGCGCATTGACACCTGATGATCCCGAACTCCCAAAAACCAGCATGGAATAAGTTGTTCCCCTTGCCACACTGGTACTAGCCCTGCTGTAAATGATGTCGGCAGCATCAAATGATAATGTATAAGGCTTTCCTGTTGCCTCTGCCGGTGCAGTGTTTTCGGTCGGGACCGCCCCTGCCACCGTTACAACCCATTTGTAATTTCCGGCTGAAAGGGTATCGGTAAAAGCGGTTACTTCCTTAAATAAAAGACCGGAGCCAATTTTATACGGTGGAATTGCGGCGTCATCCGTTGCAGGCTGATGCCACATCCATACATCTACGGCATCTCCGCTTACACCGCTTACAGCATTTACAATCCGCAATTTTGCATGGGAAGTGTCGGAAAAAACCGTAATGGCATCTTCAGCAATGACCAGTTCCATAGATGACACATCATTCACGGCAAAAATACTGTAGTATTTATTGTTTTCGAATGATGCATTACTGGTGCAAAGCGTTGTGTAACCCGAAAGGTAGGCTGTATCCTTCACCGTTATGGAATAGGAACCGGCAGGTTCGGTAAAATATTCCATGCCAATGTACGATGTTGGCAGGGTCGTAGACGTTACAGCAGCCGTGACAATACCGGGATAGGTACTCCGGAACGGAATGCCCCTTAACACGGCAGAATCCTGTGAACGAACGGATGTAACCCGAACATCATCGAAATACAGGTTTGCTTCGGGCGACAAAGTGGACAGGTTGTAGAAGCACATCATGGCACCGGCTGTAACATCAACTGACCGGTCGGTAACGCCATCTTCCTCGCAGGCAAGAAATGCAGCAAGTAGCACAAAAATAGGTATTATGGAAAGATATCTTTTCATGACAATGGTTTTAAATTTTTTCTTATTCTGCCTTGGTTGCCCATAGTTCCTCGGTATGGTAGTCAGTTTCCAGGGCACCTATCACTTCAAGTGATTTGGCGTTCCATACATATTCCGAATTGTATCTTGGCCGTACGCGATTCACCGTTTTCCCCTCGTTTGTGGCGTCTAACGACGGCAAAGTAAAGCCGGCAAATACCTGGGTGCTTTCGGAACCGTAAGTGTCGGTATAATGAAAACGGCGCAAGTCCATCCAGGTTTCCAGTGATCCCCAAATCCATTGGTGAACATATTTCTGGCACATGATCATGGACATCGTCAGATCATCAGCATTGACAGGCACAACAGCGTTAAGAAAGGCTGATTTATCTGCTGGTGAAACTGCTTCAGTCTCTCCGAAAGTAGTTTTACCGGTATACTTGTTAGTGAAATCAATGGCTGCTGAAACAGCTTCATTATAGGCATCGAGTGCGGTTATTTTTTCACCGCTTCTAAAGGCTGCTTCGGCTTTCATAAACTGAAGTTCAGAATAGGTGAGCATGGGCCAGTCGATTTGATCCTTAAACATATACATGCCGGTAGTACCCGCGGAAGGAGTCGCAATGCCTTTAATTCCATAGAGGTTATAGGGTTGATCGGCTGAGGCAATGGAAGAATAACCCATTGCAGGTGTAACACCAATGTATTGTGCATCGGTTACGGCAGGGTCAAGAAGATTATCCGAAGGAGGAAGCATGATGCTCATGCGGGGATCGGGTGTGCCTAAAACTGTTCCGTTGAGCAGGCTTACGATGTAGGTTGCTGTGCGGACATAACGGAAATTAGCACGTGTTGGGCCATAGAAATTTGCATTGGATGAGGATGAACCCTCAAACGGGATGAGGAAATTGTCATCATTTGATTCGAAGCTCATATCTACATATTCAATGACCTTCTGTGCGTCGAATAAGGAGGACTTGTTGCTCAGGTGCAATTGGTTCATGGCCAGTATACCATAAACAAATTTGATCCATTGTGCGACATCCCCATCATACACCATATCCCCCTGGGCAGCATATGCAGCTGAAACAGCTCCTTCGGTCCGGTTAAGATACTCCAGCGCCTTTTGGCAAAGCTCCTGAACAGTTTCGTAGGCAAATTCCTCCGTGTCGTAATTGAAGGTTTTAAGTCCATCCTGAAAGGCTTCCTTAATGATAACCGGTCCGTGAATGTCAACCAATTGTTGCCATCCCCAGGCTCTGAGTGCATAACCTATGCCAGCCAGGTCCCATCGTTCCTGACTTTCGCTGATTTCAATCATGTCAGACAGGTTCATACCCATGCTCCAGTATATACAACGCCAATACTGTGCCATGTCGCTTGTCCAGGCTGCAGTGCCCTGTATGTCATACCTATAGTCAGCCGTATAATAGGCAAGGTTTTGGGTGTAATGGCAAAACATTCGCGAATCATATTGAATGGCCTCGGCAATTTGGGTCAGCATAGGGCTAAGGTACAAATATGGGGACACTGCAGTAGGCCCGTTGGGATTGGTATTCACATCGAGATACTTTTCACATCCTTGCGTTGCAAGGAGCCCAATGGTTATTAGTGATATTAATATTTTCTTCATGGTGGTGATTGATTAAAATCCAACTCGTAAGCCAAAATTCATACTCATAGGCAGGGGGAAGTTACCGTAATCGATACCCGCTGAACCAGTACCGTTAACAGCTGCATTGTTTCCCATAATAACCGGATCGAGTCCGCTATAATTGGTAATCAGGAACAAGTCGGTAAAAGTGGTGTAAATAGAAAAACTATTGATGCCCCTGAGGTATTTTGATGTAAATTCTTTGGAGAACCGGTAGTTGAGGGTCAGGTCTTTTAGCCTGATCCAGTTAATATCTTTTTCAACATAATCATCTTCGTTCAGGAAGCCATTATTGGGTGTGGTGTAATACCAACTGCTTCGCGAACGGTCAATAACCACATTGCTATAAGTTGGGTTATCGGTATTTTCGAGCCCATCCTGAAGCACTCCGTGAACGGTAACCGGTGTTTCCCTGTCGAGGGTACGGGTAGATAATCCCCTGACATTCAGCATGTGTTCCGTAGCGTTGAATACATCACCGCCCTTACGGGTATCAAGCAGAAAGGATATCTCAAGGTTTTTATAGGAAAAAACGTTGGTAATACCCAGTGTGAAATCGGGGTTTCTGTCACCGATCTCTGAGAAAGTACCTTCTCGTAATGGCAACCCTGTTGCAGGATTTATGAGTATTTCGCCGGCATTGTTACGCAAATAGGGTAATCCGGTGAGGGTTGTTAACGGTTGTCCTACCACAGCCCCGTTACGTACGTTACCGTATACCCAGGTGTCTGAATTATAGTATTCGGTTTGGCCGGGGGGCAGTTCAACAAGTTCGCTCCACATTTTGTTATAGCTGGCAATGATTTCCCACCTAAAAGAGTTTTTACTTACCGGGATTCCGGAGAACTGGAGTTCAACGCCACTATTCCATAGCTCGCCACCATTGAGGTTGTTCAGCACAAAACCGGTTGCATAGCTCATACGCACGCCTGTCATGATCTGATCAATGGATGTCTTTTTATAATAGGCGACATCAAAAGAAAGGCGGTTATTAAACAACCTGATTTCACCACCAATGTCATAGGAGACTGTCTTTTCTGGTTTCAGGAGCGGATTGGGCCCTGTAAAACCATAGGAAAACCCGCCTCCGGTTGTGGTTTTGGATTCGAGAACGGGAGCCAGACTATATGGATTGGGATCTTTACGGGCAATGGCATATGCGCCGCGTAGCTTGAAAAAGGTGAGCCAGCTGATGTTCTCCAGGAAAGGCAGCTCAGATGCAATAAATGCACCGTTGATACCCGGATAGAAGAAGGAGTTTCTGCCAATTGGCAATGTAGATGACCAGTCGTTACGGCCATTTACCTGCAGGTTTAGCAATCCTTTGTAGTTGAAATTCACAATGCCGATAACACCAACCACGCGCCGTTGCCTAATTGTTGTGGAAGTAATGTACTTTCCAATTTCCGTGGCATTGATACTTAAAAAGCTGGGATCAAGAAAGTCTTCGCCATAACCGGCTACCGATTTGGAATAGGCATCATAAATGCTGCTACCTACTTTCACATCCACCTTAATGTCATCGAAATTTTTAATAAAATTGGCATAGTATTCAACCGAAAAGTTTCTGCTGTTGGTTTCCAGTTCGTCGATTGAACCCCCAATTGATTCAGCCAGCACCGATCCGGGATGTTTCAGTACTACTTTATTGGAAGAATAGGTATCAAATCCGAATTTTCCAATGAGCCTTAACCACGGGTATGCGTTGTAAGTGAGATTGGCCACACTGGTAATGCGTTCTGTTCTATCCGAAGTGGTGTTATTGTGAATACTGAAATAGGGATTGTCATACGAATCACTTGATACGACAATTCTTCTACTGCCATCAGGATTCAGGTAAATGCTGGCATCGTCGGCAGATGGCCATAGCAACAGGCCTATCATAGGCCCAATGGCGCCTTTAAATATGCCGTCAACATCGTCATTGGTATAGGCCATAGTTAGGTCGAGATTGACTTTTTCTGACAATTTGCTGGTAATGGCCGATGACATATTCCATTTGGTCTGTTGGGTGTTAGGGACAAAACCCTGGTTATTGTTATATGCTGCTGATGCCCTGAAATTCAGGTTATCAGATCCCCCTGTGAAGGCAATGCTATGCCGTTGACTGAACCCGCTACGAAAGAAATCTTTGATATTGTCGTACAAGGGCGTTGATGCATCGTATTTTTCCCCAAAATAATAGAAAACACTATTGTCGGTAACCCCATTTTGTCCTTGTCCATATACCTGCTGAATTTCGGGGTATTTCACAATTTTCGAAACGGTAAAACTGTTTGAGTAGTCAACAGTCATTTTACCGGCTTTTCCTTTTTTAGTGGTAATGATGATAGCGCCGTTGGATGCATCCAAGCCATAAAGTGAAGTGGCTTCGGGACCTTTTAATACCGTAACCGATTCAATATCGTCTGGGTTTATATCTGCTCCCCGGTTCGAAAAGTCAACACCCCTGTTATTCAGGGCCGTTGCTGTTTTCACGTTTGAGGCAAACTCTGAGGTGGCGGTAACATTGTTGTTATACGGTAGACCATCAACCACGTACAGGGGTTGGTTGCTTCCCGAGAGCGATGTAATACCCCTGATGATAACCTGTGACGAAGATCCGGGCAATCCCGAGGACTGATTGATAACCACGCCGGCCACCCGTCCCTGTAGCGCGTCGACAAAGTTATTTCTAAGTGTCTGGGCAACCTCGGCGCCTTTTATTTCAGTCACGGCAAACCCAAGGTTCTTTTTCTCCTCGCGTATACCCAAAGCAGTTATGACTACTTCGTTCAGTACCTGTAAATCCGGTACAAGTTTTACTTCGTAATACCCGCCCGGCTGCACATCGAGTGTTTCGGTGGTGTATCCGATAAAAGAGAAATTCAACTGATTTTTACCGGCAGGCATATTGATCGAAAACCTGCCGTCAATATCAGTGACTACCCCCAGGTTGGCCCCAGGGATGACAACATTTACACCTGGTAAGGCTTCATTTGTCGATGCATCTGTTACATTTCCTGTAACAGCTTGTCCAAATACCTCGGATGGTAGCCAACAGGCCAGCATCCAAAGAAACAAAATCCACTTTTCTTTCATAGGGTCTACTTTGTTATGGTTTAAGAAAATGCTTAAGGTTTCCTACCTAATAATGTGGTATAATCGCTATCAATACCATGGGTGTTCGGCAATTGGTACAATACCACTGGATTTTTGACTGCCTTTAATTCTTCTGGCCCCTGCCAGTGTAATGCTCCGGTAACGACTGTAATTGTTACGCAGTGAATCGAGACTGTTGGTCATTACCATACCCGAAGCATGCATGTATTCGCTGTCGCCTATATAAAGGGCCACATGGGTAATCCGCCAGGCAGTATCCTTGCGGGAGCCAAAAAACAACAGATCGCCCTTCCGTAGGTTTCGCCAACCACCAGAAATATCTACATCAGTACCATACAGGAATTGCTGAGAAGCGTCCCGTGCAAGGACAATTCCGTTCAGGAAATAAACTGTTTTGACAAAACCGCTGCAATCGAGCGCCTTGGAAGAATTGCCACCCCATAAATAAGGCATACCGTTAAACGAACGGGCAACTACCCCTGTGTTTTCCTGGAGGTTAAAACGCTTATTCTTCCAACTGTTGAAGTCTTCAACCTGGTTGTTGCGCACATAGCCTGTTCTGCCGTCGGGAAATCTGACCCCCGTATGATTCACCAAAACCTCTGTTTTTTCGAGTATGGCCCCGGCCACCAGGTCGCTGACAACAGACTTTTCAGCGGGGGTATCATATACAAACCCGCAATTATCAAGAAAGATGACCCGTTGGGCATTTCTCCAGGCAACAAATTCATCATTGCCCAGGGTTTTAACAGCGCCTGCAGGAATCCAGGAAACATATCTTTCGGGTGTCTGAATTAAAAACCAGGAATCCTCAGCTTTCAGCACCAGCACAGGGGTACCCAGGATTGCCTGCGATACAAGTTCAGCTTCATATGCGGGTTGGCTGCGCATGTTGGCAACGCTCAAGGTAATCAGCCCTCTGAAATTGCTGCTATCTGAAGTATTGGGAAGGTATTTCACGTGGTTCAGGAGGCTGCCCGATGACTGCTCTGTTAAGGATGTCAGGGCCTCCAGCGCCTCTATCGAATTCGTTTCGCCACAAAGCACCAACTTACCCTTTTCACCCCTGCTTATCCGGATATCATAAACGCCTTCCCTTAAGTCGGGCACCCATTGATTGCCAATTTTAGCTGTCTCAACGGCCACTGTCTCCATATCGTACTCACGGCACCTGCCAGACAGGAAAACAACAATGGCAAACGTGCATAATAAGGTAAAAAAACCGGCAGGTTTTTGCAGTAACATGTCAGGTTGTGTTTGGGTTTATTACATGCTAAAGATAAAATAAATATAATACATAATATGTAATACATAATAATAATTTGATAAAAAATCATCTCATTTACGTTTGAAACACAATAGCAGCATCCTCAGCATCATGAAAAGGCTGTAATCAATGTATATAATGAATAATCAATGTCTCAGGCAACCAAAATAGCTGTAAATGAGGTAGGTCATGCTTGCAAATAAAAAGATGTATGACATAATTATCCAGCAAAACTACATCGCCTGAACAACAAACGTAACGCAGCAAATGGGACTTTATGGACAGACACTTATTGTATTTCTTCGGGATAAAGGAGGTATTTCCGACGCATTACGCGGTATGTTGCAAGACCTTCTTCCCAGGTATTGCGGATATCGGTTTCCGACATACCCGTGATAACCTGGTTGCGCAGCTGATCCGATCCGGCCAGTGTGTCGAAGTATGGCCTGAAGAAGTTTTCTTTGTCGGGGAACAAGGCGTAAACCGACAATACCCAGCCAAGATTGATTCTCCGGGTATGTACCAACGAGTCTGTATTATAATTTCGCAAGTCCACACCATGGCAAAGCTGGTTGATCAGCGGAGGGTTTACAGATTCCTGACGGGACAATGGTGTGAATGAAAAGCTCGTTTTTGTAAGCAAAGGATGCCCGTATACCTGGAAAGGAAAGTCGGTACCCCGGCCAAGACTGATTACTGTACCCTCGAAGAAACACAGTGATGGGTACAAGTAGATAGCTGTCATGTTTGGCAGGTTAGGCGATGGTCTGACCGGCAACTGGTAAAGTGAATCGTGTGTGTAATTTGCGCAGGTGATTGTTTTAAGTTTGCATTGGATTCCGTTGGCCAGCCAACGTTCGCCATTAATCATCTGTGCATATTCTGCTATGGTCATGCCATGAACCACCGGTACCGGGTGCATACCGACAAACGACCGGTAGGCTGTGTCGAGGATCGGCCCATCGGTATAATAGCCATGCGGATTGGGACGATCGAGAACCATCACCTCAATATTGTTTTCAGCACATGCTTCCATTACATAATGCAGTGTTGAAATGTAGGTATAGAACCGCATGCCCACATCCTGAATATCAAATACCAGGATATCAATGTCCTCCAGATCTTTGGGAGTGGGTTTACGGTTGGTTGAATACACCGATATGATGGGTAATCCGGTTTTGGTGTCTTTTCCGTTTGCAATTAATTCACCGTCACTGGCATCACCACGGAAACCGTGTTCGGGACAATAGATCTTTTTTACATCAACACCCAGCGAAACCAGGGTGTCAACCAGGCTCACCGAACCAACCCTGGAGGTCTGGTTGGCCATTACACCGACCTTCTTTCCCTTCAGGTAAGGAATATAGGCCTCAGTTCTTTCAGCACCGGTTGTCATTTGAGCAACAGGCTGCTGTTCCTGGCATGAAACAAAAACCAATGCCAGCAGAACCAGCAATAACTGACTGATGTTGTTTGTCTTCATATACTGAATGTGTTGGTTAATAGGGTTTTTCTAGTATTCTGTTGATCCTGGCCGGACCTTACCAGCCTCAATTTCATCATAAATGGCTTGCTGAATTTTCGTACGAATGTTCAGGTCGCTTAGCAGCGTGTTGTTTCGTGTGGGATAAACACGGTTCGACAGAAAAATATACACCAGTT
>CAZUBW010000072.1:0-13047 GCA_964618645.1 uncultured Bacteroidales bacterium | reverse complement strand
CCCAGGGGTTTGTAAAAACATGAGTCGAGAAAACCTGAAAAACCAACACCCGATAAAGAAGACACCAATTCGGGCACCAGAATAAAAAACAAATCGCTGTATACATACCTGCCCCTGTTGCTTAGCGGCGAAAGACGTATTGACCGGTAGACCTTATACCTGAAGTCATCGCGTAAATACAAACCAGGAGCAACAGCCAGGTTGTATTTTCCACCAGCCTCAGCCCTGTACCACCTGTTTTGCAGGGCACCCTTCTTCATAGATTGTTTGTAAAACGGTATATAGGGGGTTAACCCGGCCTGGTGGGCCAGCAATTCGCGAACTGTAATGTCTTCTTTGCCCGATCTGTGAAAGGCACTTTGCTTCCAGTCGGTCCAGTACACAGAAAATCTTTCATCCACATTCAGTTTTTGGTCATCCACCAGTTTCATAATGGCCGGAAGGGCTGCAGTAACCTTGGTTACCGAAGCCAGGTCGTATATATCATTTTTACCTGCAGCAATATACCCATCAAAGGTATGGTACCCATATGACTTGTGGAAAACCACCTTACCGTTTTTGGCAATCAACACATTGCACCCGGGAAATGCCTTTATTTCAAGCGCATTGTTCACAATGGAATCAATAACATGGGTAAGATGCAGCGCGTTAAGTCCGGCTTCTTCAGCCATTGTGTATTTCAGGCGAACTGGCTGCCCGGTGCTGATACCGTAACCTTTGGAATAGCAGGTTCCCAGGTCAGAAGACAGTTTCCCGGAAAGGGCGATGCCACCAAATATGGCCTGGGCGCTCAGCTCCTCGTTGACTTTATCGTTAAAAGGAACATAAATCAGTCCGGCAGGTTTGGGAAAACAGCAGATCCTGTTTACAAACGTATCGGCGCCAAACCATACTACCACAGATGACTTGCGTATTGTAAGAAAATGCCATAAACTGCCGGATATTGCCGTATCGGAATGCATGGAATAAATTCCGGCAATGATAAGATTGTATTTGCCGAGCTTTTTCAATATGCTGTCTGCGTCAAATCCTGTAAAACCGGGCCGGAGCATGAATTGATCCACGGCAGCATAGTTTTCCAGCATAGCCCCGAAAGAACCCGGAACGGATGTTCCAACCGACAGGCAGGCAATTTTTAATGTATCGAGGTTTATCAGCGGGACCAGGTTGTTTTTATTCTCCAGGAGTACCAGCGATGATTCGGATTTCTTCCGGTAATCAAGGACCTGTAATAATGAATCATTATCAAAGCAATGTTTATGTTGTACAGGAGATTGTGCAGCCAACCCCGAAAAAAGTAACAAATAAACCAGTGTTACAGGATACTTAAACATATTTTTCCCTGCGGGATATCATGAATAAACCGGAAAACATAAGCATACCGTTTAACAGAAGTAGTTCATATCCAAACTTATAGCCATTGAACCATACCTCGGCATTTACATTGATAATATAGCATAAAACAGGCGAAAGCAAGCCGATTATGGGTACAAACCGGTCTTTTACCTGCCTTTTTGTGCAGATCCCAAAGGCAAAAAGGCCCAGCAGGGGCCCATAGGTATAGCCTGCCACGGTAAATATGGCCGTAACCACACTTTCGTTGTTCAATGCCCTGAAAAGAATAATCACCAGGAACATGAGGACTGAAAAACCCACATGAACCAATATCCTGGTTTTCCGACTGCCGGTTGCAGCCGGGTCGAGATTCAGGAAATCGATACAGAATGATGTAGTCAGTGCAGTTAACGCCGAGTCGGCACTTGAGTAAGCTGCAGAGGTAATACCCAGTAAAAACAGGATTCCGGCAAAGACGCCAAAATACTTGAGGGCGAGCACCGGGTATAAGTCGTCGCTGTTGGCAGGAATGACAATACCTGTTTGTTCGGCATAGAAATACAGCATAACACCCAGGCTGAGAAAGAAGAGGTTGGCAATGATAAACGCAAAACTAAACCAGAACAGGTTCTTTTGTGCGTCTTTCATTGACCGGCAGGTAAGGCTTTTCTGCATCATATTCTGGTCAAGCCCGTTCATAACAATAACGATGCCCAGACCCGCCAGGAACTGTTTAAAAAAATTGCTGCCCGACCGCCAGTCCCAATCGAAGATCTTGCTGTACGGATGTCTGTCGATGGTTTCCAACATTCCACCCACGCCCATATTCAACTGCTTGGCAATAAGCACTATAGATGTTCCTGCAGCCAGCAGAATGAATAATGTTTGCAATGAATCGGTCCAGATAACTGTTTTTATACCAGCCCTGAAGGTATAGAGCCAGATAACAAAAATGGTTATCAGCACTGTTGCCCAGAATGGCAGGTGTATGGAATTGAAAATGGCAACCTGCAGCACACCGGCAACAAGGTATAACCTGAATGACGCACCAATGGTTTGCGATAACAGGAAGAAGAAAGAACCCGTACGGTAAGACCCTTTACCAAACCTGTTGTTCAGGTAGGTATAAATAGAAACCAGGTTAAGCCGGTAATACAAGGGAATAAGGACAAGGGCTATTACCCAGTATCCGAAAAAATTGCCAAAAATGAATTGCAGGTAGGTCCACCCCGAATTGCCAACTTCGCCCGGAACGGAAATAAATGACACACCGGAGATGGTAGCTCCGATCATCCCGAAAGCCACAACATACCAGGGTGAACGGCGGTTACCTGTAAAGAAAGTCTCGGCATTGGCATGGCGTGATGTTAACAACGATACGGTTAACAGCATGCCAAAAAATCCGAAAATAACCAGAAAAGCCAGCGTAGGGTTCAATGCGTGTATGTTTTAGTATAAAGCCCCTGCTATCACTATTCAATTGCAGGATTATTGGCATTTTTTTAATCCGCGACAAATCAAAAATAGCACCTTTTTACTAAAAAACAAATAATACATATTACGTAATATGTATTACATATTATATAGGTATAAAATATTGTTGACTATACAGGATTATTTCAGTGCACCTTTAAAATACTTTTCATAAACCTCGTGGTTTCGAATCAGCAGTTTAACAGATTCCTCATAAGCCAGCTGATCGTTTTGCTGCTCAATGGCACGGAGAATCTTATGCTGGGCATCGAGGGTGTATTCCTTTTCACCCTCAACATTGGCATAGATAAAATTGCGCATACGGGGTAAAAGGGTATAAATAGGCTCAAGGCTGACAATAACGATTGGATTTCCGGTGGCCTTGGCAATATTCATATGGAACTTATTAATGGTATCTACCTCCAGCTGTGTGTTATCCGGATCGCATTGCTCCAATGCAGCAATGTTATCGGCCAGTATGGCCAGATCCTCATTTGTCCTGTTACGGGCAGCCATTCGGGCTACTTCGGGTTCAAAAAGCCGCCGGACTTCAATAATCTGTGCAATCAGGTTGGAATCAAACTTTAGGTCGTAATATAAATTAAGGGAATTGATGGCGTCTTCAATTCTTATTTCCGAAACATACATCCCGCTTCCCTTACGTATTTGAATAAGGCCCCTTGCGCTCAATCGTCTTAGCGCTTCCCTTAACGCGGTGCGACTTACGGCAAAGGACTCGCACAATTCCTTTTCGGTTGGCAGCCTGGATCCTTTTACCAGTTTTTTTTGCCGGATAGCTTCTTCAATTTTTCTTTCAATCTTCTGGCTTAGTGTTTGGGTTGTTCCGATTTTACTGAATATATCATCCATCTGGTCAAGGTATAATGGTTAGTTTTCTGCTGCTGTGGGGTTGTCCTCCTACAAATGTAAGTTTTAAAACGAAATGTTCTTTAGCCTGCGACAAATTATCGGTATAATTTGAACCTACCCTGCAAAACACGAGCGTATTGCGCTTACCGGAGGCTGATTTGCATTTACACGCTTCCCTGGTGGTTTTCGATGGCCTTTTTAACTGAGCCATGAATTAAAAGCAGCGAGCGGGCACTCTCGTAATCAAGTTCCAGCTCCTCCATGATCATCCGTGTACCCCGGTCAACAAGCTTTTTATTGTTGAGTTGCATGTTCACCATTTTATTTCCTTTTACCTTACCCAATTTAATCATCAGGGTTGTGGAAATCATATTGAGGATCATTTTCTGTGCAGTACCTGCTTTCATGCGGGTGCTGCCGGTTACAAACTCGGGACCGACTACGGCTTCGATAGCATATTCGGCTACTTTGGCAACCGGTGAACCCGGATTACACGTAATACATCCGGTGAGTATTCCATGCTCACGGGCATGCTTAAGCGCCCCTATCACATAGGGCGTTGTCCCGGAAGCAGCAATTCCCAATATGGTATCCACAGGTTTGATCCCAAAGTCCAATAATTCCAGCCAGGACTTTTCAGCATCGTCCTCGGCATTTTCCACTGCTTTTCTTAAAGCCCCATCACCCCCGGCAATCAGCCCGATTACAAGGTTGTCGGGAACACCAAAAGTAGGCGGAAGCTCCGAAGCATCCAGCACGCCAAGTCGCCCGCTGGTGCCTGCACCCAGGTAAAAAACCCGGCCTCCCTGCAGCATTCTTTCGGTAATGCATTCAACAAGCCTGACAATTTGGGGTATTACTTCCTGAACAGCCTTGTGTACATATGCATCTTCCTTATTAATACCCCTGATCAGTTCCAAAACGGACATTTCACCCAGGTTTTGGAAGTTCGATGGCATTTCGGTTATGCTAACGTTCTGTTCGCCTCCGCGATCAACCTTCATAATCAATCAATAAAATCTTTCTGCAAAATTTTCAATCCCTTGTCCTTCGGAAGTCAAAGGTAAAAAATAAACAGACATTTTAATGTAATATATAATATGTATTACAAATATTTTTATTTCAACAGAATCTTACTACTTTTGGATGAATGCTTTAAACGATAACAAACCGATGAAAGGCACTTACCTGGTATTACTGTTTTTGGTTTTGGGTACAGGCATAAATGCCAATGCCCAGTCTACCCCTAAACGCGAAATGCGGGCTGTTTGGATTGCTACTGTTGAAAACATCGATTGGCCGTCTAAACCCGGACTTACTTCGGCTGATCAACAGCAGGAAATGATTGAATTGCTTGACCTGGTTAAAGCTTATCACCTGAATACAATTGTTTTACAGATCAGGCCTGTTGCCGATGCCTTTTACCCCTCAACCATAGAACCCTGGTCGCATTACCTCACCGGTGAACAGGGAAAGGCCCCTGAGCCCTTTTATGATCCGCTGGCTTTTACCATTGCCGAATGCCGAAAGCGCGGACTGGATATCCATGTCTGGCTCAACCCGTACCGGGCCCTGCGCGATACCGCCGTAAACCTAACAGCGCCTGACCACATTACCCGAACCCATCCCGAATGGTTTGTTACCTATGGGTCGACCGTTTACTTTGACCCGGGACTCCCGCAAACACGCAACCATGTTGCCTGTGTTGTTTCCGACATCGTAAGAAGATACGATATAGATGCCATTCACATGGACGATTACTTTTATCCATACCGCATAGCCGGGGTCGATTTCCCCGATGACCATTCATTTGCACTTTATGGAGGTGCATTTAAGCCTGGTAACCGCGATGACTGGCGAAGACATAATGTTGACCTGATCATTCAGCAGATTCACGATAGCATTGCCGGCATTAACCCGGCCGTGGAGTTCGGCATTTCGCCTTTCGGCGTTTGGCGGAACATCGACAAAGACAGCGCCGGATCATTAACCAGAGCAGGACAGACCAATTACGACGACCTGTTTGCTGATATATTGAAATGGCAGAAAGAAGGATGGATTGACTATGTTGTTCCCCAACTTTACTGGCAAATTGGCTTTAAAATAGCCGATTATGCCGTGCTGGCCGACTGGTGGAACCGTAATACATTCGGATGTCCGCTCTACATAGGCCAGGCGTTTTACCGTATCGACCGGAAATCGCAAACTAAAGCCTGGCGGTCAGCCGATGAAATTGTCAGCCAGGTTAACCTCAACCGAACCTTTCCGGGTATCGGGGGAAGCATGTTTTTCAGCGCCAAATATATGCGCACCAACCCACTGCGACTTAAACAAAAGCTGCTTAAGCAGGTCTATCCCCTGCCCGCCCTTCCTGCCGGTAAACCACGGTTGACCCCAATGATACCTGATATTCCCGGGGAAGCCATCCTGACCAAAAATGGAAAGACACTGGAACTGACCTGGCAGAAAGGCCAACATACAAAAAACTTCATTCTTTATAAATTCAGCAAAGGGGAACCGACAGATACTTCGGCCCCGGAAGCCATTTACCTGGTAACAAACAATACCTCAGCGACCATTGACATTAAACGTAAAACAAAACTTTCGCGGTACCTTTATGCCATCACAGCCCAAAGTTTTACCAACACGGAAAGTGAGCCCGTATTTTTTGAACTACAAAACACCCATTAATGTACACGCGCAGAGATTTCCTGAAACAATTGGGACTTATGACCGGAAGTTCAGCCTGCTTGGGATTCAGTTATGCCTCGTTAAAGGCAAACACCAATGAAAACCTGAAAACAACTGTATCAACACGCCTGGTATTACGCTATGAGCCTTATGAGCTTCAGTTAAAGCACGTGTTTACCCTGGCCTCAGGATCGCGAACCACAACACCTGTAATGCTCACCACCATAACCTGGAACAATATAACCGGTTATGGCGAAGCATCAATGCCTCCCTACCTCGGAGAATCGCACGCCACAGCCACAGCCTTTCTGTCGAAGGTTGACCTGTCGGGGTTTGAAAGTCCCTTTTTAATAGAAGATATTCTCGTTTACATCGATAGCCTGGCCCCGGGTAACTATGCTGCCAAAGCCTCTGTTGACATTGCCCTTCACGACCTGGTCGGGAAACTGATGCAACAACCCTGGTACCGGATATGGGGACTGAACCCGGCCCGTACGCCCGACACCACCTTTACCATTGGCATAGATAAGCCGCAGGTAGTGATTGAAAAAACCAGGGAAGCTTCAGCTTTTACTATACTTAAAGTAAAACTGGGCCAGGGAAACGATAAGGAAATGATCCAATCGGTCAGGTCGGTCACCAACGTACCATTGGGCGTAGATGTAAACCAGGGCTGGAAAAACAGGGATGAGGCTTTGGAAATGATCCAGTGGCTTAAGGAACAAAACGTGGTGTACGTGGAACAGCCTATGCCCAAAACAGCAACCAACGATATAGCATGGCTTACCGCGAGGAGTCCTTTACCGGTGCTTGCAGATGAGGCCGTTCAGGTTCCCGCTGATATTCAAAAATTGGCAGGCCTTTACAGCGGTATAAACATCAAGCTTATGAAATGCGGAGGAATGCGTGCTGCTTTTAACATGGTAAATATGGCAAGGGCATTGGGATTGAAAGTAATGATCGGCTGCATGACAGAAACATCGTGCGCTGTTACGGCCGCTGCACAACTTTCACCCATGACCGATTGGGCCGATCTCGACGGAAACCTGCTGATTAGCAATGATCCGTTCGACGGTATCCGGATTGACAAAGGGAAGGTGATTATACCCGACAGGCCGGGAATTGGGGTAGTAAAAAAATAAACTCACTCATTTATTTTCAGGTGGAAAAGGTTTACAGGCATATTGAAAAAGCGCTGCGTAAAGCCGGGTATACTTCACCCATTTACAGCGATCTGCTTTCGCGACTGGCCAAGGGCACTGACGCCAGCTCTTACCGGTTAATCCCGCAATTGGTGGTACAGGTTAACAATGAAAAGGAAGTACAGATGCTGTTGCATGTTTGCCGTGATATGCAAACACCGGTTACCTTTAAAGCCGGGGGGACAAGCCTTTGCGGTCAGACCATTACCAATTCCGTGCTGGCAGAGATTGGCCCCGGTTTCAGCAAATGGCAAACAACAGAAAACGGACGCATTGCCATTTTGCAACCCGCGATTACAGGAGGCATTGCCAATGCCAGGTTACAGCAATTCAACCGTAAAATTGGGCCAAGTCCGGCCTCCCTTGCAGCAGCCAAAATTGGCGGAATTATTGCCAACAATGCCAGTGGCGCCAGTTATGGTATAGAAACCAATAGTTACAATACATTGCGTGGATTGCGTATTATACTGGCCAACGGCTCCATACTCGATTCGCGTAATGAAAACGAAAGAGCCCTGTTCGCCAGGAATAATCCCCGGATAATATCCGGACTCAGGGACCTGTCCCTCCGTGTAAAGAACAGTGAAGCCCTCGTTCAGAAAATCAGGCATAAGTACACCCTCAAAAATACCACCGGGTATGGGCTCAATGCCCTTGTTGATTTTGAGGATCCGGTTGATATGTTATGGCACCTGATGGTTGGATCCGAGGGAACCCTTGGATTCATATCAGAAGCAACTTTCAAAACAGTAGATAGTTTTCCATATTGCGCTGCTGCTCTGGTATTTTTTAACAATATCCGCGATGCCTGCAAGGCCATTATTCCACTGCGCCGCTGCCCGGTAAGCGCTGCCGAACTGATGGACCGTAATGCATTGCGTGCTGTGCAACAAAACGAGGGCATACCGCAGGTCATTTCAACACTGGGCGAAGAGGCCGTAGCGTTGCTGATTGACACGTCCGCACCCGATGAAGCCCAACTCGACATACAAATCAACACGATAACCGGGTCGCTCGCCGGTATCCCCATGATTTACCCGGTTGATTTTATCCGTGATACCATGGCATACAACCAGATATGGAAGGTACGCAAAGGGCTGTTTACTTCAGCAGCTGCCACACGGCCAAAAGGAACCGCCTGTATCATCGAAGATGTAGCTTTCAGCGCTGAAAACCTGGGTGAAGCGCTCACGGAACTGCGCAACCTGATCCAACGGTACAACTACCAGGGATCAGTGATGTGGGGTCATTTGCTCGATGGTAACATCCATTTTGTGATCATGCCCGATTTCAAACAGGCTGCTGAAATTGAAAAATACGGCAGATTTATGGACGAAATGGTAGACCTGACCGTCCAACGGTTCGATGGGAGCTTAAAAGCCGAACACGGAACAGGTCGCAATATGGCGCCTTTTGTTAAAACCGAGTGGGGAGATGAATTATATGACGTAATGCAGGAAATTAAAAAGCTTCTTGATCCGCTGAATATCCTCAACCGTGGTGTGCTGCTCAATGACGATCCCCAATTGCATATCCGGAACCTGAAACCGATACCAGTGGTACACGAGATCATTGACCAATGTATCGAATGTGGATTTTGTGAAAACGATTGTCCCTCGAAAAACCTCACCCTGACACCACGCCAACGGATTGTTGTTTACAGGGAAATGCATACCGGGAACCCAAAAACAGGTCATTCGGGACAACTGCAAAGGTTATCAAAACAATTTGCCTATGCCGGTGAGGCCACCTGTGCTACCGATGGCCTTTGCGCCATTGCCTGCCCGGTTGGGATCAACACCGGCAACCTGATTAAAGAATTAAGGTTTACAGATCATGGTGCACTGGCCAACTGGCTGGCACATTGGATTGGAAGCCATATGATGATTGTTACAGGCTTCATGCGTAGTTTGCTTACAATGGTTTCCGGAATACACCGGCTTTTAGGAACAAGGCTTATGAAGGGCATTACTTTGGGGTTACGCCGGGTATCTTTCAACGCCATACCGCTTTGGAACCCCTATATGCCCTCGGGTGTACGTTTAAAAGACCTGTCGCAAATAAACACCGCTTCGGAACTGAAGGTAGTGTATTTCCCAACCTGTATCAACCGTACCATGGGCAAATCAATGGATTACCAGCGTAATGATCTGGCAGTTGTTGAAAAAACCATACAGGTTCTGCAAAAGGCCGGATACCAGGTAATCATTCCGCCCAATGTTCACCAGTTGTGCTGTGGTATGGCCTTCGACAGCAAAGGCTTTAAACACGAAGGGTTAAGAAAAGCCAGGGAACTTGAAGCTGCCCTTTTACAGGCAAGTGATAATGGAAACATTCCGGTGTATTGCGATATGAGCCCCTGCCTGCTCAGAATGAAGGAAGTACTTTCCCCAGTCCTGAAGCTTTACGAACCGGTTGAATTCATCCTGACGTTTCTGACCGGCAAACTAACATTCACACAACTTCCGCAAAGGGTTGCCGTGCATAGCACCTGCAGCACCGCCAAAATGGGACTCGACAGACAACTGGCAGTGCTGGCTGCTATGTGTGCGCGTGAGGTAATTGTTCCCGACGATATTGGTTGCTGTGGCTGGGCAGGCGACAGGGGTTTTACAAAACCCGAACTGAATGCATCAGCCTTGAAGCTGTTAAAAAGCAAAATTCCGGAAGGCATCGTACATGGCTATAGTACCAGTCGTACCTGCGAAATTGGACTAACGCTCCACAGTGGCATCAGCTATAAATCCATCATTTACCTGGTAGACGAAGCGACGAACGATCAGCGAAATATTTTGAAACGTTAATTATTGTATAGAAAAAGGCACTCCCTTTATTTGTTTGAGATAAGTTTTGAAAATGTGGAGGCTGTCTAAAAAGTCATAAAAAGAGCGTAGTCTGGAGACTACGCTCAGCGTTCAGATTTGACATTCAGCACAATGCGCTAGGCGTAGTTTGCAACTACGCCTAATAAATTGACTTTTTACACAGCCTCTTTTGCAAACCAAAGGCCGCGTAAATTTTACTTCAGATCAAACCGGTCAAGATTCATCACCTTGTTCCAGGCAGCTACGAAGTCCTTAACGAATTTCTCATGCGCATCAGCGCTTCCATAGACCTCTGCCAACGCCCTTAGTTCTGAGTTTGATCCAAAAACCAGATCGACCCGTGTGGCTGTCCATTTAATCTTTCCGGTTGCACGGTCGACCCCTTCAAAAGTTTCCTTTGATCCCTCAGCAGGTCTCCATGCCGTTCCAAGGTCCAGCAGGTTTACAAAAAAATCATTGGTCAGCGCCTCCGGCCGTTGCGTAAACACACCGTGACTGGTGTTGCCGCAATTGGTGTTCAGTACACGCATACCACCTATCAATACCGTCATTTCCGGCGCTGTAAGTGTAAGCAACCGGGCTTTGTCAACCAGCAACTCTTCAGCGGGAATCGAATACACTTTTTTCAGGTAATTGCGAAAGCCGTCTGCTACAGGTTCCATATAGGTAAACGACTGTACATCGGTTTGTTCCTGTGTGGCGTCCGTGCGACCGGGTGTAAAAGGAACGGTAATGGCAACACCGGCATCTTTGGCAGCTTTTTCAACACCTGCACAACCGGCGAGCACAATGAGGTCAGCCAGGGAGACTTTTTTACCGTTTGCCTGCGCTTTATTGAACTCGCTGCGAATTTCATCGAGTGTTTTGAGCACTTTGGTAAGCTGTGCCGGATTATTAACTTCCCAGTCCTTTTGCGGAGCCAGCCGGATTCGGGCGCCATTGGCGCCACCGCGTTTGTCTGATCCGCGGAAGGTAGAAGCCGATGACCAGGCTGTGTAAACCAATTGCGATACCGTTAAACCCGAGGCCAATATTTTCTGCTTCAGGGTGGCAATATCTTTCTCCTCCATCAGCGGATGATCCACTGCAGGTACCGGATCCTGCCAGATAAGCTCTTCGGCAGGCACTTCGGGACCCAGGTAACGCGACCGCGGCCCCATGTCGCGATGCGTTAGTTTAAACCAGGCACGGGCAAAAGCATCGGCAAACTCGTCGGGGTTTTCGAAGAAACGCCTTGAAATTTTTTCATAAACCGGATCGAAACGCAACGCCAGGTCGGTGGTCAGCATCTTTGGTGCATGACGTTTGGCCTTGTCGTGTGCATCGGGCACCGTACCTTCGCCCATACCATGTTTGGGTCGCCATTGGTGCGCACCAGCCGGGCTCTTCTCGAGTTCCCATTCGTAACCAAACAGGTTCCAGAAAAAGTTATTGGTCCATTTGGTGGGGGTAGTGGTCCACGTTACTTCAAGTCCGCTGGTAATGGTATCTCCACCTTTTCCTGAGCCAAAAGTACTTCTCCATCCCAAACCCTGCGCTTCAATGGGCGCCGCTTCGGGTTCGGGACCAACGTGTGCTGCATCACCGGCACCATGTGTTTTACCAAATGTATGACCACCGGCAATCAGCGCTACTGTTTCCTCGTCGTTCATGGCCATACGGGCAAAGGTTTCGCGGATGTCTTTGGCAGCCGCAAGCGGATCCGGGTTTCCGCCAGGTCCTTCGGGATTAACATAGATAAGTCCCATTTGCACGGCTGCAAGAGGATTATCAAGATCGCGTTCGCCTGAATAACGCTGGTCATCACCAAGCCACTTGCTCTCGGAACCCCAGTACACATCTTCCTCGGGCTCCCAAACATCAGCACGGCCGCCTGCAAAGCCAAAGGTTTTAAAGCCCATCGATTCGAGGGCCACATTGCCGGTGAGTACCATCAGGTCGGCCCACGATATTTTCTTTCCGTATTTCTGCTTGATAGGCCATAAAAGCCTGCGTGCCTTATCGAGGTTTACATTGTCGGGCCAGCTGTTGAGTGGTGCAAAGCGCTGCTGACCACCACCGGCACCTCCGCGGCCATCGCCAATACGGTAGGTACCGGCGCTGTGCCAGGCCATACGGATAAAAAACGGACCATAATGGCCAAAATCTGCAGGCCACCAATCCTGTGAATCGGTCATCAGTTTATGAAGATCCTTTTTAAGGGCGTCATAATCAAGTTCTTTGAAGGCTTTGGCATAATCAAAATCTCCACCCATGGGATCCGATAGCGAAGAATGTTGCCGCAATATATGCAGCTTCAACTGATTAGGCCACCAGTCGCGGTTTTTGGTTCCGCTGCTCCCAACCGGGTGTTTGCCTGTAGCGCCGGTAACCGGGCACTTGCTTGTGTGATCTGAATTATTTTCCATGGTCACTTTTTTAAGCGGTTAATTGACGTTATTTACATTATATTTCTAATGAGAATAATTCTCATATAATAATATGTAAATTTACTACAATTTTACCACGAAGTCAAGTGCCTTTCAAAAAAAAATGAATTAATTGAATTTTAAGAATTTATTTGTGGTGTATGACATTTTATAACATCTTTGTGTTCATAATTAGTGTCTGTCCATAAAGTCCCATTTGCTGCGTTACGCTTGTCCGAAAAT
>CAZUBW010000071.1:0-22825 GCA_964618645.1 uncultured Bacteroidales bacterium | reverse complement strand
AGGTTTTCAGCTTTAAGCAGGTCGATAATCTCAATGTATTGCTGGGTAGTGCTCAAACTGTTGATCACATTGTATTCATTCAAAATTAGTTTTGAATCGGGGAAATACTGCCGTGCTAACCGAAATGCTGTAATTATCCAGTCCCACCCCGTAACGCCGGTGCCACCCAGTGCACCGGCATAATTCACATTTGGAACAGTGGTACCCCAGGGTACCATTCCGTTTGGCGCATTGTGAATAGGCTCATTAACAACATCTATGTATTCAATGGAATCGTACCGGTCAGCCAGGGCTGCATACCACTCCTCAATTTCCTGACGTTGCTGGGCCGAGTCGAGTGCCCCTATCCACGAAGGTTGCTGGGCACCCCATATGAGGGTATGTTCCTTAAAGGGCATTTTGTATCGCCGGGAAACATTATAGGTAGAATCGAGCACAGTCCAGTCCATCACATCGCGTGTATATTCAACACTGCCCCATTTACCGGCATTCCCCGGCGTCATTTGATTCCAGTAACTGGCAAAATTAGGTGCCTGGTTATAATCCCATTCGCTTCCCAGAAATTTAGATTGACCATCGGCAATGGGAGTACCGGGAGGCATTTCTGCCGGAGGCAATACCGTGCCCGGTTCGCCCTTGTTAAGATTGGATACGGTAAAATAGAGCTCAGCTTTCCCAAATAAGAACTTATCGATATAAAACCCGTCTTCTCTCGCCCCTATCTGAAAGGTCTGCGTAAGGCTTCCGGATTCCACCTGAAAGCTTACCGGGGTCTCGTCTCCTGTGAGTTCCGACATATTTACCCATTTCCAGATGCCACTGCCAGCGACACCGCCGCCATCAACAACGTCAAAAATACCAGTATAACCTTTGGCCGCAAGGCCATTGGCCCTTATCCAATCGGCATCCAGCGTTACGTTCTTTTCACCAAAGCCATTGCCGTAGAAATAGCTGTCATCGTCGTACGTAGCACGGCCTGCCAGAACACGAGCAAATAAGTCGTACGTCCCCGCTTCAGGAAAAGTTATTTCATAGGTAATAACCCTGTTGGCATTACCCGGATAAAAACTGCTAACCACATCGGAGTTTATGGTGACAGCTGTTGTCCCCAATGTATCCACAATACGGAAATCACTACCCTGAATTCCCAGTTCTGCCTGAACAACAACCGGCAAATCCTGAGCTTTCAACAAAAGAGAAATTGATAGAGAAAAAATCACCACCAGCACAAAATTCTTCACACGCATTATCTCACAATTTTTTGGTAAAACTAATCAACCGTTTTCAATTTATAAAGTATACAGGAATGTGGCCGCAGCGCTACTGAAAGCTTCTTTGAATGCGTACCGGCATCCTTCCCGTTCCAAATATCAAAAGCATTGAATGTTCCGTTTATGCCTATATCCATTGCGTCAATGGAAATAACGACCGGATCACTTTCATTGCGCATATTAAAAACAGCAAGGTAGACTTCTCCGGTAACTGCATTTTCCGATGCGATGGCCACCTTCCCATCCTGTTGAAAGAGCTGCCTTACGGCAGTACTTTCGCGGTGCATTTTCATCACTTCGGCATTGGTAAGCAGCGACAGGGTAAATGCGTCATTACTGGGCAAATCACCGCCAAAGAACAAAGGCGACCGGAAAATGGTGAACAGGGTCATTAAGGAATACTGTTCCTCGCGGGTAAGCTTCGTCATCCTGTCGTCTCCCCTTTCTCCCCTAATGGATATACGGCCAAGGGGTATCATGTCGCAATCGGGCCAGGTACCAGGTGCAATATAGGGATACCAACGCTGACATATTTCCATGAGATGTGCAAAATGGCCCCATGTATCCCACACATCATCAACCATGCGCCACATATTGGCATGGTTGCGCACATGTTCTGCAAATTCTACCGGTGTTTCGCCGGGCGATGTACTCAGTACGATAGATCTTCCGCACCGGTCAATGGCTTTGCGTATGAGTTCTATTTCGCTTTTATGATAGGGCCTCGAAAGGTCATCAATCTTGATAAAGTCGACACCCCATGAGGCATACAATTCAAACAGTGAATTGTAGTATTCCTGTGCACCGGGTTTGTCTGCCACAATGGTATAATTATCGCGCAGCCATGGGCACTGCAGTTCCGTTGAATATAGCTGATCGGCCGTGATACCGCTAGTTCCCCTGACAGGCAGTTTACGCTCAACCGCTATTTTGGGAATACCCCGCATCATATGAATGCCAAATTTAAGCCCTTTGCCATGAACATAATCAGCCAGCGCCTTAAACCCCTTTCCGTTTGCAGCAGAAGGAAAACGGTTTACAGCAGGCTGGTATCGCCCATATTCGTCAATCACGTAACGGGGATCGGTTTGGTTATACCCGCCTGCCTTGTCATTTTCCACATACCAGCGTATGTCCACTACAACGTATTCCCATCCGAATGGTTTCATATGTTGTGCCATGTAATCGGCATTGGCCATTACTTCGTGCTCCATAACAGTGGGGCCGTAACAATCCCAGCTGTTCCAGCCCATGGGCGGCGTCTGCGCCCAGGTCTTAAACAGACCCGGCTCAGGATTAACAGTCTGTCCTTTAGCTGAAGGCATCGAAAGGTAAAACACTATGCACAATAAGGTGAAGGATTTAAACGGTCTCATGGGGATATATTTTGAAAGGAAAGATAATCATTTACGGGAAACAATAAGCAATAAAAACATAAAGCGGAACAAAAGGCCCGTTCAAAGCTTTTCAGATAGCGCATTATGTGAGGAAGGGTTTATCAGAAAGAATCACAAATTGTTGCATATGTAAATTTGTCCTATGTTTGTATTATCAACAAATCTTCCAATGAAAGAGCATTTGCTTATTGAAGGGCTTGAACGCAAGGATAAAGCTGTATTTGATTATATTTTCAACTATTACTATTCTTCCCTTTGTGCATTTGCCATGCAATATACAAATGATCGAGATGTAAGTGAGGATCTTGTTCAGGACCTTTTTATCTCTCTTTGGATGGAAGCCCCCAATCTTAGGATTAATTCATCGTTAAAATCATATGTTTTTACCGGTGTCAAAAACCGGTGTTTCGATTATCAAAAGCATCAGAAAGTAGTTAAGAAATACAAAGTCTATGAGCTCTTCTCCTCAAAAAATGGAGATAATGCTACTGAAAGCTATTTTGCCGAATCTGAACTGCGCCTGGCCATTCAAAAAAGTTTAGAAAAACTTTCGCCCCGTTGTCGCGAGATTTTTGAATTAAGTCGTCATAAGGGTTTGTCGAATCAGGAGATATCTGAGAAGCTTGGGATTTCTAAAAGAACCGTCGAACTGCAGATCAGTAAGGCTTTGAAAATCCTCAGAAATGAGCTAATTGAATTCCTCCCTTTTTGGTTGCTGGCATGGTTGATTGGTTAGCCATGATAAACTGATAAAGAACCTGATCTTTATACCTACATCTCACATTATGCGAGATCCCCCCAGACAGGATGGGATTGGAGTAATGCACCTGGATCTGACTCTCAGCATTACACCAGTCACCAAAGTTGTTTATTCCGGGAAAAATGATCCCTTGTATATGTGTGATCCCGACTTTTGTCGTCTTAGTACGAAAAAACAGCATATTAGTAGCCGGATCAGGAAATTTACATGGATTAGATTTGGAAGGAATTAGCATACCAGGCGTGTCCACGGGTGATGAAACAATGTATAACGCTGATTAATTGAGATCTACAAAAAAGATGAAGGTAATTAAATATGAAATTGAAAAGCTATTGCCGGAATATTTATCAGGCGAAATTTCTGATAAAAACCGGGCAATCATTGATGAATGGAGGATAGCATCAGCAGAAAACGAAGCACTGTTCAGGGAATATGTAAAAGCTTGGGAGGCCTTACCCCTGTTACAAGAGATGGAACAATTCAACTCATTCGAGGCTTTAAAAACTGTAACCAGAAAAATATCAAAACCTGGTCCTGCAGCATGGAAGAAAACTTTACAACGGATTGCAGCCATTTTATTGCTTCCATTACTGGCTTATTCCGGATTTCTTACAATAAAAAATCAAATCCTACACAGACAGGCAGTTGAAAATGTAGTGATGCAGACCATTATATCCAAGCAGAGTATGGTAACACAATTTACCCTTGCAGATGGAACTGAGGTGTGGCTTAATTCAGGCTCGGAACTTAAATTTCCGGTTCGTTTTAATAGCAAGATTAGAGAGGTAATACTTAGCGGAGAAGCCTTCTTCGATGTGGCAAAAAATGAGCACCAACCTTTCAGAGTGAATGCCGGGGAACTAAACATTGATGTTTTAGGGACTTCTTTCGATGTAATAAATTATCATGAAGACGGGCAATCAGAGATAATCCTCATTGAAGGCAAAGTTGGTCTTTCAATATATGATGGAATGGAAAAGAAAGAATTTGGGACTATTCATCAGGGACAAAGGGCGGTTTTTGATGTTGACTCCAGGAAAGTCAATATGCATGACGAAGATGTAGACAAATATATTGCATGGCGTGATGGCAATCTTATCTTTCGCGATGACTCCATGGAAACTGTAGCTAAGCGACTAAGCCGTTGGTTCAATGTTGAAATCATTATCAATGATCCTGAAATCGAAAATTATATATATACGGCAACCTTTGGAAACGAAAATCTCGAACAGGTTCTTAAGCTGTTAAAATTATCTGCGCCAATCGATTATCAGATTGTTGACAGAGAGGAACTACCGAATAACAGGTTTACCAAACAAAAAATTTATCTTATGAAGAAAACAAAATAAAACACCGGGATTGACGCTTGGACTCATCAATCCCGGCTTAAAATTGGTTCACTTTTATTCAAAAATGAACCTTGATTCTTAGTATATAACTAAAACCATTCCAAAATTATGGAAAAAAACCTATGTGTAATACGGAGATGTCAAAAATATGTTCATCTCCGAAAAATCTGGATGATTATGAAGCTTATGGCGGTATTCTTCTTTGTGGTTATCACTAACCTGATAGCTTCAGATGCGTATTCTCAGATCACGAAATTAACAATTCACCTGGCGGACACCCCTGTCAAGGAGGTTTTAAGGGAAATTGAAACAAACAGTGATTTTTTGTTTTTGTACAACAGCAAATTGGTTGATGTTGACCGAATCGTTTCACTGGACGTTAATGACAAAAATATCAGTGAAATCCTGAGTGATTTGTTTAAGGAAACAGATGTGGTTTATGCTATTATTGACCAGCAGATTGTATTAACCAATAAGGCTTACCAGTTGGGTTTTGTTCAGGCTATAAACCGGCAACCTGAAAAAATTACCGGTACTGTCCTTGATCAGCAAGGTCTACCTCTTACCGGTGTATATGTTGTTGTTACCGGCACAAACCAGGGTGTCATAACTGATATTGCCGGTAAGTACAGCATTGACATACCCCAGGGAGCAGAGAGCCTGACGTTCACCTTTATCGGAATGGAATCCCAGGAAATCATCATTGGTGCTTCATCTGTGATTGACGTGACAATGATTGAATCGGTAATTGGACTTGACGAAGTTGTTGTGATTGGGTACGGTGTTCAAAAGAAAAAACTCGTAACCGGGGCCACTACGCAGGTCTCAGGAGAAAATCTTCAAAAAATGATTACACATAGCCCGTTGGGAGCGTTGCAAAGTCAAACACCGGGTGTTAATATTACCCAGAGTTCGGGTCAACCGGGAGAAGGTTTTAAAGTAACCATACGCGGTTTAGGCACCGTAAATAACTCAAGTCCGTTATATGTAATAGATGGCGTTGCCGGTGGAGATATCAATACATTGAATCCTTCAGATATTGAATCGATTGACGTATTAAAAGACGCTGCTTCCTCTGCAATTTACGGTGCACGTGCTGCAAACGGGGTGATACTTGTAACTACCAAACGTGGGAAAGAAGGGAAAATACAGTTTACATACGACGGATATTATGGCATTCAGAATCCGTATAAAGTTCCTCCGGTGGCAACAGCTTCTGAATACATGGCCATTCTGGATGAAGTAAATACCAATGAAGGTCTTGCACCATACGACTGGTCAACCCTTATTCCTGAACTATATCAAAGGGTACAAAATGGGTGGAAAGGAACGCATTGGTTAAACGAAATTGAAAATTCCAATGCACCCATCCAAAATCATGCGTTCAACATTTTAGGTGGAAAAGATGTATCCAAATTTTCGATCGGGCTATCTTATACCAATCAGGAAGGCATTTATGGCAATCCGGTTGAACCACATTATAAACGTTACACCGCCCGTATTAATTCCGACCATGTCATACTGAAAAAGGGAAGCATGGATGTAATAAAAATCGGTGAAAACTTCAATTATAGTTATAACGATAAGAATGGCATTGGGATAGGTGGTATTTATAACAATACAATCCGTGATATGTTAGTTGCCCCCCCTTTGATGCCGATTTACAATGATGAAGGCGAATATTTTTCAAAAAATGATCTTTCTACATCCGGGTTGGACAATATTGATCCCGGGTTTACAAACCCAATTGCTTTTATGGTTTACACAAAGGGTTATAACCTTACGAAAAACTATGCGATGAACATGAATGCCTACATTGAAATTCAGCCTATCCAAAATCTGATATTCAAAAGTAGTTACGGGCATATTTTAAACGGCAATACATACCGAAGCTATATTCCGGAATACGACCTTTCCAGTACCACACTTAATACTATTGATAAAGTAAGTCAATCAGCTTCACTCGGACACCGGTGGACATGGGAAAACACATTAGCATATTCATTCAGCGTTAATAACCACGCATTCAGTGCCCTTGTCGGTCAGTCGCTTGAAAAATGGGGAATGGGAGAGAGTCTTAGCGGCACGAATGGAAATTCGTTATTCAATAGTTTTGAATATGCCTGGTTAGACAATACTCCAACTTATATGTCAGGCGTAACACAGTGGAGAGGAAGCCCATGGGGCGAAGGAGGCATCGCTTCGTTTTTCGGTCGCGTCAATTACAATTTTAGGGAAACCTATCTGCTTTCGCTGGTTATGAGGGCCGATGGGTCCTCAAATTTTGCACGCGGTAACCGCTGGGGATATTTCCCATCAGCCTCAGCAGGGTGGGTTGTTTCTAATGAATCATTCTTTAAAAATGCTTTCAACTGGATCGATTTTCTGAAACTTCGTGTCAGTTGGGGACAAAACGGCAACGCTGATATCGACAATTTTCAGTACCTGGCTACCATTGCTTTTGATGACGCGAATGCCTATTCATTTGGGAACTCAAAAGACACACAATCAACAGGAGGTTACGCCGATATCCTTCCTAACGAGGATATTACCTGGGAAACTTCGGAACAATTGAATTTTGGTTTTGATGCCCGTTTTGCTAATTCACGTTTAGGAATGGCATTTGACTGGTATAAGAAAACAACCAAGGATTGGCTGGTACAGGCGCCCACGCTGGCGTCGTACGGAACCGGAGCCCCTTATATTAATGGCGGTGATGTGGAAAATAAAGGTATTGAATTAGCGCTTGACTGGAGAGACAGATTTGGAGATCTCACTTATAGTGCAAACCTGAATGCTTCGTACAACAAAAACAAAGTAACAAGAATTGCTAACGGAGAAGGTATCATTCACGGACCTACAGGTGTACTTTTCCATGCAAACCCGGAAATATACCGTGCCGAGGTTGGCAAACCCATTGGTTATTTCTGGGGATATAAAACCGCCGGAGTATTCCAAAACCAGCAGGAAATAGATGCAACTGAGGTCTTTCTTCAGGATGATCCGCAACCAGGCGACTTGATTTTTGTTGACGCAAACAATGACGGAGAGATTAATTCAGACGATAAGGTAGAAATAGGGAACCCGCATCCCGACTTTATGGTTGGTTTTAGCTTTAACATAGCTTATAAAGGTTTTGACCTGGCTGTTATCACGAATGGCGCATTCGGTCAGCAGATTGCGAAATCGTACAGGGGCGTTGATGATAACAAGTTTCACAACTACACCACCGATATTTTTAAACGCTGGCATGGTGAAGGAACTTCCAACAGACTTCCTCGCCTTTGCGATGGCAGCAACGTTAACTGGGAACAAGTATCGGATATCTATATTGAAGATGCCGATTATCTGAAATTACAGAACATTACCCTGGGTTACAACCTAAAGAAGTTAATCAAGGTCATTCCATTTGAACAGGCAAGGTTTTTTATCACGGCACAAAACCTTTACACATTTACAAAATATTCCGGACAGGATCCCGAGATTGGATTTGGCTCCGGTAACAGTTGGGCCAGTGGAATTGATTTAGGTTTTTATCCAAGCCCGAGAACATTTCTTGTAGGTTTTAACCTGAAATTCTAAGGATAAATCTAAAATGACATCTGACATGAAAAAAATACTATTGGATATGAAAAAAACATTGGCTGTTCTGGTAGCTGCAACCTCATTCTTATGGATGAGTTGCGAAGATTTTCTTGATACCACCAATTATATAAAAAAGAATACATCAAATTTTCCTGAAACACTTGACGATGCAGAACAGATGATTACTGGGATATACGCCAGCCTGAGCCTCACATCATCTCATGTATGGTCATCGTATTTTCAGGTTGCCCAACTGGCATCAGACGATTGCCTGGGAGGTTCCGGAGAGAATGGAAAGCAGCCGCAGGCGATTGACATGCTGTTAAAGAATAGCGAAACCATGCTTAACGAGTTTTGGGCTGATCGTTACGCCGGTATATTCCGCGCAAACCTGGCTATTCAAACCCTGGATAACTGCCAGGATTATACAAGCGAATCACAGAAAAACCAAATGAAAGGTGAAGCTTATTTTATGCGTGCACTCTTCTATTATGAAATGGCAACCATAATCGGGCAGGTTCCGTTGGTTCTCACAACAGAACCTGTTAATTTACCAAAGGCATCCCCCGAGGAAATCTTTGGACAAATCGCATCCGATTTGAAAACTGCCATCGGTTTGATGACGTCAGCACCTTACACAGATATAGAAGCAGGGCATGCAACTAAATGGGCAGCCGAAGCTTTGATGTCACGTTCTTTTCTGTTTTACACCGGGTTTTATAATAAAGAAACATTGCCGCTGATAGGAGAAGATGGTTCATTATCAGGTTCAGTGAGTAAATCTGAAGTGATTTCATGGATTGAAGACTGTATTGACAATAGCGGACATTATCTGGTGAATGACTACCGTGAATTATGGGCCTATACTAACCGACATACAGTAGAAGATTATGAATACACGAAAGGGAAGGGACTTGAATGGGTTGAGAATGACGGTGATGTGAATCCTGAAACACTTTTTGCCATTAAATATTCGAATTTTGCCAGTCAATCCGGCAGAACAGGCTATTCAAACCAGTATGCCCTGTATTATGGTTTCCGCGGGGGTCAGAATCTGGCCAATACGTTCCCGTTTGGTCAGGGTTGGGGTATGGGTCCTGGAAATCCTGGTCTTTGGACTGATTGGCTGGAGGCTGAGCCAACTGATCCCCGAAGAGAAGCAACGCTGATAAATATTCCTGTTGAGGTGCCGGATTATTCAAAAGGTGGTTGGGGAGACCTCATTCAGGAAACCGATTACTGGCAAAAGAAATATATGCCTGTAACAGCGCGTACTAATGACGATACATATGTTTCATCCTACAGTGTATTGATGTACGGTACAGAAGATAATTTTCAACTTGACAATACCATGGATCTTGTGTTAATCCGTCTAGCCGATGTTTACCTGATGCACTCGGAGTTAACCCAAACAAACACCTACATGAACCTGGTGCGCGGGCGTGCAGGGTTGCCAGGTAAGGAGTATTCACTTGTGAACCTGCAAAATGAACGGCGTTGGGAACTGGCTTGTGAAGGTATTCGCTGGAACGATATACGTCGTTGGGGTATTGCTGCTGAAGTCCTGGAGAGACAGCTCGGGCAGCCTATTTATACAAAAGGAGTTCCGGATGTTAACAAAAGCTTCGGAGGGGGATATGCCGCCCGTTACAATGAGACACAAGGGTTCTTCCCCATTCCGGAAGCGCAGATTTTGCTCTCCGATGGTGTTTTGGAACAAACTGTTGGCTGGGATTCTCCTACTGCTTTTTATTCGGGTTGGAATTAATCAATAACAAAATTTAAAGTGAACTCCTTCTTGTGATTCATTTGTCAGCATCTGCGTCGGAAATCTCCCTGGTTAACAGGCTGAAGCTCTTCCGACGCAGATTCAGCATCCTAAGGAGGTAACCTGAAAAATTTTACACAAGAAGGATTATATCAATACGCACGACAGATTGCGTAAATTTGAAATATAGAAATACTTTATGCGATGATGAAAGGTCTGAAAAAAAGAATCTTAACAATCATTTCCACTTTCACACTAACCAGCGCCTATTCCTTCGAACAACCTAATATTATATGGTTGATGGCAGAAGATATCAGCACCGACCTTGCCTGTTACGGCATGAAAGCTGTAAAAACGCCAAATCTGGACAAATTGGCGAACGAAGGCATTAGATACACCCATTGTTTTTGTACCAATTCGATTTGTTCGCCAAGCCGTTCGGCCATGATGACAGGCGTACACCAGTTAAAAATTAATGCACAACACCACCGCAGTAACCGGGATGTTCCTTTGCCGGAGCCATACAAACCCTTTACTTACTGGCTTCGCGAAGCCGGTTACACCTGTATACTGGGAAATGAGCTTGTAATGGGGAAGGGGCGGAAAACCGACTGTAATTTTAAGCATCAACCAGTTGGTGAATGGGATGGTAAAGAAAGTTTCGGGTTATTTGATAAATATGACGTTATGACTCCCGAAGACCAACCGTTTTTTGCACAAATTCAATTGCTTGCAACACACAGAGGCGATTGGTGGAATGAAGTCCGTGAAAAATCGCAACACCCTGTAAATCCCGATTCGGTTGAATTGCCGCCTTATTTTTCCGACCACCCGGTTATTCGCCTGGATTGGGCCAAATACCTGGATCAGATAGAGTACATCGACAATGAAATTGGTCTGCTGATCCAGGATTTAAAAAATAAGGGAATGTATGAAAATACGGTCATTATTTTTATCGGGGATAACGGCAGGTGCAATGTCAGGGGGAAAGGATATCTTCACGATCCGGGGTTGCATATTCCGCTAATTGTTAATTGGCCCGACGGAATTAAGCCAAAGCAAGTGAACAATGATGTTATTTCAACAACCGATATTACAGCAACAATACTTGGACTGGCAGGGGCTGTCGTTCCCGATTACCTGATAGGTAAATCTTTCCTCGAAGAAGGATTCATTCGCAGATCTGTTTTTTCAGCGCGTGATTTATGGGATGAAGTAATGGACAAATCGAGAAGTATCAGTACCGGACAATATAAATACATACGGAACGATATGCCTGAGGTACCCTGGGATGCTCACCAGGCATACCTTGAGTTTTTCCGCCCTGCCATCCATGTCATGCGAAAATTGATGTGGGAAGGTAAACTGAAAGGCCCTGAAAAAATATTTTTTACCGGGAACAAGCCGAAAGAGGAATTATATGATTTAAAAAGTGATCCGTTTGAGTTGAATAACCTTGTTGGAAATGATGATTTTAAGAATATCCTTGCCGATATGCGAAAACAAACAGATGCCTTTGAAAAACAAATGGCTCCTGTTGATACAATCTTTCACCCTGTTTTTCCCGGGGCGGTCCATATTCTCGAATGGCTGAAATATACAAAACCTGATGAATACTTAAAAATTCTTGACGGTGTGGAAATTGGATTCGACAAAATCAGTGAAATATATGATAATACTGATATAAACAAGAACTGGTAGGCATTCCAATTCAATACTCCTAAAAATGAAAATGAATATACGGACGACCAATTATTTTTCACTCAACTACAATTTTTAAAATGGGAAAGATAACCAGAAGAAATCTAATAAAACTATCGGGAATGGCTGCGATGGGAATGGCTGCATCTCCGGTAAAAGCCGCTGAAGACAGTATGGCTGACAAAAAGCTAAAAGTTGTTGTTGTCGGCGCACATCCCGATGACCCGGAAACCACTTGCGGGGGAACCATGATCTTGCTTGCAGAACAAGGGCACGAAGTTGTTTCGGCCTACCTTACCAGGGGTGAAGCCGGTATTGAAGGGAAAACTTATAAGGCGGCGGCCGATATACGTACAACTGAGGCATTGAATGCATGCAAAATCATGAATGTAAAAGCTGTATTCCTAACGCAAATAGATGGAAGCTGCGAAATAACGCCTGCCCGGTACAACGAGATGTATGACTTTCTGGATAACGAAAAACCGGATTTAGTATTTACCCATTGGCCTGTTGATACACATCGCGACCACCGGATTTGTTCCATCCTGGTTTATGACGTATGGCTGCGAATGGGGAAACGTTTCGCCCTGTATTATGTTGAGGCGATGAGTGGCGTACAGAGTCAGAATTTTAATCCCACCAATTATATTGATATCGGGGCATCGGTTGACAGAAAGCATCAGGCTTGCTTTGCCCATAAAAGCCAAGGCATTCGGGAAATGTACGAATCGTCTCATGACCGGATGGAAATATTCAGGGGCATGGAAGCCGGATGCAAGTATGCGGAAGCTTTTATCCATCAAAACCAAAGTCCGAAAAATACGCTTATTTTCTAATTCATCGCTAATTTTAAAAAATCTAACCGTTATGACTGAAAAAATTACTGCTGTTTCATTATTGTTTATATTAATAATGCTAAGCGTAGAGGCCCAGAAATTTGACGGCCTTGCAGATACTCCACCAATGGGCTGGAATAGCTGGAATTGCTTTCGTTGCAGCGGAATCAACGAACAGGTAATCAGGGAAATGGCTGATGCAATGGTCGTGAACGGAATGAAAGATGCTGGTTACGAATACATTGTTATCGATGATTGCTGGCAGGTTGGCCGGGAGGATGATGGTACAATAATCGCCGATCCCGTTAAATTTCCATCAGGAATGAAAGCTTTAGCTGAATATATTCATTCCAAAGGGTTAAAATTTGGTTTGTATTCCGATGCAGGAGTAAAAACCTGTGCAGGTCGTCCGGGGAGCAGAGGTTATGAATTTCAGGATGCACGGACATATGCACATTGGGGTGTTGATTTCATAAAATACGACTGGTGTAATGCAGGAGATCAAAATGTTAAAGCTTCATACAAAATTATGCGTGATGCTTTGTACCAGGCAGGGCATCCTGTTTTGTTCAGTATGTGTGAATGGGGTGAAAATAAACCCTGGCTTTGGGCACAGGATATTGCACATACATGGAGAACAACAGGTGATATCCGAAATAACTGGAATATTATGGATGCTAAAGAAGGCAAAGTATGGGGAGGAGGTATTGTTGTTAATCTCGATATGCAACAAGACCTGGAGGCTTTTGCCGGTCCGGGGCATTGGAATGACCCGGACATGCTCGAGATCGGGAATGGTGTTTTGACTGAGGAAGAGGAACGTGCTCATTTTAGTTTATGGTGTATGCTTGCCTCACCTTTAATGGCTGGCAACGATTTAAGGCATATGTCGTCAATAACTCATCAAATACTCACCAATACTGAAATTATAGCAATAAATCAGGATTCCCTCGGTAAACAGGGATTTAAAATAAAGGACTACGGGGAATTCGAGATTTATTACAAACCGTTGAAAAACGGCGATATTGCCCTTTGCTTATTTAACCGGTTCGATTATCCTATAAATATTGAACTGGATTGGAAAACGATGAATCCAACCATTTTCGTTGATAACATGAAACAGGAAATAAAGCACCATGATATCATTGACCGAGAAGAAGTTCAATTATATGGACGCTATAAAGTTCGTGATTTGTGGAAAAAACAATTTGTGGGTAATACAAATAATATTCTGAAAGGGAATATTTCCGGACATGACGTACTGGTTCTAAGACTTATTAAAGAATAAAAAATCAACCAGCAAGCAGTTAGTAGTTGTCGGTTAATCATTTCATCTGTCTCACTCCCAGCCGTTTTTTATCCCATGCGGCGCGATGTACCCGATGGCTTCTATGTCATAAATCTTGCCGCCTTTTATTTTAAAGATATGGGCAGCGGGTAAATCAAAAGGTCCGTAATTATTCGCCCTTTCGGTGACGCCGGGCACCCCGGTGATCTTCATTACCTTTGGCTCGCCATCGTGCACAAAAATGGAAAAGGCAAACACCAGCCCGAGTTCCTCATCCACAGCCAGGATACGTCGCCGGTTGATATCTGTTATATAACTCATTACCCCTGTGGTGAGCTGATCGCAACAGGTCATTTTCCTGAACACTGAAAAATCATCATTTTTCGCTTCTTCGGGTGTCTGTGTCTGATCGTTGGCAGAAATGCCTCCGTTTTCGCGTCGTTGACATTCATCGGCAAAAGGGGCAACTTCCCCATTGTCCTGAATAATAGCCTCGTAATACAAATTCGCAATCCGCAACATTTCATCACGCGGAACACGATCAGCAGTTTTTACCGGTTCAAGTATGGTAGGCCTGACCGCTGACATGTTCGGATGTAGCGGGCGCCCGTCGGAATGAATGATCAGGTGATCAATTTCGGTTATCCGGCCGCCTTCGACTTTTAACCTGACACTGGCAATGGTAGGTTTGTTATCCTCTTCAATAACGCCAATGAAACCAACCTGGCCGGCAACGGGATCGGCCACCACAATACTGAACGCTGACGGCCCCTTTGTGGCAGTCGTCCATAAGCCTTTACCGATTGGCGTAACTTCGGTGTTTTCAACCAGTTTAACATTGGAAGCCAGGGGTAATCCTGCAGGATCGTGTTTTACCAGGGCTTCGAAATAGTCGTTCATCAGGCGGGTGAGTGATTCTTTGCTGTCATACTGGGCATTCAATACTGACATTGTTGTTCCCAACAAAATAAACAGCATGGCTGCGGACATTTTACGCTTCATGATATCAGATTTGGTTTATAACAGAGAACTTAAACAGAAAAAACTATCCCGTAAAAAGTAATGAAAAAAAATCAGTTTTACTGCTTTACCCGCCCTTTTTTATCCTTACCGTACATTCCGATACCCGGTAAAACAGTGTTTTAAGGTTTTATTACTAGATTAGCATTTTACTAAGTGAGTAACCAACATAAAACCGATGGGCACACACAAAAAAAACAGCCTTTACAGCCATTACATGAAGCTGATAATTGTTGTGGGAATATTTTCAACATGGGCTGTATGCACAAGCTGCAAAAAGCAAAACGAATCAAACCACTCCTTCAGTGAAGCGCGGGAGCGCATTTCGCTTAACAACAACTGGCGTTTTTTCAGGTATGATAACCCGGCGCAGGCCGATAGCCTTATTTATGATGCACGTCCCGTAACAGGATCTTTTTCCGATTTTCAGCCGGCCGACACTAAGCCTACTGAACAATCTGAAATTGAAGCTACCGGCAGAACGCTCAAAGCATGGATCCTGCCCACCGGAAACGCATTTGTCAAAGATCCCGGCAAACGATTCACCCGTCCCGAAGGGGATCCCGGCAGTAATTTCCCTTTTGTGCAGGATGATTTCGACGACAGCGCCTGGGAACCGGTAAATCTCCCGCACGACTGGGCCATCAAAGGCCCCTTTATGGAAGGTGAGAATACGGTAGTTGGCGGTGGCATGGGGCGCCTGCCCGTTCATGGTGTTGCCTGGTACCGCCGGAAACTGGATATCCCGGCCGCCGACAAAGGTAAATCCATCTTTCTTGAAATTGACGGTGCCATGTCGTATGCCATGGTATGGCTCAACGGTCACCTGGTTGGCGGCTGGCCATACGGGTACAACTCCTGGCAGGTTGACCTCACGCCATACATTGTTCCAGGTGGTGTCAACCAGCTGGCCATCCGGCTGGATAACCCGAATCTTTCGGCGCGCTGGTATCCGGGCGGAGGCATTTACCGTAATGTTTGGCTGACCAAAACGCACCCGGTTCATATAGCCCAGTGGGGCACTTTTATCCGCACGCGGTCAGTAAAAGAAAATTCCGCTACAATCGATCTTTCGGTTACGGTGGATAACACCTCCGGAAAAGATGCCGAGGTGGATATCATTACTGAAGTATACCCCCTGAATGAAGGCAAAACGCAGGATAAACCGCTCATCCGCCTAAAAAAGAACAACATTAACATTTCATCCGGCGCCAACATTACAGTCACCGACACCCTGGTCATTAAAAACCCGAAACTGTGGGGACCACCTCCTGCACAACACCCCAATCTTTACCAGGCCAGAACAGTAGTACTACTCAACGGTACAGTGGCTGACAGCTACCTGACCACTTTTGGAATCCGTACGCTAACTTTCGATGCCAACAAGGGAATTTTGGTAAACGGCCAGCCTGTTACCCTTAAAGGTGTTAACATGCACCACGACCTGGGAGCGCTGGGCACAGCCTTTAATGAAAGGGCTGCTGAACGGCAGCTCGAAATGCTGCACGAAATGGGCTGTAATGCCATACGTACCGCTCACAATCCGCCCGATCCGTGCTTGCTTGAACTAACCGACAGGATGGGCTTCCTGGTGATGGACGAAATATTCGACGTTTGGGAAAGAAAAAAGACCCCGCTCGACTTCCACCTGATTTTTGGCGACTGGTATGAGCAGGATACCCGGTCATTTGTCTGGCGCGACCGTAACCATCCCTCGGTGATTATGTGGAGCTTCGGGAACGAGGTGGGTGAGCAGTATACCGATAAGGAAGGAGCAGCCCTTGCGCAAAAGCTGAATGACATCATCGGCGAGGAAGATCCTACAAGACCTTCAACGGCTTCCATGAATTTTGCCAAGCCGCACATGCCCTTCCCTTCAGCCTTGGATGTCATCAGCCTGAATTACCAGGGCGAAGGCATCCGCCAGGATCCCGAATTTGAGGGCACCGACAGGATCCGCACCGTACCCCAATACCCCGGGTTTCATGCCACATTCCCGGATAAAGTAATACTAAGCAGCGAAACGGCTTCGGCATTCAGTAGTCGCGGCATATACCTGTTCCCGGTAACACCCGGTATCAGTTCACCGTTGCGGGACGGACGTGGCGGAGATTCGAAAATCCACCAGGTGAGTTCGTATGAGTTGTATGCTGTGGATTTTGGCGCTTCGGCAGATAAAGTCTTCGGTTCATTGGCACGTAATCCCTTTGTGGCAGGTGAATTCGTGTGGACCGGGTGGGATCACCTGGGAGAACCAACACCGTATTATGAAGCCCGAAGCTCCTATTGCGGTATCATTGACCTGGCAGGCTTCAAAAAAGACCGTTTTTACCTGTACCAGTCGCAATGGCGACCCGACCTGCCCATGGCACACATACTACCCCACTGGAACTGGCTGGAGCGTAAGGGAGAAATAACACCGGTTCATGTTTTCACTTCGGGTGACGAAGCAGAGCTTTTCCTGAACGGCAAATCGCTTGGCCGGAAGAAAAAAAACCAGTATGAATACCGCCTGCGCTGGGATGATGTTGTTTATGAACCAGGAGAATTGAAAGTAGTAACCTATAAAGATGGTGAAAAATGGGCTGAGGATATGGTGAAAACAACCGGTGCACCTGCCCGGCTCGAAGCAACGGCCGACCGGAGCGAGATCAATGCCAACGGTAAAGACCTGTCGTTTATAACGGTCCGGATTGCCGACCGGGACGGATTGACGGTCCCCCGGTCGGATAACCCGGTTGCATTTTCCATTGACGGCCCCGGAAAAATAGTGGCCACCGACAACGGCGATCCAACCGATATGACACCTTTTCCTTCTCATACGCGAAAAGCATTCAGCGGATTGGTACTGGTTATTGTACAGGCAGAGGAAGGTAAGACGGGACGGATTACTGTAACGGCAACATCAGACGGATTGCAGCAAACAAAGGTGGAATTGCACAGTAAATGAGTGAAACACAATGATCATTTTTTATTTGCGACAATATCCTTATTATTGTTATGGAAAATATAGTTCGCCTTTAAAGATTTATACCCAATAAATTAAATAAAATGAAAAAGCTATCAGCAACCCTCAGCATGACCTTTTTATTATCATTTTCAAGTATTTCTTTCGCTCAGGAAAAAATCGATTCCTCGGAGATAACCTCCGATGTTCCTGAATTATTCGCCTTTCACGAAGTGATTTACCCGATGTGGCATAACGCATACCCTGACAAGGATTATGAAGCGCTCAAAGGATTTGTGCCGCAGATCAAAGCTTCGGTGGAAGCCATCAACAACGCAAAACTCCCGGGCATACTCAGGGAACGGGAAGGTGACTGGAAAACCCGGCTGAATGAATTGAATGCGGTTTCAAAATCGTATTACGCAGCTGCTGAAAAAAATGACCAGGAAGCCCTGCTGGATGCGGCAGAGAAACTTCATCGTGAATTTGAAATGATGATGCGCGTGATCCGACCTGCAATCAGGGAACTGGATGAATACCACCAGACACTTTATATTATTTATCATAGACTTTTGCCTGTAAAGAAATATGAGGAAATAGCCGGATTAACGGATAACCTGATTGCCAAAGCAGAAGCTGTTGCTTCTTTTCCGCAGGAAAAGCTGAAGAGGAGATTGGGCGACCGGATTCCCGAATTTGATGCTGCAGCCAAGGAATTACTGGCAAAAACAGTGGCGTTGAAAGAAGTTTTAAAAGCTAATGATGCCCAAAAAAATGACGAGGCTATTGAAGTAATGCACACAGCCTATCAACAGCTGGATGCAGTTTTTCATTGATAGGTCTGTGCCGGTCCAAATGCTGATTTAACCAGGCAGCACTGAGCATTGCCTTGCCAATCCATTGTGTTGAAGAGGAAAAGTCTGGCAGAACCAGCCATTTGTATTGTCATTAAATACTTAAAATATGTTAGCCCCTATAAACTTATTAGAAAATTGAAACACAATAAATCATGCCATTTCAAGGATTCTCCAAACAAGGAATTGACTTTCTGAAAAATCTGGCCGTAAATAACAACAAAGACTGGTTTGAACAGTATAGACATACTTATGAAGCTTACCTTCTGAATCCGCTTAAGGAATTAGCAGTGGCACTGTCGCCGATAATAAAAAGTATTGACCCCCGGATTGATATAACGCCGTCCGTCAACAAAGCTATTTCACGGATCCACAGGGATACCCGGTTCTCAAACGATAAATCGCCTTACAGGAGCGATGCCTGGATATCATTCAGGAGACCCAATAAAATATGGGGAAATGTCCCTGAGTTCTATTTCTATTTCACGCCCGAGGAATACCAATATGGGATGGGTTTTTATGCTGCCTCTCCATCCAATATGGCAAAAATCCGGGATAACATAGCATCCTATCCTGATAAATTTATGCAGTTAATCAGTGAGATTGACAATACAGGGCTGTTTGTTCTGGTAGGAGCTGAATACAAAAAACCTGTATCCAATGATCTCCCGGACAAATTCCAGCTTTGGTTCAAAAAGAAGAATTTATGCATGAGTCATATAAGAAATATTGACAGCAGGTTTTATTCACCTGATTTAAAAGATGATATTGAGAAATCTTTTATTGCGAATGCAGAATTGTACAACTTCCTGATAACAAGCATCTGCCAGTAATTGGTGCATGTCCATGAATTCACATTTACTGCGTTACCCTTGTCCGAAAATTGCTCATTTTCTCCGTATTTTCATATTACACAAGCCTTGCAATGGAACTCTCTGAACAGGCACATGACCCATTAATCATTTTACTAACGCTATTGACAGGCTCTATTAACAGGAGGAGCAGGTAATATGACAATTTTCAGAAATTCAGCGAAAAAGTAGTACGTTCACCGGGAATGGAATACGCGGCAATGCTCCCTTTGTGCAGGCGCATGATCTTTCGCGAAAGGCTCAGTCCGATTCCTGAACCATTGTCCTTGGTTGTATAAAAAGGGATGAATATTTTCTCCATTTCATCACCGGGAATTCCCTTCCCGTTATCGGTAATATCAATCACGTGACCTCCCCTGGCGTTCTCCGAAACTAATATTACAATTTTGCCGTATTTCACCCCTTTCAGCGCATCAATAGCATTGACAATCAGGTTAATCATCACCTGGCTGAGCAATTTTTCGTCACCAATCAATGCTTCGGACCGGCTTTTAATGATGATCCGGAAATCAATCCCTGCCTCATCCAGTTGGGCATTCATCAACAACCTGATCCCATTCAGCCAGCTATCGATTTGTATGGGTTTAAAAACCGGATTGGGTATTTTGGTAAGTCTCCGGTAATCCTCAACAAAACGCATTAAACCCTTGCCCGTGTTTTCGATGACTTCCAATCCATGAATAATGTTGGCAATATGCTTTTCCGTAATATCACCCAGTGGCAGGGGTTCATGGTTTTTAATAAAAATGCGTGACAAAGTATTGCTCAACGAGGTGATGGGGGCAACTGAATTCATGATTTCATGTGTCATTACCCTGATCAGTTTTTGCCATGATTCCAATTCATTTTCTTCGATCTCAGCTTTGATATCCGAAAGTGAGTACAACCGGTACTTATTTTCATTGAAATGAAGCAGGGCTACCTTCAATGAAATCAAACGCAGTTCATTGCCTTGCAACATTTTAATGGTTTTACTCTGTCCTGGCGAAATAAGGCGCATCTGCTCATAAAGCTCAAAGTTCTTCTGTTTTAGCAGGTCGATATGGGTGATGTGTGGAAGTCCGATAAATTCCAGTGCCGGTCCGTTGATCTGCTCAATATATCCTTGCTCATCAACAGCCAGCAAACCTGTCGCCGATGATTTCAGCATTTCATGAAAAAACCGTTCCCTGTATTCACTTTTGATTTTTATGTCGGTAATATGTTTGTTCAGCCGGTTTAAACTTTGATGCAACACACGCAGGGAACGGGGGTGAATATGCTCGGCATAATGCAGGGTGGTATCGTCATTGGCTATGGCATCAAAAAAGAATGCCACCTTACGGTTCATGCTGTTCAGAAAATGAAACAGGTCGAAAAAGGATATCAGGATTACCAGCGACAGGGGCGCTGCAAGCAACCAGTTATGCAGGTACATAAAGACACCCAGGCCCGCTGATACCAGCAGTAATATTACCAACCGGATAAGGATTGAAACGCTGTACGATTTAAAGATCATACCGTTTTATTTTATTGTACAGGGTCTGGCGCGATATGCCCAGTTGATTGGCCACTGCCGTATGTTTACCGTTGTGTTTTTCCAGCGCCATTTCAATCATGTGCTTCTCCATGTCTTCGAGGGTAAGAAAACTTGCTTCCGACAGCTTACCTGAAGGCCTGAAAATGAAATCATCTTCGTTCAGTTTTGTCGAATCACAGAGGATCACGGCTTTTTCGACGGTATGCTGTAATTCGCGCACATTACCCGGCCAAAGGTATTCCTTAAGCTTTTGCATAGCCTGTGGGCTAATGGAGAGCTTTGGCTTGCGGTACTTCTTTTCAAAATACGAAAGAAAGAACAGGGCAAGGAGTTCTATATCTCCTCCCCTTTCGCGCAGGGGAGGAACTTCAATCCAAATGGTATTGATCCTGTAAAGCAGGTCTTCGCGAAACCGTTGTTGTGCCACAAGATTCTCCAGGTTACAATTGGTGGCGCAAATCAGCCTGATATTCACCGGTACCGGTTCATTGGACCCAACCGGGATAACCGTCCGGTTCTGCAGGGTAGTCAGTAATTTCGACTGCATGGCAAGCGGCAGGTTGCCTATCTCATCCAGAAACAACGTGCCCATATGCGCCAGCTGAAACTTACCCATCCGGTCTTCACGTGCATCGGTAAAGGAACCTTTCTTGTGCCCGAATAATTCGCTTTCAAACAGTGTTTCGGGAATAGCTCCCATATCAACGGCCACAATCAATTCGTTGCTTCTTTCCGACCTGCGATGAATTTCCTGTGCAACAAGCTCTTTCCCGGTACCATTCTCCCCTGTTATCAATACATTGGCATCGGTTTTGGCCACCTTGGCAATGGTTTGCATCAGCTTAAGCATTTCCGGTGAAGATCCCAGAATTTGCCTGTGTTCCTGGTTCAGTCCCTTTATCAACGTTTGCTCGCGCTGCTTCAACTCTTCTACTTTAATATTGGAACGTCTCAATTTGAGCGTTGCCATTAAGGTAGCCAGCAGTTTTTCATTTTCCCAGGGTTTTAGGATAAAATCGGCGGCGCCTTTTTTGAGTGCCTTTACGGCCAGTTCCACATCGCCATAGGCGGTAATCATAACCACTTCGGTGGTTGGATTTGATTTCTTTATTTCACTGAGCCAGAATAAACCCTCATTACCTGTATTGATGCCCGCCGAGAAATTCATGTCGAGCAAAACAATATCCATATCAGCTTTCTGTAGTTCCGACAATATCAGGTTAGGATTGGCAATGGCAATCACCGTTTCAAACTCAAGCTGAAGCAGCATTTTTAGCGCGCTCAGCGTGTTTTTGTTATCGTCGACAATAAGGATTTTACCGGTTTGCATAGATGCTAATTATTACACTTTATGTCCTCTATATCTGTCTGTTCGTCATTGTAAACGAGCAGTGTCATTGCGAGCCTGCTGGCAGGCAGGCGAAACGAAGTGGAGCGCGGCAATCTCTCGACATAGCTTTTTACTTTATTTACCATCGCGATTGCTTGTTCCTATTTTCAATAAAATAGTCATCAATTTAAGAAAAGCTTACGCCCTTTCAGGGCTTATATTCTAATTGCTGACAATTACACAGGGCGATGCCCTGTGCTATTGATGATGCCCCTTCAGGGCGTATTCCCCTGTCTCTACTTGAGCCCTGAAAGGGCGTTAGCATTAG
>CAZUBW010000070.1:0-22868 GCA_964618645.1 uncultured Bacteroidales bacterium | reverse complement strand
ATAACAGCGGAACATTGCCGTGTAATAAAGTACAGGGCCATGAAACGTCTCATGAACCTGTTTGCTGCTAAAAAGAACTGTAATCATTAAGCAATTTTTATAGAACAAGGCAGATGAACTATAGCCACGATGAAATAGAAAAAAGAAACCTGATTGAGGAATACCTGTTGGGGCGATTGTCGGAAGCAGAAGAGACTGCTTTGGAGGAGCATATGTTGCAGTGTAAAAGTTGCAGGGACAAATGTATGCAGATGGAACAGGTTATCGATGTCTTAAAGTCGTCGTACGCAGCGGGCAAGACTTTGCAAACAACCACAACTGCAAAAAGACACATTGGCTGGTTGGCGTTAAGTTTGCGGATTGCTGCTGTGTTTGTTTTGGTTGCCGGTATCGCCATTATCTATATTAAAACAAAGGACCACATGGGGAAAATTGCTCTTGAGGCTAATCCGGCAGTGGCTGACACGCTGAACAAAACCAGGGATGAAATCATAAAGCACACTATAACCGAAGATAGTCTATACGAGACGTCCGCGCAGGTCCGAACCGATAAAGCAACGGATGAAAACAGGGATGATGATGCAGGTGTTAATAACGAATGGATAGCCGAGGTTTATAGCCCTTCACCGGTTTTTGAACAGGCCATCAGAAATGTTGTAAGGGGAGCAGCCATAAAAGTAATTGCACCGGCTGACTCAGCTGTATATTCAAAAAATGCAACTGTTGAATTCAACTGGGAAAATCCGGAGAATAAAAATGTAGTTCTGCTGGTGCGAAAAAATACGGGCAAACTCGTTTTTAAGCAAATTGTTATACCTCCTTATGCTTTTGAAGTCGAACATCCCGGGTTATATTACTGGCAGCTGCTGGAGGGTGATCAGATTGTGCATACGGGAAAATTCTCAGTAAATCAATAAGTTGTTATTGGATTCTGGTCGCTGGCCACCAGGGTAAAACCGCCCCAGAACAAGGGATATGCATACCTTTCATCTCCCACAAGGCTGATTTTTGCCTGTTGCAGCGCCCTGGAATAACTAAGCCCGTTTAAAATACCTTTGTAGAAAGCCACCATTAACTTATGGGTACTTACATCCCCGACTTTCCATAATGAATATACCATATTGGGGATTCCGGCATAAAGGAATGCCCGGGTCATGGACATCAATCCTTCGCCCTTTACTAGTTTTCCTGTCCCGGTTTCGCAGGCACTCAGGACAACCAGGCCGGCATTAAGGCTAAGGTCGTATAGCTCCGATGAAAAAAGGATACCGTCATCTTTAGGCGGGTTTGTTGTGGTATCTCCACCAGGGAACGATGGAGAAAAGACCAATCCTGAAAGGTCGGGAAATGATTCGTTGAGCATGCCATGCGTGGCAACATGAATGAAGTTGAAATGACCGGCTTCTTTTCGGAAAACGCGTTCGTTGGCCATGGAATGGAGATAGCCTTTGGCCGCAATGGCTTTGTTGTCGAATAAGGAAACAATGTCGCGTATTTCGTTTTCCGAATAGGTCAGTTCATTCCACGTATTGCCATTTGCCGATACCGAGCGCATTGTTTCGCGATCGCTGGTCAACGTGTCAAAAATAATTTTGTTTTGGGCCAGTATGTATCCGTTTATGCTATCGGTTTTAAATACCGGGGCAAAACCTATAAATCCATGCGAAAGGCCCGAGGGTTCGGGTGTATTGTTTATGGCATTTATGAAAAGATTGACCGCGTAGTGGTAACCAATGTCGAATTTTCTGATCAGGTAAGGAGCCTGTGAAAAGTCGGGATTCCCTGCCGGTTTCCAATTATTGCATAACGTTTCGAAAGGAAGATACAGCAGCTGTTTGTCGGGTATAATAACCAGATGTTCTTTGTTGCCGATTACCTTTTCCACGGGTGCAACAAGTTTGTTGTACAGGGAATTGCTTTCAGTTATAAAATCTTCGAATTCATACGTCTTGATGCTTGCAAGATAATTATTCAGGGAGGCGGCAAAAGAGGAGTCAATGGTTATATGGACAAGGTGATCGCCTTCGGTTGTAAAAACCTGAATGTAAAGCATCGTGTCGGCAATTGTATAGGAGATTAGTGCGGTTTTCCCGTCAAGTGTATTGCAGATGTTGCTAAAAGTAACAGCCGGGACATCTTTACAAAATTTTTCGAAAGCCGGAAACTGATTCAGCAATCCGGTCTTCATTTTTTCATACTGCTCTTCGAGTCCGATAAGCTTCTTGTATAACTGGCCTGTTTCCGCTCTATACAGTGTATCTACACTTGCATCCAGGTTTAGTATTTCCGCTTTGCACGAGCGGATATCAGCTGCCATTTCCTTTTCTTTTTGGATCAACGAATCGGGTATTCCTGCAACCTGCATGGCTCTTTTGCGTGTTATTGATTCGCGTAGTATGCCGTATTTTCCGGTCTCCATGAGGCCGAACAATTCCTCAGGCAGGGCTGCATCATTTGTGATTTGCATTTTTAAATACAGGGTGTTGATGGCATTGGCCAGAATAGCTGAGCTTTCTTCCGAAAGCCATTGTTTTGATTCATATCCCGAATAACCGCTTCGTAAGGTATGCATGTAAACGACTGCCTTCCTGTATTCTTTTGTCGCCAGGTCAAGTGACCTCAAATCGTTTCTGTTGTTCTGGTATATTCGTGTGTATATCCTGGCCTTCAGGTAAACCGACCCCAGGTATGCCGGCTGATCGGAGACAAGCATTTCTGACTGACCACCGGTAAATGGCATTGTCCTGGTATTGACCCGGATGGCACTATCAATACATTGCAGTGCCGAGTCGGGTTGGTTTATGGCCAGGTAACCTTCGGCCAGATTGTTGTAATAATTGGCCAAATCGGGGTGGTTTTTACCTTCCATAGTGGTGTTCAGATTCTGTATGGCTTCGGCAAACTTGTTAATGGCCATGGTGTAATCGCCTTTTCTGAAGTAAATATCACCGATGTTATTGATGGTCTGGGCTACATCAATGCTGTAGTTTCCATATACAGCTGTTTTTATCTCAAGGGCTTTGTTATGATGGCTCAGGGCTTTGTCGAACTGGTTGCTATGCCTGTATACATTGGCCAGGTTCATGTACGACATGGCAATATCGGGATGATTGGCCGGAAGCGATGCCTCGCGAGTGGCCAGTGCCTGCAAATGACAGGTTAATGCCTGCGAATGGTTTCCGGTGGCTTCGTAAATGGCGCCGAAGTTATTCAGGCATTGGGCAGTAAGCGGATGGTTTTCGCCATATACTTCCTTGCGTATGCCGTAGACCATTTTTTCATAATTGAGAGCTTTCTGGTAATCACCTTTCTGGTATAACACAACTGAAAGATTGCTGTAGCTGGCGGCGGTGTGCAAGTGATTTTTTCCTAAGGTTTTTAATCTTATTTGCAGGGCTTTTTCGTGCATGATCAGTGCCGAGTCAACATCTCCCAGGTCAAGGTAGGCATTGCCCATGGTATTATACCCCGATGCAATTTGCGGGTGTTCATCGCCATGGATTTTCCGGATGATGTCCGATGCCTTGGAACAATGGTAGATGGTTTTGTCGTATTTACCTGCCAGCGAATAAACAATACCCAGGTTTCCGTGTGCCGAAGAGGTACGCATATGATTGTGGCCGTAATATTGTTCAGACAAACCAACCACACGCGACATATAGTGAACAGCCTTTTCGAAATCGGAGTAATTGCAGAGAATTCGTGCTTTTAAGGTGTAGGCATCTATGAGTACAATGGTAGAATCCTTTCCCAATTCATTTGCTTCATTGAAAACAGTTGCCAGGGTATTCTCTGCGCTATCGATATCATTGCGGTACGAATACAAATAGGCAATTTCGGTAAGCGATTGCAGGTTCAGCAGTTTCAGTTCGTATTTGGTGAACCATTTTGCGGCCTTTTGATAACAAATAATGGCACTGTCGTATTGTTGTGCCCTGTTCAGCTGTTTAGCCCTGGCAAAGTAACGAAATCCAAGACTGTCGGCAGTTGTCTGGCAGCTGAGATTTTCGGTAAGTAACCATAAAAAGCATAAAACCAACAGGTAAAGTGAATAATTGCGCAGATTTTTCATGATAGGGATAGGGGCGGAGTTTATGTTTAAAGATGTTCATCTTGAGGGTGCTGGAACAAATTTAACATAAAAAGGAATATAACAAGTCCTTTTCTGATAACAATCAGCATTACAGATTTTTATGGAACCGTTCGAGCATCAAAATCAGATTCCCAGCCAGAAATTCATTTTAATCATGAACACGTTGGTGGGTGCAGTGCTGAAAAGGGCATCATAATGGTTACCCAGCGAAGAGGTGTATTCATGCGCATAGTTATTCCGGTGGTTTTCCCATACCAGGTATAGTGTTGAACCGGGCCGGTATTCCCAACGCACCACCAGGTTGGATCGGAATTCGCGAAAGCTGAAATTGGGATTGTCAAACGAATAAGTCAGTCCCTGGTCAGATACCGCGTAGCTGTCCGTTCCGGCATCATAGACAATCTCTGTTTCAGTGAAGGTGTGTGTCCTTTCGCCCGGGGTGCGGGAACCCGGTTCGAGCGCTTTTTTAAAACGGCTGTACCTGCCCGAAGAAACAAAGGGACTTCCGTAATACTGGATAGACAAATCGGGGGTTATATTATAGTTAAGCCTGAAGGTGACATCGTAGGTTTGCTGCTTTATCCTGGCCAGTATATACTGAGGTGTTCCTTCAGCCACTGCCTGTGATACATACATGTAATCGTCGGTATTTTGTGTATAACCCAATTCGGTTTTCACGAAGAAATGATTACCCAATCTGAAAGTAAGTGAAGGTTCAACCAGGTAATTGTTCGAAATGCCATCGGTGCTCACCTGGCTGTGTTGTTGCAGTCCGAACATTACCCGGCGCGATTTATCGGTGTTAAAGAGGATGTTGTTCTCCCAATAGGGTGAAAGCCTGAACGAGGGTCCTCCCCTGAGCAACCTGGTGGCCAGCTCAGCGAAAACATAGGTTTCGGTAAATGATAATTCCCAGCGGTTTTTAAGCATGGCAGAGAACTGGAACCCCAAATCGTTATATGTGCATCTGCCGCCATAATTCCAGCCGTTCATCTGCGATACCGTCAGCGTGTAATTACGCAGCAGCCCCTTCGGCTCGGTTTGCCGCCAGGCAATTTTGGTCTGGTTCAATACCAGGTCGGCCATATACAGGTAACCTGCATCGTTGAGATCAAAACCGGGAGACCACCAGCTGACTTTTTCAGAGAAAATAAGGTGTTTATTCCCCTGCCGGCCCGCGCTGAGATATCCGCCACTGCCAGTGAGATGACTCCGGGAGGTATCGACTTTGAGGTAGTTTTGTGCATCGGGACGCTGAAAGTAATGAAGTGCATTCTGCTGTAACGCTTTCATGGCAGGCGCTTTCCCCTGGATGTAGCTGAACATACCCTTGAAATCGATGAAGTATTCCCTGTTTTTCATATACTGCAGCAAATCGACCCCCGCGGTATAAGCGTTACGGTTAAGGAAATCGAGATGTGGTTCGTTGATAACCCTGTTTACACCGGTAAACATCAATCCTGCCTGTGTATTTCCTTTGTTAGTGTTCTGCTGCACGCGTCCCACCATGTAATTGGTAAGGGGTTCGGCAACCATCCTGGTTTCACTCCCTGCTTCGCTGAGCAAGGCTTTTTCTTCGTAGGTTGTACTTTGCAATAACCCGAAGGACATGCCCTTTGGCGTTGTTCCACTCAGTTTTACGGCGTTAAGTATGTGCGTGAATTCAGGAACTTCCGAAAACGACGTTACGTTATCTGCCTGCGGCTTGTACGACGGGGCATGCCCAATACGCCGTGAGTAGAACATCATATTCTGGTCGGCTGTGAAATCGAAAATGTGCTTTCCCTCCAGAAAGAAGGGGCGTTTTTCATCGTAGAAGGTTTCAAAGGCAGTCAGATTCATTACCGAGGGATCAGCTTCAATCTGCCCGAAATCGGGGTTGATGGTAACATCCAGCGTAACATTGCCTATCCCGAATTTGCCATCCACGCCTGCATTGCCCTTCCACTGCGTACCTTTGGTGTAGGGATTGCCACTTATGCCTGGCTCACTGGTAACCTTGCCCGACACGTATGGCAGGAACTCAATGAGCCGGGGTTTCCTTACACCCTGCAGGCCATACATGGTGCCGAATGAATAAACATGACCGCTGTTCTTTCGTGGAATAAGGCTCCATTGATCGGTTTCCTGTATTCTGCGGACAATACGCCTTACATGCAGGCCCCATACCATGCCGGTATCGCTATGATTATAGCGCAATTGTGTAAGCGGAATGCGATATTCAACTGTCCACGACGAATCGTTGAATGCGGTTTTTCCTTCCCACACAGCGTTCCAGCTAAGGTTCACCGAAAGATTGTCGGTCACAATCAGGTCGGTTTTGTTACCTCCGGCGTTGATGTTGAATTCGGGGGCAGCCCTGAAATCGTGGTATGTATCAAAGGCCACGCTGATCAGGTCGCCGATGGAATTGTCATCGCGGTTACCGACAAACCGGTTGATCTTTTCAGGTTCCGGATCCCAGGCCCTCAGGGCGAAGTATATATTCCTGTCGTCGAAAAGTATTTTGATACGTGTTGGATAGGTTGCGTAACCTCTTTCAACGGGCGTGTTTTGTATGAATTCCTGCGACCACTTTCCCTCGGTAGACCAGCAGGCATCATCGAGCCTGCCATCGATTACCGGGGGCGAACCCTGAAGTTTGACAGTGCGATACGACCGCTTGTAGGCCTCGTCGAACGGTATCAGACTGTCAGTTACCTGCGAAAGAAGTATTTGTGAAAAAAACACCAGCGTACACAGCATCCTGCCTCTCATACGGAATACTTTATGGTAAAGAGTATCCCGTAAAAGTAATGAATTATTCGCTTGCCAGGTCAGTGTCGGCCTTTCTGCCGGCAGATTTCCTGTTACGGTTCCTGACTGGTGCATCCTGCTTGAAATAGCCGGCATTGATCAGCCATGTGTCTGTAGCGGAAAGCTGTTGTGAATCGTCTTTTTGCAAAGCTTCGTCTTTTTTTGACGCGGACAGGGAATCGGACTTAAAAAGTTCATTGTTTGAAGGAGCCTGGTAGGCCAGTTCCTGCATTCTTTTTTCGGTGATGTTTTCGAGGTTCCGGATGGCGCTTCTGATTTCTGCATCGGCAATCAACTGGCCTGAAACGTGCAGTGAAAATGTCGGAATTGCAATCAAACAGATTACCAATTGTTTAACGTAAGGGAAACGTGTATTTTTTTTCATTTCAAGGGTTTTTGTCTACTTAAAAGAGACAAAAAACAAGCCAAAGGTTGCATCCCTCAGTATAACAAATTGTTAAAATTGTTTAAAATTCAGGTTAAAGAAACAGGATAATGTGCGAATGTTGACTGCAAACGGCAGTGTAAAGCGTTATTTTTTCTTATCCGAAGCAGGCTTTTTGGCTTCACCCGTTTTCTTAGTCTTGGGTGCAGCAGGCTTTTCGGTTTTTTTTGCCTTTTCGGTTTTGGCTTCAGCAGGCTTTTCCTCAACGCTGTCTTCAACTTTTTCCGCTGGGGCAGGGGAATCGGCAACCTCTTCTTCAAAGGTGAGCATATTCATGGATAGCAGGGTGTTATACCAGGTAACCAGTTTTTTAATATCGGAAATATAAACACGCTCACGGTCGAAATTGGGCAGTGTTTTCTCCATGAACTTGCGGAGATCGTCAGGCGATGATTTTGCATCGGGGGCAGGCACACCTGGCGCTGCGTCGTGAATGTTTTTAAAAACGTCTTTCAGCGGCACTTCATCACCATCGGTAAATATGGCAATATCGCTCAGTGAGCTCACTTTTTGCGAGGCACTTACAAACATTCTTTTTTTATCGGCAAACGACTCAACAATAATCCCGTTGCGGCCCTGCGATACAAACTTAAATAAACCGCTGTGACCCGACACTGACATTATTTCCTTTAAATCCATGGTGGTAAGTGATTTTTGATTGGTGGTAAAAATAATAAAAAGTTATAATGATGGTGCAAACTTTTTGCCTAAACCATGTTCCTTTCTTTTTTAATGCGTTCGTAAGCATCATTCAGCTGCTGAAATTTTTCCTGGGCCTGTTTTCTGATCTCTTCGCCCAGGTAAGCCACTTTATCGGGGTGGTTTTTCAGTGCCATCTGACGATAGGCTTTTTTTATCTCTTCGTTGGTGGCATTTTTGGAAACTTCGAGAACTGTATAGGCCCAGTCGTTCGACTTTATAAACATGCTTTTGAGAGATTCGCAGTCGGCCTGGCTGATGCCCAGTCCGATCCCTATCTGCCCAATCTGGTTGATTTCGGGTTGGGTTACAGATCCGTCAGACAAGGCTATGCCATAAATGAGGTGCATGAGTTGCAGGCGCGATGAATAATCCATTCGCGATCGGATCTGCCGGGTGACATCGTCCAGCGGGATGTTTTGTTTGAGAATATCCCTGAGCATGCCAAGCATTTCTGTGGTATTTTCCTCGCCGAAGGCTTTCAACAGGTAGTTTTTCACAAAAGTGAGTTCAGAACGCATAACCCGCTGGTCGGCTTTCATAACTGAAGCCATCAGCACCAGCAGGCTCATGACAAAGTCGCCGGTAGTGGTGTCGGGGCGCCTGTTATTTTCAAAACGTCCGAGGTCAGCCGCATCAACAAATGAACCGAAGGCGAATCCCAGGATGGCCCCTATAGGTCCGCCAATGGTCCATCCCAATCCTGCGCCTATCCATTTTCCGAATTTTGACATGTTTTAAGTTATTCCTCAGTAATTAGTAGTTAATAAAGACATTAGCTTCGAGCTTTGAGCTTCGAGCTTCGAGCTTCGAGCTTCGAGCTTCGAGCTTCGAGCTTCGAGCTTTGAGCTTCGAGCTTCGAGCTTCGAGCTTTGAGCTTTGAGCTTTGAGCTTCGAGCTTCGAGCTTTGAGCTTTGAGCTTCGAGCTTTGAGCTTCGAGCTTCGAGCTTCGAGTTATTAGTTGATATTTTTAAGCTCACAGCTATTAGCTCACAGCTCACAGCTATTAGCTCACAGCTCACAGCTATTAGCTCACAGCTCACAGCTATTGGCTCATAGCTCACAGCTATTGGCTCACAGCTCACAGCTATTGGCTCACAGCTCACAGCTATTGGCTCACAGCTCACAGCTATTGGCTCACAGCTCACAGCCAGTGGCTCACAGCTCACAGCTATTGGTTCACAGCTCACAGCTAGTGGCTCACAGCTCATAGCTAGCGGCTCACAACTCGCAGCATAAAAACTATATTCACTCCTCATCCTGGCTGCTGAATAGCTGGTGAAGTTTCAATACCTGCGGAATGACCAGCTGGCTTCCGTCGTTAACAATGACATAATCTGCCCGGGCTATCCGCTCTTCTTCGGTAAGCTGATTGCTGATTACCGCCAGCGCTTTTGCCTTGTTCATGCCCTGACGTTCCAGTACCCTGTTTATCCTGAGGTCGGGCGGTGCGCTTACTGTTACAATTTTATCAAAATACCCGCTGCCGTTGCTTTCGAAAATAACAGCGCTTTCGTGTAACACGTAGGGGTAATTCCCATGCAACCTGCACCAGCTGTTAAAATGCTGGTATACCTGTGGATGAATTAACTGGTTGACTTTAACCAACAGCGACTTGTCGTTAAATACAAAATCGGCCATTAATGTTCTGTTGAGCACACCCTGACTGTATATGTTTTCACCCATCAGCTTTTTCAGTCCATCCTGTATGGTTTTGTCACTGTTGGTGAGCGCTCGTGCCCAATGATCGGCCTGGTAAACAGGCACGTTCAGTAAAGCAAAAACATGGCAAATCAACGATTTGCCACTGCCTATTCCGCCTGTTACGCCAATAATTTTCATTTACGGGTGATTAAAAATTCAGTGAGTTTGGGGTTAATGCGCACATTGTTAACAAATTCGGGCGTATCGATCAGAAATACCTTTAATCTTTGCATGTTGTTTTCGCGGATTTCGAGATAATCCACTACGGGGGTAATGGGCGTGTTGGCAACCCGGTTATAGCTGCTCAGGCATACCCGGTAGGTAACCGTCACCTGCCCGGGTATTGCAACCATATTCAGGGAATCGGGGACATTAACGGTAACAATGGGGAGTTGTTTTTCTACCTCGGTGAATCGGTCAACCGGAATAGTAACCCTTACCTTTTGTTGTGAGAAGGTAATCAGGTCAACGGGTTTGAGCCGTGCGTCCGTGGCCAGGGTATCGCGCAGGTTATTAAAGCTTAAAGATTCAGTTGAAAGGTACCGGATGTTGTTAACCAGGTAGCCCGGTCCCGAAATAATAATACTGTCGGGGGTTACCACTATTTTTCCGTTTTGCATGTATTGCTGCTGGAAGAATTTGTTATGCAGGGCCAGCACAGGTTTTACAGCCACACGCTTTATGGCCAGCGAAGAGAACCTGAAAAACAGGGTGTCGGGTGCAATGTTGGTAATAATGGTGTTGTCCAGTTCCTCCGATAAAACGTTTCGGATGGTTTCAGTTATTACATAAAAAGTATCTGTTCCCAGGCTATTCAGTGAGAATGAATTAACGTTGAAACGCAGGGGGGCAATATTCAGATTAAGCTTGCTTTTCAGCACGGTAAAACCACTGGCACGGACATTTAACCTGAGCTTTTCAGGAACTTCGCCGATCAGCACCTTGTCCTCGGGGAAATTGATATAACGGACGGGGTATTCAACAACTGTTTCGTACTGTTCTCCCAGTGCACGGACAAACCAGAAAATCGAAGAAATGATAACGAAAATGAAGAAAATGATAAATCGCCCTTCCTGCAGGAAAGGAGACTTTGTGATCCTTTGCAAATACTTCTTCAGCAGTGAAAGCAGATTCTTTTTAAGGTCGGTATTCAATGCTCAGCGTTTAAAGTACATCGCAAATATACCTTAAACGCTGAACATTCAAATAATTATTGCTGTTGATTTTGCACATCGGAAGTGTCGCGCAAAACAGCACTTTTATCAACCTTCAGCAGTGTGTTATTGCCAACGTCAACAGTAATCACATTGTCGGAAATATTATTGATTTTTCCATAAATGCCCCCGGCGGTAATGATATGATCACCCTTTTTTAATGATTCACGGAAGTTCTTAAGTTCTTTCTGCCTTTTCATTTGCGGCCTGATGAGGAAAAAATAAAAAACCACCATGATTAACAGCAGCGGAATAAGCGAGGACCATGGGCTGGATTGTGATCCCTGTTGGGCAGGAGACATCAAAAGAATTGTAAGGAAATGGCTCATCATGTGTCGAATTAATTAATAATGATAAAATTGATAAGTATTTGGCATTTTCAAAACCGCAAAGTTAAGCATATTTTTTTACTCCACACCTTTGGCTTTTGCTAAACTTCGCCTATCAGGCCCCGTCCGGTTTTAACGATTTTGCTCTCGTCTTTCAGGTGTTTGAAAATTTTGTCGAGCAATCCGTTAATAAAGACACTGCTTTTTTCGGTGCTGTAAAATTTGGCAATTTCGAGATACTCGTTTAAGGTTACCCGGGTAGGAATCGATGGAAAGGAAGTGGCCTCGGTAATGGCCATAACCAATATCAGCATGTCTATAAAGGCAATACGGTCGACATCCCAGTTTTCGGTAAAGGACTCCACCAGCTTGGAATACTCCTCCTTGTTAATAATAGCTTTTCGGAACAGATCCTGCGCATAGACCTTGTCGTCATCGTTTTTGAAAAGCGACAACAGGCTGGCATTTTCAGCATCTTCGCTTCGGAATCCTTTAATGGTCCGGGCAATCATGCTGATCACGAATTCAACCTCGTCATTCCAGTAAATGCTTTGTTCTTCGAGGGTCTGGTATATGCCTTCGGTGTTAATGATTTCTGAAGTATAAATTTCGATGATCAGCTTTTTATCCTGTTCATAATCCCGCACAGGATCTTCCATGTATTCCTTGAAATAGGTGGTCATCCTCACCCGGTTGTGCAGTTTTTTAATGAGTTCGGGTGAATTCACCCACGAAAGCCGGTTGGTGTTGAGGTACTGATTGAGTTGCGTGTTGGCCCTCAGTTGATGGATAATCTGGTTATCAACAAACTTTGTGTTGGGGTTTAAGTCCTCGCGCGTGGGTATCTTTTTCTGCAGGGCCACTTCGATCCGGGCGTTGGCGTAATCGGCCAGGTCGATTATCAACAACAACAGGTAATGGTATAGATCGTAAGTCTTTTGAATGCTAAAAAACAGCTCTTTCTCATGCTTGTTAATGGAACCATCCGCGCCCTGAAAGTAGGCGTACAAAAGCTGTAAAATCTTGATTCTTAAAATCCTTCTGCTAATCATGTTGTAAAGAACCGCGTATAATCAAACAAATATTTATGAACAAATTTACGTGTGCAAATTAAGTGGTTTTTTTCGAACTTTTATAGGATGTTGAAATTTCATAAGTTAATCATTTTTCGTCAAAAAGACTAATTAAAATGATAAAATCTGACTGTCTGAACGATAAATTTTTTATTTTTGAAATGGCTAATAATCTCTACTAATAAAACCCACATGTTATGATTGATGAACGGAATGACAAAAACGAAGTCATTGAAGATTCCGATCACCGGGAAATCTTTTCGAAGGCTGTGAGAGCAGGAAAGAGAACTTATTTTTTTGACGTTAAAGCAACCCGAAGAAATGACTATTTCCTGACCATTACCGAAAGCAAAAAACGTTTTCAGAAAGACGGCCGCTTTTATTTCGAAAAGCACAAGATCTTCTTGTATAAAGAAGATTTTGAGAAGTTTGCAGACGGATTCCAGGAGGTGATCGAATTTATCCAAACGGTTAAACATTCGGATCATTATGCCGATGAAATGATGAACGGGGATGTCGCGTCAGAAGACGATTACATCAATGTTGATTTCGACGATCTTGAAGGTGTTGAATTTCAGGAGAAGGATCACAACAACTGACATCCAGGCTAAAACAATAAGAGGCTGTCTAAAAAGTCATAATAAGAGCATAGTCTGGAGACTACGCTCAGCATACAAAGCTGACATTCTGCACAATGCGCTAGGCGTAGTTTAGCTCCGCTGAGCTCCCTTTGGTCGGTTGAAACTACGCCTAACAAATTGACTTTTTAGACAGCCTCTTTGTTTTTTGTACGGCTTCTTTGCGCTATTTCCCGTATTTCGTTGTTGGAAATGATTCTTACATTGGTGATCATGTAATCGGGTTTAATGAATTGACCGTATTGGTTGCACTCTTGTATAAAACCATCGAAAAGGGCCTGTATGGGTATTTTTAAAGGGATAATGCTGAGTACGGTACAGATTTCGCGGTTGAAACGCACTTTTTCGGTTTCACCCCCCGAACGCCTGATGGCAAAACGGATCTCATTTGTGATGAGCTTTTTCTGAAAGGCTGTATAGGGCAGGTCGCTGGCAGATAAAAACACTGTAAAATACCTTAACTTCAGTCCTTTACCTCCCAGGCCTGTTGAAATAAGCACCTGGCTTTCATCGAGCAGTTTGCTTTCGAGCAGTAACTTGCACTCCTGCATGGCAAGTGCGGCCCAGTCCTTTAGCTGATCCGAACTGTTTTTATTGTATTTTTCAAGTGTCCGGTAAGCCTCAATGCTGTCAATACTGGCCAGCCGAACCATCATCTTCTTTTTATCTTCTACCGGAAAGTCGTGATTGAAAATGGCTTCGCGCTTACGCAGAATTTCCTGCGGGTTAAAATGGTTATTCAGTTTTTTCGAATACTCGTAATACTCGAGTTGCACGTCGGCGTCAATCTGCTGTTCGAGTATGGATAAATTGCCCGGAATATCACCCAGCAATTCCTGAATCTTATCGTATATGTTTTCGTATTGTTCCATATACGGCGGTTTTTTATGCCTGTAAATAAAGTTAAAGATTGTTCACCAATAATCCTAACATAAAAGGTATAATGAACAATAAAATAGTGGTTTTGACAAAATTCCCCAAATATGGGTATTGTCCGCACCATATTTAATCGTTAAAATTGTCGATTATTTTCAGTACATGACGGGTACAGCAAAATTGTCGGATATCAAAGCCGGTGAAAGTGTTTTTATTGAGCATGTTGGAGGGAGAGGAGCCTTCAGAAGGCGCATTGGCGAGATGGGTTTTGTAAAAGGCAAAAAGGTCACCGTAATCAAAAACGCACCGCTAAAAGATCCTGTCGAGTTCAGCATCATGGGGTATAATGTTTCTCTTCGCCGGACCGAAGCTGCCATGATCGTGGTAAGTTCACTTGAGCGCCAATGCACGGATGAAATACACTTTAAGGCCGAAGCCATGTGGGCCGACGATCACCAACCGGTCAACGGGTCCTCGCGCGTGATAAAGGTTGCCCTTGTTGGCAACCCTAACTCAGGGAAAACCACCCTGTTCAACTATGCTACCCGGTCACATGAGCATGTCGGCAATTATACCGGCGTTACCGTGAGTTCAAAAACTGCTGTTTTTTACCTGGGCGACACCGTGTTTCACATTACCGATTTGCCCGGAACCTATTCCATTTCGGCCTATTCGCCCGAGGAGTTATTTGTACGCGACTTTATCCTTCGGGAAAGTCCCGATGTAGTTGTCAACATTGTTGATGCTGCCAACCTCGAAAGAAACCTCTACCTTACCACCCAGCTGATTGACATGAATGTAAAGGTGGTGGTGGCCCTGAACATGTTCGACGAACTGGTGAGAAACCGCGACCGTTTCGACTATGTGGAACTGGGCCGGATGCTTGGGATTCCCTTTGTGCCCACCATTGGCTCACGCGGACGGGGTATTAAAAAGCTCTTTACCAAAATTATTGAGGTTCACACAGGAACTGAACCTTATTTGCGCAGCGTTAAAATCAATTATGGATACGAAGTTGAGACTTCGGTTTCGCGCATTACAGCTGTATTAGACCAGGTGGATGATCTGCCCGGAAACGGTACCATTGCCCCACGGTTTATTGCCCTCAGATTACTTGGAAAGGATCGGCACGCGGAGGATTGTATAATACATTCTCCTCATTTCAAAGAAATTGTAAAAGTGTCCCGCGAAGAATCCACGCGTATTGAGAATTTGTTGGGCGAACCTGCCGAGACAGTCATAACCGATGCCCGTTACGGTTTTATTTCAGGTGCCCTGCGCGAAACTTTTAAACCTGGCCTGATCGACAGGAGAAAGATAACCAATAGTATCGACTACCTGATGACAAACCGCATACTGGGAATTCCCGTATTCCTGCTTTTTATGTGGGTAATGTTTTCAGCTACTTTTAACCTGGGGGCCTATCCGCAGAACTGGATCGAACAGGGTGTCAATCTGTTGTCGGAATCGCTCAACCGCTCTATGGCTGACGGATCGTTCAAACAATTGCTTTCCGAAGGTATAATAGGCGGAGTTGGGGGGGTAATCGTATTTCTGCCCAATATTCTGATTTTGTTCTTTTTTATATCGCTGATGGAAGATACCGGTTATATGGCAAGGGCAGCATTTATAACCGATAAACTTATGCACAAGATAGGGTTGCATGGCCAATCATTTATTCCGCTCATCATGGGCTTTGGGTGCAACGTGCCCGCTATTATGGCCACACGTACCATTGAGAATCGCAGAAACCGTTTGCTCACCATACTCATTAACCCCTTTATGTCGTGTAGCGCCCGGTTACCGGTTTATATCCTGCTGATCGGGGTCATTTTTCCTGGTTACAAGGGCACTATGTTGTTTGGCATATACATGGCCGGTATTCTGACAGCCATTATTGTTGCCCTTGTGCTGAAAAGTACGGTATTGAAATCGGATGATGCACCGTTTGTCATGGAACTACCCCCATATCGTCTGCCCACCATCCGGTCCATTCTCAAACATATGTGGATGAGGGCCTCGGAATACCTGAAGAAAATGGGCGGCATCATTATGATTGCCTCTATACTGATTTGGGCCCTCGGACATTTTCCGGTTCAGAAAACCACTGCCGGTGCTGACGCGTTGGTTGCCGCAGCATCGCACGATTCATATATCGAAAAGATCGGTAAATTTATTGAACCGGCTATTGAACCCCTGGGATTCGACTGGCGTATGGGTGTTTGTCTGCTTACTGGTGTTGCTGCCAAAGAGATTGTTGTGAGCACCATGGGGGTTATTTACCAGGATGAAGCCGTTGATAATAGCGGTGTTCCGCTGGAGAAGCGTATTCAGCAGGCTACCTACACCGATGGCAAAAATAAGGGAAAACAGGTTTTTACACCCCTGGCCACCCTGTCGTTTTTACTGTTTACCCTGCTGTATTTTCCTTGCATTGCCACCCTGACTGCTATTTATAACGAGACAGGCACCTGGAAATGGGCCGTTTTTTCGGCCTTCTTTACCACGGGGTTGGCGTGGGTTGTTTCATTTATTGTTTACCAAACCGGTATGTTGTTTGTTTAACATAGTAAAGCCATGATTCAGGATATCATTACATATGCATTAATTGTTTATTCGGCGGGATATACATTGTTTCGACTGGCGCTCTTTTTTAGGTCTTCGTCCAATCGGAGTCCGTCTGCATGCGCCGGCTGTGCCGGTTGCGCGTTGAAAAAAGTTGTAGAGACTGTCTAAAAAGTCCGATAATCGAAGTCGTCATTGCGAACGAAGTGAAGCAATCTATTGCAAATAAGCAGATTAACTTCGTTGAGCTCCGCTTCGCTCCGGTTGCTTCGGTCGTGCCTCCCTCGCAATGACGAAAAGCAAGCCTTTTTACACAGCCTCTTTTTATAGCTTTTTAGACAGCCTCTACGGTGAATTACTAATTCAGCAATATCGGTTTTCCGTACCCGATTTTTTCCAGCGGTTTTAATTGTGTGGCAGCATCCCCGGCAATCACATAAATCATCTGGTTAGGGGTTATATGTTTCTCAGCCAGTTGCTGATGACGCTCAAGCGACATGTTGCGCACCACGTCTTCTTCCTGCAGTACATAATCTGCCGGAAGGTTGTATTTGCTCATAGCCGATAACATCGACAACAGGTTGTCCACCGTTTCAAATCTGCGGGTATTTGATTTTATCAGGGAGTTTTTAGTAAAGACCAGGTCATCGGAGGTTACCAATGTCGGATAACTTTCGAACGTGTTTTTGTAAATGCTTACCGATTCAAAAGTGGCATCTGATCTGACACTTGTACTGGCTATAAAGGGCGCGGTATTCTTCATTTCACCGAAAGAAGACCTTGCTCCGTAGGTGAATCCTTTTTCTTCCCTTAATATCAGGTTGAGAATGCCGTTAAACGATCCGCCAAGTTTGAAGTTCATTACGGTAAGGTCGTAATACACGGGATCACTCCGTGGAACCGACAGCCTGCCGGCATAGATAACCGATTGTTTGGCGCCCGGCACATCAACAAAATAGAGGGTTGTTTTGGCCGGAGCCCCAGGAATCTTGTATGCCGGAAAAACAACGGTCTTCTCTTTCCAGTTCTTTTCAACCGACGCCAGTGCACTGGCAACTTCCTCTTCGGTAACATTACCGGCAATGTTGAACCGCGAAATGTTCGGAGAGAAATTTTTGTCATAATAGGCTTTCAGGTCGTCGAGGGTGATGGCAGCTACCTTTTCCCTGGTACCGGAAATGTCGTACGCGAAAATATGGTCTTTGCCATACAGTAACTTATACATATGGGTAGAGGCAAGGTATTGCGGGTTGGCTTCACTTTGCTCAAGCTGGTTAATGGTGCGCACTTTGGCCAGTTCAAACTGCAGGCTGTCCCAACGGGGCTCCAGCAGCATTTCTTCCACCAGCGCCATGGTTTTGGCAAAGTTACGCGAAAGGCAGCTGGCACGGACAACAATCTCCTCGCGTGTGGTATACCAGTTGATCCGCGCTCCCAGCAAATCAATTTCTTCCTCGAGCTGTTCAGGCGTTTTATTGCGGGTTCCTTCGCCCATCATATCGGTTATCAGGTTGGCCACACCCAGTTTGGCCGTATCGTCGAGATAAAAACCACCGTCGATTGCCAGTTCAAACGAAACAACCGGTAATTCGTTGTGGTAAATACCGCGCACTTTCATGTTATTGGCCAATTGTTTTTCCCAAACGGCAGGCAGGGTAACCGACGGATCTGGTCCAACAGCAGGTTCTGTCGAACGGTCGATGAGCGATGGTGTTTTTGGTATTTCAGCGTTACCGGTATTTTCTGCAATGGCCACCTGGGTAGCCTTACTTACATCTTCCTCGACAATTCCGGCATCAACAGAATTGGCGGCAATCAACCCGGTTTTTCCCCTGGGTACAAAACTGGTAACCACGCGTGGTTTTTCCTTGATATACGTATTGTAAACCCGCATAACATCTTCAAGGCTGACAGCTTTGGCCTGTTCAATATCTTTTACAATATAGCCCGGATCGTCCTTATACGTATTGTAAAATGCCAGCTGAAGCGATTTCATAAACACGTTGTTGATCCCGTTATAGAAATCTGTTTCAATCATGGCCTTGATCCTGTCAATGTCCTTTTGCGTTACGCCTTCTTTTTCGAAAAGCTGAAAAGCTTCTTCAACGCCTTGTTCGAGTTCATCAAGCGAATGTCCTTCATTGGCCCGCATGGAAATGGTAAATTTACCGGCCATTTCCAGCGCGTAATTATAAGCATTGACATTGGATGTCAACTGCTTATCTTTTACCAACACCCTGTATAAGGGAGCCTTTTTTCCGTCGGAGAGAATACGGGCCAGGTAGGTCAGGGCATAGGCATCCTTGTCATAATCTTCGACAGTGGGCCAAACCAGGTTTATTTCCGGAACAGTGGCAAAGTTGTCTTCGTGATACAGGCGTTTCGATTCCGAAAGGGTAACGCGTATGGGACTGCGTGTTGCTACTTCACCATGGGGTTTTATTTCACCGAAATATTTTTCGATCAGTATTTTAGCTGAGTCTTTGTCAAAGTCGCCGGCCACCACCAGGGTGGCATTGTTGGGGCCGTAAAACTTATCATAAAAAGCTTTCACATCTTCAACAGTTGCTTTTTCCAAATCAGCCATTTCTCCAATGACCTGCCAGCTGTAGGGGTGCCCTTCGGGGTACAGATTTTTGTCAATGACATATTCGGTAAAACCATAGGGACTATTGTCCTCGTATTGGCGTTTTTCGTTTTGCACTACATTTTGCTGTATGGCAAAAGCATTTTGCGTGACCGTATTGATGAAAAAGCCCATACGGTCCGATTCCATCCACAATACCAGCTCCAGGGCATTTTTGGGAACCACTTCAAAGTAAGTGGTAATATCATTGCTGGTAAACCCGTTCAAAGTTCCGCCAACATTCTGGATTTTTTTGAAATACTGGTCCTGTGGTATATTTTCCGATTCCTGGAACAGCATGTGTTCAAAAAGGTGTGCAAAACCGGTTTTGCCGGGTACTTCGCGACTTGATCCTACATGGTACATGATGGCGGTGGAAACAATGGGATCCGACTTGTCCTGGTGCAGCACCACATCAAGTCCGTTCGGCAGGGTGTATTTCTCAAAGGGAATGGTCAGGGAGTTATCGGCGGTTTTTTTACAACCGCTCATCAGCAGCCATGATATTGTCAGAACGCTGCACAACTGAAGAAACCTTTTAATGGTACTCATAATGGTTTGTTTTTGGTGTATAATATGGTTACAAACCAAAAATAAGTAAAAACCATCAGGTATTGGATGATAAATGGTTGGTTTTTTGCAGCCTCATCATAAGGGAATTTCCCCTATTTTTCGCATCAGATCGAGTATTTTGGCCTGCCTGCGCAGCATGTATGCCGTTGGTCGGGCCGGGTTCCTGCCTCGTGGATTTGGCAGTGATGCTGCAATAAGTGCGGCCTGGCCCCGGGTAAGTTTTGAAGCAGGCTTTTTAAAGTATTTTTGGGCGGCAGCTTCCACGCCATAAATGCCATTTCCGGTCTCCATAACGTTAAGGTAAACCACCATAATGCGCTTTTTACTCCAGATGGCCTCAATAAGCACGGTGAAGTAAAGTTCCAATCCTTTGCGGATATAAGTTCTTGCAGGCCATAAAAACACATTTTTGGCAACCTGTTGCGTTATGGTGCTGGCGCCACGTTTACGTTTATGCCTTTTATTATAATCAACAGCTTTTTGTACAGCCTGGATGTCGATTCCCCAGTGTTCGGTAAAACGGTTGTCTTCCGACGCCACGACGGCCCTGATCATATGGGGCGAAATTTTTTTATAGGATACCCAGTCCTTGTGGATGCCCACCCGGGTTCCGTCGGTTTTTTTTATGAAGGCCCGCTTCACCATCAAGGGTGTAACCGGTGGATTGATGAAAGAAAAAAGTACAACGGCCAGTATGGTTGAGCCAAAGAATCCGGCTGCAGCCCATTTAAACACGACCCAGGCTTTTCCGAGATATTTTCTGACCAGCGCAACATATTTTTGCCGGCGGGATTCGGCAATATTATCCGGCGGAAGGGTGATGCCTGTTTCTTCCATAGAGATGGCGAATTTTACGGCCGAAAATTAATAAAAAAAGACAGCATGGCGCTGTCTTTAAACAAAAGTTAACAATACTGTTGTTAGTGAGCTGCTTTGCTTTCGAGCTCTTTTATCCTTTCCTTGGCCCGCAGGTAGTAAGCCTTGTATTTAATATAGTGGTTTCCTTTTTCAAATTCCCAGTATACGTTACCGGCCCTGTAAATTTTACCGATACAGGCTTCAAAAATAAGGTTGTAATTTATGCCAATTAGCTTTTCAGCCTCGAGGATGGTTTTAAACCGGACACTTTTGTCACCAAAATGGCCGATTACCGGCACATTGTACTTTTTCTGACCGCGTTTCTGGATCAGTTTGTTGGTTGCCATAGTCGTATTTTTTATGATGTACGATTGAACCAACTGTTTTGTTGCAGTTTAGGCAAAAATTCTAGGAAAAAAGACCTTCGTCCCTGATCAGCATCAGAATAGCATTGTGTGGCACAATTACGTATTTCTCATTGCCGAATTCAATATCCCAACCGCTTTTTTGCAGGTAAACCGCCTCATCTCCTGCTTTGGGTTGCAAAGGCACGTATTTTACCTCATCGCTCTTGTCTTTCCAGGGTTCGTCGATTTCATTAATGGCCGGAATGGGGTATCCGGGTCCAACCTTAACAACGTAACCGATTTGGATGCTTTCTTTTTCCTGTACACCAGGTGGAAGAAACAAGCCTGTTTTTGTTTTTTCATGTGGTGTCTTGGGTTTGATCAACACCCTGTCGCCCACCAGTATCAACTTCTCAAGGTTTTGCCCGCTAATCTCAATTGACATACTTAACATAATTTGTCGTAAATATAAAAAATATGATTCATTTATGTCGGGTTGCTGGAAGAACCGTTGTAGGGACAAATGACGAGAGAAAAGTGACAAGTGACAAGTGACGAGGGACAAGGAAATCAGCAAGCGTTTGAAGTTGCGCCTTCAAACCCTATCAAACCCTATCAAACCCTATCAAACACCGAACACCGAATTTCGAAGAACACCCAGCACCCAGTACCTAGCACCCTTCAAGGGTTTTCAACCACTTGAAGGGAATCCTGCACCCAGCGCCCAGTAACCAGCCCCCAGCACCCCCAGACCGGCATTCGTCAACATTTTTGAACATTCGTCAATAATCACACAACAATGTGGGTTAAAAACCGTATTCTTATATAGATTTAGAATTGTAAAACCAACTTTCCCCATGCGCAATTACAAGTTATACAAGGACCAGTTGACCCTGTCGCCGGTTACCGGAAGGGATGCTTTATTCAGGGCCATATTTGACGAGTCGCCAGATGCCATTTTTCTGTTGAATGCCGAGAATTTTGTTATTCTCGATTGCAACAACAAGGCTTTGAAGTTATTCCAGGCCCAGGAGAAGATCGAATTGTGCGGTCGCGATACCTTTACGCTTTATGAATCCGAACCCGTTGAGTTCAGTAAAAATATTTTCATAGAAACCATTAACAAAGGCAAGGAGCACAGTCAGGAACTGGCTTTTCGTTCGCTTAAGGGAAATGTTTTCTGGGGCAGTTGTTCCATACGCAGGGTAGAGTCAGCCTCGGGGCCGGTGATTGTTTTCAGGGTGCGCAGGGTGGTTGATTATATGAAAACTGCAGAAATGCTGGCCACCATGATCAAACAGACATCCAAATCCACCGGTTTGGAATATTTTGCCGTATTGACCGAATTACTGTGCAAGGCATTCGGTGTTTGTACGGCCATGGTTGCCACTGTTGACGAAAAAACCAGGCAGGCCGCCAGTATGCATTGTTTTCATAAGTCGCAGAAACTCGATAACATAAATTTTGATATTGATTCCAGTGTTTCGCTCAACGTGATGCGGGGTTACCCTACCTATTACCCACGTAACCTCAAAGAGATGTTTCCCGATGATCAGCTGATTAAAAAGCTGGGCATTGAGTCCTACCTGGGCACGCCGGTTTTCAATGCCGAGGGTGCCGTTACCGGTTTGCTGGTGCTGATGGACGACAAGCCCATGGAGGAAATTCCGAATTCGCGCTATGTGCTTTCGATATTTGCTTCGCGTGCCGGTGCCGAGCTTGAAAGGATAAAGGTGGAAGAAAACTACCAGCAGAAGATCCGGGAACTGGAGGAACGGATGCGTTAGTAGTCTCAAGAACCAAGAGCCAGGACAAGTAACCAGTTACAAGGCTGGGAGCAGTAGCAGTGGCAGCGGCAGTGGCAGTAGCAGCGGCAGCGACAGCGGCAACCAACTCCCAAAACCCAATACTCACACACCTGCCTGCCGAAGCCTCGGCGCAGGCAGGTCCAGTATCCAGCATCCAGTATCCAGCATCCAGTATCCAGCATCCAGAATCCAGTATCCAGTATCCAGCACCCAAGAAGTGAACC
>CAZUBW010000069.1:0-22989 GCA_964618645.1 uncultured Bacteroidales bacterium | reverse complement strand
ATTTTCGGACAAGCGTAACGCAGCAAATGGGACTTTATGGACAGACACTAATTACAGTTTGATATGCAAACAGCACTGATTATAACAGGTATCGTAGTAGCCATCTTTGTTTTTCTGACACTCAGGGCAAAAGCCAAAATGAAAAGCATTCCCCTGGTGGATGATCACGAGAAAATCCTCACGCTCACCGATAAGAACTTTCAGCACCAGACCAGGAACAAAGTGGTACTGGTTGACTTCTGGGCTGCCTGGTGTGGGCCCTGCAGGGTAATGGCCCCTGTGCTGAACGAAATAGCCGGAGAGTTAAAGGGTAACCACTATATTGGCAAGGTGAATGTGGAGCAATACCAATCGCTTGCCGGCAAATTTAAAGTCCGTGGCATCCCTACCATGGTGCTTTTCAAGGATGGCAAAGAGGTTAGCCGCTTTGTCGGCGTAAAATCGAAGGAATTCCTAATGAAACAAATACAAAGTGCATAAGAACTTGTTAATCTCATTAACAAAACGCTGGGATAGGAGGGGTAGCAGCAGTAGCAGTAGCAGTGAAGTAGCCGTCATTGCGAGCGGAATGGAATGGAGCGTGGCAATCTAAGTAAATGAGTCAGGGTATTGCAGAGATTAACTTCGTTGAGCTCCGCTTCGCTCCGGTTGCTTCGGTCGTACCTCCCTCGCAATGACGCGTTGCAGCGGCAGTGGCAGGTATATGACAATTGTTTATAATAGAAAACAAAAAAAATAAAAGAATGGAATATTATTTTAGTACCCTGGTAAAAGACAGTTTTGAAAATACTGTAAATACCGTTACAGCAGCGCTGAAATCGGAAGGGTTTGGAGTGGTTTCGACCATCGACATGCAGGCAAAGCTTAAAGTGAAGTTGGGTGTGGATTATCCAAAATATACCATACTGGGGGCCTGCAATCCGGCATATGCCTATAAAGCCTTGCAGGCTGAAGAGCAGATTGGGGTAATGCTCCCGTGTAATGTGGTACTGATGGATAAGGGCAATGGCACCATCGAAGTAGCGGCCGTTAATCCAACGGCATCAATGATGGCCATTCAGAACCCGTTGCTGGAGCCTATGGCGGCGGAAGTAACAGAGAAAATCCGAAAAGTGATGAAACTATTGAAAGATGAAATATAGCAGGGAAGAATTAGGACAATACCAAAGTAAGGTAAAGGCTTTTTTAAAATCGTGGCGGTTTTGGCGGCCTTTTATTGCCGTATTGATTGGCGGCTTGGCAGGATTTCTATATTACTATTTCGTCGGATGCAAATCGGGATCGTGCTCAATAGCCAGTGATCCATATATAAGTGCACTGTGGGGAGGTTTGATGGGATTATTCCTGGTAAACAGTCCTTGTTCAAGGGGCAAGTGTTAACTCCTAATGGAAATTATTCACAACTTCAGGAATTCAATAATGTCTTTTTTTCTGCCCTGAACCACAAAACGCATATTGTTTTCGAGAATAATGTCGGCGTTGAAATTTTTCTGTTCAATAGCCGTCCATTTCTCTAAAGCAGGAGTCGACAACTTTTTATCGGGATACTTCATGGCAATTACGGATAGGTTACGGAAGTCTGATAGTTTCACCAGCGAGAGCTTTTCTCCAATGTATTCGTCCGGTATACTGATCTCGGCAATTTTTATTTCGTCCGAAATATTGTATATACTCCAGACTGCCGGCATGATCAGCTTTTCGGCAAAAACAACAGCGGTGTCGTATTCTGGATTAATGGTTTCTTCAACCCCAATCTGGTTTAACACGGTTTTGTGAATCAGCGAACTTTCGCGTCCATAAATGTTTTTTACACCAAGTTTCCTGAGCTGGGCAGTGGTTTTTACCGATGAGCCAAAATCATCGCCTATACACACAATAACCCTGTCGCAATCTTTCAGTGGTAATGTTTTTAACGCGTGGATGTCAGTAATATCCATGCTGACGGTGTTTTTAATCTTGTCTTTAAAGAATTCCACTTTTTCCAGGTCCTTGTCCACGCCAATTACATCGTGGCCCAGCGCTGTAAGAATTTTTGCCAGCGAGGCGCCAAAGTTGCCGAGACCAATAACAATAAAATTCATAACAAATACAGGTTAAGTTATTACAATGTTTTCCTTGGGATACCGGTATACCGAGGTTTTGCTTTTTGAGACCAGGGCAAAAAGTAAGGTTAGAATGCCCATGCGGCCTGCAAACATCAAAACAATCAGCAGTACCTTGGAAGAATCGGAAAGAAGTGGTGTAATGCCAAGCGACAGCCCTACGGTACCAAAGGCCGATACACACTCAAAAAGAATGGACAGTGCACTTTTATCCGGTTCGAGCAGGTGAAGGGCCAGTGAAAAGCTTCCCAGTATGATTATCGAAAGGATGATGATGGCAAATGCCCTGTCTACAGATCGCTCATGTATTTCACGATGATGAAATTCTATGTGTCTTCTGATCCGGGCAATTCTCAGCACATTCAACAGGGCTATGGCAAATGTACTGGTCTTAATACCACCACCGCTTGAAACAGGCGAGGCACCTACCCACATGAGAAATATGGTTAAAACAACTGCTGCAGTTGACAGGCTACCCATATTGATGGAATTGAACCCGGCAGTACGCGGTGTTACACTGCAGAAAAAAGTATGTGCCAACCGGCCGGCAAAGGACATGTCCTTTAAAGTGTTATCTTTTTCAAATACGAAAAAGAAAATGCAACCCGCGACAATTAAAAACAACGTGGTATAAATCACCAGGCGTGAATTAATATTAATCATCATGGGAATAAAGTCTTTTTTCCGGCCATGCCTGATCAGGGAGACGAGACTTAATAACTTATATTTCAGAAAGGTATACAGGTTCAGCAGAATGGGGAAGCCAATACCTCCCAAAATAATCAGTATACCAACCACATAAAGGATCGGATAGGAACTCCGTATCCGGAAATCATAGAGGCCATCTGTAAGCGTTGAAAAGCCGGCATTACAAAATGCAGAAACCGAATGGAACACCGAAAACCTTATTTTGCTCCCCATATCGGCGAAATGGTTTGTATCCAGGCTAAAATAGAGAAGAATAGCTCCAATAACCTCGAATAGTAAAGTAATGGAAATTACTTTTATGAGTGTTTTCCGTATTTCGGACACATTGTCCTCGCTGAAGAAGTCACTTAACACAAACCTTTCAGAGAACGAAGCGGATCCACCCTTGAAGAAAAAGCCGAAAAAGCTGGTGAATGTCATGATTCCGATACCGCCAACCTGGATCAGCATAAGGATAATGCTTTTACCCAGGGCAGTGAATTGTGTGGCGGTGTCAACCACAATGAGTCCGGTTACACATATGGCACTTGTTGAAGTGAAAAGGGCATCGACCAATGATATGGGCGATGTTGTCGCGTTGGGTAGTTTCAGCAAAGCAGCTCCGGCCAGTATGAGCAAAGCGAAGCTAAGCATAAACAACTGGGCCGGGTTCAATACAAGCGTGGCTTTTCTGATATCAAACCTTGAAAATTCGAACAGGAAGAGCAGCAGGATAATCAATGAATAAACATAATGATTGTTCATCCATTGAATGGCATGCTCGATGTCAAGCGAAAAAAGCAATAGCAAAGCAATGCCTGTGGCCAGGTAAGTAAAAAAGTCCGATGTGTAGCTTTTGAAACCCACACAAATCAGCGATCGTAACAGGTAACCTGCTGAAATCAGCGTAAAGAACCATTTATAATAAGCTTCATCTGCAGGCTTTATAGGGGATACATTTTCGAAGCCAATGAGCATAATGACTTTGATCAGCATAAACGACAGCAACAGCAGCAGCAAGTAGTCGATAACAGGACGGATGGTTTTGTTTACCAGTTTCGACCGGATTTTAGACCCAAAGAATGGCCTGTTGGAATACATAGAAAGCTTTAAAAAAACCTGCTAAAAGTACATTAAAATCTTAACGGATAAATTGTTTTGTGTTTTTTTTATGGGTTATTGTTAAACAAATCCCGGGGAAACGTGTTTTACGTAAGATAAATTATTGTAATCATTATTAAACAGAAAAATATGAATAATATGGGTAAACTGGATAAGATCATCCGCCTTGTGGTGGCTGCGCTTATTGTTGTGTTGTTTTTTACCAAGGTGTTGACAGGCACTTTGGCTGTGGTGTTGCTGATTGTAGCCGGTGTTTTTGTACTGACCAGTGTCATCAGCATTTGTCCCTTATATTCCCTATTCGGCATTGACACCTGCAAAAAAGTGAAATAATGGAACAGGGGCTTTTGGTGATCTGACCATTTTATGCAAATAAAAACCGATTAATTTGCCTATATTTGCGGCAAATATGATTTAAGAACCTGCGCTTATCTCACAGGGTTTTACCTGTAACAACGGACTTTACCGGCCCATCTTTTTGAATCCTCTGTTTATTTGCCTGTTTTGGATTTTACTCCGGTATATACAACAGGTACAGGTATACGGCACAGAATTATTCATAATAAATTATATACATGGCCAGATCACAGGAAACTTACAACAAAAAGGAAGTACGAAACAAAAAAGAAAAGAAACGGAAAGAAAAGGAACAGAAGAGGCTCGACCGCAGGGAAAACGCGAAAGAAGGCACTGCCAGTTTTGAGGACATGATTGCCTATGTAGATGAGAACGGAAGAATTACCTCGGAACCACCTGATCCTACCAGGCGTTCCAAAATAAAAGCTGAGGATATAGAAGTCAGTGTACCCAAGAAAGCAGAAGACGGACCGGATGAACGCCTGCGAAGTGGTATTATAACATTTTTTAATGAATCAAAAGGCTTTGGTTTTATACGCGACCTGGCCAATCAGAACAGTGTTTTTGTTCACATAAACGATATGGAAGAACTGTTAGCCGAAAATACAAGGGTTAACTTTGAAGTTGAGCAGGGCGCACGCGGGCTTAAGGCAGTGCGGGTGAAAAAGGGGTGATGGAATTAGCCGTTAGCTGTGAGCTGTGAGCTATGAGCTATTAGCTGTGAGCTATGAGCTATGAGCCAATAGCCAACAGCCAGCACCCAGCACCCAGCACCCAGCACCCGGTAACAGCAGTTTAACTACCAGTAAAACATGGTACCGTCAGCTTTGCGATTAACCGGCAAACTGGCCATTTCATAAGGATATTTTTTTGCTTTTTCTTCGTCAATATCAACACCAATACCGGGTGTATCATCAACAGTCAGAAACCCCTTATTGAATTGATAATTGATTCGGAATACTTCGCTGACCACATCCTGGTGCGGCATATATTCCTGTATGCCAAAATTATTGATGGCCGTATTAAAATGCACAGCCGCAGCCAGGTTTATGGGCGAAAGGTCGGTTGCCCCGTGAAATCCGGTTTGAATATGGTATACAGCGGCAAAATCGGCTACTTTCTTCAGGTGGGTAATGCCGCCGCCATGCACCAGGGGCATGCGGATGTAATCAATTAATTGTTCGGTAATCAGCGTGGTATAATCGTAAACCGAGTTGAAAACTTCGCCAATGGCAATGGGAGTGGATGATTGTTTACGGATCATCCGGAGACCTTCCTGCAATTCACCGCTTACCGGGTCTTCGAGCCAGAACAGGTGGTATGGTTCCAGTTCTTTGGCCAAGCGGGTTGCCTCTACGGGTGTACACCTGTGGTGGACATCGTGAAGGAGGTGTATATCTTTTCCGAATGTTTCCCTTGTTTTTTCAAAAAGGTAGGGCAGGTAATTCAGGTATTTCGAAGTGTCCCAATACTCGGTAGGCGGAAGTCCTTTGTGCGCCGGTTCGTAGAATTTACTGTCCTTTGCCACACCATAAGCGTCTGACATGCCAGGTATACCCGACTGTACCCTGATGGCCAGGAAACCTTTTTCTTTTTCAGCATTGACTTTTTCGAGGGTTTCGTTCAGGTCTTTTCCGTTTGCATGGGCATATACCATTACGCGGTCGCGACTTTTGCCGCCCAGCAGGTTGTAAAGCGGGGTATTCAGTAATTTACCCTTGATATCCCACAGGGCCATGTCGATAGCCGACAGGGCCGTCATGGCTACCGAGCCACGCTTCCAGTAAACACCCTTGTAAAAGAAATGCCAGATATCTTCGGTGTTACGCGGGTCCATTCCAATCAGGTTGGGAATGCAATAATGCTCAAGAAAAGAGGCCACGGGTTTTTCCATGCCGTTAAGTGTGGCATCGCCCAGTCCGTATATACCCTGATCGGTATGGATTTTAAGGGTAACAAAGTTTCTGCCCGGGCAGGTAACAATTACTTTTGCTTCGGTTATTCTCATTTTCAACTGCTGTTAAAATCCTATTGAGTTACCCCCGTCTACCGGCAATACAACCCCTGTTATATAAGCCGATGCGCCGGTTGCAAAAAAATAGGCCGCATCAGCCACTTCTTCAGCGGTGCCCAATCGTCCTATTGGGGTGCGTCCGTAGACCTTTTTCTTCCTTTCGGGATCGTTGGTAAGGGCCTTTGACGACATTTCGGTTTTGATAAAGCCGGGCGCAATGCAATTGACCCTTATCCCCAGTGGCGAGAGTTCCACTGCCATGGCCCGCGTCATGCCTTCGACGGCCGATTTTGAGGCGGTGTAGGCAATAACCAGTGGTATACCGTATTGTGAGGCCATTGAACTCAGGTTGATAATCGACCCTGCTCCATGGGGGATCATGGTACGGGCAACCTCCCTGCTCAGCGAAAATACTGCTACCTGGTTGGTAAGTATTACCCGCTGGTATTCCTCGTCGGTTACTTCGAGGAAAGGTTTTTTGAGATGTATACCGGCATTGTTCACCAGGATATCAATTTTTCCATGTTTCTCCACAATGCCGTTCACCATGGCCGGAAGACCTGGAAAGTCCGTAATGTCGCATTTTACACAGTCGACCATGTCGCCCATATCGCAGCAGGCAGCTTTGAGCTTGACCTCATCGCGACCAATGATGATGCATTTGATCTGGTGTCGGACAAATTTCCGGGCAATGGCCAGCCCTATTCCGGAGGCCCCGCCGGTAATGACGGCTGTTTTTATGGTATTGGTTTCCATGATTTCTATGCTTTATGGACAAAACACTACAACAGGTGAAATAATCATACCCGTTAAAGGCGACTGGATGATTGTCTGATGATCAGCGAATGTGAGAGCACGATGCTGTTGAGCAGGTCGGACTGTTGTCCTTTTAAAGAGTTAATGAGGGTATTGGCTGATATTTCACCCATTTCCCTGCCGGGATAATGGATGGTGGTGAGGTTTGGTTCCACTACACGCGAAATGGGGTCGTCGTTGAACCCAGCCACGCAAACATCTTCAGGAACCCGAACACCAGCCTGTTTGAGTTCGCAGACAACGGCAACAGCTGAGGTGTCATTGGCAGCAAAAATGCCATCGGGCAGTTTTTTTTGTTGCAGCAGGCTATGCACGGTGTCAATTCCTGCTTTATGCGTGAGGTCGGTAACAATGAGCGATTTGTTCCCGGTTTCAAGGCCGTTGTCGGCCATGGCCTGTTTAAACCCGTTGTAACGGTCAGCATATACATTACGGATCATGCTGCCACCAATGTGCACAATGTTTCTGCAACCCTGGGCAATGAGGTGCGCGGTAACTTCGTATCCGGCCTTGAAATTATTGATCACCACGCTCTTACACATCGGATGATCGCAAATACGGTCGAAAAACACCACCGGAATACCCTTCTTGAAAACAATGTTCAGGTGATCGAGACTTCCGGTTTCATAGGAAAGGGAAATCAGCAATCCATCTACACGCGAATTAAACAAGGTTGCAATGCTGGCTGCTTCATTCCTGAGTGACTCCTGCGACTGGCTGATGATGAGGTTGTAACCGGCATCATTTGCGACATTTTCCATACCGGAAATGACGGTGGACATGAAATAGCTGTCGAGCCGGGGAATTACAACCCCAATGGTGGAAGTATGCTTTTGCCTGAGATTACTGGCGAATTTGTTTTGCTGATATCCCATCCGCCTGGCTGTCAGCAGGATTTTTTTCTTCATTTCCTTACGGACATGGGGATGATTTTTAAGGCCCCTGCTTACTGTGGAAGCTGAAATATCGAGAGCCCTGGCGATATCATAAATGGTAACGTCCCTGTTGGTTGTCATATGGGTAAATAGTAATGCAAATTAAACATAAAAAAGGACAAAATGAAAATAATAGTGCAAAATTTAGCAATCGGTTGCAGCATATTCATAATTTTTTATACTTTTATCAGGGATACCTGTCAGATGATCGCCCCTGCATGATGGCCTGTACAAAATGTATATGGGCGGACGTGTATCACGGAATAAACACAGCCTATTCCGGGTGTATTTTAAAATAAATAAAAAAGTGTATCTTTAAAATGCAGTTAGTTTCCAAGATCGTTTATTCATTCGCTGTTCTCACAGATGAAATGCCTTTTTATGCAGGTAAGTCAAGGCTGAAAATGCAATCGGTTGCACCTGAATTACCGGCAATGATTTTTGCTATGCTATTGTAGCAATGCTTATTACAATATAAATTTTAAACGTCATTCCCAACTCAAAAAATCAAACGTATGCATTCTGAAACTGAAAAAATTAGCTTTAAGGAGAAAATTGGTTTTAGCCTTGGCGATGCGGCAGCCAATTTTATTTTCCAAACCATCATGCTGCTTCAGCTGAGTTTTTATACCAACACGTTTGGCATCAGCGCCACTGCTATAGCGGTGTTATTCCTTGTCGGTCGTTTGGTTGGTGCCGTTGCCGATCCCATTATGGGTGTGATTGCTGATCGCACCAATACGCGCTGGGGTAAATTCCGTCCCTGGATACTTTGGACGGCCGTACCATTTGGCATATTTGGCTTCCTGGCATTTTTAACCCCCGATATTGGGCAAAATGCAAAAGTTGTTTATGCCTTTGTGACTTATATTTTGCTGATGCTGGTTTACTCAGCCAATAACATACCCTATTCTGCACTTGGCGGCGTTATTACAGGCGACCAGAAACAACGCAACAGCCTGTTTTCGGTACGCTTTGTTTTTGTCGTGCTGGCACAGATAGCCATTCTGGGTTTTGCCCAGCCCATGGTAAACCATTTCGGACAAGGCGATAGTTCAAAAGGTTACATGATTACAATGGGAATATTCTCTGCACTTGCATTGATATTCTTCCTGTTAACTTTTTCATGGACCAAAGAACGTATTAAACCACGGCCCGAACAAAAACAATCGCTTAAACAGGATATTTCAGACCTGATGCACAATGGCCCGTGGGTGATTATGTTCCTCGTTTTTGTCATGATGTTTATCTTCCTGTCACTTCGCAATGGCATGCTGCTTTTCTATTTTCAGTATTACCTTGATATTCCCAGCATGACAACCTTCATGAATAACCTGAACAACAGTTTATTCGGTTTTCTGGATATGATTGGCCTGGCGGGTGAAAATGCCGTACCTGCTGACAGTGTTTTTGGTATTACCAATATCATCGGACAATTGGCCGCCATTGTAGGTATTGCCGTTTCAAATACTATGGTTAAACACCTTGGGAAGCGCAATGTTTTTATTGTTGGCCTTGTTATGGCACTCGTTTTTGCCGCCATGTTCTATATAATACCTCCTTCGAGCATGACCATGGTATTATTGTTACAGATCTTTTTCAATTTTTCATGGGGTATTACCATGCCTGTTCCCTGGGCTATGATGGCCGACGTGGCGGATTATTCCGACTGGAAATACAGTCGCAGGTCAACAGCCACCGTTTTTGCCGGTGTGGTGATAGGGCTGAAAGTTGGTTTGGCCATTGGTGGCGCTATCAGCAGTATGCTGCTTAAATGGTACGGATATGTTGCTCCTGCAAAGAGCGCATGGGTTGAGCAAACACCCCAGGCTGTGGAGGGAATACGTCTGTCAACCAGCATATATCCTTCCATTGCTGTAGTCATTATCATCGGATTGTTGTTTTTCTATCAGATTAACAAAACAACCGAGCTGAAAATGCAGGATGAACTGGCTGCACGCCGTAAATCAAGTGAAAGCTGACCTGGTCAGATAATATAACTGTAGAAAACACATGAGGCTGTCTTAAAAGTTCGATAATCGAAGCCGTCATTGCGAACGGAGTGAAGCAGTCATTGCGAACGAAGTGAAGCAATCCCAACCTGTAACACCAGATTGCTTCGGTCGTACCTCCCTCGTAATGATGCGGACAAGACTTTTTAGACAGCCTCATAATTTTTGTAAAACGTAAATAATCAACAGATGAGTAGAAAAAATGGATTAACGCTGGCCATATCCACCATAATACTGGCCTTGATTGCGATATCATGCGCGAATAACAAAACGATAACTGAACCTGAAAAGGGACTGAAAGACTATTTTGCCGATAAGTTTTATATTGGAACAGCGCTGAATGCACCCCAGATTATGGGAAAAGATTCGCTGGCACTTGATTTTGTGTCAAAGCATTTTAATTCCATTACAGCCGAAAATGCCATGAAATGGGAACGGATTCATCCAAGGCCTGGTGAATATAATTTTACATTGTCCGACAGCATAGTTGCCTATGGACAGCGCAACGGGATGTTTATAATCGGTCATTGTCTTTTGTGGCATTCACAAACGCCCAAATGGGTATTCGAAGACTCGCTGGGAAAACCGCTCGGTCGCGATGCGCTGCTCGAACGCTTGAAAGAACACATTTTTACCGTTGTTGGCCGCTATAAAGGCAAGGTAAAAGGCTGGGACGTGGTGAACGAGGCTGTTGGCGACGACGGTCAGATGCGTAAATCGAAGTGGATGGAAATCATTGGCGAAGATTTTGTGCAGAAAGCCTTTGAATATGCCCGTGAAGCTGACCCGGATTGCGAATTGTATTATAACGATTATAATATTGAGTTGAGAAACAAGCGCGAAGGCGTTGTTAAACTCATCAAAAGCCTGCAGGAGAAAGGAGTGAAAGTCGATGGAATTGGCATACAAGGCCACTGGCATCTCGATTCACCCGGACTGGATGAAATTGAGGAAAGTTTTGATGTATACAAAGGGTTGGGATGTAAGGTGATGATTACGGAATTTGAAATCAACGCTATACCCGAACCTACGCAAATTGTTGGCGCTGAAATATCGCAAAGGGCAGAATACCTGGAAGAAATGAATCCCTGGCCAGAGAGTTTCCCGGATTCGATGCAGCAGGTACTGGCCAAAAGATATGCCGATATGTTTGCAGCTTTTCTGCGTCACAGTGATAACATATCCCGCGTCACCTTCTGGGGTGTTCACGATGGGTATTCGTGGAAAAATAACTGGCCCATTCCCGGACGGACGAATTATCCATTGTTGTTTGACCGGAATTACCAGGCCAAGCCTGCATATGATTCAGTAATTGCACTCACCCGGAACGCTATTCCGGCCAGGTAAAGAAAAAGATGAACAAATATCTTGCTGTAACAGGTTTGCTGATCCTTGCAGTTGCATTGCAACTGCGGGGGTCAGCACCCGGTTCCGGAATGTCAGTTTCGGAGCAACCCGGAGGTTTTCAACTGTCTGCGAACGGAAAATCGGCTCCCTTATGGGTATCGGGTAGTGATTTCGCCGGTGTTATCCGGGCGGCCAAAGATCTGCAATCGGATATCGGAAAGGTAACCGGTGCCACCCCTTTATTGCATACCCAAAAAGCGCCCAGGTGCAATCACCTGGTGATTGCCGGTACGCTGGGAAAAAGCACGGTGATTGATAAGCTGGTGAGCAAGGGCAAGATAAATGTGGATCAGATTGCCGGTAAATGGGAGAGTTTTCAGATTCAGTTGGTACAAAAGCCCATGCCGGGTGTGAAACAAGCCCTGGTAATTGTGGGTAGCGATAAACGTGGTACCATTTACGGGCTTTATGAGATTTCTTCGGGCATTGGCGTATCGCCCTGGTACTGGTGGAACGATGTCCCGGTGGAACATAAAAGTGCATTGTATGTAAACCTGGAGGGAGCTTATGTGCTTGGCCCGCCTTCGGTAAAATACAGGGGTATTTTTCTGAACGACGAATATCCTAACCTTACCCGGTGGGTTTCCCATACCTACGGAACGGCAAAGGAATCGGAAAATCCACCTGTACCACCCGGGATTGCCAATTATGGCAGGGATTTTTATACCCGGTTGTTTGAACTTATTCTCCGGTTAAGGGGCAATTACCTGTGGCCGGCCATGTGGAACAATGCTTTTAATGAAGACGATCCCGAAAACCCGCGTTTGGCGGATGAATATGGTGTTGTGATGGGTAATTCGCACCAGGAACCCATGTTGCGTGCGCAAAAGGAGTGGGACAGGCGGTATATGAAAACCCTGGGACGCTGGAATTACTCGCAACATCCCGAAGTACTGCACGATTTCTGGCGCGAGGGGATCAGCCGGAATCGTTCGTATGAAAGCATAGTAACCATTGGCTTGCGTGGTGCTGACGATACCGAAATGGGTCCCGGTGGTCCTGAAGCCAATATGAAAAAGCTCGAGGAAATTGTGGACGTGCAGCGTAACATGCTCATGGAGGAAATCAATCCGGACATCACCAAAATTCCGCAGCTTTGGTGTTTGTATAAAGAAGTGCAGGATTACTATAACAAAGGATTACGTGTACCCGATGATGTTACGCTGTTGTGGGCCGAGGATAACTGGGGAAATATCCGCAGGGTGCCGTCAGCCGCGGAACGCGAACGCAGCGGGGGTGCAGGCATCTATTATCATTTCGATTACCATGGTGGCCCCAGGAGTTATCAGTGGATCAATACCAGCCCGATACCTAAAATCTGGGACCAGCTGTCCTATGCAAAACAATATGGAGCCGACCGTATCTGGATAGTAAACGTGGGTCATTTCAAGGCCTATCCTTTCCCGTTGCATTATTTTATGGATCTGGCCTGGTATGGCGGTGACAGTCTTACAAATTACAATATCCGCGAATATACCCGCGCATGGGCTGTAAAGCAATTCGGGGAGTACTATGCCGATGAAACGGCTGAAATACTTACACAATACCCCCGTTTCAATGGCAGGCGCAAGCCCGAACTGTTGTCGCCCCTTACCTACAGCCTGGTTGACTACCGCGAATCTGAACAGGTTGTGGAATCGTACAACAAACTGGCACAGCAGGCCGAAGACATTTATAAAAAGTTTCCTGCCGAAAAGCAGGATGCTTATTACCAGATGGTTTATTTTCCTACCCGGGCCAGTGCACTGGTAAACGAATTATACCTGGCTGCCGGGCGGAATTATCTGTATGCAAAGCAGCAGCGGGCCAGTGCCAATTTCTGGGAAGCCGAAACACAACGTTTGTTTCGTGCCGATACAGCATTGATGGGTTATTACAACCGGGAACTGGCAGGTGGCAAATGGCGACATTTCATGGACCAGGCACACCTGGGATATGTAAGCTGGAACGATCCCCCGGTGAATAGTTTAAGGCACCTGCGTTTGAAAACACTTGAAGTCCCTGTTGAAGCAACAATGGGCGTGAGCATCGAAGGGTCGGAAAACGCCTGGCCCGATACTTCGGTAACGGCCCGGTTGCCCGAAATGGATGTGTTTAATAAACAGGAGCGTTTTATTGAGGTGTTTAACAAGGGGACAGCGCCATTTGATTTTACGGCTAAAAGCGATTGTGCCTGGCTGTTAATGGATAAAGCAAGCGGAACGGTTGACAGGGATACAAGGATCCGGATCAGTGCCAATTGGGATAAGGTTCCTGAAGGCAGGAGCAAAGCCCTGGTACATATCGGGGGAACAGGAATCAGTGTGCCGGTTGAGGTTACGTTCTTTAAACCTGCCGGTATCTCACCGGGTTCGGTTAAAGGCTTTGTCGAGTCCAACGGTTATGTCTCCATTGAAGCTGCTCATTTTGCAAAAAATATTAATACTGGCGACAACGGCTGGATTGAGGTGGAAGATTTCGGTCACACCCTTTCGGGTATGCGGGCCACGGCAGCAACTGATGCACCCGCTTTAAAACCCGGGGTAAATGCTCCCTGCCTCGAATACCAAATGTATATGTTTTCGACCGGAGCCGTAGAAGTGAATCTATATGTTGCACCAACGCTGAATTTTCTGCCGGGCCGGCCGGTAAGGTATGCCATTGCCTTTGACGATGGCGAGCCGCAGCTGGTTACCCTGGTTCCCGAGGATTTTGATGCCATGAACGGTAACCGCGAGTGGGAGGAATCGGTCAGCAATAATTACCGCATTGGCAAAAGCAGTCACACGGTTAGTGATGAAGGATATCACATCCTGAAGGTATGGATGGTGGATCCGGGCGTAGTATTGCAGAAGGTGGTTGTTAACGCAGGAGGGGTTAAACCCAGCTATCTGGGTCCGCCGGAGAGTTTTTGCAATAAATAGATTAGCTGCGCGATAAAATGAATGTCAGTCCTGAATGCTGGCCTGTCTGCTACCAGGCAGGCGTAGTGTACTGACTACGCTCCGATAATCGAAGCCGTCATTGCGAACGGAGTGAAGCAATCCCTGGCTCAATATGACAATCGATTGACTGCATACCGTCAGGCTGAGCATAGTCGAAGCCTTTGCATGCTTTTTAGACAGTCTCTAAGTGCTGGGCGATTTGTTTTCTAATTTCAATATTTCCATATTGTTTCACGCATTGGCAATTAAAGCGTAATTGCCAATTACGCTTAGCCTGGTTGCAAATCACACTGAGCGTGGTGCATAGGTTATATTTTTGGCAGATTAACAATAATTTGCCCATAAAAAGAGGCTGTCTAAAAAGTCATTTTGTTAGGCGTAGTTACAAACTACGCCTAGCGCATTGTACAGAATGTCAGCTCTGTATGCTGAGCGTAGTCTCCAGACTACGCTCTTTTTATGACTTTTTAGACAGCCTCTTTTTAATTAAAACCTAAAAACTACTAAACATATTCGCAGTGTTTGCGATCGTAAGAAAGAAGGTCAATCTCTGTATCCGGGGTTCTGGAAAGCATCCTTTTCAGCATCGGTCATGTCCATGGCATCAAGCTGACCCGTGGGGACGGGCCTGAGGTAATGATAAGTCTCAATGGTACGGGTAAAGGTTGCCGGCGTATGGTCGCCGTAGTTGCTTCCACAAATTTCATATGTAGCAGCTACTTCATCCCATTTCTGGGTGCGCACCAGGTCGAGCCAGCGATAACCTTCGGCATAATACTCACGTGAGCGTTCAGCCAGGATGTAGTCGATATCGATAGTGGCCGGAGTGGCAGCCATCATAGCGGCACTGTTATCAGCAACTTTTGCTGCATTTCCGGCATTGTCCCAGCGCCATTTACCGGCACGGGCACGGATAACGTTGATCAGGTCCAGTGCGGTTTTACCACCCTGGGTGGTGGCGCCCATTACGGCAGCTTCGGCAGCAATGAAGTAGAATTCAGAGAACTTGGCAATGACAAACGGGCGGGTGCTGGCAGCGTTAGGCTGTCCTAAACCGGAGCCGTTGTCGGTACGGTAAGTGCCCAGTTTCCACAGGCCGGGGTAAACAACCCTGCTGATACCGCGGGGTGATACCACGAAATCGGCTCTACCGGGCAGCACGCCAACACCAATGTTGCTCTTGTAGGGGTTATTGGAATAGTCAATGGCCGCACCCGGTTCTTCGCTGAGGAAGGTAAGAATGGCATCTCCGGGGGCCACAGTAATGTTGTTGGCATTATAGAGAACCGGTTTGGTAATTCCGCCCTTGTTCCAGTTGCCGCGGTAAACGGTGGTAAAGGTACCATCGTAGCGCGAGTCGGTAGTTTTATCGGCAAAAGTGTTTTCAATGACACCAATGGTGGGGCACATACGTGTCCAGGGGCGTCCGAGCGATTGTACTGCCTCGCGTTGAACCGAGCTTACCAGGGTGTCCCAATTGGTATTGGCAGAGCTTCTGAGGTTGGTGTAATTCCAGGTCATCATCCACACGGCAAAGTTGTCCTGGCTGCCACCACCGCTATAGGTAAGGCTTGCACCGTTGTATTTTTCACTGGCCTCGGTGTGGTCAGCGTAAAACATCACTTCGCTGTTGCGGTCGTTTGCCCCCAGGTGAAGGTCATAGAAGGTTTCCTGCAAGGCATAAGGGCCGGGATTGTCAATAGCAAAAGCTGCCAGATCGTAAGCCTGCTGGAAGTACCATGCGGCATCATGGCCGTCGGGGTCGGTGCGGGCTGCTTCGGGATAGGTGGGAATGTTATTCGGGTTCTGGAGCCACCATCCGTAGGTAAGATATGCTTTCGACAGGAACAGGCGGGCAACGTTTGCGGTAACACCACCGGTTACACGCGGGTTGTCATCGAGGTTTTCTACTGCATACAACAGGTCAGGAATAATAGCCTTTGTGTAAACCTCCGGTACGGTGTTACGAACAGAAAAACGTATGGGCGTGGTGTTGAACTTGAGTTCGCCTGAACCTAAATCCAGGGGCACTCCGCCAAAGGTCTGTGCCAGCATAAAGTAATGAAAGCCGCGGAAAAAATGCGCTTCGGCAATAAGCGATTCAGCAAGGCCAACGGCAGATGCATTTTCAATAATGCCGTTTGCATTGTTGATACTGGGAAAGGCATTGTTCCAGAGTACGTCTGAACGGCTTGTTGATGCAGTAAGCGATCCGGCACCTGAAAGGTCAATGTCCTTGAAGTTACCATCGGCGCTCTGGGCATAGGTTGCTTCGTCGGTTCCGGTAAGGCATGCGTTGTAATAATAAGCATTACCGTAGATATAACGAAGGTTGGCATACAATGCGGTAAGTCCGCCATTCACACCGGCTTCGGTTTTGAAAAAACCGGGTTCGTAAATGCTTCGTGGCTGCTCGTCGAGGATGTCGGAGCACGAGAGCAGGAACAGTGCTAAAAAGGCTGTCCCGATAAAGGTTTTTATATAATTACGTTTCATTATCATCAGGTTTAGAACGTTAGATTAATGCCAATCAAAAAGTTGCGCGTCGAAGGCGTGTTGGTACCAATGGTCAGCAGGCGCCTGGGGTAGGTGCCGGTAGTGGCAGCATTTTCGTCGCCATAAGAGTTGCTTTCAGGATCCATACCGGATTCTTTGTAGTAGGGCGAAAACAAAACAAATGGATTCTGTGCCTGAACATAAATACGCAGCTTGTCAATACCTGCCTTGCTTATGAGCTTTTGGTTCAGCGCATATCCAAGGGTGATGGTACGGATTTTCATATAGCCGGCATCAAAGTAACCCAGGGTAGTTCCATATTTGGGGTTGTCTCCGGATAGTATGCCCGCCGGGTTAGGATAATCGGCATCGGTATTTTCAGGTGTCCAGTAATCGACTTTCACATTGCCACGGCGCCCGGTCATCAGGTTTAGGTAACCAGTTGAAGAATAAAGTGTACTGATCAGTTTGCCGCCATGCCTGTAGGCACCCACAATATTCAGGTCAAAGCCTTTATAGGCAAGCCGTGTATTAAAACCACCCTGGAATTTCGGGTCGATTTCAATAATCTGCCTGTCGTCGGTTCCGATTCTGCGGACAGGTGTGCCATCATCGTTGTAATCACCGGCATATTTAACCTTGATCATACCAACATTTCCACCTGGTTCGAGAATGTCGCGGTACTGATCCTCTTCCTGCCAGAGGCCGATCTTTTCATAATCGTATATTACGTTGATGGGATGACCCACGAACCACCAGTTGGCTTCATTTTTGTCTTCGCCGGAGGCCAGTTTGGTCAACTCATTTTTATTGGTGTAGAAGTTAATTCCGGCTTCCCAGGTGAGTCCGTTTGCATTTTCAATGATCACACCGTTGAGTGAAACTTCAACCCCCTTATTTTGCATTTCGCCTACATTGGCCATCATGGTGGTTACACCATTGGTGGCAGGCAGGGTAATGGGCAGCAGAATGTCCTTGGTATTGGTGATGTAGTATTCAATGGTACCGGAAAGGCGGTCGTTGAATAGGCCAAAGTCAACACCATAGTTCCAGGTGGAAGAATATTCCCATCCAAGGTTAAGGTTCGGCAATTCACTTACCAGGTAGCCGGTGGTGAATTCGCTGCCGAAGTTGTAATCGCGGGTTCCCAGCAGACCAAAGGTTTTATAGGGGTCAATGGCCTGGTTGGAAGTTTGCCCGTAACCGGCACGCAGTTTCAGCGCGTTAATGGCTGTAATGTTCTGCATAAATGATTCGTTGCCAATGTTCCAGCCTAATGAAACGGCAGGATAGGTATGCCATTTTTCGCCTTCGGCCAGCACGGAAGATCCGTCAGAACGTACAGCGGCACTGAACATATAGCGGTTATCGTATGCATACATAAAACGGCCCATCCACGAAAGCAAACCCCTGAGCTGATAGGTTTGGTAGGCAGGGTTTATGGTGATTTCACCCCGTGCATTTCCCAGATTATAGAACTGAAAATCGTCGGAGGGAATGTCTTTTGCAGAAATGCTGGAGCTGTTATATTTTGTTTGTTCAGCGGAATATAAAGCTACCACGTTAACCTGATGTTTCCCGGCAAAAAGGCGATCGTAGGTAAGTAAATTTTCAGCAACCCAATGATAATTATGTGAGTTGCCAATAGAAGCAGTGGATTCGGTTTCTTCATTTACACTTCCGATTCCCTGTCCTGTGTAGCTTCCGCTATTGCTCTGGCGGAAGTCGAGGCCAAGGTTAAGGCGGTATTTCAACCCTTCAACCCCGGGTATTTTTACTTCACCGTAAAGATTGTTGTAGGTTGCATAAGCCCTGGTTTCACTCAGGTATTGATCTTCCAAACCTTCAATCACATCCTTTGTCCATACAAACTGGTCATCAAGGGGCATATGAACAACCCGTTTCAAAGAGCCGTCAGCGTTATACGGATTGACAATGGGAGACATGCTCAACACGCCATAAATGCCAACCTGGTTTCCGGTATTTGTACTATAGTTGTTGTTAGTACTGAAACCAAATTTAAAGTAATCACCAACTTCCTGGTCGAGTGCACCACGTATGGATAAACGCTCGTAACCCTGGGTTGGGATAACGGCTTCGTCTTTAAGATACCCGGCGCTGAAGCTGTAGGCACCTTTTTCAGTACCGCCTGAGATGCTAAGGTTGTGGCTGTTAACAGAACCATTTCTGTAAAAGAGGTCCTGCCAATCGGTGTCTACCGAGCGGTCTTCATCGAGTCCGTCGTTTTCATAAATACCGGCGGCATCGCGCAGGGCTGAAAATTCAGCAGCGTTCATCATGGGGTAGGGGGCAAAGACTTTTCTAACACCATAGTAACCATTGTAATTAATCTGGGCTTTTTGTCCCTTGGTTCCTTTATTGGTGGTAACCAGGATAACGCCGTTGGCACCACGTGATCCGTAAATAGCAGTCGCAGAGGCGTCTTTCAGAATATCGATGCTCTTGATGTCATTGGGGTTGATATCTCCGATATTTCCGGCAAAGGGAATGCCGTCAAGAACAACAAGCGGGTCGTTGGAAGCATTTACCGAACGAACACCACGGATGCGGATCTGCATGGAAGCACCGGGTTTGGTTGATGTCTGTGACATCTCCACACCAGAAACCCGTCCCTGTAACGACTGTGTAATATTGGCAGCAGGGACATCCTGAATGACATCGGCGTTCACCGAGGCAACAGAACCGGTAACAGATTCTTTACGTTGTGTACCGTAACCAATTACCACTACCTCTTCGAGGGCGGTAACATCGGCCATCAGGGTAACGTCAATAACCGACTTGCCGGCTACAGCAACGGTTTCTTTCAGAAAACCGATGTAGGAAAATTCCAGAACGGCATCCTGACCGGGCACCTGAATGGAATAGCTGCCGTTGGCATCGGTAACCACACCGGTATTGGTGCCCTGGAGTACAACGTATACGCCCGGGAGTCCAATACCATCCTGATCAACCACCTTACCGGTGACTGTGATCGGTTGCAAAGCTGTCTCCGTTTCGTTTCCGGCAATTGGAGAAGCCTTCAGGTAGCTGGCGCCCGGAATAAGCATCATCATGGCCATTGCCATAACCATGGGCTTATTCTTAATACATTTCAACAGCGAAATGCATGCATGGATTTGTTTAAACATAAATTAGAGTTTTAGGGTTAATATGAAACAGTTCAATTGAATGAAAGCAAATTTTACGTTAGTCAGCAGGGTTTTCATAGCCCTGCCTGCATGAGTTTGTTTAAGCGTTATTGATCATAGGCATTTGCAGTTATGTTATTATTGCATACACTATATCAGGGTAAATTGTGAGCAAGATAATAAGGATGTTTGAAAAATGCAACCGATTGCAATAAAAAATGTATTAAAACTTTCACGAAACACCTTAAAAAGCTAAAAAACAAATATATAGATAACAGAAAACGATACCATAAATGCATGTTATTGTTATCTTTACAGCCTGATCAGCGGGTTATTAGTTGCAATGGAATGAGGCTGAAAAATGATTTTTAGCCGAACTGATTTTCTGGCTCCTTAAGTATATGGTATTGAATGGATCTGTACCGTGTTTTTAAAAGGCACCTATATTGGCTATATGACAAGGGTTGTAGTAGTTTTTAAATGGCAAATCCCTTTGTTCACAATTGCAAACGATTGCATTATGTTGTTTTCTTAGTATCGACAGGGTGTACAGATTTCGGGAGCAGTCTAATATTTATGATTAAAGTTTTCCGCAAATAGCACAGACATGGCAGGAATGAAAAAAGAGGTTGTGTAAAAAGTCATAAAAAGAGCGTAGTCAGGAGACTACGCTCAGCATTCAAAGCTGACATTCAGTACAATGCGCTAGGCGTAGTTTGCAACTACGCCTAATGAAATGACTTTTTAGACAGCCTCTTCTGTTGAACAGGTGATTTGGCTGTGATCAGCCGTTTCAGGCTGTCTTTTCGATGTTCCAGACAAACGCCCTCACCCCGACTTCGTAATTAATAGCATCCATTTTCTTTATCTTTTCGAGCACAATGTCTGCCATATTATCTTCTACAATGGTAAGGGTAGCTGAATTCATTTCGGGCCATGTATGGGTTCCCAGTCGTGGTTCACCGGTATTGGTTCCTGCACCGGTTACCATGGGCCATTGGGTAAAACCTTTGATGGCCAGTTTTTCAAGCATGTACTCCACCTTTTCGGTGAGCGCCTGGTTGTATATGATCATTATTGCTTTCATATTTTTAGTTTATTAAGCTTCCATAAAATCGAGTTCTTCGGTCTCTTTCGATTTGCGATGCTCACTCCTGCGCACCACGTAACGATATATGACCGGTACAATCAGCAGGGTTACAGCTGTGGAAACTAGCAAACCGCCAATAACCGCAATACCCATGGGTCGCCATATTTCAGATCCTTCGCCCTGGCTTAGTGCCAACGGAAGCATACCCAATATGGTGGTGGCAGTGGTCATCAGCACAGGCCGTAGACGTGACCGACCGGCACGTTTAATGGCTTCATCAAGCTCCAGGTTCCTGTCGCGCATAAGGTTGGTCATGTCTACCAGCACAATGGCATTTTTTACCACAATTCCCACCAGCATAATGGCGCCCAGCATGGCAATTACACTCAGGGTGGTATTGGTAATCACCAGCGCCAGAATAACGCCTGTAAATGAGAAGGGGATGGAGGCCATGATAATGAGCGGCATTTTAAGCGATTCAAACTGTGAGGCCATGACAATGAACACCAGGATAAGACTTACGAGCAGGAGCATCGACAGGTCGGTCATCGACTCGGTAAGGTCCTCATAGGCTCCGCCTACATCTACCATTACCCCTGCAGGTATATCTACTTTGTCGAGTTCGGCTTTTACATTAGCGGCCATTTCACCCAAAGGCACCTTAAAGGGTGTAACCGATACGGTAACCACTCTTTCACGCCTTTTTCTTTCGACATTGGGGGGCGACCAGAATTCGCCGATCTTGCCAATTTCGCCCAAAGTTACATTACCTCCCGGTGTGGGAATGGCAATGCTCTGAATATCGCTGATGGAATTCCGGTAGTTTTCGTCGAATCGCACAATAATGTCGTATTCGTTACCCGACTCCCGGAACTGTGAGGCTGTGAGACCCACGATTCTGTTACGGATCATGGTGGATACCGTGGCTGTGTTAAGCCCATGTTGCGACATCTTATCCTGATCGAGTGTAATACGCAGCTCGGGTTTTGATTTTTCACGGCTTATGGTAACTTCCCGGGCGCCTTCGAGTTTTTCGATGTGTTCAGCTACCTCATTGGCCAGCGCAGTAGTTTCATCGAAATTGTACCCGTAAATTTCCACATCAACTGTATTGGAAGCTCCCCCCATTCCGCCTCCGTCACCCGTAATTACACTGTATTTAACTATTTCGGGAATAGTGGACAGGTACTTACGCATTTCTTCGGCAACCTCCACATCGGACCTTTCTCTTTCCGACGGTTTGGTCAAAGCGAGGGTTACATTAATGATGTTGGTCCCCGAACTTTGGAATAAGGCAGTGAAACCGGCATTGTCGTCGGAACCCGATGAGGTGGAGACAATATCCTTTTCAGGAATGTGGTCTTCGATAAAGGCATCAATTTTCCGGGCTATCTTAGCAGTCTCGTCAAACCGCACACCGGGCTGCAATTCAACGGTGGCCGTTATCTGACCCTGGTCGGACATGGGTATGAATTCGGTTTTGACAAACATCCCGGCCAGTACCAGTGAGAAGGTAAATAAACCTAATGCAGACCAAACCACTATACGTTTATGGTGCAAACACCAGTTCAGCGTTCTGACATAGAAATTATCAATCCGGTCCAGGAAAGGGATAACCAGCTTTTCGTGACTGAAACGGCCCGGGGTCTTACGCTTCGTCTGCAGTGTCAGCAGTTTTGAACTCAGCATGGGGGTGAGGGTAATGGCTGCAAGTGCCGATGCGCCGATGGTGATGGTCACAATCCACCCCAATTGCTGGAACATAACTCCCATCATACCCGAAACCATGGTCATGGGGAAGAACACGGCAATGATGGTAAGGGTAGCGGCTATTACCGCCAACCATACTTCGTTGGTGGCATATATCGCAGCTTCGCG
>CAZUBW010000068.1:0-23338 GCA_964618645.1 uncultured Bacteroidales bacterium | reverse complement strand
ATCCAGTATCCAGTATCCAGCACCCAGCACCCAGCACCCAGCACCCAGCACCCTTTAAATGCTCATTCCCTTATAAATCCGCGAACCCTTTACCGGGACAATTACCCCGTGGTAGTTGAGTCTTCCCCTTCCTGTTCCGCTGATGGAAGCATCGGTATTGGAAGTCGGTGATATGCTCAGGAATATATCGTAACTGCCAATGGAAGTCATGGCCAGTATCCTGATGTTATAACTTTCTTTGTTCCGGCCTATTCGCTGTATCTCAAACTGCGATATCGAACCCCTTGTGGTAATTCCTCCCAGGCCGTTTGGGCCGCCAATACCCATGGTTGATGCAATCTGAATGGTGATTTCCGTTGAGTCAATCACAATGAAATTCAGGTCATCGTTAACCGGAATTCTTTCGCCGGTCTGATTACTCAGAAACCTGGCTTTCAGCACAAATTGCCGGTTTTCAATCAGCCAGTCCACCATTTTGGCAGTGGCCTCTTCTTTTGCACGCCTTTGTTCCAACCGCTGCTCACGGGTGAGTTTTTTTGTGATTTTATCGTCCACCGTGCCTTCTTCCTGGCCGAAAACGCTGACGGTCAGTAAAGCGGCTACTACGATAATCATATATTTTTTCATGTGCCTGTAAGTTTGGTTAGTATCTGGAAACCATTGCCACTTGCGGCATTAACATATATGCCAACAAGCGGGTTTGGGTACATTTTCCCTTGCAAATGATTATACCTGTTTCATCTGTAAGGGGTTAATGTACTTTTTGCTTATCTGAAATCCCGCAAAATATGTGCCAGCAAATTCTGCCCGGAACAGCAATAAATGTACGATATTCTTTAACTTTGAAAGCCAATATTGCAATTGTTATCTTTCAAATCCATGGCCGATATCATTCATCTGCTCCCCGATTCCGTAGCCAACCAGATTGCTGCCGGTGAAGTTGTTCAGCGTCCCGCTTCGGTGGTAAAAGAGCTTGTTGAAAATGCCATTGATGCCGGCAGTACCCAGGTAAGGGTTATTGTGAAGGATGGCGGCAAAACCCTCATCCAGGTGATCGATAACGGCTGCGGCATGTCGGAAACCGATGCTCGCATGAGCCTTGAACGTCATGCCACATCAAAAATACGCGAAGCCAATGATTTATTTGCCATACGTACCCTGGGTTTCAGGGGTGAGGCCCTGGCATCTGTTGCCTCGGTGGCACAGGTGGTATTGCGGACACGAAAGCCCGAAAATGAGCTGGGGACCGAACTGGTGATTGCCGGGTCGGTGGTGGAATCGCAGGGACCAGTAAGTTGTGCCCACGGCACCAGCATATCGGTAAAAAACCTGTTTTTTAACGTTCCGGCTCGCCGGAAATTTCTGAAAACCAATAATGCCGAATTCAAGCATATTATTTACGAGTTTCAACGGATAGCACTGGCAAACCCCGATGTGGAGTTCATGCTCGAAAATGGCGAAGAGGAGGTATACAACCTGCCACGCACCAACCTTAAACAGCGGATTGTGCATCTTTTTGGAAAAACAATAAACCAGAATCTTACCAATATCGATACCAATACAAGCCTGGTGCGTATTTCAGGTTTCATCGGCAAACCCGAACACGCCAGGCGCACACCCGGGGAGCAATTCTTTTTTGTCAATAACCGTTTTATGAAACACCCGTATTTTCACCGGGCGGTAATGACGGCTTATGAGAAAATTCTGCCTCCTGAAACCATTCCTTCGTATTTTATTTTCCTGGAAGCCGATCCCGATTCCATTGATATCAATATTCACCCTACCAAAACCGAGATAAAATTTGAAAATGAGGTAGCTATCTTTCAGATTCTTACCGCGGCTACACGCGAGGCACTCGGGCGGTTTAACCTCATTCCTTCTATCGATTTTGATACCGAAGGAGCCATCGACTTCCCGGTATTCCGGCGGAACGATCCGGTTTCAGCGCCGGAAATTGCGGTCAACCGCAACTATAATCCCTTTGACACAGAACCCGGTTACCATCAGCCCGATGAACGTGATGCAGATAACCTCCGTAACTGGGAAAAACTTTATGGAAGCGACAGCGCCTCCTATCCTTCCCCGGGTGAGGAGGTCCCTTCTTCGTCGCAACAATCGCTGGCCATGGGTGGCGAAAAGCATACCGATGCTTTTGTTCAGTTGAAGAACAGGTTTATTCTAACCCCGGTAAAATCGGGCATCATGCTTATCGATCAGCGCAGGGCGCATGAAAGGATACTCTTCGAAAACTACCTGCGGTCGTTTGCCATGAATTACCCTGTTGCCCAACGGACGCTATTTCCTGAGACCGTAGAACTCGACCCGGCCGACTATCTTATGGTAAAGGAAATCCTCGACGATTTGCATGCGGTGGGGTTCGACATCCGCGACTTTGGCAGCAATACGGTGGTGATTGCCGGTTACCCTGCCGACAGCCATTTCGAGAATCCGAAGGAACTGCTGGAAGTATTCCTTGATACGTACAAGCAAACCAACAGCGATATCAAAACAAGCGTCAGGGAGCGCATAGCACGTTCGCTTGCTGTTGCCGCTTCGGTTAATTATGGCAGTACACTGGCCCGTGAAACCATGCAGGAACTGGTGGACGGACTTTTTGCCTGCGAAAGTCCGGGTTACTCACCTTCGGGAAAACCTGTGGTGATTATCATGGGCATTGAAGAAATTGAGAAACGTTTCAAATAGCCACAGGCTGAAAATCGGAAACAAATAAGTTATATTAAAAAGGAGCGTAGTCAGGAGACTACGCTCAGCAGGGAAACGTTTCAAATAGCCACAGGCTGAAAATCGGAAACAAAGAAGTTATATTAAAAAGGAGGCTGTCTAAAAAGTAAGTTTGTTAGGCGTAGTTACAAATAGGCGTAGTTACAAACTACGCCTAGCACATTGTACAGAATGTCAGCTTTGTACGCTGAGCGTAGTCTCCGGACTACGCTCTTTTTATGACTTTTTACACAGCCTCTTTGATTACAAATATGTGGATAACCACTATCTATTCGTTCTCCGGAACTGTTTCGGGGACGACTTCTTCAATGGCTTCCTGTATTTCTTCGGTTGCTCCCTCGAGGCCCCTTTCTTTTTTGGCCCTGTTTCTGCAGCGGTCGCACAGATCGGTGATGTTCTTCAGCTCCCTGGCCTGTGCCACGGTACCTTCGAAAATCTCATCGGTACGATCGGTGTTGATATAGGAACAATCTTTGTACAGGTGATAACTCTTGCCCGACTTGGTCCAGTAAACGTAATTCTGTCCATTGTTTAGCGATTCTACCTCTTTGGTTTGTTCAAGATATTGCTCCTGCGAAGGCGGGTTGAAATCTACCCCGGTAATACCGGCAATGGCCAGGGCAACAACAGCAATGGTGCCCACAAGGCCTTTTTGTTGCTTACTCATATCCTTATTGGTGAAGATAAGGATTACCAACGGAAGAAATGCAAGAATGCCTATAATGGCACCCAGTTGATTCTGGATAAAAAACTTTACTTTGTTCTTCTCGGATGCCGGGTCGAACCGGTTTGCCTTTTTCCACAGCAATGAACCGGTTACGGCAAACACGAGTGCCACTGCTATACATACGATAAGCCACGTGGTGCTGACAGGTGGCTTTTGCAACAGCATTATGGCGTAAACTTCAGCTGCTATTGCCAATACCCATGCCAATATGGCCAGTAAACGAAAGGTTTTTGCTTTCCCCTTGCTCTCCGGTGTGGGTACAAACGTCCGGGTTTCGGTTGTAGTTTCACTTGTTCCGCCCTGTACCCGGGTGATTTTTTTTGTGGTCTTTCCTTGAGCCATGATATTTCCTCCAGTATTAATGGTTAGTGTAGGTTTAAGGTAATTATCAGTTAGCCTGTTTCAGGTTAATTATGCTAAATATAGGAAAAATGCCCCGAAGAAAAAAATACACTTATTTCTTCACCAAACGGGCTACCCAGCCACCACCGCTCATCATGCTTATTTTAACCTTTTCCCCGGCTTTTATAGTCATCTCCTCCTTTTTATAATCGGTACCATCCCTGTCGGCATTAATACCATCGCGGAATATTTCAGCCGTATATTCGCCCGCTCCCAGGAATGAGAAGTCAAGGACAATTTCGCGCGGTGTCCAGTTGGTCATGGCTCCCACAAACCACGTATCGCCTTTCCGGCGTGCAATGGCCACATATTCTGCAATTTTACCATCGAGGGGCAGGGTTTCGTCAAACAGGGTGGGAATGCCCGTTATGAAACTGGTGCATTCGTGTTCGCGCAGGTAAGCAGTGGGATTGTCCGAAAGCATCTGAACCGGTACTTCAAATACAACGTATTGTGCCATCTGGTGCACCCTTGTTCCCTGGCTCATTGGCATGTCGTTTATAGGCCTGAAACTGGCCCTGCTGGCATTCCGCATGGCGCCGGAGGTATAATCCATGGGCCCTGCCTGGTTGCGGATAAATGGAATTGTCACGGCGTACCGTGGACCATCGGGGTTGGCCCACTTGAAATTCTCCAGGCCATACACGCCTTCGTAACCCACTACGTTGGGGTAGGTTCGCTGCAACCCGGTAGGTTTATAAATACCGTGGTAATCAACCATCAGGTGATGTTCGGCTGCCTGCCTGGCAATTTCGTAAGTGGAGGCCACGGCTACCTGGTCGTCGCGATCGATAAAATCGATTTTCATTCCTTTGATGCCTGCCTTTTCAAAGAAAGGAAATGCTTTTTCTTTTTGGCTCATGATGTCTTTCCAGGAGCACCATACAATCAGCCCTACATTTCGCTGTTTGCCATAGGCAACTATTTCTTCGAGGTCAATTTCGGGTTTAACACGGGTCAGGTCGCCCGGAACATTCCAGCCTTCATCGAACAGGATATACGGTATTTTGTATTTGGCGGCAAAGTCGATGTAGTACTTATACGAAGGGGTATTCATGCCCGACCTGAAATCGACATGTGATATGTTCATACTGTTCCACCAGTCCCATGCCACCTGCCCTGGTTTGATCCAGGAGATATCGGCAAGCCGGCTGGGTGAAGCCAGTTTTTGTACGATATGGCTGTTCAGCAGGTCAATGTCCTTTTCGCTGATGACAATGGCACGCCAGGGGAAATTACGTGTACCAGCAGTTTTGGCAATATAACCGGCCCTTTTTACAGGGATAATATTGAGGCGGTTATGCCCGCCGACTTCTGTTTCGAGCGGGTATGGGGCGTAAACGCCTTTAAAGCCTTTGCCGGTTTGGTTCAGGTCCACGTACATGCCCGGGTAATCTTCGAGGTCTACTTCAAATAACTCCGCTTTCAGGTTTTGACCGAGGTCCACAACCAGTGGCAGAAAGGCCAGTGAATCTTTGGGGAATGCCGATAGCCTTATTTCGCGATAGGTATTTTCGAATGAGGTATTGAAAATCTTGCCGCCACGGTAATCCCATTGTATGGGGATAAAAGCCCGGTGATCGGCAGTGAAATTGAAACTGGCTTCTTCGTTTTCTATAATGAGTTCGCCGGGTCGTTTGGTGAAAAAACGATAGGCTACTGCATTGTCATAAACCCTGAAGATGACGCCGTAATTGCCTTTGCAGGTAAGGGTAAGCTGGTTGCAGTTGTCTTCAACAACAGCCTGGCTGTAATGAATGGTGTTAAATTTGGTATTGACAGGGACGGTTTTGGCTGTGGCTTTGGCATGGTCACCCAGTACTTCGCCACCCTGCAAGGTCATGGATATGGGCGAGGGGGCAATTACTTCCTGTCCTTTGTATTTCACCTGCCATTGCAGTTTGGCGCCGGCTTCGATGGTTACTGCAATGCTGCCATCGGGCGATTGAACCTGGTAAGTTTTTGGCTTCTGCGCATGTAGCATTAACGTGCACCAAAGTAAGGCAGAAAGGATTAAAACTGTTTTTTTCATATGTTGTAGGTTTAGATTTGTCAACGTAGAATTTTACGGGCAAGGTGATACTTGCGACTCCGGTATTCCACAAGGCTCATACGGTAAGCTGCCACGCCAATGGCAATGAATAAGGGAATCAGCACATAAAAGAAATCATGCCGGTTTAGTCATTTGAAGCTTTAAAACCATCAACAATGGGCTGCGCTTTTTCGAGGTCTGTGGCCAGGATATAGAGGTCGGCTACATCGGGGGCGCCACCGTAAAACCCTGCAGTGATGCCGGCGTTGAAATCGTTTTTTACCATCGACGATATGCCGGCTTTTTCCAATTCTTCCTTTAACAGCACTACCTCAATTTCGGAGCCTGAGTAAACTTGTATCAGTTCATTTTCGGTTGTCATGACAAAAAGTTTTGGTTAGCCGGATTAAAGGTAAAAAAATATCGCGTTACTACCTATGTTTACCTGAAACCATCACAGTTTATCGGATACTTTCACGGTTTTTTATCACTTACTTCACTTTTTTTAGTAGTTTTATAATTGAGTATGGTCCGGAAAGAATAAAAAAATGTGCCACTTCGTGTTTTTGCACCTTGGTGGCTAATCAGTAATTTTCCGGCCGGAATTCCTAATTTCGGTAAACTAAAAGTGAAGGATATGTCAGGAATGATTGTCAGGAGATTGCTGCAAAGCAGCTTTGCGGCATGTGTTTTAATGGCGACGGGTTTTTATGGTGTTAAGGCCCAGCCATCGGGAGGTCCATACGGCCCTTTTCAGCAAAACTACGAATTGCCTGTGGTTTCTGGAAGAATATTTTATGTTGCACCCGATGGCGATGCTGCCTCAACAGGGGAACATCTTGCACAGCCAACCACTATCGAAAATGCCATTGCCAACGTTAAAACGGGCGATGCCATTGTTCTCCGCGGCGGAACTTACCGCGCAGGCGACCTGGTTTTTAACCAGGGCATTACCATTCAGCCATACGGCAGCGAACAGCCCATTCTGAAAGGTACCCTCGAGGCAAAAAACTGGACGCCCATTAGCGGTGGTTTATGGAAAGTAAAATGGGAACACCTTTTCCCGGAATACCCCGACGATTGGTGGCGGCGCGACCGGTTTGGCATGCAAACCCCATTGCATATTTTCAACAACGACATGGTATTTGTCGATGGCAAGCTGCTGAACTCAGCCGGCTGGGACGGCGAGGTGGATGAGAACTCTTTTTTTATCGACTATAAAAGCGGGTTTGTTTACATAGGCATTAACCCGGCTGAACACCTGGTTGAGATCACGGCCCATAATTTTGGTCTTCACCGGGTTACCAGGGATGTTCATGGCAAATCGAATGACCATAAGGGCTTGGTTATGCGCGGTATTATTCTTACGCAATATGCCTATACCGCTCTCGAAATTGACGGTTACGAACCACAGGGGCTGGCCGATCCGTCAACTTTTGGCAAGGATGTGGTAGGTACGGTGCTGGAACATTGTACGTTCTCGTTCTGCGGAAGGGTTGGGGCATACCTCAGGGGCGACAACCTGGTGATGCGTAACTGCAAGGTTCACGATACCACCACCGAGGGGATCTACCTGCTGTCTTCATCGGATTGCCTGCTGGAACGCAATATGTTCTCGCGTAACAATATCGAAGATATCATTGGCTATTATCCGGCTGCCGTGAAGATTTTTAACCAGACGCACAGGGTCACCTGCCGCGACAACCTTATTTACGACCTGCCCATTTCCAATGGCATATGGTACGACGTGGGAAATGTCGACGGGCGGTTTATAAACAACCGTGTTGAAGGTGTTGGCAATAACCTGGGGCCGGGTAGCAATAACCAAATGTGGCCCAGTAATAACGGGTTCTTTTTTGAAATATCCAAGGGTGTTATATGCGCCGGCAATGTATTTGTAAACTGCGATCATGGCATGATGATCCTCAACAGTTCAAATGCGCAGGTATACAACAATACCTTTGTAAACAGCACAGCATGCATCGGACGCGACAAGCGCAGCGCCCAGGGCGATCATTTTGGCTGGCATCCCAGCACAGGTCCCGGCGTGGAGGAACGTTTCGGACATGTATTCGTCAACAACCTGCTTACGGCCGATGAGTTTTTCCGTCGTCCCCTGATGATTGTGTGGCAGCACCCCGATTTGTGCGAAAAGCTTAATCAATCGCCTTTAAAGCAATTCGACAACAACGTGTTTGTGCAGCATGTAAACAGGGCCTTCCCAACCTTGTTGTACTGGAGTCCCTCAACGGCTGAAAATTGCCAGCAAGCAGTTACCACGCTTGCCGAAATGAAATTGTTGTTCGATGGGTCTTCTGCAAACAGCAGGGTTTACGAAGGTATTAACATGCCGTTGTTTAAAAGCCAGGAGTTGGGCAATTTTGAGCTGAACCCGGCATTCTCCGGAGCTTCGGCTGCTGTTGCAGTGCCGGCCCAGGTGCAAGGTCTGCTCAGCCTGCCAAAGAAGCATAAACCTTATATTGGCGCCTATCCGGTAAAATAAAATGAACGCAATGCCTGGCGCAGGCTGTGAGTCCGATAATCGAAGCCGTCATTGTAAGGGTTACCTATCGCAATAACAGGTAAAACAGAGATTGCCGCGCTCCACTGCGTTTCGCCTGCCCGCATTGCCATTTCGGCAGGCAGGCTCGCAATGACGGCCACGCTCTTACCTCGCTTACAATGACGGCCACGCTCGTACGCTGAATGCTAAGCCAGTCTGCGGCCAGGCATGCCCTAGCGCATTGTGCAGAATGTCAACTCTGTATGCTGAGCGTAGTCTCCAGACTACGCTCTTTTTATGACTTTTTAGACAGCCTCTCTTCTTGTGTCTTTTTACAAAACCGCATCTGATAGCGCCTAACTGACCTATCCAAAAGGTCTTGTACCCGCGAACATTCCAATGGCCCTAATTTGTTTTTAACATCAGTGCACGCACTTTTGTGCCGATGTGCCAATGATTATAAATAAAATTCGAGAATGGGTTATTGGAATAAGTTGTCCATTCAATGAGACGGAAGTTGCCGTTTTTTTTCAAGAGGTACTCAAAAGGTTTTCTGGAAAACTCATTACAATGGGCTGGCTCATAGTCAGCGGAATACTTCTTTTCTAAAAAGGAGAAATTATTGCGGAATCGTTGCAGGCGGTGGGGAAATCCGTTTATATTGGGAAATTCCATGTACAGGTAGCCTCCTTTTTTGAGCAGCGCGGATATTTTGGATAAAGCCAGTTCGGAATCGGGCAAGTGTTCAAGTACATGACGCAGACAAACTACATCGTGCTGAACAGTTGTGTTTTCATATTCGAGAAAATTACCTGCCTCAACGGTTATATCCAGGTTTTTCTGAACCAGTTCAGCCAGTACCGGCGAAAGGTCGAGTCCGTGTATCTGCCAGCCGTTCTTACGGGCAAAATAGAGTAAAGAACCATTGCCGCATCCGATATCCAAAAGAGAGCCCCTGGTTTTCACATGCTTTAAAATAAAATTTATGGATTGCCTTGGCCCTGGTATTTTTTCATAATCGATATATGCAAGTTCAACCTTCTCATATTTCTTCTGGCTTTCACTAATGGAAAGTGTGGATAAATCGAGATTTACCAGTCCGCAACGCGGGCACCGGTAATACTTATACTGATTATTATTTCCCTGCGAATAAAACAATTCACAATTCTCTTCATTGCAAAGCCTGCATTTCATATAGATGGGTTAACTAATATTACCTGAAGGTTGAATAGTAGGGATCATTTCGATGCAATATTAAAAAAAAAAGAATAAAGGGGCTGTTATTTGGTATATCAGGAGTTTTATTTTCTTTTTTTAAGAGCAACCGCATGATGTTGGTGGTTCGGTAATAGGATAGTACTATGATTCCGGTATATGCCTTTTTATTTGTGCTTTGTATAGCGCATAGGTGTTAAGGTTTTTTCTTATACCGAATATACTTTGAACATCGCAAAAATAAAACAGACAGCCTATGTTATTGCTGTCTGTCTTGTAAAAGATGCAAATGGATAGTAAAATCAGTCTTTGATGCAGCGAACGCTGAAGCCCTGATTTACAGAGGTGACCCATTTACTGAAGCTGGCATTTTCGTAGTCTAGTTTATAGCAAATGGCACTGTTTCCATCTTTGTCTGATGTCCAAACAAAGTTACTTTCATTCATAGCATAGAAGCCAACTGTGGGATGCCTGTGTCCGGCTCCTACAGCGGTGAAACCATATTCGTCAGTTGCACCGGTATTCGGGGTCTGCCAGTGTGCAGTGCCTTCTTCTTTCAGTTTTCCTCCGGCAACACTTTCACCGCCGAGAAAATTGATGAGTACGAGTAATTCCGCTTCCGTGGGAACATGCCACCCTTCAGGAGCAAGTTGGCCTGAACTAACAGCAAAATGGTTATATAAGACACCATAGACAGGTTTATTGGTATTGTCGTTGTTGTAATAACAGAAACCAAGTGTGTCTAATTCACCCCAGTCTGCGTTATCGGTAATGTTAGGTATGGCTGTTCCATTCTTAAGTTTTGTAGTTCTCAGGTTTTCTGCCATCCATAACTGGGTGCCAATCGTAACTGTTTTATAAACATTGCCATCAATGTCTTTACAAACAGGCCTATCATCATCATCATCTTTTTTACATGAACTTGTCATAATCAGCAATGACAACAAACACAATGAACTTAATTGCAGCAGTTTCATATTGTAAAAGGTTTTGTTAATAATAGTGCTAAAAGTATAAGCTGCTATAACAAATTCATTGTAAAAATCCGGCTAATTCACTTGCTTTTGGATAAAATACATTAACCAAACTCCCCATGAAATATTTATAACGGTTGACAAACGGGGCAAAAGTAAACAGCGCCGCCCAGGTAGGCTTCTTTAACAATGTTAGCACCGCATCTCGGACAAGGATCTTTGCAGGTATTTTTCGAAAGCAGGGTACGGTATCCGCCTTGTTGGCCCAGTAAATCCTTTTCGGTATCCCTGCCGCCTGCATCGGTCATTTTTTTCAGGGTCATTTTCAGACTGGCGTATAAGTCGTTTTTCTGGACATCGGTAAGTGTGGATACTTTGCGCCTGGGGTGGATGCCTGCATTGAACAGGATATCCTGTAAAACGCCGTTGCCCACGCCTGGAATACGCTGTTCGGTGGCCAGCATTGCTTTTACTGATAAGTCTTTTTTCAGGCCTTTGATAATACCCTCAAAGAAGGTCTCGTCAAACAATTTATTCAGGGGGGAAATACTTTTCAGGCTCCCCTGGTGATAACTGTTCTCAAACAGACCCTGGTAAGCCCATATACCACCGTACATGGCAACTGTAAAAACCAAAAAGCTGCCATCATCCAATATGATAAGAAGTTGATATTTGTCAGGATGTTTCTCCTCCGATGAACCATAGCGCATAATGGTTCCGTCGCCGATGGTTAGATATACGTCTTTTTCGAAACACAGGTCAACAAACATACCATGTCCCCTGGCCGAGACAATATGCTTACCGGTCAGCTTTACGGGATAATCTGCAGGATCGCCATAGTAAAAGGCAAACTTGTGGACACTGGTGGCATTACGGACTTCTGCAACTGTGCAGTTTTTCAGCAATTGATTGGCCTGTTGTCCAATGGTGGTGGATTCTGGTATTTCCAACATGGTGGTAACGTTTTTTATCGCGAGGCGTTTAATTCGATGATTTTTACAATTACCTCAACAGCTTTTTCCATGGATCTCACGGGGACAAATTCGTAACGGCTGTGAAAATTATGCCCGCCGGTGAACAGGTTAGGGCAGGGCAATCCCATGTATGATAGTCTGGAACCATCGGTGCCACCCCTGATGGGTATTATTTTGGGTGTTATGCCGCAGCTCGTAATGGCTTTTCGCGCCAGGTCAACAATATGAAACTCGGGTTCAATTTTTTCTTTCATATTGTAATACTGGTCAACCATGGTTAATTTAACCGTACGCGCACCGTATTTCAGGTTCAGGTGGTCGACTATTTTGATCAGCAGGTCTTTCTTTTTATCGAATAACTTACGGTCGTGATCACGGATGATATAATTAAGGGTGGTGGTTTCCACGGCGCCTGTCATATCGGTCAGGTGAAAAAAGCCTTCGTAACCCTCGGTATGTTCGGGTACGTCATACGCCGGTAGCATGCTGTTGAGCTCCATGGCTATGAGCATGGCATTTTTCATTTTGTTCTTGGCACTTCCGGGGTGCACATTCAGTCCCTGTATGGAAATTTTGGCTTTAGCGGCGTTAAAGTTCTCATACTCTATTTCACCCAGCGCTCCGCCATCGACGGTATAAGCAAAGCGGGCATTGAATTTTTTCACGTCAAATTTATCGGCACCTCTACCGATTTCCTCATCAGGGGTGAAAGCAATTCTAACTGCGCCATGCTTGATTTCGGGGTGCTGCACCAGGTATTCCATGGCCGTGACAATTTCAGTAATACCAGCTTTATCATCAGCCCCCAGCAATGTGGCTCCGTCGGTTACAATCAGTTTTTGTCCAATATAATTGTTTACGGATGGAAATTCAACGGGCGAAAGCACAATGTTTTCCTGGCTGCTGAGCTTAATGACTTTGCCGGTGTGCTCAATTACCTGCGGGTTAATCTTGTCGGATTTATAATCGGGCGAGGTGTCGAGGTGTGCCAGGAAACCTATTACCGGGACTTCCTTATCGGTGTTGGCGGGCAATGTAGCCATCAGGTAACCATTTTCGTCAATGCTGATATCCTGCAGTCCTGCTTCTTTAAGTTCCTCAGCCAGCATGTTTGCCAGTTCCGACTGTCCTGGTGTCGACGGGCACGTTTTGGATGTTTCATCCGACCGGGTATTTATTTTGGCGTACCTGACAAAGCGTTCAACAATTTTTTCCATAAAAATACAGCTTATTTGGTGTGTTAATTTACTAAAAAAAACAAACAGGTCGCTGCACCAGGTCTTCTAAAAACTATTTGGAAGCCATATTTCGACTCAGCGGGTCTGCCGGTGAACCTGGCTCAATTGGACAATCGCTTGATTATCTGTAGTTAGACTGAGTATAGTCGAAGCTTTATTTAACTTTTTAGACAGCCTATTTTTGCTAAATTCCGCCGGGGCCATTACCTTTATGCCATGTTGTTCCTTAAATCCGATATAAACGATCCGTATTACAATTTGGCAACCGAGGAGTATCTGCTCAGGCAGCTGCACGACGATGTTTTTATGCTTTGGATAAGCCGTCCGGCCATTATAGTTGGCAAGCACCAGAATGCCCTGGCCGAGGTCAATTATCGTTTTGCCATTGATCAGCGGATTGATGTTGCCAGGCGGTTAACCGGTGGCGGAGCGGTTTTTCACGACCAGGGCAATATTAACTTTGCCTTTATCAGGACCGGTGAGTCCGGGCGCCTGGTAGATTTCAATGCCTTTATTGAGCCGGTGACAGCTTTTTTACAAACCCTGGGTGTAGAAGCCATACGCGGACCCAAAAACGAGATACTGGTAAACGGACTGAAGATTTCCGGCAATGCCGAGCATGTTTATAAAAACAGGGTATTGCATCACGGAACGTTGTTGTACCAGTCCGATATTGACCGACTGCGCGAATCGCTCAACCGTTCGGGGGGAAAGTACACCGACAGAGCTGTTCAATCAAACCGGAGCAGCGTGACAAACCTGGCAGATTGCATGGATAGCCCCTTGCCAGTACAGGCGTTTTGCGAGGCCCTGATGTTGTTTATGATGAACAGGTACGGGGGAAGTGTTTTAATACCCGATGATGTCATGAAAAGCAGCGTGGATGAGCTTGCAAGGGGTAAATACAGCACCTGGGAATGGATTTACGGCTGGTCGCCCGATTATATTTACGAAAACCAGGTAAGGCTGTCATCGCTGGACCTTCAGATAGTACTTTCGGTCAGTAAAGGCATCATCAGGCAATGCACGCTTGCGTCGGGGCAATGCAGCAGTGTCCTTATCCAGTCACTGATGGGCGATCTTACCGGAGTAAGGCATGAAGCATCGGCCATCAGGGGTGTGTTAATGAATAACGGAATCGGCAGTTGCTTTGGCAGTGGCGTACCTGATGAACTTGTGTGGAGCTTTTTTTAGGATGGTAACCCAGGAACCCCGGCTTACATGCCGGCATCTTTACCGGAAGCACCTTTCGACGAAGGTACAAGACCTTCTTCAGGGGGCTCGGGGCCATAGGCATAACCCTTTATGTAATAACCGGGATATTCGCCATAGCCACCCGTGGACTGCTTTTTGGTTACCAGTATCAGGGTGCCTTTAATATTGGCTGCTTTCTTCTTGATTTTAATGATAGCGCTTTTTTTGGCTGCAGCAGGACTTCGGGCGCTCGAGGGTGATTTGGCCTCCACTTCGCCCAGCAGGTAAAGATCGCCAACTTCCTTTTTGCTTTCAGTTATCCAAACAGCTTCCCAGCTGCTTTCGTCGAAAACCGTAAAAGCAGCCTGGTTAAGCACATCTATTCTACCAGTTTTGTAAATGATTTTATGCACTTCCTTACGCTCAATGGTAAATTCTTCGGATTTACCTGGGAAAACAAAACTGATGTAAGTGGGTGTGACTGTGGTAACATCAACAGGCAGTTGCGATCCGTTCAATTTGAAAATGGTGTCATGCGGCACTGCGTCTGCCGGTAAAGTCTGTGAATGTGCGAAAACTGTCAACAGCACTGAAACAACGATTGTGAGCAAATACTTCATCATCATCAACAATTAACATTTATCGCAGGTAATGCAAAGTTTGTGCCAGAACCCCGGAGCCATTTCCAGGGGCTGTTGGCGATATGCTGAACATATTGATTTACTGATCAATCCTCAATTTTTTGATTTTCAAATATACAAAAAATACCATTGTAGCCACTGCAATAATCAGATAGTTACCAACCATTCAAAACCGGTATCACTCAAATTGAGTTGCTTGCCAGTTGATTCGGCCGCTTTATGCGAACAGGTTCGCTGACCATTCCATATTTTGTCATCATTTTGCAGCAGGTCTTATTTTTGCTGCTATTTTTGTGCCGGAAAGCTTTCCGTTTTTTATTTCAGTCTGCCTGATCATGTTGAATAAGCCAGCCTCTTTTTTTGTGTCGCTGTACATATGGTTATTTATCGTATTTTCCATTGTGCCGTTGTTTGTTGTTTATTTTCTCCTGTGGGTTCTTACCCGCTTATTCGACAAACGCCAGGCAGTGGTGCATTATTATGCCATGATTTGGAGCCGGTTATACCTGTTGGTCAACCCGGGCTGGAAAATTCGCGTCGAAAACCGCGACAGAATTGAAAAAGGAAAGACCTATATTCTGATTTCGAATCACCAGAGCATTATTGATATTGCCTTACTATTGCAGCTCAATGTAAATTTCAGGTGGGTCTCTAAAATTGAACTGGCCCGTGTGCCCGTGGTAGGCTGGGTGTTATGGCTGAACAACCACATTATGGTGCGCAGGGGCGACAAATTAAGTGTAGTACAAATGGCAGAAGCTTGTCGTAAGGTCATTGCCTCGGGTGTTTCGGTATGCGTTTTCCCCGAGGGAACCCGTTCGGCAAATGGTAACCTGCAGCCTTTTAAGGAAGGAGCTTTTATCCTGGCAAAAGACAATAACACTCCCATTTTGCCGGTGGTGATTGACGGAGCCAGTAAAGCCCTGCCCCGAAATGCATTCTGGTTTAAAGTGCGGCAAACTTTTACCGTAAGGGTGCTGGACGAAATTCCCGTTGAGGATATCAGGCATACCAGTGCTGTTTCATTGGCGTCGCATGCCAGCCAGTTGATGACAGGCGAATTGCAGCATATAAGAAATTGCTCACGAATAGCGGATTAAATGGAAGTGCCATCGCGCATATTACGCAGAATGGGCTACAAAGCCGACAGCCAGGGGATCATCAACCGGTACATAAGGGTTGAGGGGGCCTGGAATGATCACCTTACGCGAACCCGCCAGTTTATTCTGAAGACACTCGAAGGTAAACGGCCCGATAATTTGGCAGTACTGGGAAGCGGCTGGCTCCTTGACCTGCCGTTGGATGAGCTGGCTGAAAGGTCGGGTCACGTATGGCTTTACGATATCGTTCATTCGGCCCAGGTAAGGCATCGGATCAGCAAGTTGCCTAATGTTACCGCGGTAAATGCCGATATTACGGGTGGAGCCATTCAGCAAGCCTATGAAGCGGTAAAGGCGTTCAGAAAGCATGCCGTACGACCATCGCCGGAAGAGCTGTGCCGGGGTGTTTTTGTGCCCAACGTTCAGCACGATTTTGTCATATCGCTAAATATTCTAAGCCAGTTGGGTGAGTATATAACCGACTACCTGCAGCAGCACATGCCTTTTGGTCGCGATGAAGCCGACCGGCTGACGGCATTGCTGCAAAGCGCTCACCTGAAGCAGTTGCCCAAGGGTAACACCTGTTTGGTTACCGATGTAGCCGAAAAGAGCATGGATGCATCAGGTCAGATTACGGACATTAAGCAGTTAGTTGCGGTGGAACTGCCCGCTGCTGCCTGTATTGAAAAGTGGGCGTGGCAGTTTGATCCGCTTGGTGAGTATAAACCGGGTTACCTCACCCAGTCGGAGGTAGTGGCACTTTTTTTGTGACCAGTTTAATGTATTGACAGTTACTAATTAAGTATTTTTCCAACTATATTGACAAGCTATAATTAAAAATGCAACCTATGATTGGCAGTAACTTAACACGTTTGACAAAGTGGTTCTTTCAGAGGGCAGCGGGCCTGGCATTGACATTATTCATACTGGTTGCCGGCGCCGATGCACAATCGCTGTTGTGGAAAATTTCAGGTCCGGCTGTTGCATCTCCGTCGTACTTATACGGCACCATTCACCTTACCGATCCGCGTGTATTCGAATGGCACGATTCGGTGTACCGTCAGCTTGGCATGTGCCGGGCTTTTGCATCAGAACTCGACCTGAGTATGGAAAACATGATGAAGGCAGCCGGCATGATGCTGTTGCCCGAAGGACAAACGTTACATGACCGGTTTTCCGATGAGGAATACAACATGGTTCGTGAGGCGGTGAAATCTTGTTCGGGGCTCGAATTGGCGTTATTCGACAAGGTGAAGCCGGCAGCACTGATTGCGCTGTGTTTTAACGGAAAACACGCAACGGACATGGAAGCCACCGTTGATGAATTACTTTACAGGAAAGCCAAAGCCGAAGGACTGGCTACCTATGGCATCGAAACCGTTGAAGAACAGATAGGAGTACTTGATAAAATCCCGGACAGCTATGTAGTAGAATATTTCCGGAATCTCAACAAGCAAAACACTGAACTCGAGAAGCTGATCAGGAGTTACCGGCGCGCCGATCTCGATAGTCTTTGGCTCTTGGTACAGGACGAAGAATCGGGTGCACTGCTGACCGACGAGATGATCAGAATGAGAAATTACCGGATGTCGGAACGTATCATTCCCATGATCAATAAAGAAAGCACTTTTATTGCCGTTGGAACCGGGCATCTTCCGGGCGACGAAGGTCTTATTGCATTGCTCAGAAAGGCGGGCTACAATGTAGAACCTGTCAGGCTCTGGTAATCATAAGCCTTTGGGTTTTCAGAGGTACTTAACCAGTTCCGACAGACTTTTCCGGTCCTTGCTTCCCTTTTTTGCTGTGCCGGTATGTGGGTAACCCAGCGGGGTAATGCCATAAACCACCTGGTTGTCGTTCAGGTTTAATGCTTTGCGCAGTAAGTCCGGATCATAGGCTTCAATATAACAGGCCCCTACACCTTCGTTTTCTGCCGCCAGGATAAGGTGCGTCATAACAATGCCCAGGTCAGTTTCCAATGAATTATAACCGTCGAATTTCCTTACCCAGGCTTTATCCCTGTAACCTACCACTACCAATATATGCGGCGCTTCCTTAAACCAGGGGCGGTAATAGCAGGCCCTGACCTTTTCGAGCATTTCAGGCGTTTGTACCAGCCAGAATTCCCAGGGTTGATAATTGCAGGCCGAGGGAGCCAGGCGACCGGCTTCCAGTATTTTTTCGAGAATTTCTTTTGCCACCGGCCGTTGCGGGTCGTAGTCGCGCACGCTTTCGCGAATGCGTATTAATTCGTTGAATTCCATATATTTATCTGATCGGTTCAATATCAATAAAGTGACACTTTTGGCAAAATACCGGTGTTTTGTTGGCAAACCATAATTCCCTGAATTTGCGGAAGCCGTTGCTGTTTAGCACAGGCATCAGGCCCTGGTGAAAGGCATTGCCAAAATTCATTTCTTTGGGGAATGGTTTGGCGCAGCAGGGTACAACAAAGCCGTTCCAACAGATGTAGAAGTGGTTCCATGGGAAGGGACATTTCCGGAAGCTGTTTTCAGTGGTAAAATTTTTGTTGGTAATTAATACGTTTTTATGCATGCCGGCAGTCATTTCAAGGTTTTTTACTGCCTGCAGAAATTCAGGTGTACGGTACAGTTCATAATATGAGATGTCTATATCGGTTACAGCGGCCAGGTTAAACAGCGTAAAATCAACATACCTGATGCCGGTTTCAGCTGCATAAGCAACCATGTCGGACATTTGCGTGTAGTTTTCACGGGTAACCACCATATTCAACATCAGGTCTGTGCGAGTACCTTTGCACAACAGTGCCAGTTGCCGCAGGTTATTATCGAGCCTATCGAAATGTGCATTTTTTCTGATTGACTCATAAACATCGCCCAAACCGTCGATTGAAACCTGTACGGTGTCGATTTTGTGGATAATTGGCCGGATACGTTCAATAAAAGCGGGTAACTGCGCATTGGTCGATAACGAAATTATGATACCCTTGTTTTTCTTACGGATGTAATCGACAATTTTTTCAATCTCCGGGTAAAGAAAGGGTTCCCCCATGCCGGTGAGGCCAATGGAGTCGAGGTAAGGCCATGTTTCATCAATTATTTTATACGCTTCAGCTACAGCCATATTTCCCTTGTCCATGGTTTTCCCGTATGCGTATTCGCGCGGACATGTAGTGCATGCCAGGTTACAATGGTTGGTAAGTTCGAGCATAATGGTCGACGGGTGGGCCACACGTGTTGACCGTACTATTTTCAGGTAAAAATGACGGATTTTGTTGGCCGCATAAAGGAAAAGATATCTTCCTCCCGGGAGCCGGGTTATACGCTGTATGGCTTTTTTCAGTCTTCGGCTGTTCATGGTTTAACCTGGTATGAAAGCTTTCCGGCCGTGTTTGCATTGACTTCCGGAAGGCAATCGCTAAAGGGTGTTAATGCGCCTGTAAACTTATCATTTTTTAATTAACTTGTTATTTTTGCAAAGAATTAATACGGGTGATTATGATGAGAAGTGCAGCGTTTTTTTTCACAGGGGTCTTATTGTTATTGACTTTTTTTACGGTAAGGGGCCAGGAAGCTGAGGTTGAGTTGAAATCCTCAGCGGTATTGCAGATGCGACTATTAACTACGCCGCTTGCCGAAGGCCAGGATAAATTCCTGGGTTGTGCTCACAGTGCAAGCCAGCAAACCAATTTTGTTAAATACTGGAACCAGGTAACCCCCGAGAACGGCGGAAAGTGGGGCGCAGTTGAGGCAGCTAAAGACCGGATGAACTGGACAGCTTTGGATGCTGCTTACAACCTGGCAAAAAAAAATGGTTACCCAATTAAGAACCACACCTTGATCTGGGGGAGCCAGCAACCTTCGTGGGTTGAGACGCTCGACACCATGAACCAACGATTGCAGATTGAGGAATGGTTTGATACCACGGCCAAACGCTACCCCGATATGGATTACATTGATGTGGTAAACGAGCCGTTGAATGCTCCCCCGACAGGAACCGGCCACGGTAATTACATAAATGCCCTGGGAGGTAGCGGAGCAACGGGTTGGGACTGGGTGATCCGGAGTTTCAGGATGGCCAGGCATTACTTTCCCAATGCCAAATTGCTGATCAATGAATATGGTATTGTCAATTCCACCGCTAACACCAATAGGTATATCGAAATCATCAACCTGTTAAAGGCCGAGTCGCTGATCGATGGTATTGGCGTACAGGCGCATGCTTTTAGCACAAAAGGTGTTTCGGCAGCAACTCTTGCAGCTAACCTCGATCTGTTGGCTACTACAGGGCTTCCGATATATGTTTCGGAATTGGACATTGACGGCACATCTGATCCAATGCAATTAGCAGAATACCAGCGCGTATTCCCTGTTTTTTGGCAGCATCCGGGTGTGGCAGGTGTTACTTTATGGGGATTTCGTTATGGGCTATGGCGAAATGAACAGGGAGCCTACCTGGTTACGCAGGCGGGTGTTGAGCGGCCTGCGTTTACCTGGTTGAAGGCCTATGTGTCCGATACGGTAATTTATGCCGATTCATTAGTGGTTGGTTCATACAATGATTACGATACCATTTATGTAGATGAAACACTGCAGATGACAGCATCATTTTTTCCTGAAAATACAACCATCAAAGGGGCCTCATGGAGTCTGTCTGAAGTGAATGTTGCTTCCATTGGGAATTTTAACGGGCTTTTAAGACCCTTAAAGGCAGGGAAAGTTACGATTAGGGCTACAGCCTGGGATGGATCAGGGGAAACGGGTTCACGTACCATTTGTATCATAAACCGGCCGGTGGAAACCATATCGATCAGCAAATCAATAGAAAAAGACAGCCTTACACTTGATGAAACCGTGCATTTGAATGCAGCGGTATTGCCCACAAACGCCACTAATCCTTTAATCAAATGGAAAGTACTTCCACAGGGTAAAGCCACTGTTTCTAACGATGGGTTATTTACGCCGGCTGATACAGGGTTGATTAAGATAATTGCACTGGCTACTGACGGATCGGGGGTGGCAGATACGCTTGTTCTTTATATAGGACAAACTGCAACTACTTTTCAGGAACATACCCGGGCGGCAGGCATTAGGGTTTACCCTGTTCCGTCAACCAATGGGGAAATAACGATTACCGGGCTTGAAAATATCCTCAGGATCGAAATAATTAACCTGTACGGGGAAACTGTGGCTATATATACGGCGTTGGATCAGCCGGTAATGCATATACGTTTATCTGTCCCAACAGGGTTATATATGATCAGGTGTTGGAATAACCGCAGCGTATATTGTCAAAACTTACTGATCAACAGATAATGCGCAAAGTACAGCATTATTTATGAACCAAATACGGGGCCATGTCCACCAGTGGGGCGACCCATATGGTTGATTCATGGGCTTTCAGGAAAAACAACAGCTTCCTGAACTCTTGCCATTCCACATCAATGGAATGTTCACCGCCCACACCATGAAACAGGAATACCAGCAGGGTTTTGCTTTCCATGGCCTGCTTAACGAGGCCTATCATTTCCTCGCCGGTTTGGCCGCTGATCATAAAAGCCTTCAGGTTATAGGCATCAGCTATGCCTGCGGTTTCGAAACCGGAGGCTACGCCACGGGCGGCGGCAAATTCACTTTTAACCAGGTCATAAAACGATTCGTTACCGGCATGCATTTCGCCGCAGGTATAGGCAAATGTTCTTTTTTGCTTACCGTCTATGGCACTCAGCAGGGTGTTGGCCAACTGTATTTCGTCGGTTATGCGCTTAAGGGTATAATGGTCGAGGTCGTAATTGGGGTTTACCCATTCCCTGCCGGCAGGCGAACCGGCACAGGGATGAAATAAAGTGTGGTTACCGAGTTCGTGGCCGCGGGCTGCAGCGCTTCGCCAGTAGGTTACGCGTTGATCAACGGTTGGTGCATTTCCCGGAATGTAAAAGGTGCCTTTGAAGCCCAGGGAATCCATCAGCGGAATAGCTTTATCGAGGTGAACATTCAGGCCGTCGTCGAAAGTGAGGGCAACCGCGCACGAATGGTTATTCCAGTATTGCGCGTTGGTGTGCTGCAGGGGTAATGCCTGGCCGGCAAAAAGCAGCAAAGCCGTCAGTATTTTTGTAGAAGTAGGACAAATATGCATGGTTCAACAAATTGAATGATTGTTTCAATATTGGTAATAAACCTGAAGCGTGTCAACCTGCAGGCGTAATTGCAGCCAACCGGCCAGTTTTTCGCGGTCGGCTACCGGAACCGACTTCCGGGGTTCAATGCCCAGCAGCACAATGGGCAATTTGCGGCTGGCATTATCGGAAGCCGTGTATGTATAGGCTTCGGTATAGGTACACCGTGCTACCTGGGGGTAAAGGGTGCGTATTTCGCGCAGCAGTTGTCTGCCTAGCTGCAACGTGCTGTCGTTTTCTATTTGTTCACGGTTTTTTTCAGACAAGATGAAATTTAATTTGCTGATCTCAGCTTTTAGCCGGGTAACTTCTGTTAATTCTTCGTCATTGCCTCCGATTGACAAACCCTGCCGGATATCCAGCGATGCTTTTTTGAGGGAGAAAACGGCAGCCTGGTTGTGGATAAATTCTTTGTGGTTTTCAGTAAGTGCATTGCCGCCGTATATGAGCGCAATTGTTCTCTTTTTGGCGTTGATTTCGCTTTTCAGCAGGAAATTTCCTTCTACCATTCCCACTGTTTGTATGAATTTCGATGCATTTTCGGAGAATTTTTCCTGTTGCACCAGTCGATAGCCAAAATAAATACTGGGGATAATAGTCACCAGAATAACTGCCGTAATGATTTGGTTTACCCTTTTTTTGCGTAACGGATCAACCAGGGTAAGGATGGGAAATCTGAGCAATTGCGAAACGATCACAGAGGCAATAGCTATAAAAACGGTGTTAATGGTGAAAAGGTAAATGGCGCCGAAGAAATAGGTAAACTGTGCAGTAGCCAGGCCATAACCTGCTGTGCAAAGCGGCGGCATGAGTGCGGTGGCAATGGCCACGCCAGGGATGACATTACCCTTCATACGGCTGCTGATGGCCAGAATGCCGGCCAGTCCGCCGAAAAAGGCTATCAGTACATCGTAAATGGTAGGGCTGGTGCGGGCGAGCAGTTCGGAATGGGCGGTAGAAACCGGACTGATGGCAAAATACGCGGTTGAAGCAGCCAGGCTGGCCAGCACGGCAAAGTTAAAGTTATTAAGGGCTTTCCGGAAGAGCGGAAAGTTATAGGTGGCAATACTGTAACCCATACCGTTAATAGGGCCCATGAGGGGGGAGATAAGCATGGCGCCGATGATGACAGCCGTGGAATTCATGTTTAACCCCACCGAGGCCACCACAATGGCAAAAACAAGGATCCACAGATTGGTACCTTCAAAGATGATACCCTTTTCGATGGTGCGGTGAATCTTATCGAAATCTTCTATTTCGCTTTCGATATTCAGGTATTGCAGTGTTTTTCGGATGAGGGATTTCATACCAGTTACTTTAGGTACTGCAAAGGTAGAAAATGTTTGTGATGTTTGATGCTGGGTGCTAGGTGCTGGGTTTTTTGTTCGGTGCCTGCCTGCCGGTCCTTTAGATTTGTATTACTTTATTAACAAGATTAA
>CAZUBW010000067.1:0-23585 GCA_964618645.1 uncultured Bacteroidales bacterium | reverse complement strand
TCCGGGCTGTATCCAGAAACATTTTTTCAGTTTTCTTGTCAGTTACTTTGATCAGTTTCATTAAGCTGAGATTAAAGGAAACCGGGTATTATTTCATATAGATCTGGTCAATAACATCCCTGTATTTATCCTGTATGTATTGCCGCCTTAATTTCAGAGTGGGCGACAATTCTCCTGTTGCAGGTGACCATTCATGTTGAACGAGCCGAAACCGGTTGAGTCTTTCGGGGGGACTCAACCGCTTATTCAGCTTTTCGATTTCGTTGGAAAAAAACGACAGTACAGCCGGTTGCCTGATAAGTTCCTCATAATTTTCGAAAGAGACAGCATTTGCTTTTTTCCAATCATCAAAGTATTTGAAATCAGGAGATATTAAAGCACTGGCGAATTTTTCATGTTCGCCAATAACCATGATCTGGTCTATTATAGGTGATTCTTTAAAAATGTTTTCAATTAGCTGAGGGGCAATGAACTTACCGTTTGAGAGTTTGAAGATCTCTTTCTTTCGATCGGTCACCATCAGGAATCCGTCTTCGAAATGGCCAACATCCCCGGTATAAAACCAGCCAGCTGAGTCAAACGCCTGGCTGGTCAGCTCAGGGTCTTTATAATAACCCGGTGTAACATTAGGCCCTCTGCACAAAATTTCTCCATCAGCTGCTATTTTAACTTCTACGCCTTCTATAACTTTTCCAACTGAACCCAGCCTGACATTTCCCTTTTCAGTCCGGTTAATGGTAATGATGGGGGATGTTTCAGTCAGCCCATACATATTGATTATTTTTATGCCGGCTGCCCAGAATACTCTTTCCAGACGCGCCTGCAGACTGGCACCTCCGCATCCGACTATTCTCACGTTATTACCCAAAGCCTGGCGCCATTTGCTGAATATTAATTTGTCGGCAATCTTCAGCTTGGTCTCATAAATGATTCCGTTTTCGCCAAATGGATTGTATCGCTGCCCCAGCTCAACAGCCCAGAAAAACAGTTTTTTCTTAATTCCTTCCAGTTTATTGCCTTTTGCCACGATGGCATCATAAAACTTTTCAAGAATCCTGGGTACGGCATCAAAACCATCCGGTTTGATTTCTGCCATGTTTGCCGCAATAGATCCCATACTCTCGGCGTAATAAATACCGGCTCCGCCATATTGCGTCTGGTAATTTCCAAGCCTGCCGCCTACATGGCACAGCGGCAGAATGCTTAAAAATTTATCTTCGGGTTTCAGCTTAAAAACAGAAGCTGCAGCCAGGAAGTTACTCACCATATTCCTGTGTGTGAGCATCACTCCTTTTGCTTTCCCGGTGGTCCCCGATGTATAAATCAGCGAGGCAAAATCATCGGGACCGATAGACTTCATAATGGTTTCTACGGTTTTACAATGCTTTGAAGCACTCAGCTTTCCTGTTTCAATGATGGTTTTCCAGTTCTTCACGCCTTCAATTTCATCAAAGGAAAAAACAGGAACGCGTTTTTCAGCATCAGGCATTGCATTACTTATCAGCTTGAATATTTTCCTGTCAGATACCAGGATGAGTCTGGCATCGCTATGGCTGATAATATACTGGTAATCGGCAGTGCCCAGGGAGGAAAAAACCGGTACGTGAACGGCTCCGATCATGGCTATGCCCATATCTGCAAAATTCCATTCCGGGCGGTTGTTGGTAATGGTAACGACCTTATCGCCCCTGTTTATGCCCAACTCAAGCAGGCCGTAGCTGAAATTACACGAATAATCGATATAATCACGCGAGCTGTATTTGAGCCATGCGCCGCACTGTTTACAGCAGAGGGCATCGTCTTTAACGGGCCGGGCGCGGTACTGGTCGAGTATATCAAAAGTCCGTTCTACTTTCATGTAATACTATTTTATATAACAATCCTGTCAAAAAAACTACCTACGCATTCGCAAGTCAACCTGTTGATTTATTGTTCAATACAGGGCTATTTCCTGAACAGATCTAAAATACGTGACCTGCCTGGTGGTAAAACTCCTGAAAATTAGGATTTTTTTGTTTTGTTGATACCCATTCCACAAAACATTATTGACCTGAATTAATAAAATCAGGGGTTCATGTTCAGTCAGGCCGGATCACTAACGCAATTGAAGAAGGCAAAACACGAATAATCAGGCTGTTTTTATTAGAACTTGGTAAGAACTTTCTGAATAGACGCGCGGTATTCACTTGGATTTTGTCCCTTACTCCGCTTAAAAAGCCTGTTGAAATTGGAAATGTTATTGAACCCGCATAAGTAGGCAATCTCGGCAATACTGTTGGTGGTTTCAAAAAGCATACGGGTGGCATGGCCAATACGCACGTCATTGAGATACGAAATGAAATTACGGTTGGTCCTTTTTTTAAAAAAATGGCTGAATGCTGATTCCGACATGCCGATAATCTCTGCCAGGTTCGAAAGTTTGATTTCCTGTTCGTAGTGTTCCTCGATATAACTGCAAACCTTTGCAATCCTTCGGCTTTTTGATTCTTTAATGACACTGGAAATATCGTAGGTTGAACTGGCCAGGGTTCGTTGTCCCTGTGAGGTAGCAAGTTCATACAGTATGGAAAAGAAATCAAGCACCGTATTAAACCCTGCCGATTGACTCAATGCCAAAATCTTTTTTTTAACGCGGTTTTTGGTTTCATCCGAAAAATCCAGGCCGCGTTGTGAGCGTGCAAGCATATCGCGGATGGGTGAAAACAGTCGTTTCCCCATCAAAAACGAATTGAATATCTTATCGTGAAACTGGATGGTGATCACATGTGTTTCTTTGCTGGTAGGAGCTTTCCATACATGCGGAAGATTTGACCCGATCATGATCAGGTCGTTTTCGGTAAACGTTTCCATTGAATCTCCCACCATGCGCTTGCCACTGGTATGACATACCAGGTTCAGTTCATAGTCCGAATGAAAATGCATGGCATAATCAAATTTGGCCTCCCGGTTGTTCAACAGGATAAAAAGATCATCGTCCTTCAGGGGTGTAATTTCTCTTACAATGGCGCTCATATAGGTATATTTCTATATTCAGCATGCCCGACTACCCTGCGGTGCATCAAAGAACAAGGATAAGGGTATACTCTTCATGCTGTTGTTGATGCTGCAAATCTATAAATTGTACTTCATTAAAACAATACATTCTATCGATTTAATATATAATTATTTAATTGTATTATAATGGTATATGTTATCAATTTTCTAATATACTTCAAAATAATATAAGCTTTCAGTCATATTTTATAAGATTTCTTTAAAAAAATTATGAAATTTTGTTAGCTCGGAAAATCAACTCAATCTTCATAAGCATATGATAAAAAACCACTTTATTTCGCGGCGCTTAACAATGGCTTTCATCATGCTCGTTTGCCTCAGCCTGGCCAACCTTATGGCACAGACCGGAGACATATCAGGTACGGTGAAGCTTAGCGATGGTTCTCCTGCACCGGGTGCTACCATATTGGTTCAGGGGACGAACACTGGTACCTCATCCGATGTCAACGGCATGTTCCAGGTCAAGGCCCGGCCGGGTGACACCCTTAAAATTTCCTACGTGGGTTACATAACACAGTACGTAGCGGTAACCAATGAAAAAATTGCTGTTACGCTCGAAGAAGACCTGATTGGATTGGCAGATATTGTGGTAATCGGATACGGCACGGTTAAAAAAAGTGACCTGACCGGTTCGGTAAGTACCATCAAAACAGAAGCATTTAAAAACATACCTGCCAATTCAATCGATGCCCTGCTCCAGGGTCGCTCGGCGGGTTTGCAGGTTATCAGTGCATCACAGGACCCGGGAGCTGAATCAACCGTGAGGATTCGCGGGGGCAGCTCATTGCGCGGTTCCAATGCACCGCTGATGGTTGTTGATGGATTCCCGGTTGGGGAAGCCGGAAACTTAAAACAGATCAATCCCGCCGATATTGTATCCATTGAAATACTTAAAGATGCGTCGGCAGCTGCCATTTATGGCTCCAGGGGAGCCAACGGCGTGATCCTCATTACCACCAAAAGGGCCAGGGAAGGAGCACCCCGCATCACCATCAACCAACAAACTACGCTGTCTAAGTTTAATTCCGAACTTAACCTGTGGAAAGATGGCGCCCTGATGGCCCAGTTGAATAACGAAGACAGGGTTAATGCCGGTATGATTCCACTGTACACCGGAAGTGTTTTTTCCAATGGTATTTATTATCCTTCCGTTGAGGAAATAAGCAGCGGAGAATGGCCGCATTTCACACACTGGGATGAACTGGTGTTCAGAGAAATGCCGGTTTCGAACAACTCCAATATAAGTATCAGCAGTGCCAATAAAACCACCTCGTATAACCTGGGTTTTAACTACTTTAACGAACAGGGCGTTTACACAGAGGACAATTACCGCAAAGGCATTATCAGCCTGGCTGTTGATCATAAAGTCTTTGAAAAATTCACCATCAAAACTTCCAATCACGTTTCCAAAGGATTCCGGAATACCAACAACGACCTGGCTTATTACCGGAACCCCCTGTGGCCGGTTTACAACCAGGATGGCACCTACTTTCTCGCCGGCAGCCAGGATTACTCGCACCCGACAGCACTTACCCGGCACAGAACAAACAAAACCAATACGCTCGATTACCTGTCATCGTGGCTGATCGATTACCAGTTATTACCCTGTTTGAATCTGAAATCCCAGGTTAACTATAAATACGGAACCTACGTTTCCGACAAATATTTCCCGAAAGTCTATACCGAGTCGGGCACCTTTAACAACGGCGCTGCTGAATTGGCCAACTGGCTTAACCAAAGTGTTGTATCGGAAACTTACCTGACATTTGACAAACAGTTAACGCCGGCACAACGTGTTAACGCAATGGCAGGCTATTCATACGAGTACTATATGAGCCGAAGTTCAAAACTCAACTCATACGATTTCGTGAACGAAGCCACCGGCAACGAAAACATGGGGTCGGGAAATCCCGAAAAGAACAAGCATGAAAACGGCATGTCAAAATCGAGGTTGTCATCTTTCCTGGGTCGGGTAAATTACAGCCTCATGGACAGGTATTTACTTACGCTTACCATGCGTGCTGACGGATCTTCGAAATTCGGCGAAAACAATAAATGGGCATACTTCCCCTCGGGAGCTGTTAGCTGGAAACTGCACCACGAAGACTTTATCAAGAACCTGAAGGTTTTTGACGAATTGAAAATACGCATGAGCTACGGTATATCGGGGAACCAGGGAATATCGCCCTATCAGACCCTCAGCAGGTATGGCGTGGAACAATACTTTTACAACGATCAGTGGCAAACCGTAATCGGGCCCGGGTACGTTGTGGCTTATGAAGGCGACGATTACCGTTTCAGGGTGTGGGGAGGAATTCCCAATGTGGATCTTAAATGGGAAACCACCTCCCAGTTTGACCTGGGAACCGACCTGGCTTTCTTTAACCGTCGACTCAGGGTAGTTTTCGACTATTATGTTAAGAACACCACCGACCTGTTGCGTGAGAAGCTACTTTCTCCCTCATCGGGGTATAACCGCATGTGGGTAAACGATGGAGAAATCGAAAACAAAGGATTTGAATTTACCATTGACGGAGATATCATCAGAAACAACGATTTCGATTTTTCGGCCTCTTTTATCTTTTCGCGTAACAGGAACAAAGTCATCAGCCTGGGAAATGCCGTCACTTCAGGTCTGAATACCGATGTCATTACCGGCATGAAGTATGAATTCTGGGGATCGTCACTTTCGCAGTTCAGCCAGTCACCTACCATTCTGGCCATTGGACAGCCTATTAATGTGTATTACGGTTATAAGGTAAATGGCATTGTACAAACCGAAGCTGAAGGACTTGCTGCAGGACTTACAGGTGTGATGGCCCAGCCAGGTGAATTCAAATACGTCGACCTGAGCGAGGATGGCTCATTCAACGATGACGACCGCACCATCATCGGCGACCCCAATCCCGATTTTACGGCAAGTCTTGCCCTTAAAGCAAGTTATAAAAAAGTTGATGCCGAAGTGTTCATATACGGTGTAGTTGGTAATGACGTACTTTACCAGAACATGTGGGGCGGCCAGCCCAATTCCATGCCGCTTCGCTGGACCCTCGACAACCGTACCAACGATTATCCCAGTTTGCGACAGGACCGCACTTACTATCTTTCGGATTGGTATGTGAAGGATGGCTCATTTCTGCGGATCCAGCAGGTTAACCTTAGCTATCACTTTGCCCTGCCTAAAATGAAATTTATCTCCGATATCAGGTTTTATGTGAATGCTTCCAATTTATACACGTTCACCAAATTCAAAGGATACGACCCCGAAGTCGGAACCAACGGAATTTATTGGGGTGGATATCCCCGTCTGGTTAAGTACACATTTGGCCTTGATCTTACTTTTTAAAACAACGCGTCATGAAAAATACATTCATCCTATTATCATTTTTCCTGTTGTTGCTGACATCGTGTAACCTTGAAGAAGAGCCTTATGGTTTTTATTCCGAAACCAACTTTTATAAAACCATTAACGATGCCGAGTCGTCCCTGCTATACGCCTATAATGCGTTAAATTACCTCGAGTATTCGCGCAGTATTTTTTACATTGGAGAACTCGCTTCGGAAACGTGTGATGTGAAATCGGGAGAGGCATATGGTTCACAACCGCTGAACAACTGGACAGCCGATGCCAATAATGAAACCCTGAGCAATTTTTTCAAATACTGCTATATAGGTATTAACAGGGCCAATGCGGTTATTGACAATGTTGTGGGCAGCAGTTTCAGCCAGGACATCAAGAATGAAATATTGGGCGAAGCCTATTTTTTAAGGGGGTATCATTACTTTAACCTGGTAAGAATATTTGGCATAACCCCTGTTCAGCTGAAAATGGTGCAGAGCATTTCACAAACCTCTCCGGCTATGGCCAATAGTCTCGATGAGATGTATGATATCATTTTTTCGGATTTGCATAACGCCATTGACCTGCTCGAGGTAAAAAGAAAGACAGGACGTGCAGACAAGGTGGCAGCCCAGGCAATGCTGGCCAAGGCATACCTGCACATGGCCTCATCAAAAGAGAGTGGTGTACCGGGATATTCCGGTATGTCGTTTGAAGTACCCACCATGTACGACAGCGCCGCTTTTTATGCATCGCAGGTACTTAATGACCAAACCGTATATGCACTTGATACCAGCCTGGTTAACATATACGATATCAGGTACCCCGACGGCCCGGAACACATATTCATCATGTCGATGGACCGGTCAGGTGAAACAGAAGGTGAGTATTCAAAAATTGGCATGATGTTTCACCCATGGGTAGCAGGAGCTCCCTATTATATCAAGAACCCCGATAACTCGCTCACCTATGCCAGTTACGGTTGGGAAGTTTTTCAAACCACCACTGCCTTTGCTGCCAGCTATGATGCCAACGATAAAAGAAAAACCCAATTGCTGGTTGAAAGTGTATATAACAAAGATGGCGACGTGATTGCATCTGTTGGAAGCGGTTTCACCTACCCCTTTACCCGCAAATATATTGACCCTGAATTTACCGGACAAAAGTCGAGTGCAAAACCATATCTTATCAGGTTTTCCGATGTGGCCCTAATATACGCCGAAGCTGTCGGGCCCACTGCTGAAGGGTATTACTGGCTGAACGCCATCCGGCAGAGAGCGGGTATACAAAATGCTCCTCCTTCGCTGAACACTAACGATTTCCGAAACCTGGTAGTGCAGGAACGTGCCTGGGAACTGGCCTTTGAAGGGAACCGTTTATACGACCTCAGAAGAAAAGCCATGGTAACCCTTAAGGATCCACGTGCTGTTGCAGCAGGCATAACGGAAGCCGAAGCCGCTTTTTATCCAATTCCACAACAGGAAATTGATTTAAACGCCACCATTAACTAACGCATATCATCATGAACCGCATAATCTATTTTCTCCTCGTCACAACACTTTCCCTGTTTATATCAGGTTGTGAAAAGAATCCGCTCTCGGATATCGAAAGCGGTGACTGGAATCGTGAACGAAACATCATTGGAATTGCTTTTGAAGGTCAGATAGGAACAGCATCCATCATCCGTAACGACACTGAAGCAAAAATTGAATTCACTTACTACAATTCAGCAGGCGGCGATTTGAGTGCCGTAAAAATTCAGTCGCTGGAAATTTCCTGTGGCGCTGTTTCATCGGTGCAGAAAGGGGGAACCCTCAATTTCGAAAATCCCGGCAAACAAGCTTCCATTTCCATTACCCCGGTAAACGGTGAACCGCTTGAATGGACCATAACCCTGATTCCCTTTTCAGAATCGCTGTTGGGAACCTGGGATATAGACAAACTGGTGGTATTTGGCGGTACCGGCCCTGAATACGGCGGAGCTGCTGTGCTGAATATGACCGATAAGCCCTGGTGCTGGTCAGCTACAAACGGACCGGCAGCTGAAGAAGACAATACGCTTACGTTTGCACTCGAAGGCGTTACACCCGAAGGAAGCCCTTATGGCTCATTCACCAATAATGCCGGTAACGACGCTCTTTTTGCCGACTTTATGTTTAACTCGGGAGATTCCGTGATTAACCTTAACGGCTTTTACCGCAAAATTCCTGATGGAACAGGCAAGTGGATGCGCAACTATGCCGAAGGAACAGTTATCTTTCAATTCGCCGATAACACGGTAACAACCGCCACCCTGCGGACAGCAGGTACATACGACCTGGGATGGGACAAAACCAAAACCGTGGCCGATCATTCGCTGGAATTCTCCTTGTCGGGTGTCGATGATTGGGATCATATTTACAGCGATTACGATAAATTTGTAAAACGTCCACGGAAATTCTGGATTGACCTGAATAAAAGCAAATAATTACCAGTTATAATCGCATTTTCACCTGATGAAAAACATGATCTGGATGCTTGTTTACACCATTCTGGTGTCTTCGTGTAACAAACATGACGGACCTGATCCGGCCGGTATCGACAAGGCTGTTATCGTATATGCAGAAACCCTGACCCGGCATTACCTGGGAAATGGTGTGCAATGGGGAGGTTACGATATACTTGAAGCATGGACCGGCAACAGCACCCATAATGCAAATGACTGGGACAAGCTTTTTACCCGGGTGCAATTCATGCAGCCATCCCTGGTCCGCATCATGTTGGATAAGAACTGGAATTACCTGGTGAATGGGGCCTTCAATCCTGAAAAAAGCGAAGCGGTGCTAATACCTATACTCGATTTCTGCGAACAACAGGGGATAAGTGTGATTATTGGCGAATGGGGCCATACCGGGGGAGACACCATCAACCATGAATGGCTTAACCAGTCTGTTGATTTCCTGGAATGGCTGCTGGTTACAAAAAACTATAGCTGTATACGCTATTATAACCTGGTAAATGAACCCAATGGCGACTGGTCGACGATAAAAGGCAATTATGCATTATGGAAGGAGCTTATCAGGGCATTTCATGAGCGTATGACTGTTAAAGGCATTGCAACAAAAGTTAAGCTAACGGGACCGGATATTGCCGTTTGGGATACCGGCCTGACCACCTGGATAACAGATACAAGGTTCGATTTGGGCAATTACATCAGTTGTTACGATATCCATACCTATCCGACAGCATCCGATGTACGGGACGGCACCTACCAGCAAATGATAAAAGCGTATCAGCAACTGGTGCCAGATACATGCCCGATGATCATGGGTGAATTTGGTTTCAAATACAAGCAGGGTTCTCCACTGGCAGAAGAAAACAAAAACAGGATAGATGGAGATGCTTTTGCATCCGACGACAGCAATATGATGATTTATGATGCATTTTATGGTGTGGACGTTGCCGACGCTATGATGCAGAATATGCTGGCCGGTTATGCCGGTATGATCCTGTGGAACCTCGACGATGCCATGTACAATATCGATGGCAGTGCAGGTACCCGGCTCAAGCGATGGGGTTTCTGGAACATACTGGGCAGTGAGAAATTCGGCAATCCATCGGATGAAAACATCCGGCCCTGGTTTTACCCGGTATCACTTATGTGCCGTTATTTTCCTGCAGGTACAGCCATCAGGGCAATAACCCTTCCGGACAAAAAAGGGTTGCGCGTGGTAGCCGGAGAAAAAGATGGCGCCTGCACGCTGGCCATAGTCAATTCGGGTTACGTGAATTATTCCATTGATATTGCTTTTGACGAAGGAAACATCATGCAGCATACGAATGTTTACCGCTACCTAGCGGGCTCAGGAAGTGCTTTTACCGCAGCTATGGATGCAAACGGATTTGCTGCACCCTTTCAACGCGACACAACGCTCAATTTCAGTAACGGGAAGTATCACACACTGATGGTTCCTGCGCAGTCGTTCTGGCTGTATACCAATATGCCATAAAACAACTTTCTATGTATAAAAGAACGCTTACTTTCTCAGCTATTGCGATATCAGTCATTTCCCTGATGATTTTTTTATTCGCCTGCCAAAAAGAGGCTGATAATAAACTTGCTTTTGTAATTACCACCGACACCTTAAGCATGAACTATGCAGGCAACGGAATACAATGGGATGCCTATCCCGAAGCAGAAAGTTGGGGAGCAGCTGTTTCTGATGCCGACTGGCAAAAACTTTTTGAACGCGTAGGTTTTATGAGACCGGGTTTTGTCCGCTGCCTGATCAACAGTCCCTTCCGGTACTACGATAAAAGTACCGGCAAATACGACAAAACACGAAATATCGAATCACTCAGCAAACTCCTGCAGTTTTGCCAGGATAACCAGGTCACGGTATTGTTCGGCGAATACAACCCACCGGAGGCAGGTATGAAGGAAGATCCGGCCTGGATTGATATGGCGGTTGACTACCTGAATTACCTGGTAAGCGACCTGGGATTCACCTGTATCAAACATTACACGCTTTTTAACGAACCCGACGGTTACTGGTCGTCCATCAACGGTCAATACGATACCTGGCGAAAAATGGTCATGATGTTCAGCCAAAAAATGAATGAATATCCGGGGCTTGCCAATAAGGTAAGTTTTGCCGCCCCCGATATAGTGGTGGGATACCGGAATCCCGAATCGGAATATGCCCCTTATGAATGGATCAAACAATCGGCAACCGATATGGATTCCCTTACAGGCATATATGAAGTACATGCCTATCCGGGTCAGCACGAAGTACGCAGCGGGTCGTATGCAAAAACCATACAGCAATACCTCCGGAATGTTCCGAAAGGGAAGCAACTCGTTTTGGGTGAAGCCGGATTTAAGTATTATCAAGCCGAAGATTCGCTGATCATGAAAGAACAGCTTAAGCGCATAAGCCTTCATCGCAATACCAGGGGATCAGATTGCAACATGATGGTATACGACTTTTTCTATGGACTCGACATGCCCTTGCTATGCATGGAAATGATCAATGCCGGGTTATCCGGTATGGCTGTTTGGATGCTCGATGATGCCATGCATTCCAATGGCGATGCAGGTGATACAACCGACATTAAAATATGGGGAATGTGGAACATCCTGGGTGAGGAAGTATTCAAAAATCCCGCAGAAGAAGCCATACGCCCCTGGTATTATTCCTGGTCGCTCATGTGCCGGTATTTCCCAAGGGGGACAACCATGCTAAAAACCCAATATGATGGCGACCCTGCTGTGGCGATGGCTGCCGGGACACATAACGGGAAACTAACCCTTGCCATGGTAAATACCGGCAACTCCGATCACAAAGTGAAAATAACCCTGCCAACGTCCATAAAAAATGCCCGGCAATATATTTATGCAGCAGACAAAATGCTCACCAATCCTTCGGGTTTCCCGGTTCCCGCTGAAACAGGCATAAAAGCCAAAAAACACTATGAAACAACCCTCCGGGCGCAAAGCTTTGTGCTGCTTACCGAAATCGAATGGTAAAAACGCTCATGCTACTGTTCACGATGGCGCTATTCCGTTTTCAGGTTTTCAGTCATGGCTGGCATACAAAGCCGCATTTCCAATGTTCACATAATCTCTCCCATTTATGATGCTTAAAAAACATAAAGACAATCCTGTGTTGACTCCCAATGCCGCGAACCATTGGGAAAGCTTTGCTGTTTGCAACCCTGGCATTTATTACGAAAGCGGAACGTTTTACATGCTTTACCGGGCAGCCGGCCATGATCCGGATCATGTCATCCGTTTTGGGTTGGCTGTCAGCACAGATGGCGTTCACTTCAACAGGGTTTCCGATAAACCTGCTGTAGGGCCTAGTATTGAAGGTCCTGATGCCGGCTGTATTGAGGACGCCAGGATTGTAAAATTTGATGATTTTTTTTACATCACCTATGCTTTTCGTCCGTTTCCGCCGGGTCAGTACTGGACATTTAATCACGATGAAGTGTTAACCCGCGAAATGGGAGAAAATGCCCCACTTTTTCTGAAAAACAACATCGCCAATTCGGGGTTAATGGTGACGCGTGATTTCAAGTCGTACCTGCGTTTAGGTCGCATTACTGAATCCAGGCTCGACGATCGTGATGTAATCCTTTTCCCGGAGAAAATAAATGGTAAATTTGCCATGCTCCACAGGCCCAAGGAATGGGTGGGTGACGTTTACGGGACCGAATACCCGGCTATTTGGCTTAGGTATTCACACGATCTGCTCCACTGGGGTGAGCCCAGCCAGTTGCTGGTAAAGGGCATCGAAGGTTCGTGGGAAGAGAAAATCGGTGGAAGTACACCCCCGCTAAAAACCAATAAAGGATGGTTGGTGCTTTATCACGGTGTTGAACATAAAGGAACCGGCTACTACAGGGTAGGCGCCATGCTGCTCGATCTTCATGACCCTGCCAAAGTACTTGGCCGCACCAAACACTGGATCATGGAACCCGAATTCGGATATGAAAAAGAAGGCCCTTATCCGGGATGTGTTTTTCCTACTGGTAATGTAATTATTGGCGATACATTATTTGTATATTACGGCGCAGCAGATAAACATATCGGACTGGCAACGGCCCGTGTTAGCGAACTGGTAGATTATATTCTTAAAGGTTGAAACCATGGAAATTATTGAAAATTTAAGATTGATTGATATCCTCATCATTGCTGCATATTTCATTTTTATTGTCCTTATTGGCATCCGCTACCGGAAAAGTCGTGATGCAGAATCGTATTTTTTAGCAGGGCGCAGCATGACCTGGCCCATTATCGGATTTTCCATGTTTGCCACCAGTATATCGAGTTCCACGCTGATTGGACAGACAGGAGACGCTTACAGCACAGGGATTGCTGTTTTCAACTACAACCTGATCTCCATTGTGGTGATGGTGTTTTTTGCCTGGTTTTTCCTTCCCTTTTATATCAAATCACGCATTTTTACATTGCCCGAGTTCCTCGAAAGAAGATTTGATGCAAAATCAAAATATTACTTTTCAGGGATTACCATCCTCATCAATATTTTCCTCGATGCAGCCGGTGGACTTTATGCCGCTGCACTTGTTATTAAACTGATATTTCCGGAAATATCAATCACTTACCTGGTCATTATCTTCTCGCTGATTGTGGCCATATATACCATTCCCGGAGGATTGTCATCCGCCATCCGCGTGGATTTGATACAGGGGATTGTTTTATTTGTCGGGGCTTTCATTCTCACTGTCATCATTTCGAACAAAGGCGGTATGGATTATATTGCCGGACAATTTACGGAGGGCAATTTCAGCATGAAACTGGTACGACCGTTAAATGATCCATCGGTACCCTGGCTGGGGATGATTGTGGGCATACCGGTGCTGGGCTTTTTCTTTTGGGGCAATAATCAATCGCTGGTTCAGCGTGCACTTGCTGCAAAAAATGTGGACGAAGGCCGCAAAGGGGTACTGCTGGTCGGTTTGCTCACGCTGATTACACTTTTTGTGATTATCATACCAGGCGTAATGGCCCGTAACTTCTTTCCAAACCTGGAAAAACCTGACATGGTATACCCAAGCCTGATTATAAAAATGCTTCCTGTGGGGTTGGTAGGATTTCTGATTGCCGCGCTGATAGCTGCATTGACTTCCACAATCAGCGGTTTGCTCAATTCGGTAGCCACGCTTTTCACCATGGACTTTTACTGTTCTTTTAAGAAAAATACCACCTCTAAACAACAAGTGGTTGTTGGTCGCATTGTAGCCGCTTTAACACTTATTATTGCCGTGTTGTGGGCTCCGCAGATAGGCAACCGGTTTGGGTCGCTGTTAAAATATTACCAGGAAATGCTTTCCATGATGGCGCCGCCCATTGTAGCAGCCTTCCTGCTGGGCGTATTCTGGAAACGGGTTAACAGCACCGGGGCTATAACAGGATTGATTGGCGGTGCGCTGTTGGGCGTGGTTAACCTGATTTTCAAACTTAACCAGGGAGTATCCTTGTTCGGGGACATTCATTTTCTGCTCACCGTTCCAATATATCTGATCTTCAGCATGATCATCATGATTGTGATAAGTTATGCCACAAGCGCTCCCGACTATGGAGCTATTAAACCTTACATATGGAGCAGGGAAGATTTTTCAAAGGAAAGCGAATCACTCAAATCATTGCCCTTTTATAAAAACTACAGGATATTGTCATATATCCTGCTGGGATTGTGTTTGCTGGTGCTGATACTTTTCTGGTAGTGTTGCTGCCAATGTTGAATAAGCGTTGTTGATTCAATACTGGAAACAAGCATTACAACCCGCCGGATCACAAAATATGTGCAACCTGGTCAAATTACCATTAGGTATTTTCAAAATAATATCAAATTATAAATATCGCTATCTGTTTGATATGCTGAACATATATCATTTTCTGCATTACGAAAGAGGAATAATTAATTCATAATAATATATGTTTTAAGCAAATTATGCAAATGATATGCCTCAATTAATGGCTATTTTTACTAAGGATGCCTATGAAACACTCTCGTTTCACAAGCACAAACACTAATGAATTAAATCCCTGGCGTGGAAGCTCTCCCGCTAATTACGGGTGTTGCTATCTGCCCTGAAACTAAAAATTTTATCCTCATGAAAAAATCTACATTCGCCTTGTTATTGTGCCTTTTACTTGGTGTTTTTTCGCCATTGTTTGCACAAACAGGCATTATTAAAATCGTTGTCCTTGGCTCGTCCACGGCAGTCGGCACCGGCACAACAAATCCCGAATTTACATGGGTTAACCGCTACAGAAAGTATGTAAAATCCATGAATTATTCAAGCGAGGTGATTAACCTGGCATATGGCGGTTATACCACTTACAAGCTCATGCCCGACCATTTCATCCAGCCTGTGGATCGTCCGGCTCCTGATCCGAGCCATAACATCACCAAGGCATTGAGCCTTTCTCCCAATGTAATTATTGTGAACCTGCCTTCGAATGATGTAGCCAGTGGTTATTCTCTAAAAGAACAAATGGGTAATTATGACACAATTATTCATCACAGCCTGCGTGCCGGTGTTCCTATTTATATCACCACTACGCAACCGCGCAACATGTCAGCCGACCTGATGCAATTGCAAATGGATGCCCGCGATTCCATCAACAAATACCTGGGTGAAAGGGCAATTGATTTCTGGACTGATTTAGCCAATGCTGATGGGACCATTAACTCCTTTTACGACGCTGGCGACGGCACCCACCTGAATGATACCGCACATTACCTGCTAGCCAGCCGTGTAATGGCAGAAGATATTCTCAATCACAGTATCAGTGACAATCCTGTTGATACCATCCAAATTGATTTCGGTTCCACGGTTTCACCGGGCAACTGGAACAACCTAACAAATGCTGTCACAAGCTCAGTAGGAAACCTTGTAAATTCAAGGGGGCAAAGCACCGGCATTTCCATTTCAATTACCGACGCATTTACCGGGATCAACACCCAGGGAGCTCCTGATCCGGATCCTGCCACAGGTTTTGACACAGAAGCCACTTCTGACAGCTTTTTCGGTAGTGTTGGTGAGCACAGTGGTATTTATGAACCCACCGGTGCTTTAACCCTTTCCGGATTAAAACGCAACAGCCTCTATTCGTTTACTTTTTTTGCTTCACGAATGAGTGCAACGGATAACCGCGAAGCAAAATACACGGTTATCGGGGCAACCAAAGACAGTGCCAATCTGAATGCTGCTGAAAACACAACCCAGGTGGTAACCATCAGCAATATTCAATCATCGGAGAACGGCACCATTACCATAAAAGTAGCTCCCGGGCCCAATAACGACAATGAAAAAAAGTATTATTATATAGGGGCAGTTCGCGTTGTAGCTGAAAAACAGGAAGTAGTAATCGATCCCGAAGGCACCATTCAAATTGATTTTGGAAGTACTATTTCTTCCGGCACCTGGAACAACCTTACCCTGAACAAAGGAAATGAAACCATCACTGACCTTGTGAATACCGAAGGCAATAGCTCGGGCATAGCCGTTTGGGTTCACGACGCTTTCACTGGTATCAACACCGGCGGAACCACAACACCTGATGCTTCACTTGGCTTTGATCCGAATGCAAGTTCCGACAGTTTCTTCGGCAGTGAAGGGGAACACAGTGGCGTTATTGAGCCAACCGGCGGAATCACCATTGCAGGTCTGAAACAAGATGCTGTTTATACATTGACATTCTTTGCTTCCCGAATGAGTACAAGCGACAACAGAGAAACTTGTTTTAAAGTCGAAGGCAAAAAAGACTCCAGCGTGTATCTCGATCCGGCCAACAATATCGCCAACACAGTGCAGGTAGCGCATATGCGCCCTGATGCCGATGGCATCATCAAGGTTACAGTGTCTCCGGGCCCCAACAATGCAAGCGCTGTAAAATATTACTACCTGGGGATTCTTCAGATCGACTATAAGGATAGCGTTGAAGTGGTAGTGGGAATTCCCGAAATTCCGGCTGTTGGTAATGATTTGTTGAGTAAGGTTTATCCAACTCCCTTTAACGATATGGTGAATATTGAATACGCCATTCCCGAAGCAGGCAGGGTAATTATTACCTTGTATAACCAGCTCGGTCAGGTAGAGGAGGTTCTGCTGGACCAAAGCCAAATGGCAGGGACCCACAAAGTAAGATGGGCACCCGAAGTGAAAAAAAGCGGTGTTTACCTTTGCCAGGTAAAACTAATTGCCAACGGAAAAACCTATACCGGTATTCAGCGGATTATTCCGGCACCATAACACTGGGTAATATAACAAGGCAGGCACAGCCAGGCAGGATATATCCCTACATTGGCTGTGCACTGCCTTTTTTCTCAGTATAATACACAAAAGGCCATAATTACAAATTCCGGACAAACCTGCCGGTATGTACGCCTGAAAAGGTCTGCAGGTTTACAATGTAAATGCCGGGCTTTAACTGATCAACCGGTAAGGAGAATTCCGGGGCATTTTTTTCAATGGCAAAACGCATAACCTCCTGCCCCAAAGGATTGGTTAAGGTACCTGCAACAGGTCCGGCCGCTGTTAGCGCTGCCGTTTTTAGCGTAACAATATGCCGCGAAGGATTGGGATAAAGCGCAAGGCTTCCGGAATTTTCCGGGTTAAGGCTGATTCCTGTAACCGGGTTAATGCGCATTTTTACCCTCATCCGGCTGGGTATGCCGCACGAATTGGTAAATACTGCATATGCTGTATAATATCCCGGCGTAGTTGTGTTAATGGTTTGTTCACGTGAGGTGCCACTTGTCAGCGGCCCTGCCCATTCCCAGGTTTCGGTTTCGGGGAGCGGACTCAATACCAACAAACTGTTCTGATCAACGCTTATGGAATCGGTCCTGATTGGGATACCATCGGTATAGCAACGCGACTGGATTTTTGTGGAATCGCATACCCTTAAGGTATAGGCCAACCTGCTTTGGGCACCGCAGGCATTGGTATAGGTTGCTTTGATGGTATACGTTCCGGGATATTTGGTGGTCATTTCCTGCACTGCCAGCGAATCGATAAGTCCACCACCGTTCCAGCTCCACACACCGGCCGTATCAACTGCACGCGGCCCCAAAAATAACGGTGTGCCTTTTAGCACATTTATTTCCGATCCCGTTAACCAATCGTTTTCCCCGGTCTTATACCACGGCGCAACAGGGGTAGAATCACATACCGATACGGTAACCGGCAACCGGCTATCGGTTCCGCATTCATTGGTATAGGTAACCAAGGCCTGGTAATCGCCTTCGTCCGCGAAAGTCAGTGTTTGTTCACGCGATGTGCCGGATGTGCCGGCTCCCGTCCAGTTCCAGGTACCCAAAGCATTCGTGGGATGCGGCGATAGAATAACTGTGGTTCCGCTGCCTACTATAATGGGATTGGCCTTTGCAGCTGCACCGGTACCCATTCTGTACCACGACTCAATGGTAGAGGAATCACAGATATCATATACCAGGTCAAGCATTTTGCGTGAGTAACGCTCTCCCAGGGTGCGGTAAGAAGCCGAGGTGAAATGTGCATTATCGGCACCCGGCAATCCTGCTGCTGAAATCACATGTGCATTGGGAATAATACCTGGCAGTTTGTTGATCTCTGTATTGTGCGCTCCGCAGCACGAGCCGTACTGCGTGTAAAGAAGCTCTCCTGCCAGAAATGGAATGTCATCCAATCCCAGGTCGGTTTTCAAATCGGCAACAATTTGCTGTACGGTATATTTCCAGTCGGGGTCGGTATTATTAGTTTCACCCTGGTGAAACAATATACCTTTGATCACACCTGCCTGCCGGGCCTTTTGCGCCAGGTCCAGCAGCCAGGTATAACCACAGCCAAAGGGGATACCCTGGCTTGCCGGATCGAGTCCGTTGGGGCACCCTTTTTTATAGATGAAAATATTACAGCCACTGACAGAAGCGTTTACCAGTCCTATTTTTAGGCTGTCAGGGGCCTGCGCCCCCATCATACGGCCAAATGAATCGCCCGGGCCAAGCTTGCCCCAACAGCGGTTCAGCGGGGGAGCCGCCACATACCATTGGCCATAAACCCGGTTTAAATTGGGACAGGTGGAATCCTGCAACATCAGTACCCTTGGATTTGTCACCCTGTCCTGTGCTTCAATGGCGCCGGCACCTTCCATGTTCGACTGGCCAAACATCAGGAAAATGTGAAAATTCGGATCGGGTTGTGAGCTGACCTGGTCTGTAAACAAAAAACAGATTAGCAGAAAGCCGAATCGGTATAAGATAGATTTTAACACGCCTGCGAAATAAAGATTTACTGCAAAACCTGTTTTACTTTTTCTGCACTTCAAAAACCTGCCTGATATAGTTAAACACTTCCAGTTCCTGTTCGTTCAGTGGTGTTTTCTTTTGTTTCTCTTTCAGCAACAAATAAGCCCTGTTAAGATCGTTAAGAAAACCTGCGTTATCACGCATCTTTTCTTTTAAATCAGCCCTCAGGTAATAATAGAGATAATTATTCTTTTCGTACTGAATGGCGCCGTTAAAATCGCGCAGTGCATCCTGCAATTTTCCGGATTCCTGAAAAGCAAGAGCCCTGTGAAAATATGCAGAAGCATCACCGGGGAAATTCTCGATAAGCGTGGTAAACGCTTCGATGGCTAGCGGATACTGCTTTAATGAAGCCCTTTCCTGTCCAATTTTACCCAAAACAGTGTAATTGACTGGCCATTGCCTGAGATAGTTTTCGTATTCCGCAAGCATAGCCTGCTTGTCACCAGACAATTCAAATATTTCCGCACGTGTGATATACAACAATGCATCCTGGGGATTTTTTTCGATTTCTTTATCCAGCAAGGTTAACGCTGTTTTAAAATCTACAGCAGCCAAGTCAGGCGATGCTGTATTTTTATAGAGCGCCCCTCTGTCGCGATATACCATGTAATTTTGTGGTTCCGCGGCAATAGCCTTGTCATAATCCTTTTTTGCAGCTTTCAGATCACGTTTTAATATGGATATCATAGCCCTGGAAACGTAAAATGTAGCTTTTTTGGGAGCCCTTTCAATTAACTTATCCAAAATTGCTTTGGACTTGTCAAGTTGATTTGCATTTCTGTATGCAACCGCCAAATCAAAAGTAACGCCGACGTTGTCGGGTTGAAGCATATTCATTTTTTGCAGGTATTCAATAGTTTTATCGAACTGGCCTATTTTCTCATAAGTATCAGCTAATAACTCGTAACCTTTATAGTTGTTCCTGTCTCTTTTCAGCACATACATAGCATCCTGCAGCGCTCCATCAATGTTTCCTGTCAACAACCTGAGGTTACCTCTTTTTATATAAAGCAGTAAATCATCAGGTTGTTCCTCAATCATATTGTCAATTAGCCTTATGGCCTTAGCCCTATCGCGTAAATCGCTTTTCGACCTGGAATTCCTAAGTATAAAATTCAGAATTAATTTGTTCTCATATGCATCGAAATAATTACTGTCGGCTTTAATGGCTTCATCAATATTATTTTGAGCATCCCTGAATTTATTCTCCTGAATAAATGTTGAGGCCAACCTGGAATAATACAATGCATTTTTTGAAAAATCATCCATCAATGCTATGAGTCCTGTTGCTTTCTGGTCAAAAAACTCCGGGATGTTGACTGCCTTCTTTTCAAAAGCCAGGTTCTCGAGATAGACAGGAGGAGAATCATTTCCGTTTTCGTCGATATGGGTAAGAAAAAGCTGGGTATAAGGGCCTTTGCTTTTTGTCGAAAATACCAGCCATCTGCTGTTAGGCGACCATGAATGCCATGAGTTCATGTTATCTGTATTGCAATTCATCAGGCGGGGCGTTCCCCCTTGTGCAGGCATAATATACAGTTTACTATCGGGCTGCAGCAGCATAAAGTCGCTGGCCTGGCAGAATACAATCCATTTTCCATCGGGAGAATACCGGGCAAAGAAATTACTTCTATTGTTGCCGGATGCTCCCGGCACAGGTACAGCCTGTCCTCCTTTCCCGTTGTTGAAAGGAATGCGGCAAATATCGTATTTAAACTCCCTTTCCCGGTTAATAAACTCTTCAACGTCTTCAACCCTAAGCAAAACCGAGGTAGTGTTTTCAATTTTTGCTGATTTATATCTTTCAGCGCGACTAAACAAGATTTCTTTGCCGTCGGGCGACCAGTTAGGATTACTCTGAACCAGATCGGGGTTATCAGCGCCAGGCAATTCATAAAACTGCTTTTTTTCACCATCATAAACGCCCAGGATGCCCTTAATCGGGAAAAAAAGCTGCGAATACTCCAGGTTATCAACGGGTACGAAAACCGAACGGTCTTTAACGGTGGACAATGCATACCTGCCATCAGGCGAAATTTGCGATAACAACCCGAAGGTGAGCTCTCCATCGGCTCTTCTGTAGTCGCTCCAGGTAATTATTTTGTCAAGCGTCATATGAACAGTATCCTGTAAAGCCGAAATGATATACGAACCTTTATCGTTTGCATAATCCACATCCATGGCAAACATGCCATTTGCAGAAAACGAATGACAATTGGCACAAACCGGAATGTTATCCAAAACCTTCTGCGGTTTTCCACCCTGTATGTTACCTGAATACCATTCGATTTCATTTACGTGATTCACTGCATAACCAAAGGGCAAGGGCACTGCACGGTAAAAAACTGCCGCCCCGACTGAATCCTTAGAGAATGTAAAACTTGTTCTTCCCGATGAAAAATCATTACCGGAGTTTTTCTTTTTGCTGTCTATTACAGTAAAATAAACCGGTTGATTTGCCGCCTGGTTCTTTATCTTACTCCACACAGCAGGCCCTGGCCTCCAAAAAGGAGATTTAACCGTTTCATCACAAATAACCTGCCCTTCTCCGTGTGTAAGACGAATATACCACTTACCCGATTTATGCTGGTCTCCTTCCCAAAGAAACAATGGCTCGGGAAACTCCGGTGGAAAAATGGTGCCGTCAAGGGGATATTCTATTTTTATTCCACCAGGGATTTTTGATCTTGACTCAATTGATTCAAATTGATTATCAATACTGGCATTTTTGCATGCAAACATCAGCAATACCAAAATGATAAGCAAACCATGCCCCATCAAATGCTTCCCGCACCTGTTTTTGGTTTTTCCCGGTTGTATTGTCATGGCTGTAAAAATTTACATTTTTTATTCTATGTATGCAATATCAAACACTGCCCGTCGGTGTATACTTTATAAAACCTGTTGAATCTTTTTTCAACGCTGCAATTGTTTTTTAAACAAATGGTGCTGTTTTAGCAATCAATGAACCAAAATTTTCTGTTGATGTAGTTGGTTATTGCTATGGATAATCAGCATATACTGCCCCGCTCTCACCTGAATAGGCAATACATCCTGGTCAGTAACACGATATTCTGCCACCTTGCTGCCTGCCATATCAAATAATTCCACCCTGGATCCTTCCGTCAACCCTTCAATGGTAAGCGTTCCGTTTACCACAGGGTTAGGAAAAACCCGTATACCTGTGTCGAAGTCATTATCGCTAAGGCTCACCGGATCAGCAATGGTAATCTCCAACGAGCCGGACACCCCGGATTCATCATTAGCTGTTGCTGTTATAGTAACCTCTCCGGAATTCAGTGCTGTTAGTATTCCGTCAGGATCAATGGTAGCTGCATCAACCGGTGTTACACTCCAGGTAAAAGTTGTATCTGTAGCATTCCCAGGTATGATGTCCACATGAAGACTTATTGTTCCTCCGATAATAACGCTCTGTTGATTGCCCTCAGCCGTAATGACAATTGATTCAACCATCCGGTTCATTAGTTTAAGGCATAGGGTATCATAAACACCCGATCCATCTTTGGCAGTTGCCTTTACGGTAACCATACCCTGTCCCTTTGCTGTCAGCAACCCGTTAGTGTTTATTTGTGCAAGCGACGACGGTGATACAGTCCATGTAACATTTTTATTCACTGCCTGCTCAGGATATACCTGTACTTTTATCCGTAAGGTGTCATTTACAAAAACCGAATCCTGATCAGCAATTGTATATAAATCGAGAGAATCAACCAGCCTGTTTGCAATGAACATCGTTTTTGAGCCTGAGACGCCCGAGCCGTCCCAGGCTGTTGCAGTAACCGTAATGGTTCCTGCCTCAATAGCCGTAAGCGTTCCTGCACTATTAATGGATGCACGGTTAACAGGGCTCACACTCCAGGTAACGTTGGGGATGGTAGTATTTGCAGGTGATACCACTGCGTTTATCTTTAATTTATCTCCCGTATAAATGGTATCAATACCTCCGGACGGGACCAATTCAATTTGCGTTGTTAATGTAAGCGTGTCGTTTACATAGGCTTTAAGCCAGGTCAAAGCCGGTCTTTCTATATCTTCGTCAGTAATCAGGTAGGCGCCTTGTTCCTGACGCCAGACACCATAGCGGTAACCCCATAAAGTGATCCCCTCTACAGCAGGATGTTCCCAAAATATGGGAAATACACGTTGATATTCCTTTAATTGTGCAAGATCTGTCAACCCGTCAATATCCAATTCAGTAATGTAGATCGGTATACCGTTAGCAGCCAGCAGGTCGAGGTTACTCTTAAGTGTGGCCGAAGAAATTCCATATGTTGTAAAGGCATGACCCTGTTCCCCTATGCCATCAATCAGGTTTTCAGCTTTAAGCAGGTCGATAATCTCAATGTATTGCTGGGTAGTGCTCA
>CAZUBW010000066.1:0-24091 GCA_964618645.1 uncultured Bacteroidales bacterium | reverse complement strand
AAAAACCATTCTACATTGAGCATTTGGGAGTGACCGGTATTATGGGTGTGCAGTTCGATATCTCCGATATCAAACGCAAGGAATTTGAATCGAACAAGATGGCTCAGGAACTGCAGGAGAAGCAGGCGATGATTGATGCTTCGTCGAAGGAACTCGAAAAGGAAAAGGCATTGCTCGACGCCTTGCTAAACAATGTGCCGGAACACATTTATTTCAAGGATATCGAAAGCCGGTTTATACGCTTCAGTAAATCGATGCTGAGTTTGTTCGGGTTAACCAGACCCGAAGAGCTGACCGGGAAATCCGATTTTGACTTTTTCTCTGAAGAACATTCGCGTCCCGCCTATGAAGGTGAACAGAAAATTATCAAAACAGGTGAGGCTATCATTGATCTCGAAGAGAAAAATGTACTTGCCAATGGTGATATTAGTTGGGTAAATACAACCAAAATGCCGCTGCGTAATGCCGAAGGCAAGATCATTGGAACATTTGGCATCAGCAAGGACATTACCCGCATCAAAAAATTACAGGAAGAGGCCACACAAACGGCTGAAGAACTGAAGTCACAGGAGGAGGAGATGCGGCAAAATATGGAAGAGATGCTGGCCACACAGGAGGATATGCGTCGGCAGATGGAAGAAAATAATAGGATACAGAAAGCGCTGGGAGATGAGAAGGCGCTGATGGATGAATTGTTGATTAATCTTCCCGAGCATATTTATTTTAAGGATAAGGAAAGCCGGTTCATCCGTTTCAGTCATTCGATGCTGAAGTTATTCGGTCTGGAGAAACCCGAAGAACTGATTGGCAAATCTGATTTCGACTTCTTCTCGGAAGAGCATGCGCGTCCGGCATTTGAAGACGAACAAAGGATAATCAAAACGGGGAAGGCCATTATTGATATTGAAGAAAAAGAAGTCATGCCCGATGGCAGGATTCGTTGGGTGAATACCACCAAGATGCCGCTTAAAAACGGAAAGGGAGAAATAATGGGGACCTTTGGTATTAGTAAAAATATTACCCATATGAAAAAGCTTGAAGATGAAGCCATTGATAAAGCTCAGAAATTGCTTGAACAGGAAGTGTACCTGAAGAAGAACCAGCAACTGTTGATCGACATCCTCGATGAAATTCCGGCCAAGATATTTCTAAAGGATGAAGAAGGCCGGTTTGTCATAGCCAACTCTGCTGTAGCTGCGGTTTACAATAAGAAGGCAAACCAGGTAATCGGGACTACCGATTACGACAATCATCCGGGCGAGGATGTTGACAGTTGGCGGAAGCAGGAGGTTGAGATCATGAAAAAAGGCAAAAAGACTTACATGCATACCGAGGTTTCGGGAGGCATAAAGCGGCACCTGAAAACGGTAAAGATGCCATTTAAGGTAGCTACTACCGGCAAGACAGGATTGCTGGGTATGCAGTTTGATGTAACGGACATGAAAGTGTTGGAGGACAAACTGGAGGAAATGAAGCGAAAGGGTAAATGATGAAAGTTTGATCCGTAGCAGCAATGGAGTCTGCCGGGGTGAAATTTGAAGATAAAAGTTTGAATGAATGTCATAAAAGAATTGAATTTTATTATTTTTGCGCCCGCGGTTCCGTAGCTCAGTTGGATAGAGCAACAGCCTTCTAAGCTGTGGGTCGCGCGTTCGAATCGCGCCGGAATCACAAAAAACAAAAACAGGCTACGGCCTGTTTTTGTTTTTTGTGATCACGAGCGGGAAGCGCGGTGGCCTTTGCGGGAGCATCCGGGGTCGGACCAGGCTAAAGTATACATTTACAGGTTTTAAAGGTTATTTTGTTGTCTGTTTTTGAGCTTAGAGGTTCGTTTTTGAGCCTGTTTTTGACCTTCTAAGAAAATTTTGCTGAAAAGCCCGGCACGAACCGTTATTTTTAAAAGGAAAGATTTGGCATCTTACACATCGATGTCATAAAAAGGTTTTATAAGGTTCTTAAGAGACAGGATTCGGAGGCTTTATTACTTATAAGGCCGTTTTTGACCCTAAAAATGAGCCTCTAAGGTTAAAAAATGATTATTTTTAGATATTAAAGTATTAAATAATAAATAATTAGTTTGGTCCGACCCCGGAAACAAACTGAGCGACACCATCCGCGATATTAAAAAGTTTACCAGCAAGAGCATTGTTGACACTATACAAACAATACCTGAAAGCCGCAGTGAATGGATGCTGAACCGGTTTGAATTTAATGCCCGACAACATTCCCGGAATAAGATCTACCAGTTATGGACTCATGAAAACCATGCTGGTTACTTAATTAGCCCGAATTTCATGCGTGAAAAGATTGATTACCTGCATAATAATCCTGTACGTGCCGGCCTGGTTGAAAAGCCTGAAGATTATTTGTATTCAAGTGCCAGATGGTATGTTGGCTCGGATTGGAAGTTATGGATATTGGTTTGCCTTGGCGAACCGTGTGAAATGTAGTCGAAGACTACAATTTAGAATAAGCGAAGTCACAGACTTCGCTTAGCGAGGGTAACCGCTAAAACGAGTATGAATCCATTTCCCCCGCGAAGACTTCAATCAGTGCAGCTCGGCGATAGTCTGTGACTTCGCCGTTTTTAAAGGGTAATTTGTAATTGCCATATAAAAGAAAAGACAGTATGCAGTCATACCGGTTGATCTTTACCTCATTTCCCGCTGAAGGCATATTTTCTGACAACTGAAATTAACTGGTCCTTGCTGAATGGCTTTGTGATATAATCGACACAGCCTTTTGCAAACGCGGTGTTGCGGTCGCTGGCATAACCATAGGCTGTTTGTGCCACAATGGGCAGTTCTGGCCTGAACCTGAGGATCTCTTCGGTAGATTCGTAGCCATTTTTAATGGGCATACGGATATCCATCAGCACCAGGTCGATATCGGAATGTTTGCTGCATATTTCAACAGCTTCACTGCCGTTTGCCGCCCTGATTACCTTATACTGAAGCGGGTTCAGGACGGCCTGTATAAAGGCATAACTGGAGTCTTCATCTTCTGCTACCAGGATGGTTTTTTTACCTTTGTGTTCTCCTGATCCGGCAATTGAAACTTGCTGAACCGTGTTTTCGTTACCGGCATTTACATAAGGTATGGCAAAGGCAAAACGGCTTCCTTTACCCGGCGCGGAGTCGAGCGAGAAATGTCCGCCCAGCAGCTTGGCATAGGCATCGGCTATGGCTAAACCAAGTCCCATGCCTCCGTATAGTTTTGCTGTTGAATTTTCTATTTGGTAAAACCTTTCAAATATGCGCTGATGTTCTGTTTTGGGTATACCCGGGCCGGTATCCTTTACATAAAACTCAAGCTTTTCTTTGCTGTGTGAGCAACCTAGCTCAACTGACCCCTTGTTGGTGAATTTAAAAGCATTGTTCAGTAAATTGGTCAGGATTCTGATAACCTTGCTTTCGTCAGTAATGATCGGGGCCTCGTTGTCCGGGCAAGTATTTTGGATTCTGAAATCAATTCCGGTTTTTTCTGACACGGGTAAGTATTGGTGATACAAATTGGAAAGTATCACGTTAATGTCGGTCCTGTCCGCCGAAATCTTCATTTGTCCGGCTTCAATGTGCGAGATATTGATGATATCGTCGATAATCGACAACAATTGGTTATTGCTTTGGTTTATTATGCTGATGTACTCATTTTTCCTGTCCTGTTCCAGTGCGGGACTGCCCAATAGTCCCGAGAAACCAATTATGGCATTCAGGGGCGTCCTGATTTCATGCGATATGTTATGTAAAAAAGAGGTTTTGAGGCGGTTGCTTTCTTCAGCCCTTTCTTTGGTAAGGATGAGATTGTCAATCAGAAAGGCGTTTTCCAGGGCCAGGCTGGTAATGTTGGAAAAGGTGGTGAAAAGGTCAATTTCGTGCCTGGTAAATGAATGTACACGGCCAATGGTGCCCAGGATAATAACGCCTTTTGTTACCTTCTCAATAATCAGTGGAATATAAACCAGCGAACGCATGTTGCGGGTTTTGATCACCAGCTTCTCCTGGGGTGAAAGGTCTGCTTTTGACGTGTCTTCCAATATCTGCACAACCTGTGTAACCGCTGCCCTTTTAATGTAAGGGTGATGATCAAGCCTGGCATGTTTGAATTCTTCGGGGTAATCAGCGGGAAGCGGCGGATAAGTCACTTCAATATACAAATCACCTCCATGAATCATGTATATGGCACTGGTATCGCTCCCGGCCAGGCTTGATGCATTTTTTACGATGGAGGCCAGCACCTTCTTTTTGTCAATAGATTCGAGGAGATTGAGCGTTATGTCGAAAAGTTTCGCGAGATCCTTGTTTTTGGTAAGCAGTTCCTCTTCGGCCCTGCAACTGGCGGTAATGTCGCGCACAATACCGGTGAGCTTACGGGTATGAAGGTTGATGCGTGCATCCAGCTCAAAGTGTTTGTTATTGTAACTGAACCGGAAGGGCTCAATGGCCTTGCCGGCAACAATACTTTTCAACAGCGGAATAACTACCTGGTTATCTTCATTATCCAGCATTTCCATGGCCAGTGACATCACATTCCGTCCCACGAAATAGGATGCCGGCCTTTCCAACATCTGTTCAAGCCGCTGGTTAACCCAAAGCACTTCTCCGGTTAAACTGGTATACGCAATACCTTCGCCCACGGTATTGACGATATCCTTCCACACTGCTTCCGGTTTAAGCAGGGCAGCTTCTTTTTCCTGTAACTCGTCTATTCTTTTCCTGAGCTTCTTCTCGCTCTCATGCATTGATGCATCTTGCCCGCTCCCTTTAATCTCCATATGATCACATAGCCAGGTTCAGTTTTCATTAAGTGATGATAGCTGAAAATTAGCAAATAATTGCCTGATATGCAACAGTTATCTCGCTTTCTGTTGTGTATTGTAAAGAAAGGCATCAGTTTATGTCTTTCATCAGAAAAACCAATGCCCATATATTGAGCAGACAGGCCATGAGACCCAGGTAGCTGGTGCGGTTGGCCGACCACGACAGGTCGTCGTAATTCATAAATACCAGGATAAGGATGATCAGTATCACTGAAATAGCGGCCAGAACCCTTCGAATGCTTTTCATGATTTACGCTTGAATATTCCCCAAAGCTAATAGAATGCGACTGAAATATGCAGGATAACGGTACACTTTTTCACCAAAACCGGCTGATAATTCTTGCTTACACTGGCGGTGTTTGTTTTCAGATCCGGTATTTCCACGATTCATCCTTTGATTTTTACAACTCATCGGGTTTTATTTTGAAAACCTTTTGGCACAGGAGATATTTGTTCCTGTTTTTATTGCGAACCACAATGACGCCAAACTATTTTAAACCTGTAAGTCGTAGCAGGAGAACCATAACCGGCATGCTGTTTTTAGCAGTATGCACAAGTACATCCTTTGCGCAGACTACCATACAAGGCAGGGTAGTTGATGCAGGCGGGCAAGTACTTCCGGGCGCCAACGTCATGATCAGGGGTAGTTACGATGGCGCTTCTTCCGATAGTGCAGGAGTATTTACTTTCGCAACCAGCATCAGGGGCGACCAAACCCTTGTGGCCAGCTTTATCGGCTATGTTGTCCAGGAAAAACAAATTTCCCTGGAGGAGGGGCAGGTAACCATCGATTTTATGCTGGAAGAGGAAAGCGACCGGATTGGCGATGTGGTGATTTCTGCCGGCATGTTTCAAACTTCCGATCAAAAGAAAAGTGTAACATTACAGCCATTGGATATTGTTACAACACCCAGTGCCGCTGGTGATATCTACGGTGCACTGACATCACTGCCGGGAGCTGCCATGGTGGGAGAGGATGGAAGGCTTTTTGTAAGGGGAGGAGATGCCTATGAATCAAAAACTTTTATTGACGGGTTGCTGGTGAAAAAACCCTATTCGTCAACCACACCCGATTTGCCCAGCCGCGGCAGATTCTCACCTTTTTTATTCAGCGGAACCCTTTTCAGCACCGGTGGTTATTCGGCCGAGTATGGTCAGGCCTTATCTTCAGCCCTTATTCTTACTACCAATGCTTTTCCCGAACGTACGCAAACCGAACTTTCGCTGATGACTGTCGGTTTGGGTGTTACACAGACCTTCAAAACGGAAAAGGCGTCCATTTCGGCCGGTCTTGAATACCTGAATCTGCAACCCTATTATTCGCTTGCCCGGCAACGCATCGATTGGGAGAAATATCCCGGCAGTCTGTCCGGTACCTTCACTGCCCGCTATCGTGTTAAGGGCGAAGGGTTACTCAAGGTTTTTTCAAATTTCAAAACAGGCAACAGCGCCATGATGTACCCCGAAATGTCGCAGGCAGGAAGCCTGCAGAAAATCTCGCTGGACAACCGTAACAACTATACCAATGTTAATTATACCGGGCCGGCAGGAAAGGGCTGGATACTGAAAACCGGGATGTCTTTTACCGGCGACCGGGAAAGAATTGCCTTCGAAGCATTTCAGGTAAGCGACTATAACACCAATGTGCAGGGCAAGCTGGTGCTGAAAAAGAAATATCCGAAAAAGCACAGTGTATTATTTGGTATCGAGGAGGTCTTTAACCGCTTTCGTGAACGCTATGTCGAAACGGAAGATGCCTTTGTATTCCGGTGTGATTTTGACGATTTCAATACCTCGCTGTTTACAGAGTCCGAATTTAACATACTACCGCGCCTGGCCATAAGGGCAGGAATGCGCGGAGAGTACAGCAGTGTTTTGGGTGAACCCGCCCTTGCCATCCGCACATCAGCTGCCTGGGCATTCAGCCGAAACTGGCAGGCATCCTTTGCTTACGGTTCGTTTTACCAGACACCCGAAGAATCACTGTTGCGCTTCACGCGGAACCTTGGCTTTGAAAAGGCCGAACACTACATTGCCAACGTGCAGTTTGACGCTAATGACCGCATACTGCGCATCGAGGGGTATTACAAGCAATACAACGGACTGGTGGTATACAATGGCAACGATCCTTATAATGCAAGTGAATACAACAACAACGGGAATGGCTATTCGCGGGGCATCGATTTCTTCTTCAGGGACCGGAAGAGCATTGAAGGACTGGATTACTGGATATCGTATTCATTTATCGATGCAGAGAGGTATTACCGTACTTATCCCGTAAAGGCAACCCCTTCGTTCGCTGCAAAGCATCATTTCAATGTGGTAGCCAAACAGTACGTTCATGCCATTACCACACAATTCGGGGCCATTTTTTCGTGGGCCGGCGGCAGACCTTACAACAATCCTAACGAGACGGTTTTTATGAAAGGAAGAACCCGCGACTACCTCGATCTGAGCCTGAATATCAGTTATCTCACCACGCTGTTCGGGAAATCGACCATTGTATATATATCGTGCAGCAATGTTCTCGGAAGGGATAACATATATGGCTACCGGTATTACGAAACACCCAACGACGAAGGAGTTTATGAGTCGCTTCCCGTAAGATCCGAGGCCAAAAGATTTTTTCTAACCGGGATTTTTGTAACGCTTTAATAACAATAGGCTGTTAGCCATTAGCCAACAGTCAAATAGCCAACAGCCAACAGCCAGGAATAGCGGCAGTAGCAGTGGCAGTGGCAGCGGCAGTGCTTCGACTCCGCCTGCCTGGCGGCAGACAGGCTCAGCATCCAGACAGTGGCAGGAGCAGTAGCAGAAATCAGCAAGAGTTTGGGTATGGGGCAAGAGGAGAGGTAAGAATCAGGGCAATGAAAAAATGAAAAAAATGAAAGAATGAAAGAATGGAATACGAAAAAATGAAAAAATCAGCAAAGTTGTCGTTGTTACGGGTTCCCTTCAAGCGGTTGAAAACCCTTGAAGGGTGCTTACCTGCTATTTCTTCATTATTTAATTACCCTATCAAACGTCAAAAAAAACACCGAACACCGAACACCGAACACCGAACACCGAACACCGAATTTAGAAGAACTCCCAGCATCCAGTATCCAGTATCCAGCACCCAGCATTAATACACAATATTCAAATATCAATCACCAATAAACCACAAACAAATGAAAAAGTTAGTAAGCTTAACCATGTTGGCCTTTATGGCCGTAACCGCCTTTTGTCAGACTGCTACCCTGGAGCAGGCAATAAATGAAAGCCTGACCCTGCTCAATGAGGCCAAAACCATCGAAGATGTGCAGTCGGCTGTCAACCGTTTTGAACGGATTGCCCTTGCTGAACCAGCGCGTTGGGAACCCGCGTATCATTATGCCTATGCCCAGATAATGCAGAGCTTCTGGGAGAAAAACGCTGAAGTAAAAGATGGTTTGCTCGATAAAGCCGAGATCAGCATCAATAAAGCACTGGAATTAAACGGCGATAAGTCGGAACTGTACACGCTGCAGGGACTTCTTTACCAGGGCAGGATAATGGTCGACTACAGTCGGGGAATGACGTATTCGCAACAGGCTGCTGATAAATTTGGTACAGCTCTGTATGAAAATCCTGAGAATCCACGGGCGGTTTACCTGTTGGGATTAAATATCCGCCATACTCCCGAGGGTTTTGGCGGTGGTTGTGCCAATGCGCTACCCCGGTTTCTCGAAGCCAAAGCTTTTTTTGAGAAAGAAAATGGCAAAACCGGTTTAATGCCGCGCTGGGGAGCTGAATCAAATTTAGAGGCCATTAAGGCTTGTAACGGCAAAAAGTAGTTATATTTATCCAACGTTTTGGTATCCTGTAAGTAATTCAATTACCTGTTATGCCTGTCTGGTTACATATACTGCTGAGGCAGTTGAGGGATCTGCTGATCATTTTTGCCATCAGTGTTTTTGTGACTTTTTTCTTTGTAGGTGGCGAACTGTTCAGCAGTATAAGTAACCTGATAGGCTACAGTATTTATGGAATGGTTATTGGGTTTGTCCTTTGGAAAGGAAGTACGCTCCTGGGCAATATCATTGAAAAGTTTTTTCCCTGGGAGAAACGACCAACCCGTGCGCTTGTGGTAACCATTGCTTCGTCAATAGTATATTGCACGGTAGCCATTGTTGCGGTCAACATTCTTTTTTACAAATATGTTTGGAAATATCCCATCCTCAGCGATTTCAGCCGTATATTGCTGCAGATGTTTGTTCAGCTTGGCGTTGCCCTGCTGATCACCACCATTTTTTACGTACGCCAATTTTTTGTGTTCTGGCGTAAAGCAGTTGTCAATGAAGAGCGTTATAAACGCGAAGCATTGGCATTACAGTTCGAAACGCTGAAAGCCCAGGTGAATCCTCATTTTTTATTCAATAGTCTCAGCGTGCTGAGTTCACTGGTTGAGAAAGATGTGGCAAAGTCACAGCTCTTCATCCGCCAGTTATCAGATATCTACCGCTACGTGCTGGAGCATAAGAGTAAAGAACTGGTTCCCCTTGAAAAGGAATTGTCTTTCGCCAAATCGTATATCGAACTGCACAAGATCAGGCATGGTGAAAACCTGGTCATCGACTGGCAGATAAGCAACCTGGCCGGTTACATTGTGCCGCTTTCCATGCAGGTTTTGCTGGAGAATGCTTTCAAACACAATGTCATTTCATCTGAAGAACCGCTTAACATTAAAATCTGGCGCGACCACGATTATATTGTTGTACAGAACAGGTTACAAAAGCGAACCACGGTTAAATCAGAGAGTGGTATCGGGTTGGATACCATTGCCCGTCAATTTGAATTTCTGTCGTCGAAATCGTTGTTGATATGCGACGACGACGGTTATTTCACCGTTCATGTGCCGGTGCTTGCATCCGATGAAATACCGGCCCTACTATGATGAGCAATCCTACAATATATTACCTGATTGTTGAAGATGAGCAGCTCTCGGCTGAAAGGCTGGCGGCTATGGTATCCCGACTTTTCCCTGACTTCGTGCATGTAAAAACCCTTGATTCGGTTAAATCGGCTGTCAGTTGGATTTCGCAGCACAGCGCGCCGCAACTGGCTTTTTTTGATATTCAGCTGGCCGATGGGTTGAGCTTTGAGATTTTTGACCAGGTGTCGGTTCCTTTCCCGGTAATTTTCACCACAGCCTATAACGAATATGCCATCAGGGCCTTTAAAGTGAACAGCATCGATTACCTGCTGAAACCCATTGACGGGGATGAATTGCGGTCGGCTGTCAATAAGTTCAGGGCCGGATTGTCGAAGCCTGCTATAGACGGGCACGAGGCTATTGCACTGGCTTTGGCGCAGATGACCAACACCCATAAAACGCGGTTTGTAGTGAAGGTTGGTGAACACCTGCGGATGATAGGGACAGCGGATATTGGCATTTTCCTGAGTGCCGGAAAATCAACCTTCCTGCGGACCATCACCAACAGGGATTACGGTATCGGTTACACACTGGAACAGGTCGAAAGCATGGTTGACCCGCGGCATTTTTTCCGGATCAGCCGTAAGTACCTGATCCATATCAAATCGATCCAGGATATCATTGCTTATTCAAATAGCAGGCTGAAACTGAAACTGACGGTGCCAACCGACGATGAGATCATCGTTAGTCGCGAAAGGGTGAATGATTTTAAGAAATGGCTGGAAGGGGAGTGAATTGACAATGAGCAATTAACAATTGACAATTAACAATGATGGGAGACCTCAAGCAATGGCAATGGCAGTAGCAGTGGCAGCGGCAGCGGCAGCGGCAGTGGCAGTGGCAGTGCTTCGACTCCGCTCAGCAACCAGGCAGGGGCGTTTGAAGAGGAAGTTTGAAGCTTCGCGTTTGAAGTTGCGCCTTCAAACTCTATCAAACTCTATCAAACCCTATCAAACCCTATCAAATCCTATCAAACCCTATCAAACCTTATCAAACTCTATCAAACAATATAAAAACAATAACACCGAACCTAACAACAGACAGGCTTGTCCCTCGTCTCTCGTCCCTTGTCCCTATTCTCCCTTGTCCCTATTCTTCCGGTTTCCAAATCCGGAACTCCCCGCTGCAATGCAGTATGTTCAACAGGTAAAGCGTTCCGTCGTAATACCGTTGGTCAAGGAGGACAGGTACCGGTGCATTCCAGAAATCCTCGACAAATTCTTTTGCCACAGCATGGGTAGCAGCCAGACTTGCAGTGGCATTTGCTGAAGCCAGACCTGGCCGGTGCATTGGATTCAGCACTTCACCTTCGGGTTTAAAAACGTGCCCGTAAGTTGTAACACCCATGCCGGCAAAGAATGACTGAATACGGTTGCTAAGTTCCTGTGCTGACGTATTTTTTTGCCACCAGCTCCAGTCGACAGCCCAGTTGGAAGCTGTTCGCCACGAGTCATAGGCAAAATTCACCGAATTGGGATTCCACGGCACAAAGTGCGGTGTGCCGTCGAAATTGGCATAATCGGTGCATAAGCCGGTAACCGGGTGACAGGCTTTGTTGAAGTACATGCGACTTGTGTCGGCTGCCGCAGCCCAAAATTCACGGTCGGCTTCGGGACCCCAACGCGACCATAACTCGTAAAATGCAGGCAGGTGATACGAAGGGTCGGTAAAGGTATTGCCCCCCTCATCCGGAACAAAAAGGATCATGCAGGCCTCTTCATTGACCATCGGGCCGGTAGTTGCCGGTCCGGTGATTGTATTACCCGTAATAACAGCACGATGCCGCATATCGGTAAGGATGGTATCGGCATAAGCTTTATAGTTGTATATGCCCTCGCCATTGCCCCAGCGGTTGGCTGCAAAGTAAAGCGACATGACAAAGTATTCTTCACCATCTGGGGCAGGGCCTTCTGACAATGGTGTGCCATCGGTGCGGATCGACCATGCAAAATACCCTTTCGAAGGGTGATCGGGCTTGCGAATATACATGTGGGTCATGGCCCAGTTCCACAGCGCGTCGAATTCGGCTTTTTTGTCCATCTGCACGCAAACCATCATGCCGTATGACATGCCTTCGCTCCGAACATCGTTGTGCAGCACATCGCAAAGGTAGGCCTTTGGGCCATTGTCATTTGATCCGGCATCGAAGTAAAGCCTTTGGGAAGTGTCGCCATAAAAAAGCTGCTGAAAAGCTGCATTTACCTTTGCGGTTACCTCTTCCTGCGTATGCCCGTTTTCAACAAAAAGGTTACGGTACACGCCTGTGACATAGGCTCCCTGTCCATCTTTGTTTCCGGCATTATCTTTTTTGGGTGTACATTGCACAACAAGTAAACACACAACCAGCCATGCTATGACATGGTATGTTTTCGTAAGCATGCTTTGAGCTTTCATATGTTGTAGGATTTTTTATTGATGGGCACTGCAGCTATTACATTGTTAAAGATAATCAAAAACATCAAATGCAAATGTTATGGATGGGAATATCATCGGTGCTTTCGAGGTCGATCATGGCATTGATCAGTCGTGCCCATAAAAAGTCTTCCAGATCACCAGGCCTGATTTTCTTTTCGGCAATGGCGCCTGTTGACAGATAATATGCTCTTTTGGTACCTTTTAAAAGCGGTGTTTCAGGTGTGTACCACATGGATCCATCGTAGAATGCAATGTTTGCATAGGAAGTGTCGGTTATCAGGCCATTTTTGACAATGAGTACATCTGCCTCATTATGTAAGCCGGGTAACTGTGTTCTTAAACCTTCGAGTTTTTGCCGGTTGGTGTATTTAAATGAATAATCGATCTGGTTGTCGTTCACCAGGTATAGCTTTTTGATATGCCTTGGTTGGTAAGGGATAAATTCAGTGGTGTAATGGTTTTGCCCGTATAAAAACCGGCAACGGTAAGTCAGGAGCATATCCAGCTCCGGCAGGATGATCTGATCGGCTATATCCCATTTGTCGGCGCTGCCAAAAAGTTGTTGCCGGGTGCGGTTAACCCTTTCATTATGGAAGGCTGTTTGCAGCAGCTTATTTTGCTGTATTCTAATGGTTTCAAACAATGGGTACATAAACCTTATCAATTAATTCGCGGTATTCATATTCGGCATGGCTCAGAAAAGTTATGCCTCCGCCACTTCTGAAGCGCATCTTTCCTTCGTGAATTTCGATATACCTGATCATTACCGCACTGTCCAGGTTTGTTCCGTCAAATACCCCGCAAACGCCGGTATAATAATTACGGTTAATTCCTTCCACTTCGCGGATTATTTGCATGGTAAGTGGTTTGGGCGCTCCGGTGATGGAACCGGCAGGAAGCATGCTGAACAGGATGTCCCCAAGGCAGGCGTGATAACCGGGTGGCAACAGCCCGCATATTTCCGAGGAAACCTGCAGCATTTCCCCTTCGTGGGTGCGTATCTTGTCGATATAGCGGAACCGCTTAACGGTCACTTCCCGCGAAACCCTGCTCAGGTCGTTTCTCAGCAAATCCACAATGGTATGGTGTTCAGCCTTTTCTTTTGGATCGGACAGTATAGATGCCGCTGCATTCTTTTCCGAGGCCCTGATGGTGCCTTTCATGGGATAGGTGGCAATGATCCCGTTTGTAATGGTAACAAACGATTCGGGTGAGAAACAGACGAATTCACCGTCGACCAGTAGTTTATAAGGGGCAACACTGCGTTCAAATATCTCAGCTAAATCAAGGTTTGTTTCAACAGGTGTGGGAAAGGTCAGGTTGGTCAAATACGAATTGCCAGCCCTGATCTGCTGCTGAACCCTGTTAAAATCCGATTCGTACACCCGGAAGGGTACCGGGAATTTTTCAAAGGTAAATCCATTGGCCATAGGATACCTTTTGGCACTGACATCCACAACGCGTTTAAATTCGAACCTGGGCAGGTTATCAGGCGGATGGTCAAGGCGATACATCCTGACTGCCTGCATCTCGTAATCGATGATAAACAGGAAGGGGATATGCTGGCCGCCCCATGAATTGAACAATGTTATGGCTTCGGTTTTTGTGAGCAAAATGTGACAGGGTTTGAATATGCCGTAAAAATATACATTAGGAGCGTGAAAGTAAAACATTGGAAAAGATTTGCAACCAACCGGAAAAAACTGAGGAAAGTCATTCTTTATTGGTTATGCAGGGTGAACAATATTTGCTACTTTTATCGGTCGATAATTCAGCCAATGCTTGCCTGCGAAAAATTACCGCTGCTGAGTTGACAAAAACAAACCTTTTGAAATTTTAAAATCTACTGGTATGAAACGTGTAGCCCTTTCCCATTGTCGATCATTAATTTTATTAACCTTTGCAATAATGGTATTCATGATGTCGTCGTGCAACAAAGAACCGGTTTTTGAAGGATACCGGCTCATCGAAAAGAAGTTTGTCAAGGAAGTAAATGCCGAATGTTACCTGCTGGAACATGAGAAAAGCGGCGCCCGTGTGCTAAAAATTGCTGCTGACGATCCCAACAAAACCTTCAGCGTGGGCTTCAGTACCATTCCGGTTTCCGATGCCGGTACGCCGCACATTATGGAACACTCGGTGCTCAACGGATCAAAAAATTTTCCGGTGAAAAGCCCGTTTGACATTCTGCTCAAAGGATCGCTGAATACCTTTCTGAATGCCATGACTGCCGATGATTTTACAGTATACCCGGTAGCCAGTATGAACGAGAAGGATTACTTCAACCTGATGCACGTTTACCTCGACGCGGTTTTTAACCCGCTTATTTACGACGATCCGAAAATATTCATGCAGGAGGGCTGGCATTATGAGCTTACCGGTAAGGACGCCCCTCTCGAATACAAAGGTGTAGTGTACAACGAAATGAAAGGAGCTTTTTCGAATCCCGAAAGGGAAATGTGGTACCAGATTCAGCGAAACCTTTTTCCTGAAAACGGCTATCATTACTCATCCGGCGGCTATCCGGCAGCTATCCCTACACTTACTTACGAGGACTTCCTGGCTTTTCATAAGAAAAACTATCATCCGGGCAACAGTTACATATTTTTGTATGGCGATGCCGACCTTGCCAAAGAACTTGAATTTATCGACCGGGAATACCTTTCGAAGTACGAAAGGGCAGAGCCTCCTGCCAAAACACTGCCCAATCCCGCATTTACCGAAATAAAAGAAATACAATCGGTTTACCCGGTCCTGGAAGGTATGCCTACCGATCACCAAACGTACCTGGTTATGAACTGGGTTATTGGTTCAGGTGCAGATCCCACGCTCACCATGGCACTTGATATGCTGGCAGATGTATTGGTAAACCAGGAGTCGGCTCCGGTTCGCAAAGCCATGCTCGAAGCCGGTATTGGTAAAGATATCTATGCCTATAATCAGTCCATGTTGCAAAACGTTTTTTCCATTGTGGTGCAAAATGCAAATGCTGCTGATAAGGAAAAGTTCAGGATGTTGATCGACAGCACGCTCCGGCAGGTTTTTTCGGCTAAACTCGACAAAGAGATCCTGGAAGGGGCTATCAACCGTATGGAATTCAGGTTGCGCGAAGGAAATGATGCACAGAAGGGCCTTACCTATAACATGCGCTCACTGGCAGGCTGGATTTATACCGGCAACCCTTTTCCAGCGCTTGAATACGAAAAGCCTTTGGCAACCCTGAAAACAGCATTGACCAGCACTTACCTCGAAGACCTTTTGAAAAAAGAGCTCATGGATAACCGTTACGGGCTGTTGTTGGTGCATGAGCCAAAACCCGGACTGGAAAAGGAGCTGACAGAGAAAAGCAGTGCTGAACTGGCCGCCATTAAAAAGAACATGTCTCCGGCCGAAATGGACAGCGTCATTGCCCGCACCACCGAACTCATTGCTCACCAGCAAAGGGAGGACAGCCCCGAAGCCATCGCTTCGATTCCCATGCTGAAGCTTGCCGATATTAACCGTGAGGCTATGTGGTATGCACCAACAGAGCATAACGTATCGGAAATTCCCCACCTCCATTTTGACGCGTTCACCAATCGCATTGTATATATGAATTACTGGTTCGATCTGCGGGTGTTGACCGAAGAGCAGCTTCCGTATGCATCATTGCTTACCCGACTGCTGGGTAAGATGGATGCCGGAAATTACACCTACGAACAACTCGATAAAGCGCTTAACATCAATACAGGTGGTTTTGGCACAAGCATGGCTGCTTTTATGCCCCAGCGCGATGACAACCAGTTGGTCCCCCGCCTTCGGGTTACCATGAAAACAACGGTTGAGAAACTCGACACGGCTTTCTCGCTGCTCGATGTGATTATCAACAACACAACGCTCGACAACAAGGACCGGCTGTACGAACTGCTTCGCAGGCACCAGTCGCAACTCGAGTCAAACGTTAACCAAAACGGCTATGGTGTGGCTGTCAACAGGCTCGAATCGTATTATTCCCGTCGCGGCGTATTTACCGAGAAAACCCGCGGTCTCGATTATTACTGGTTTGTAACCGGGTTAACCAATAGTTTCAACGACAATCCCGGCAAGGTGATCGACGACCTTAAACAGGTATATGAGGCTTTATTTTCGGCTGACAATATGGTGGCCGGTATTACCTGCGAAGCAGGCGATTTCAAAACCTATGCCGGTAAATTTGAGGCTTTCGCACCTTCCATGGCCCAAAAGGATGTTTCGCTGAAAACCTGGGAGCTAAAACCTGCCGCTTTCAACGAAGGTATATTATCGACTTCGAAAGTACAGTATGTATTGCAGGGATATGACATGAACAAGCTGGGTATCGGCTGGAACGGCAAATGGTATGTGCTTAACCAGGTAGTTTCTACCGATTGGCTGCAGAACCAGGTGCGGGTTATTGGCGGTGCCTATGGCGGATTTGCCTCCTTCAGCTACAATGGCTCGTGCTATTTTGCTTCGTACCGCGACCCGAACCTGTCAGAGACATTAAATAATTTTGAAGGAACAGTGGCATACCTGAAAGATTTCAAGGCAGATTCCACCACCATGACGCGTTACATTATCGGCACCATTGCCAATCTCGACAATCCGTTAACGCCGTCGGAGAAGGGAGAAACCGCTTTCCGCAGGTATTTCGAAAAGATTACCAGGGAAGAGCTGCAGCGCGAACGCGACGAAGTATTGGCAACAACGGATGCTGATATCCGAAGTATGAGCGATGAAATAGCCAAAATACTGGAACAGCAGGTTGTTTGCGTCTACGGAAATGAACAGAAGATAAACGCAAATAAAACCCTGTTCAAAAAGCTGGTGAAACTTCAGTAATGATTGTGGTAAGCAACACGATTGCCGGCTTGGTGCTTCCCCGGCGGTACAGCGCTATGTGCATATGGCCGTTTGTAATTGTCCGGAAAGGAATTCATGTTTCAGAACAATCATCATTGCTTAATCACGAACGTATACATGCCCGCCAGCAGCTCGAAATGCTGCTGGCGGGCTTTTTTTTGTGGTATGGCGTGGAATACGTCATCAGGCTAATCTGCCTGCGCCAGCACGATAAGGCCTACCATCGCATCTCTTTTGAGCAGGAAGCCTTTGCCAATGATCAAAACATGGACTACCTGAAAAAAAGAAAGCCTTTTTCGTGGATGACTTACTTGTGATCCAGCGTCTCATAAAGTCTGCCGGGATCGATATGGCTGCACCTGAAATGGCCAAGGGGACATTTTTTGTGGCCATGAATGCCACACGGGCGACAATCAAGCTTTTCTTCGGTTTCTAAAATATACGATTGCGACGACAATGGGCCGAAACCGAAAGCCGGAACAGTTGAACAAAAAACTGCAGTTACCGGGGCATCCATGGAAGATGCCAGGTGTAAGGGCGCTGAATCATTAACATAATTCATAGCAGCATTTTTCATTAACGCAGCTGATTCCAGGAAAGTAAGCTGCCCGGCCAGTGTTTGAATGTTGGGGCGTGAAGCACCCGATTTAATCTGTTCGCATGCCTCCCGGTCGGTTTTACCACCCAGCAGAAACACCCTGATAGAAGGATCTGTCAGGTTGATCAGCTGAATCCATCCATCAGCCGGGTATTGCTTGGTAAACCAAACTGAGGTGGGAGAAATGGTTATATAGCGTAATGTTTGTGCGGTTTTTAAAAAATCCTTTTCGGAAGGATAAAGCCTGGGCAAAGGTCTGCCGGGGCTTTCAGTCAGATGTTTCACCAGCGATAGGTTCCGGTCGATCTCGTGGGACTTAATACTACCGCTGTCGATCAGGTGAGGAACTTTTACCGAGAAAAAACAGGAAAGAGGGTTCTTGTCAAATCCAATGGTATGCCCGGCTCCCGAAAAAATTGTCATCAGGCCTGTAGCCCAAAAACGTTGAAGGTTAATGATGGCATCGTATTTTTTTTTCCTGATCCTGCGGATGATGCGGAATAATCCAGCATACTTCTGCTTTTTTTTATCCCAGATGATCACTTCGGACAGGAAGGGATGACCTTGTAACAGTCCTTCGTTGCCCTTACGCAGCAAAAAATCAATGGATGCAAGGGGGTACTCCTGGTGTAAAGCCTCAATAACAGGCGTGGCAAGTATAACATCGCCAATAAAAGCGGTCTGAATGATTAGAAAGCGGTTCATGCGTCAGGAACGTTTGCCGGTGCAAATTTAGTGTTCCCATTCATAAAATAGCCTTTACGCCTGATAAATTGCGGAAAGGTTTATACCCTTTTAATAATCAAATGTTTATACATATTTCCCACATCCTCGGGCCACTGACCGTCCCAGCTCACTTCGATGCCGAACAATTCCGGGGGCCTGTAATTCTCAGCTACTATCTGGATAAAGTACCTGAAAGTTTCGTGGTGCTGAAGATTCCCCCTGAAACTGTTCAGGATAGGGGTGACAGTAGGTTTGAAAGTAGTTGAGGAATCAATTACATAACCAAAGTCGGCTATACGTTCAGTAACAATATCAACACCTTCGGGTGAAGTTTCCGATGGTGACCAGATATACCGCGGCGGAACCGAAAAGGGAAGATCCCTGAAACTGCCGTCGTTTTGCAATTGCTGAATTTTACTCAGGAATACGCGGCAGTTTTTTACAATTATCTTTTTCCGGTTAATTACACGCAGGTGATAGTAAATTACACGATGGCCATTGTCCAGAATGGTGAGTTCGCCATTGCGGTCGAGTATTTCAATGCTTAACCGGGCAGGAAACAGGCACTGCCGGATGGCACTGCCAAAAAGGGCAATCATAACAACAGCAATTAGCCCTGCCGCAATAACAACATGAACGATTAAGCTCCATAATTCGTATTCCGACATGATGCACAAGTGGTTTTAGTTTTTGTCAAGTTTGCTTAACAGATAAAAGCACAAGTTTATTTACGGTATTTGTGCAAAACAGTTACGTAATTGATAGGCATTCGGGATTAACACAGCTGTGCAATATCAATATTGTCGTATCCCACGGCAAATTGCGAAATGACCTCCAAACGGGGGCAGGCATCCATGAATGCTTTATCAATGGTGTCGGTGAGCGTGCATAAAACAGCATCGTGGTCCTGCGCCATTAGAATAAGCTCTTCCTTCAGCATGGGTCGGTCTTCCTGCCATAGCGTGACAGCGAAGCCTGCGTTGGTGAGCATTTCAGAAGCCCTGTCAGGGAAAATACGGGTAAGCAGTATGCGTTTCATCATATGGCAAGCGGGTAATGAGAAGATTATTGTGATTTTCTATCTGATTTCGGGTGAATTGGGTTTAAAGCCAAAAGTGTATTTGCACATTGCTTAAAACCAAAGGTATATAATTCCTGTTTTCCCGGGCAATGGTTTGGGCAGAATTTAGTGAATAGGAAGGCCTGCCTGCCGATAGGCATGTGCTGGGCCTGTCTGCCGATAGGCAGGTCCGGTGTTTTTTGTTGTTTGATAAAGTTTGATGTTGTTTGATAAGGTTTGATGTTGTTTGATTTTCAAAGGAAAAACCGCGTTAAACAGATGAAAAAGGATTAACTTTCCGATAATAAAAGTGTGTTAAGATAGGCATCCTTAAAAGAACGAAAGCGGATATGGATTGCTATAAAAAAGAAAGTACAAGCCGGAGAAAGTTTATTAAAGGGGTAGTGGGTGTTGCTGCTTGTAGTTGTGCATGCTTTTCATTGGATGGTTTGGCAATGCCAACAGAGGGCAAAAGTAAAGACGACAGGGGCAAAGAACAGCTGGCGGCTGCATGCGGAACATTTTGCGGGGCCTGCCCGGCATACCTCGCTAAACACAGCGATGATGAGCAAGTAAAAATCCGGTTACAAAAGAGATTGTCATCCGGGTTACAGAAGGAACAGAAGGGGATTCCTGATCCGGGTTGGATGGATGGACTTCTTTGCGACGGCTGTTGCAGTGGCGGTATGCTTGCTGCCCATTGTCAAAACTGCGCTATCAGGACATGTGCTGCAGACAAACAGCCTGATTCCCGTTGTGTAAACTGTGAAGAATTACCCTGCTATCGTATAACGAATTTAATCAATATGGGCGGTTTTTTGCATCGTAAAGAATACCTGCCAAACCTTCAAAAAATGCGTGAGATGGGAGTTCAGAAATGGGTTAAATACGAACAAGAGCGCTGGCGCTGTCCCCGGTGTGGTATGCCCATGAGCTGGTATGATGCCGAATGTCCCGGATGTGGGGAGCCAAGATCAAAGTTGCTGTTTCCGTTGACAGAGGATAATAACCAACTGAGTTAATTTGTTGATAGTTTATATTCATTGCCCGGAGAGGCTGCCCCGATTCATCGGGGGTATATGGTATTGTAGCATGCACCGACCGAAGGGAGTTCAGCGCAGTTAAACCCTTAATCGGTAAACCGTGTGTTAGTGGCAGCAAATACTTCCCTGGTTTTCGTATCATAAATAATTAAACCTTCTTCGTTGCTCCCTAATTGTTTAATCAATTCCCCGTTGTCATTCCAAACCGATGATTTTCCTGCACATTTGTATCCACCCGATTCCCCAATGAAATTAGCCATAAAAGTCACCATTTTATAATTTCTGGCAATGTCACTCAATTTCTTCAGGTCTGCATCTATGCCATTAACAGAGTTCAGTACGCTGGTCAAATAAACAGTAGCATTATGTTGAGCTGCAAATTCGTAATGTTCTTTATTTGATAACTCGTAACATATAGCTGGTGCAACAATGTCAGTTTCAAATGCAAGAACTGTTGGATTAAATCCGGCTGTAAAAACTGACACTTCAGTTGGATATAAATGTTGTTTCGAGTAGGTCATTCTACCTTTCCGGGGTTGAAATATTATCATACTTATATTTAACCCATCCGTTTTTCTTGTTGGTAATCCAACGCCAATGGTGATATTATTTTCATCGCTTAACTGCTGAAAACAATCTAACCTTTTATCGTTTTGATTGGTGGCAAGATAGCTGGCTAATCCAGGTTCATATCCCGTCAGCGATAACTCAGGAAAAACAATCAGGTCTGTATGTTGCTTAATAGCTTGTTTTATCCAATCTGTATGTATCACTATATTTCTTTCAATACTCCCTTTTACAATTAATTATCAAGTGCTCAAAATAATTATATCCAGCTTTTCTAAATGAAACAAATGATGCAAAAGAAAAAAATGGCATCAGTATCAAGGTTATATAGGTATAGTTATTTGCGCCCCAAGTCAAAGCATTTGATACGGGTTTGAATTCCTTATCATTAAACCCACTTATTGCTCCATAAAGAAAATCTCCAAGAAATGTTTTTTCTCCAGTAATTAAAGTGGATAATAAATAAATTGTAGCTGTAATAATTACAAACAAAATTGGTTTGTAATGATTTTTTCGTTTTCCTTGAAGATAATCTCTAATACTGTGTCCAGGTCTTCTAAAGAGTTCTTTTACCGTATAAAAGAATCCTTTGTCTAATTCAAATATGCTATGAAGGATTTCTTTAATTATGTATTTTGCGTTTATTTTATCAACTTCAGAATCTTGTCCGCAATTACTACAAAAATTACCCTCAAATTTATGTCCGCAATTCTTACAAATCATTATTTATCTGTTTCATATGTGGGTTCAATATTACCGCTAACGGTTAGCGGTATGAAATCGTTGGGGATTGCGGGCGATTTCTATCAAGTTACACAAAAGTTGAAGCGGGCTACAGCCCTTGAATAACCTACTGCCCCGGCAATTTTTTATACCGCATGTTGTGGTGCGTTTTTCTTTATGCGTTCATGGGATTTATTTGAATCTGTCCACCGATTGCTCTTAATACTTTCATAATTGTCTCAAATTGAGGTTTTGCTCCATCCGACAAAGCTTTGTATAAACTTGGTCTGCTTAATCCAGTTTCTTGAGCTATTTTGGTCATACCAATTGATTTTGCCACATGACCAATAGCTATAATAACATCAGATTCGTTTCCATGCGCTAAAACAGTATTAAGATATTCTGCAATCATTTCGTTACTATCTAAATAATCAGCTATATCAAATTTTGAAGTTTCCATTTCTCTAATTTTTATGTCGTTTTAAAATCTCTTTTGCCTTGTCAATATCTCTCTGTTGAGTTGATTTATCGCCTCCAATGAGCAGAATGATAATTTTTCCGTCAGATTCTTTAAAATATACCCTGTATCCCTTAGCATAGTCAATGTTCAATTCACGAATGCCATCTCCAACAGGTTCGCAGTTACCAAAGTGCTCGTCGGTCTCAATCTTTTGAATGCGAAACAAAATTTTGGCTTTGGCTCTTAAATCCTTCAGTTTTCTAAGCCATTTGTCAAATTCGTCTGTTTTCTCAATTATATACATTCACTAAACTGTATTCAGTTGGATACAAATTTATGCAAACTTTTCTATTTATGAAAGGCTTAATTTAAAATTCGACACAGATGGACATTCATCAACTTTCCAAAGCTTTGTCGCCAAAGATCAGGGGTTGGGTGTATTATTACGGGAAGTTCCATATCTCAGGCTTGAAAACAGCTTTTCTGCATTTGAATCGCAGATTGGCCAAATTTAGGGAGATGGTTAATAATGATACTCCAGATAAGGTCATCAGATATTTTATCATAGCCATGCGCAATTCTGTTCCTTAACAAACCGGGTTAGGTCCTGTCTCTTTGCCGGGGGAGTTGTAATCCATGTAACAGGAGCATACAGCCTGTTAACTATACCCCTTGCCTTTTGGCCATAGCGTTTCATCGCCTTTCGCTATTTCAACTTGACAGCATTTATCAACAGTTCACCTGGGTTAACCATACCGGTTGAGCCTAACTCCTGCATTCTTTAGCGATAGAATGACGGCATTTCCTCACGGATTTGCTTTACAGGCTATATTGTCCGGACAGCTTCACACATACCAGTTGCCCGGTATGCATGTGTCCGTAGGCTACTTGTGATGGAACACAAGGTTTGATCATTCAAAGGACGTCAAACAGTTATAGTAAGCGACTTCTTGTCGCACGTATGCGCAGTTGCCGATTCATGGGCGCTCGCTTGCCTGCCCGCCGTAACCATGTGAAGGCGGGTCGTGTTATCAGAAAGATAGCCAAGTGAGCTGACATTAGCAACCCTTCGGCACGGCAATTGCGTATGACCGGTTGTTAGCGGTAGGCAATTATTCCCGTCTATATTTGTTAATTATGGAATCAATCAATTTATCGGATAATCTAAACCCCTTGTTTACAAGTCTAAATAAGACCTCAAGAACATCCTTTATTATACCCTTTTTTTCAGCTAACAATATTACTCCAATGGTACCTATAATGTCAATATTCAAAGATTGTGCTATTTTTCTTCCTTTTATCTCGTCAATTATCAGAGTAGAATTATCTATTTCAAGTGCTAATGCAATTGAACTTGCCTCTCCTTTATCAAGTCTCTCTTCAAGTTCAGCCCTTTTTTGAGTATTCTTTACCTCAAAAATCATTATCCAGTCTGGCAAAGGAGAACCATATTCTGTAAAAACCTCCTTTGTAATGATAATCTGACTATATAGACTTCTTAATATCTCGAGCTGGTTGATTTTTGATAAGGCTATAAGACAGCTTGTATCGGAGATAATAATTTTATCCATTAATAATCTTTTCTAGATCATCAGTTGTCTCCCCAAATATCGAGACTCCATACAGACCAACGGTTTCAATAAATTCTCTTTTTGAAATCCCAACCAAGTCAGCCGCCTGTCCTGAAGACACTATCCCCTTATCATAAAGATATGCAGCTAATTGCATCTTTACAGCCTTTTCATCCACTGAATCAGGTATCTGTACTGTTAATGTTTTCATAATTAACAAATTAAACTCTTAACAAAGATACTTAAATTCATTGTAATAATTGTGTAGTATCCGTAATTTTTGCTTACCGCTAAC
>CAZUBW010000065.1:0-24220 GCA_964618645.1 uncultured Bacteroidales bacterium | reverse complement strand
ATGTCAACTCTGAACGCTGAGCGTAGTCTCCAGACTACGCTCTTTTTATGACTTTATAGACAGCCTCATTACAGCACACAAAAATCTCATCCCGCTGCAAGCACAGCCCTGCTAGTGGCATTGCCCCACTTGCAGCGGGGGATAAGGGGTATTGTAATTCAGTACCACCGGCTAAAGCCGGCGGCTATTGAAAAAGACAATTACTGTATTCCATTCATTGTCCCTGATTTTTATTCACTTTTCATACCTTAGCAATTGGTTTCATTAACTTCTGCTACCATGAAAACACGCAGGTTACTCATTCGCCTTTTCTTATTTTCATTTTCAGTAATAACAATCATTACAAGCGCAAAAGCCCAGGAATCCACTCCCGAAACAGTTCCCTACATATGGAAAAACGTGCAGTATGTTGGCGGAGGGTTTGTGGATGGCATTGTGTTTCACCCTCATGAAAAAGGTTTGTGTTATTGTCGTACCGATATGGGCGGTGCCTACCGGCGCAACCCTGAGATTATGCGATGGGAGCCTCTGCTCGATTGGCTATCGTATGCCGACAGGAACCTGATGGGTGTTGAAAGCATTGCATTGGACCCGATGGATCCCAACCGTGTTTATCTCTCGTGCGGCACCTACACCAACCCGCGTACCCCCAATGGTGCCATCCTGAGATCGAACGACCGGGGCCGGACTTTTATTCGGACCGATGTACCTTTTAAAATGGGTGGAAATGAAGATGGCCGCGGAAACGGCGAACGTATGATGGTTGACCCGAATAACGGCAATATCATTTACCTGGGCACCCGGCATGCCGGGTTGTGGAAAAGTACCGATACAGCCGTTACCTGGAGCCGTGTGCACAACTTTCCCGATGTGACAGAAAGAGCGCCGGCCAGCATGCATAATGCCGACAGTATTGCCTGGTGGCTGAGAACCAACCGGGGCAGTGGAATTATATTCGTATTGTTTGATCCGCTAAGTGGTTCAAACGGCCAGGGAAGTAAAACTATTTATGTTGGCGTATCGCTAATGAACCGCCCCAGTATTTTCCGGAGTACCGATGCAGGTGAAACGTGGCAGCCCCTGCCCGGTCAACCCGTTCAGTACAGGCCAACCCATGCCGTGTTGGCAGCCGATGGTACACTGTACATTACTTATGGCAATATGCCGGGACCGTCGCCTATGACCAACGGCGGAGTATGGAAATTCAGCAGCAGGGAAGAAGTATGGACTGATATCACACCCGACAAGCCCGAACCTGCGACCAGGGCATTTGGATACGCAGCAGTGGCTGTTCAGCAAGATAATCCCAACGTTCTGATCGTGAGTTCGTTTAACCGGTATGATGTGGATAACGGCGAAGACATCTTCCGCAGCACCGATGGTGGAAAAACCTGGAAAAAGGTTTTTGGCTGCGGTGGTATCATCGATTCGCGACTGGCTCCTTACACAGCCCATACCGGAATACACTGGCTTTTTGATCTCGAAATCGATCCTTTTAATCCCGATCATGCCCTTTTTACCACCGGGTATGGCGGTCACGAAACATTTGATTTAACTGCAATGGACAAGGGACAGCCAACTACATGGGGCATTATGAGTACGGGGATAGAAGAAACCGTGCCGCTTGAGTTGCTGAGTCCACCCAAAGGCGCGCACCTGGTTACTGCCATTGGCGATTATGGCGGAGCGGTGCATTGGGATCTGGACCAGCCGGCCGCGGACAATTTCTCAAATCCCCGGTTTGGCAATACCAATGGCATTGCCTGTGCTGAAAATAAGCCGGAGATCATGGTCAGGGTTGGCAGAGCTACCGGTGATAACCCTGAAAAAACAATAGGCTATTCACTCGACAATGGCCGCACGTGGTCGCCGACCGACACACTGCCCCACCCGTTGGCTGCGCTGGGTGATATAGCAGTGTCTGCCGACGGATTCACATGGATATGGGCTCCCGATCCGGCAGGCGGTGGTTACGGTTCGGGAACCCGGCGCCAGGTACTGCCGGTTTATTATACAACCGATAAGGGAAAAACCTGGCATGAATGCGCCGGCATTCCGGGGAATACCCGGGTGATTGCCGACCGGGTCAATTCTGACCTGTTTTATGGAGTTGACATTTTCACCGGAAAGCTTTTCATCAGCCGCAATGGCGGAGAAAACTTCAGTGTTCAGGCATTTGAGCTTCCAGGCGGGTTGCCGGTGCGATCAGCCGATCGCGGCGACAGTCGCGGTGGACAGGACAGAATCTATGCCACACCGGGGAAAGAAGGAGAACTATGGCTGGCCGCATTTGACGGGTTATACCGCGCTGAAAATACAGGAAAAACATTCAACCAGATGCCCGTTGTGGAGGAAATACACGGTTTCGGATTTGGCAAAGGTGTTTCAGCAGATTACCCGGCCCTTTACCTGATCGGCACCATTGCCGGTGTCAGGGGTATATTCCGTTCGGATGATGCGGCAGCCACCTGGGTGAAAATTAGTGACGATCAGCGCCAGTGGGGACTGCTGATGCACATAACAGGTGATCCCAAGCAGTATGGCAGGGTATATGTAGGTACGCACGGTAGGGGAACACTATACGGAGATCCGTTGTGATGCTGGATGCTGGATGCTGGATACTGGATACTGGATACTGGATGCTTGATACTAGATACTGGATACTGGATACTGGATGTGTGGGGATTGGGAATTGAGATTTGGGATTTGACTGCCGCTACCACTGCTACTGCCACTGCTACTGCTATTGCTACTGCCACTGCTACTGCCGCTGCCGCTGCCGCTGCCACTGCCACTACCACTGCCACTGCCACTGCCACTGCTACTGCCACTTTCCCTCGTCCCTTGTCCCTCGTCCCTTGTCCCTTTCTTAGTTTTTCTCCAGTTCTATCTTGAATGATAATAATTATAATCCAGGATGATCGTTTTCAGCAGTTTTTCGGCACTTTGCCCGCTGTTTATCCCCATTTTTGTCTCAATGGCGGCCTGAGCCTTCGCTGCCATTTCCAATGATTGACTGCTGCTAAAGGAGTCAGCAACAAAAACCAATACCTCTTTGGCTGTATAAATATCTTTATCCGTTAACCTGCTAACCTGAGGAAACGTAATCTGGTAATGCTCAGGCAATTCTTCATGTATGCTAGTATTGCTATTCATATTGCTTTTGATACGAATTACCCTGGTGTTTGCCGCCATATCTCCAAAACGCTGACCTTTCCCGGCTATAATAATGGTTGAAGTGGCAATAGCCCCGAAAAATAAATAGACATCAACCAGCCTGAATACCCAACGTAGCAAAAATGAACTGAAGGTTATCCTTGTGCCATCAGCCTTTACCACCTTTATTTTCATTATCTTCTTACCCCAGGTTTGCCCATCCATTGTCAATTCAGCCATCAAATGATAAAATGCCACTGGTATAAATAAGATGATCATAAGCCAGGGGGGCGAACTTAAAGCTTCACCAAACAAGGCTATCAGAAATATGTATGCCACCATAAAAATAAGATCAATCATTTCTGCCACCAGTCGTTCAGCAACGCTGGCAGCGGTTTGGTCAATAGCAATGTTTTGTGCAGTTTGAATGGCAATATTGTCCATATTTTTTCTTATAACGGCTGTAAAATAAAGAAGTATTTTTGATATCTTACGTTTCGGTTTATACAAGGTTATTTATTAATGAACGAAATTCGTTTTCTGCATACTAACAAGCGCCGTTGGGAAGAATTTGAACAGCTGATTGACAAGGGTTACCAGGCTAATCCCGATAAAATATGCGATTTATATATCCAGCTGACCGATGACCTTTCCTATGCCCGTACCTATTTCCCCGGCACGACAACAGTTGCATACCTGAATCAACTTACGCAAAAAACGCATCACCTCATATACCAGCATCAACCCGTTAAAACAAACAACATTGTGAAATTCTGGCAATGTCATTTCCCCCTGCTGGTGTATACTTGTCGTAAGGAAATACTTATTTCCCTGGCGATTTTTATTGTTGCCGTGCTGATCGGATGGGTGTCCGGCCGGCATGACCCCGGTTTTGTCAGCATCATTTTGGGTGACAAATATGTGAACATGACGCTGGCAAACATAGAAAATGACGACCCCATGGCCGTTTATAAAAGCATGAATCAGGTTAACATGTTCCTGGGCATTAGTCTTAATAACATATATGTTTCATTCCTGGCCTTTGTGTGTGGTATATTCACTGCCCTGGGTACTGGATTTATCCTGTTGAAGAACGGTATAATGATTGGTGCATTCCAGGATTTTTTTGCACAACAGGGATTTTTACTGGAAGCAGTGTCAACCATATGGATACACGGCACGCTCGAAATATTTTGCATTATCGTTGCCGGTGCAGCAGGCATTGTTATGGGTAACAGTTTCATATTCCCCGGAACATTTACCCGGCTTCATGCTTTCAGCATAGGCGCCGGCCGTGGAATAAAACTGGTTACCGGACTAATCCCGTTTTTTGTTTTGGCCGCTTTTCTGGAGGGGTTTATCACGCGTTATACCCATGCCCCTTACGCATTGAAATTTACAATTATCGGCTTATCACTTACGCTCATTCTTTTCTATTTTCTATACTATCCTTATAAACTTCATCAAAAAAACAAGAACCATGGAACAGCAAGTTAATTTTAAAAAAGTAAGGGATTTCGGTGAAATCTTTAACGACACTTTTTCATTTATCAGGGCAGAGTTTAAACCATTGGGAAAAGCAATTCTCTTATATGCTTTGCCGCTGTTGGTTATTACTGCAATTGTAACCGTTTTCATTTCTATAGCCCAGCAGAAGTTTATCGGGAATATGCAGGCAGCGGGTGCAGCCGATATCGACGGAATGATTTCATCGATGATGAGCATGTACAAATACACCTTTATGTCGATGGTGGTATATATTGTTAGCATGTCGGTTTTGCAGTGTACCATATACGGATACATTAAGCTTTATATCAGTAAAGGCAAGGGGCAGTTTGTTGCCGAAGACGTTTGGCCCGAGATCAAACGTTATGTACTGCCGGTAATAGGAATATCTTTTGTTTACGGTGTACTGGTAGTTATTGGCACAATGCTGTGTATTCTCCCGGGTATATTTGTCGGCGTATCATTTTCGCTGATGATTACTGCCTATATTTTTGAAGGAAAAGGATTTGGCGATGCTTTCAGCCGCAGTTTTACGCTTACCGCAAAAAAATGGTGGCTAACCCTGGGCCTGATCATTGTTGCATTTATCATGGTTTACCTGATGGCCATAGTTTTATCGCTTCCGGCCGTTATGATGGGATTCAAATCGTTTTTCACCGCCATGAAAACCAGTCAGGTAAGTTTTTCGACTTCATTTTACATAGTCAATGCCATTACTTCGTTGTTTGTTTATATTTTATTCTCGCTACCCTCGATAGTACTTATTTTCCATTATTTCAGTCTGGTTGAGGCATCCGAGAGGCCTTCATTACAGCAAAAAATTGAAGATATCAATTAGCATGCCGGTAAAAGGATTCCTCTTAACCTGTATATTTTACATTTTGCTTTGTCCCCCGGAATGCAAAGCCGGGGGCAAAGCTTTAAACAGTATGACCGACAGCTCCGGAAATGCTGTTATTGCCATACGAACACCGCAGCAGGCAATAATAAACGACTACCTGAACGACCGCGATTATCAATATGTTGGAGAATATAAGCCTATACCGGAAGCAAGGTTGTTGAAGCGGGTACTGACTGCAATCCTCCGGTTCGTAGCAAAAGGATTTGATTCCATAATGTTATTGCCGGTAGTTGTGAAAGTTTTGCTTGTACTGGCGTTTCTGGTGCTGGCTTTCTATATTTTCACCAAAACCAAAATTGCCCGTGTTTTTTATACTGAACAGAATGATCAAAGATCCAAATACATCGAAATTGATCCGGTACATGAACATATTGATTTGAATAAGGCTATTGATGATGAATTGGCCCGGCAAAACTACAGGGAAGTTATCCGGTTATTTCACCTGAAAATGCTTAAAGAGCTGGACCAACAGGCATACATTCACCTCTCCGTGGATAAAACAAATCGCGATTACGCCCGTGAAATAAGCAATCCGTTGCTACAACATACCTTTTCAGAGCTCACCTGGGTGTACAACCGGGTATGGTATGGTAAATACCCGGTTACCGCAACCACTTATGAAGAAGTCTCACCGCGATTCAAAGAATTTTCAGAAAAAGTTAATGTCGAAAAAAAATAAATATATTTTAATTGTCACCTTGCTTTTGTTTATAGCGCTTGTAGCGTTAAAACATATGGCTCCCCAGGCGCCAAGCTGGGCAATGAGTTTCAGCGGCCAGAAGAAGTCACCCTATGGATGCAGTGTAATCAGAAATTTATTAAATCCTTTGTTCCCCGGTCAGGAAGTTATAATAAACCAGGCCGGGTTCAGCGTTACCCTCAACAATGATATTAGCGGAAAAAACCTGATCGTTATTACCGGTCATTTTTCTGCCGGAAAGCCCGATATTTCGGCCCTGCTTGCGTTTGTTTCGAACGGCAATAACTTGTTTCTTTCCGCATTTTCTTTTCCTGTTGAATTGGTTGATACGCTTAATTGTAAAACCAGCAGAAATCCGTTTGACACGGCATGGTTTGTAAAGCAGCCTGAAAACCTCCACCTCTCGTATGATTCGCCGGTTTACGATTCGGGTTATGCATTCCCCAGGCGCATGCCCGAACATTACTTCACGGAATCAGACACATCCACTGCCATTATGTTGGGAAATGATCGTTCAAAACGAACCAATTTTATGCATGTGCGGTTTGGGAACGGAAATATATACCTGCATTGTCAACCCATGGCCTTTACCAATTACCATATCCTTTATGGCAATTACCAGTATGCCTGTGCTGCACTATCGGTATTACCGGTTAAACCTGTCATCTGGGACCAGTTTTACAAGCCCGATCGTTTCATCAATACCTCACCCGTACGGTATATCCTTAATGAGCCACCTTTAAGGTCGGCTTACTATGTTGCATTAGCCACCCTTTTCCTGTATATGTTATTTGGGTTACGCCGAAAGCAACGAGCTATCCCGGTAATAGTTCTGCCTGAAAATACTTCCCTGCAGTTTATCAGATCTGTCGGGCAACTTTATTACAAAAGCCAGAACCATGCCGATCTGGCCAAAAAGAAAGTGAGGTACTTCTATGAGTTTATACGATCGGTTTATCAGCTTAAACCTCCGCACTTAGCAGTTGAACAGTCGGGCATACTTTCCATGAAAACGGGACTTGATGAAAACTTCATCCGAAACCTGCTGAAAATGTCGGAAGACATTACCGATAGCAGCAAAGTAGCTGGAGAACAGCTGATAAAGCTGAACACAGCCATTGAAGAATTCTATAACAAACGTAAATAGCGCTACCATGAACACAACTGTTTCATCCCAACATTCATTTGATTATCAGTCAGTACAGCAAACAATTGCGGCACTTAAAAAGGAAGTAGCCAAGGTAATTGTCGGACAGCACGAAATGATTGATTTGTTGCTGACGGCCATACTGGCCAACGGTCATGTTTTGCTCGAAGGCGTACCGGGAATTGCCAAAACCCTTTCTGCCAGAGTAATAGCAAAGCTAATCACAGCAAATTTTTCGCGTATTCAGTTTACGCCCGATCTGATGCCCTCGGACATAACCGGAACAACTGTGTTCAATACAAAAAATTCAACATTTGATTTTAACCCCGGTCCTGTTTTTTCCAATATTGTGTTGATTGACGAAATAAACAGGGCTCCGGCCAAAACACAATCGGCGCTTTTTGAAGTAATGGAAGAAAGGCAGGTTACCATTGATGGTAAGACGCATGTCATGGACGCTCCGTTTTTGGTTTTCGCCACACAAAATCCGCTGGAGCACGAGGGCACCTACCGATTACCCGAAGCCCAACTCGACAGGTTCCTGTTTAAGATTAACCTTGACTACCCAGGTCCCGAAGAGGAAACACAGATCATTCAAAAAGCCAGCGATCGTAAAGAGCACAACGATACGCACGATATAATTAGCCTGCTGACCATTCCCGATTTGCTCAATTATCAACAAATGGTGAAACATGTACACATCGAAGCCAATTTAATGAAATACATTGCTGATATTGTGCATAATACGCGGAATCATCCTTCGGTATACCTGGGCGCCTCTCCACGGGCTTCGATTAATGCAATGACTGCTGGTAAAGCGCTTGCTGCAATGAATGGCCGGGACTATGTAATTCCCGAAGATATTCAAAGCGTGCTGTATCCTATTTTGAATCACAGGATTTACCTGACACCTGAAAAAGAACTCGAAGGAGAAACGGAAAAACAAGTGATTGCCGATGTAATTGCTCACGTTGAAATCCCCAGATGAAGCCTGTTATAAAAATATTGGGCAGCATATTTGTCAATCAAAAGCTGTTTTTTGCCGGAGCCATATTGACGGTGGTTTTTGTCATGGGCTTTTTCACAGGAGTCATTTACCTGGTAGCCAAAATATTGCTGCTACTGCTGATCATAGCCCTGCTAATTGACCTGCTGATACTTTATGCCGCTAACCCACAGCCCTTTTGGTTAAATCGCGAAACACCGGTAAGATTTTCAAACGGTGATGAGAACTATGTTTACCTGCAGGTCAGAAACAATATGGCCATAGCCCTTACCGCAACCATTTATGATGAGTTGCCGCATCCTCTCCAGGTGCGGGACCTCCGTATGAAATTGTTTTTGCTGCCCCACCAGGAAAAACGTATCGGCTATGCTGTCAAACCGGTAAAAAGAGGAGCCTATGAATTTGGGAAAACGCTTGTATACCTTAATACCCGAATAGGTCTTTTACAGAAGCGGCTTATCTTTAACGCCGATACTGTCTCCGTTCCCGTATACCCATCATTCCTGAATATACGCAAATTTGAATTCCTGGCCATTTCAAACCGCCTAACCGAAGCTGGTGTAAAACGGATTCGCAAGCTGGGACAACATTCCGATTTTGATCAGATTCGCGAATATGTGCAAGGCGATGATTACCGAACCATAAACTGGAAAACAACGGCCAAAAAGAACAGGTTAATGGTCAATCAATACCAGGAAGAAAGGGCTCAGCAAGTATATAGTATTATCGACCTTGGACGAACCATGAAAATGTCGTTCAGTCAAATGTCACTGGCAGACTATGCCATTAACGCATCACTGGTCATTGCCAATACCGCGTTGTTTAAAAACGATAAAGCCGGATTGATAACCTTTACAACCCGCATCCATACTTTTCTGAAAGCAGAGCGAAAAACCAACACCATGGCCAGGATGCTTGAATTGTTGTATAACCAGGATACTGCGTTTGTGGAATCGGATTTTGACTTGCTTTTCACCACGATAAGGAGGAGAATACCGCAACGAAGCCTATTGATTTTGTATACCAATTTCGAATCACTGGTGTCGCTACTGCGATTCCAGCAATACTTGCGTCGCCTGGCCCAAAATCACCTGGTACTTGTGGTAATTTTTGAAAACACAGAGATAACTGAATTCCGTAAAAAAACGGCAACCACGTTGGCGGAAATCTACGAACAAACCATCGCCGAAAAGTTTATTTACGACAAACAACTGATTGCAAAAGAACTAAATAAAAACGGCGTTCTAACTGTGCTCTCGCGTCCCCATGATCTATCCGTTAACCTGGTTAACCGGTACCTCGAACTTAAAAACCGTGGAATGCTATAATTGGTGGTTCAGCACAACCTGAAAACAAAAAGGACACCCAGACCCAACACAAAAATCACCCATAACCCCTTTCTGACCTGTTTAACCCATACCTTATCATAGAAATCGCTCAGTATTTCGATCATCAATATCAGCGGCAAAAAAAGCACAAGCGGATTTAACAAAAAAGCCTGGTGTACCTGAAATCGTACCAGCCAGTAACCAGCCCTGGTCATCCCGCACAATGGGCATTCCAACCCGGTAAGGTTTTTAAAAACACAAACCGATAGGCTCTGACGGAATAGCATCTCTTCCGGAACAAAAACCAGGGCCATAAGAAGGATCATCAAAAGCCCATATTTTATGCGTAAATTCATTAATCTTTAACGGGTACTTTATTTTAGTACCAAAGTAGAAAAAAATAGCATGCAACTACGTCTTAATTGGCCACTAAGCTTATTATATTAACTTTTTAAATCCTCATCTGTCCATCCATGCTTTGAATTCGGCCACACGTTCACGGCTGACAATAATATCTCCCGGTTCTGACCAGTTTTTCAGCACAACTTTCAACCTGCTTGATGAATAAGCAACCACATCAGTAATAGCCTTGAAATTAACGATGTAATTGCGATTGACCCTGAAAAAGGATTTTGTATCTACCATTTCTTCAATTTTTTCAAGCGAATAGTCAACAGCATAACTCCTGCCCGTTTCGGTAACCATAAAATTGCTGCGTTCCCTTACATAAAAACTTAAAATATCCCCTACCTGAACCGAACGAAAATGTTCACCGATTCTAACCAGAAATCTTTCCTTATTACCTGCCTGGTAACCAACAGCATGTGAGAGCAGACCCTGGTAATTCGCATGCTGACCATGTATCGTTCTGAATTTCTGTAGCGCCGACTTCAACTCGCTTATATCAATGGGTTTCAGTAAATAATCAACACTGTTTACCTTGAAAGCCTTTAAGGAATAAGCATCGTAAGCGGTAGTGAAAACAACAGGCACATTTACCCTGATGTTTTCGAATATCTCGAAACACAATCCATCTTCAAGCTGAATATCCATGAAAATCAAATCGGGCGAAGGATGATCGGTGAGCCAGTTTGTAGCATATTCAACAGACTCGGCAAAACCCGTTACTTCAATTGATTTGTCAATTTCACCCAGCAGTCGAACCAATCGCTGTGCTGCCGGCTTTTCATCTTCAACAATAAACACTTTCATACCGATGCATATTTTACAGGCAGTTTCACTGTGAATTCAATGCCATTGTCAACTACAACCATCTCTCTGCCCAATGTCAATCGCACCCTTTCAGCCAGGTTCTGTAAACCTGTACCGATATTTGCGTTCATGGTATTTTTTCGTTGAATATTATTGGAAACCACAACAATATCATCTTCGCGGTTGATTTTGATCTTTAGCGGGTGTTCCCGCGAACAGACATTGTGCTTAAAGGCATTCTCCAGCAACATCTGTAGAGAAACCGGGATGACCAGATAGTATTCCACACCGGGAATATTCATTTCCAATGATATTTTATCATCGTCCCGTTCCTTTTGCAATTCGAAATAATCGCGCGTAAAATCCACTTCAACTGAAAGATTTACCAGTTCTGTTTCTTCGTTCTCAATGACATAGCGGTAAAACGAAGACAATTTTGCAATGTACCCGTCGGCGTGCGCAGTATCTGCATGGATTATTTCGGAGAGGGCATTTAGGCTGTTGAATAAAAAATGTGGATTTACCTGTGATTTCAAAGTTTTATACCTGAATTTCAGGTTTTCTTCAGTAAGCGCCATCTCCTTCCGGGCCGATTTGCGCCAGAGAACATAAAAGAACGCCACTGAAAATGACAACAACCATAAGAAAATACTGGAATTTGCATACTTCAATTCAACTTGAAATAAATGGGAAATGAAGCCATCTAATGAAATATCGCGGATTATGAACCATATCAAAACACCCAAACTTACCACCACATTGGAAATAAGTACCGAGCCGAAAAGAAAAATAAGAAAAGCGGGGATGACCATTTTGTTAAGCCGCTCATGTGACAACCCCGAACCCTTGTTAACAAAAAATATGGCCAGGTAGCCAATTAAAACCGACATGAAAAATACAGTTGCTGCCATCAGAATCGTTTCCGGAATAAAGGCGCTTCCCGTTTGGAAGTATTTGCTGATTGCCGCGCTAGCTATGCTGAAAAGGGCTATACCGATATGGTAAAATAGCCAGAATCTAATCTTTTTGTTGCTTTTCATAATGTAAAAGTAATGGTTTATGACTGGTAAAATAAATGGATAATAAGCCAATAACTTAATTTTTTATGCCGGATGGAGGATTCAGTATGTCCAATTGCAAAAAGGAAGTGCTAAATGGAATTATGCATACACTTGGTTTATGCACTATCGCGGATGCTGGATACTGGATGCTGGATACTGGATACTGGATGCTGGATGCTGGATGCTGGATGCTGAGCGGAGTCGAAGCAAGTCACTGCCGCTGCCATTAATCCTGGCTCTTGACTCTTGGCTCATGGCTCATGGCTCATGGCTCATAGCTCATGGCTCTTTATTACTGTTTGTCACATTATACGGACGTTCGTCATAAAAACTTGATTTCAGCTATTGGATTGTCGTAATTTTGTCAGACCTAAACCAAAATATCCCGATGGCATGAAATGTTTATTCATTTGTTTTTTGTCGATTACATGCCTGATTTCAACCCTGGGACAGCAAAGCGCAACTTACCTTCCTGTATCGCAGCCAAAACAGCAAAACCAGAACGCGGTGCTGATTCCCTCAGCTGACGAAAACATGAATCGCGATCAGCAAAGTTACAGCAATCAGGTAGTGATGCTTAACAACCTGCACGAAACAAAAATGCAGGCAATCGTGAAAAGCGAGAACACATTTGAAAATGCTGGTATTCGTATTTTCCCCCTCAGAACAGCAGATATTATCAATGTGTTGTTGCAGGAATCGGCTGGGACTTCCTTAACGGGTGAATTTATTCTCCCCGACGGAAGCATAGGCAAAAGTGTTTTGCTCGAAGCCTTATTTAACGAAATCAACCTCACTGAAATGGAAATCGGGGATTACCGTTTCCGGATCAAAACAGCCAACGGAAAACTCATTGCCGAAACCACCATCACACGGGAAAAGGCAAATGAGCCATAGTAATGGCAAATTGTTAATAAAACACGCAATCACCGTCACCATCCTGGAAGTTCAGGTGAGAAACGGGTGTAATATGTCTGGAAATCAAATAAGGTTTGCGGATTCTCCGGGTATGCAGGAAGGTCCCTTTAAGCTGAGCAATCCGTTCAGCAAGTGGTGTATTGAATACCGTTAACATACTTAGCCTATACTTAACCATGGTGTTCCCCAACATTCCGGCAATTTTATCCAACACAACAGCATCCGCAAAGAGGTATGGAACGGTGAGATTGTTATTCCGGATACACAACAGCATCACAGCCACCAAACTGCCGTTTGCCTTTGTGGCTTTAACAAATTCATAACGAAACCTTTTGCTGACGGATGAAAAATAATACCGCTTGCTCTCGCTGTCAGGCTTTGGTTTTTCCTTTATCCAGGGATAACTTAATATCCACTCAAATTCGGTTTTTCCTCTTTTGGTCGCGTTATCCTGTTGATGAGCATCAATAAAGCCCGCCATATCGTCATCCATTGCTGAAACGAACGAAAATTGAATGTCTGCCGGATCATATTTCCTAAAAAAAAGGAATCGAAGGTCACCTGCCAGGTTAATACAGCTATCTGCCAGTTTTAGTATGGGCTGTATCCTGACAAAGATCTGGCTTTTGGGTGGCAAGACCTCGGCTAAATTCGACCGCAAATATGCCCGTACGCCCCAATACGTAACAACCGGTTGAAAAAAGCCGGATTTCCGGTACAGGGATTCCAACGAGGGAACAAAATTGGTAATAAGTATGCGATGTTCCCAGGCTTCCATAACGGTTAAAAAAAGACCCGCTGCCACCGGTTGCGAACGCCAGGCTTCATCAATCCAGAAGCACGAAAGCCAGCCAATTTTTATCCTTTCCGTTCCCTGGTAAAGGTAATCCGGCAGCACACCCAGGTACCCTATCATGTCGCCTCCGATAAACTGCACGGCAAGTAAAAGGTCATCATCACCTGCCCGCGGGTTATTGATCTGCGACAATGCACGGTGACTGCTGATGGGTAGGCTGGTCAGCTTTTCAAATTCGGCAGAACGAATGAATTCCCCAAGGTTTTTGCGGGTATATGTCTTAATTTCCATAGGGCTTTCTGCGTATGATGTTCTGGTTAACCAGGGCTTTACAAAGGTAATAGATATATTCACCTCTCAGTATGCATTCGGCAGTATACTTATCTGCTTCAAAGGGAATACGCTGCAAATTGTAACGACAACTATCATGCTTAAGCCCGGCGCAACCGAAGGTGCAATCGGCTATACGATTCGGTTCGCCAAATACCTGGTTGAAAAATGTGGCGGAAACGCCGTCATCGGTAAATGGAAAGGAAAACAGCCGGTAGCCTGTATTGAATTGTGCGTCAATAATGTCAAGACTCTCTTTGGTTTGCGATAATTGCTGCTCGAGGTTAAGTTGTGAATATTGAGGATGGTCAATGCTATGGGCGCCAAAGACAAAGCCTTGCTTTTGCAATGAGACAATCTGACTGGCAGTAAGATAGGGTTCGGTAACGCGAAGGTATTCCCAAAAATCGACTCCTGCAGGTAATGCCAGTTCATCGATCATTTCGCGGTTTGCATAGCTGATTGATTTCAGTAAACGAATCACAGCATCCGTTGTCACCTGCGGCTTCATATGCCGGCCATAAACGGCCTGCAAGTCTTGTCCCGCAGGATTTTTTCGGATTTCATCCATCAGTATGCTTGCCTTGTAACGATAGAATAAGTCCCTGTTATCGATAAACCCGGTGTTCAGAAAACAAACAGCTGGAATGCCCTTCCTGAAAAGTATGGGGGCCGCCACATCATGGAATTCACGCAAACCGTCGTCAAACGACAGCAAAAACGATGGTTCACGAACAGGCAATTGTTCCCACAGGTGTTTCATTAATTCAGCGACACCTATAGGTTTGTAATGTTTCAACAAAACATCAAGGTCGCTTTCGAATTCACGGGTTGTTTTAACACGATACAGGTTGCTGATGTGTGGCATATGGCGATCCGACACCAGGTGATACATGGGGAAAACCAATCGCTGCCCGGTAACCTTCATAAGCAGTTCAAGGGGTATCCATTTGAGTAGTTTGGCAAGTCGGTAGAAAAGAGGTTTCATGGTATCAAGTTCGGAGTGAGGTGTTAGTTGCAGGGTGCTGGGTGCTGGGTGCTGGGTGCTGGGTGCTGGGTACTGGATACTGGATACTGGATACTGGATACTGGATGCTGGATTCTGGATTCTGGATATTTGAAGTGTGCATTGGGAGTGGGAATTTGGGATTTGACTGCCAATGCTGCTACTGCCACTCCACTGCCGCTGCCACTGCCACTGCCGCTTGTCCCATCCCTGTTCTTCCATGCCAATATACAACTTTTTCCGGAAAGGCTTTGGCCTGCCGTATTCAAAACTACAATACCCTACAACAATTTTAAAGGTATTCCGTTAATTTTGCACCATGAGGAAGCAGTTGATTACCTTATTAATGTTGTTGGCTGGACTTATTCCGGACACCTGGTCACAGGAATTTCATGTAACCTGGGATGATGCACCGGTGAAACCGAAAGACTCCGAAATAATTGCATCGAAACCAGAAATACCCGACACCATTAAGTTACAGGCAATGGACAACGACAGCCTCCGGCTGCTGCTCGTTGCAAAAGCCAAAGAAAACCTTGGTGTGAATTACCGTTATGGACATTCAGAAAAAGACGGATTCGACTGCTCCGGCTTTGTGAAATACGTGTATGGACAGTTCAACTACAACCTGCCCCATTCTTCATCGGCGCAGTATGCTGCAAGCAAACAGGTAAAGGCAAAACGCGCCTGCCCGGGCGACCTGGTATTCTTTCGCATCAATGGCAAAAAAATATCGCATGTGGGGATATACCTGGGCGACAATATGTTTATACATTCACCCAGCCGGGGAAAGCAGGTTTGCATCGAATCGGTTGACTCAGCCTATTATAAAAAGCGTCTGGCCGGCTTTGGCAGAATACTATAAAAAACCTGGACTTACCTGACGATGACTTTTAGGTTCCGTACCGCTGATCCATTGGAAACCCCAACAATATAAATCCCCGGAGGCAAAGGTATATGCTTTTCCGTCCGGCTTTCACAGTCAATGGCCTGGTGAAATACGCTGCGTCCCGATAAATCTGTTACGTAAACATTCACCACCCCGGGAAGGGACTGCTGAATCTCAAGGTTGATCTGCCCTTTCGATGGATTTGGTTTGGCCAATACCACAAACGACGATAAAGAAGCCGGATCTTCAATGCCCACAACACAGGTACCGGGCATATGCTCATCCATCCAGTGAATGCGGTCAATTACCCAGTCTTTCATAAAGTTGATATCTTCGGTAAAATTGTTACCCACATACGGATTGGGCCAGATATAGGAACCATGAACGGGCCACTGGATGAAGTTTCGGTCCACCGTAGCCCCTAGGGTGTCGACAACAGCATCAATCAGGTCTTGCATGTATTCGTCGGTAAGGAACGAAGTCCTCAGGCTAAGCCATCGACAGTGTAACTGGTTGGCAAAAAGCGGATCCGACAGCAACCTGCCCCACCAGAAGGGTGTTCCCCAACCATCAGCTGGAACGGAATAATTCCACCCGTATGTATTGAAAGCTTCCAGATAGTCGGCGTTACCAAAGCCCAGGTTATAATCCCAGATTGGCCCCATGCGGATCAGGCGGTTTCTGTCATCGCGGTCCTTGTGCAGAAAGGCGCTTAACCGGTAGCCATCGGTATTTTTGCTTATCTCAACCAACAGAAAATAATCGATAAACGAGGGCACATCTATGTAATTGCGGTAGCCAATGTATGGATCGCGGTACTGGGTACCATACAATGCATCTTCAAACCGGGTAATCCTGTTTCGGATATAATTCATCTGAACCGGTAAAATATCTTCCCACTTGGGATAATGCCACGAGAAAAACGGACCTGAATTATCGCTTCCCGTGCCATCGTAAGGTGAAAACCAGCCATCGGTGTAACTGCCATCAGCAGAACGGTCAATTTTGATGATATAGCCCCCGGTAAGGTCATCTCCAATGACATCGGCTGTATCGAGCCTGGAAATAGCCACCCTGTTTGAATCACGTTTTATTTTCTCGATCAGCACATATATGCCCTGGTACTGACTGTTGAGAAACATTTCGCAGAACTTAGCCCGCGGTGCATAGTTACCCATAGCCCTTGCCAGGTGATAGGCAAGGTAGTTACGCATAAGCGACTTGTCGGAATACGGCCCGTGCAGCGTCCAGTCGCTCTCCGCCGGCATGCCCAGCAAGGTAACTGCCGAATCGGCTCCGTCGATGGTACGGGTTTCAAAACCATAATTTTTTTTTGGAAACATCAAGGAAGAGGAGCCCCTGTATTCGATACCTATTTTGCCGCTATACCCGTTGGGTTCGTCGGTAAGCCGGTTTACCGAACCTTTGCCATTATCCACCACCTTCAGGTCGACTGTGATCTTGTAATCGGCAAAAATGGTTTGCCCGTTGGTTTCGATGATCACCAGGGGAAGGTGTGAGCTTGTAAAACCCGTATAAGGCTCAGTGAACCAATAAGGCACCGGCCGGTAGTGCGATCCTGTTGTTGTTAACCCAACTGAGAGATAGGGAATGCAAGTCATGTCGGAAGAAGTACTGTTGGCATTGTTAACCTGAATGGCCAATGTGTTTTCGCCGTTAACCAGGCACGATTTAAGCAGCGCAGCTGATATAATAAAGTTAGGCGGATTTGAACCATTATACATAACCGCTTCGTGGTCTGCAGCCGGCGTATCCCATGCAGGGAAATCACCGGGCATGCCCAGGTTCGACCGGGCAACTTCCACACCATTAATCCAGGCAACAAATCCATCGTCAAAGTCGATATGCAATACAGCCAGTTCAATCAACGCTGTGTCGGAAATAACAAAGCGTGTTCTGACAGCCACCGAAAGAGGATTTGGATTTCCACCAATGTCGGTCATGTCGTCATTATCGCCATAGCCAAATCCACCAATGGCCTGGAGCCATGCCGTATCATCAAACAAAGGGTCCTGCCAACCAGTAGCAGGACCAGAGGTTGTTGCCGGAAAATAGCGCCAGGAATCGCCAGGAAAAACGACAGATTCCCAATGGTCAACCTCACCGGTTTGTGCGGTAAGTTTTGAAACGTAGACTGCACAAATGAGCAGCAAATGAAACTTTAGTCGCATGAAATTAGTTCTGTACCCGCAAGTATACGAAAAACCGTTACGTGGGTAATAAAATGCCAGCTTTTTTTTGTGCTGATGGCAATGGATCGGTGTTTTTACTGAAGAAGCGGGATAGGGACAAGGGAAAAGAGACAAGAGACAAGAGACAAGAGACAAGGGACAAGGGACGAGTAGCAGCGGCAGTGGCAGCGGCAGCGGCAGCGGCAGTGGCTGCGGCAATGGCATGACTCGGCGCAGGCAGGTATCCAGCATCCAGCACCCAGCACCCAGCACCCAGCATCCAGCATCCAGCATCCAGTATCCAGCATCCAGCATCCAGTATCCAACATCCAGCATCCAGCATCCAGCATCCAGCATCCAGCACCCAGCACCCAGCACCTAGCACCTAGCACCCAGCACCCAGCACCCAGCATCCAGTATCCAGCATCCAGTATCCAGCATCCAGCACACAGGTCCCCATTTCTTCATTTCTTCATTTCTTCATTCCTGTATTTATTTAGAATCATTATAAATTACGGGGGGGGGGGTAAATTCGTAAAATTTTTCTTTCTATTTTTGGTCATCCCGCTGCTGAAATAGCGAAATGGAATAGTTAAGAGAGGTTTGTTAGGAAGGATTATTTGTTGTTGGCAGGTTCAGCAGAGGAGAAGACGGATTTATTGGTTTAACCAATTATTGCTTTCTGCGCAGGTAATGGTTCTATGCGTTTTACTGCAAAGTGTTACTTGTAGCATAATTGGGGTTCATCATCATATAAGTTATTGATATGTCAGACAATGTCATTTCCGTGGTTCAAAAGACAATACGTTATTTTCGAATAAGGGTAACCCGTACCACAATCGCTGATTATTTGCTATCGCACCCGCATTATCCTGCGTTAAAAAGTGTTTGCGACGGTTTTAAAAAGTGGGGAATCGAACATTATCCAATACGGTTAAAGATTCCCGAGATTATGGCGTTACAAGGTTCTTTTATTGCACACCTTAATGACGGAGGAGGACAACTGGCATTTGTTTATCATGTTTCGGAAAATGAAGTTGTTTATTCAACAGGGCAGGGAAAACAATTGCATGAAGCATGCCAGACATTTACAGCAAGGCTTTCAGGAGCTGTAATCATTGTTAAACCAAATAACAAAGCCGGAGAAAGTGATTTCCGCATAAAAAGAAACAACGAATGGTTGGATATGATGTTTTTGCCAATCACAATCTTTACAATACTGTCCTTTGGTTTGTATCCTATATTAACAGGAAACATTCCCATAGCTGATAAATATTGGCCATTAGCAGGGACAATTATCTCCGGCATCCTCGTTTCGTTGGTTTTGGTGCTGAACGAGTTTAAGATTCACCACGCAGTGTTACAATCCTTATGTAGGTTTGGAAAAAAGGCTGATTGTCATTCAGTAATTGATTCAAAAGCATCCCATGTATTTGGGTGGATGGGTTGGTCCGATATAGGATTTTTGTATTTTACAGGATTGCTATTGTACATGATTACAATACAATCGCAGACCTCATTGCACCTGATGGCTTTTGTCAGTGCCTTAGCGTTACCCTACCCGGTGTATTCTGTCTATTACCAGGCCATAAAGTTAAAATAGTGGTGCATACTGTGCCTTTTGGTTCAATGCATAATCGTAATGGAATTCATTTTGCTACTGCCCTATCTGAAGCCTGTTAACCTTGTATTTACTGACTTTTTGAGTCTTGCGATATCCTTTCTGGTACCCGGTACACTTTATTATGGCTTGAAATTAAACTGGGTGAAAAGGAATTCTCAGCGGAAAGATCACAATGCACTATTAACCCTTAGAGGCGACCCGGAGGTGTTCCGGTTGATGTTAATGAAAAGTGAACCGATTAACATTCCGGTTAAGGAAAATAGCCTGGTTTTTGGTAACCCTGCAGCAGAAAATACTTTAACTGTATTTATGAGTTTTCACTGCAAACATTGTTCAGCTTTATTCGCGAAGATCAGAATGCTGCTGACATCACTTCAAAAGGTTAAGGTAGTGCTGGTATTTTGGGCAGATGATGATCTGCTGTCGCGAAAGCTAATCAACCAAATATACAGGCTGTACAAGCAGCAAAGCAACCTAGAAGTTCTGGCCTTCATTGATAATTGGTTCAATAACACGGAAAACGCATTGAAAGAAATGCATTCATCTGATGTTATGCATGATAGCTCCGATTATTTTGAAAGGATTTCCCGCGAAAACCGGCATTTGTTTGAGCAATGCGGGATTAATGGTACGCCCCAGGTATTGCTGGACGGGTATCCCTATCCCTCAATTTTTGAACCGGAGCAGATAGCATTTCTACCAGATGAAATTTTAAGCACCATACGTGGTTATAAAAGGCAGGAAGCACATGTGTTAGAACAACCAGCTTCCTGCCGCCACACACCTTTAACACGAAAGGAGGTGATGTGACAAAGATAACAAAAAGCGCTTTTATGGTGAAACCACCAGCATCTGTGAAAGGATATATCAGACAAACCATTATTCAGTGATTATTATTTCTAAAACTTAGTACAATGAAAACAATTGAAAATTTGAATATCGCCCCTGAAAGGGTATTGAATGATGAAGAGTTGATTCAGTTAAAAGGTGGGAAGGACCAGGTAAATGTAGCTTGCAGAAATGGTAGTGATACACTAGCAGAATGGACAAGTAATCGTTGTGATTCTCCGAGAAATAAAAGAAAATGTGAGAATATGGGAGGTACTTTTCATACATGTGCTTAAGTTTTTTAGGAGAGAGGTCAACTCTCTCCTATATTTTTAACATTTTAAAAAAGGTTTTTATGATCTCTTTTATCAAAATAATAGTGTTATTACCTGTTTTATATGGTCTTTGGTGTTTTATAGCCTGCAGCAGCAACAAGCATTATGATAATAACAAAATTGAACTTGAAATTTCGTATACCAATAATAATAGTCAAATCAGACTTTCTGATCTTAATATATTCGACATAGAATATATCCTTTTGGAAACCAATGAAAGAAGCATGTTTTCAGGAATAAGTATTGAAGACGATGTATTAGACGACAAAGTATTAGTAACTGATAATGCTATATATATTAATAGTCTTTTCGGTTCAAGTATACTAAAATTCAACCTCGAAGGGAAATTCCTGACCCAAATTGGTAAAAAAGGACATGGTCCGGATGAATACTTATTTATAAACGACTTTTCCATTGATGTTAAAAACAATAGAATAGCAATTTTATCTTTGTTGCAGGATAAAATATTCCTGTATACGACAAATGGCGAGTTTTTAAAAACAATATCATGTCCTAAAGATATCACCCATATTTTTTGTACAGAAGGTTCTGTTCTAGGCTATAAAAGAAACACTGGAACAAATACTTATGCTTTTGATCTGTTAGATTATGATGGCAAAATAGTAAAAAGTTATATAAATAAATATCAATATACTCCAGGCACAATAATATTTGTACAGCAAGATGAAGAATGTCTACATTATTATAAAAATGACACGCTTTATATAAAAGAAAGATATTGCGATACGATATTCAAATTTGCCGATTTACAATTTGAGCCATATATGGTTTTAAACCGGGGTGATAAACGCTACTCAACGGAATCATTGATATTTAGTTCTGAAGATGAAATGAGGGAAGTGCGAGATCTTGCGGATAAAAACTATATTAATGAATTAGAATTAATTGAGTTTGATAATTATATATATACATACATTATTGAAGATGATAGTTTTAAAACATTTTTAGCTTCAAAAAATATTACAAATGGAGTTTCCTCTTCTTCATACGATTTTCTTAAAAATGATATTGACGGAGGTCCAGATTTGTTCTTACTGACATCAAAAGATGTTAAAACATTGGTTAGTTTTATTAATCCGCACGAGTTAAAAGCATATATTCTTACAGAGGATTTTATAAACTCAAAACCTGTTTATCCTGAGAAAAAGGAACAACTTGTCCGGCTTGCCAATAGTGTTAAAGAGGACGATAATCCAATAATTGTGCTGTTAAAAGTGAGATAATGGTAATCACAAATTTTAGACAACCTGATTCCATAGATTGTCATCCTACTTTTATACGACTGCTTGATAAGCAAAATGAAATTTACCCATTATAAGCAGCTTGATGCAATGGATTGTGGTCCTACGTGTTTACGTATGGTATCAAAACATTATGGGAAAAGCTATAGCCTTCAGTATTTACGCGATAACTCCTATATCACCCGCGATGGCGTATCGATGCTGGGCATCAGTGAAGCTGCTGAAAATATTGGCTTCCGTACAAAAGGATACAAGCTTACCTGGGATCAGTTGCATGATGAGGTGCCATTACCCTGCATTGCACATTGGAATCAAAGCCATTTTGTTGTTGTCTACGATATCAGGAAAAACAGAAGATTATCAAATGGTGAATGTATGGTGCGCGTTGCTGACCCTGCCCGTGGTTTGCTCGATTACACCAAAGAAGAATTCCTGAAGTGCTGGTATGGTACAAAGGAAGATGGAGAAAACGAGGGCGCTGTTCTGCTGCTTGAACCTACACCGGATTTCTATGCCCATGAAGACGAGAAATTAAGTAAAACACGATTCGTTTATTTGCTGGGATACTTAAGGCCCTATAGAAAATACTTATTGCAGTTGGGCCTGGGCATGCTGGCAGGCAGTGTGCTGAGCCTTATTTTCCCTTTCCTGACCCAGTCGATTGTCGATTACGGAATTGGCAACAGCGACCTGGCTTTCATCATACTTATACTCGTTGCTCAAATGATTCTTACAATGGGTCAGGCAGCCAATGGTTTTATCCGGAACTGGATTATGCTGCATGTCACCACACGAATCAGTATTTCGCTGATATCTGATTTTCTTATTAAGCTCATGAAATTGCCGATCGCCTTTTTCGATACCAAATTAATCGGCGATATCATGCAGCGCATCCAGGATCATAACCGTATACAATCCTTTTTAACGCAATCGTTGGTAGACATTATTTTTGCTTCACTAACACTGGTTATATATACAACAATAATGGCCATATACCATGTAGGTATACTGGGTATATTTGTGTTGGGAAGCATCCTTTATGTTTCCTGGGTAATGATTTTTTTGAAAAGAAGAAGGGAGATCGACTACAAGCGTTTCCAGCAGGCATCGGCCAACCAAAGCAATATTGTACAACTGGTGACAGGTATGCAGGAAATTAAGCTGAATGCCTGCGAAAAACAAAAACGTTGGGAGTGGGAAAGCATTCAGGCCCGGTTGTTCAAGGTAAGTGTAAAAGGACTGGCATTGAACCAAAACCAGCAATTAGGAGCCACCTTTATCAATCAGGCGAAAGACCTTTTTATTTCTTTTCTTTCGGCTAAGGCAGTTATCTCCGGTAATATGACCCTGGGTATGATGATGGCTGTGCAGTATATAATCGGACAGCTTAACGCTCCCATCCAACAGTTTATAGGGTTTACTCAGGCTGCACAGGATGCAAAAATCAGCCTTGAAAGGTTAGGCGAAATTCATAACCGCGAGGATGAAGAAAAGCCCGAGGACAATAAAATACAGGATATACCTGCAGACAAAGATATTGCTGTAGATCATGTTACCTTCCAATACGAGGGTCCGCATTCGGAGAAAGTGCTGAATGATGTTTCGCTGGTAATTCCTGCCAAAAGAATAACCGCCATTGTTGGAACAAGCGGCAGCGGAAAAACCACTTTACTGAAACTTCTCCTTGGTTTTTATGAACCTGTTAAGGGAAAAATACACCTGAATGGCATTGAATTGAACCAATACAGCCAAACCCAGTGGCGAAAACGCTGTGGAGTTGTAATGCAGGAAGGATTCATTTTCTCCGATTCCATTGCAAACAACATAGGCATTATTGATGAAGTCCCCGACAAAGGAAAGCTCGAACAGGCTGTGATAACAGCGAATGTGAAAGAGTATATCGAATCGTTACCCCTAAGGTACAACACCCGGATAGGGAATGACGGGCATGGTTTAAGTACCGGGCAGAAACAGCGCATGCTTATTGCGCGTGCCATATATAAAAACCCCGATTATATTTTCC